>CALCNX010000110.1 GCA_937899715.1 uncultured bacterium | reverse complement strand
CACCCGTTTTTCGGTGATGGTCGGGTGCAATGTGGCGGAGGACGGTATAGGTTTTTCCGCACCCTGTCGGAGCGCGGAGAACGAGGCGGGAGCTTGTATCAAGCAAGTTCGTGAGTGCTTTGAGCGCTGGTTTCTCATCAGAGAGTTTGCTTTTGATAGCAAGCTGCCACGCAGGGATGTGGACACTGGATTTGGTAAGGGTGATGCTGCGGAGCGGAGCAGGGGCGAGAAGAGCGTTTTTCAGTTCGGCATCAAAGCCATACAGACAGACATAATCGGCAAGGTCATTGTGTGTGGGTTTCGGTGCGTCTTTTGTTTCTTGGCGCTCTAAGCGGGGAAGTAATAAATGTTGAGTGTTGAGTGTTGAGTGTTGAGTTGGAAGCAAGGTTCGAGTGTCACGAGACCGATTTGGTATGGCAAGGGAAGCGACGAGCCGTTTTGCAGCATCAATGCCCGCGAAGTCGGTATCGAAGAGGATGGTGAGTGCATTGCTGTTTGTGTGCAAACGCTCTACCACACTTGGCAATAAACGATGTTGTACACCGCCCAATGTAAAGGCATTGTAGCCCTTTGCCAAGAGTATCAAGCAATCCTTTATCCCCTCGACGAGATAGGCAGGCTCATTCGGGCGCAATTCATTCAATCCCAATGCAAACTTGACTTCTGAAGTGTAGTCATTCAGTTTCAGATGGAAGTTTTTAGCACGATGGGGAAAGGGAGAATGTTTGTCACTACCAAAATAACAGTAGCCGTAATAATTACCGTCAGCGCTGGGCACAACAAGCGTAAAGCAGGCTTCGTGGCTGCTTCCGTAAGCAAACCCTTTTTCCGATATGCCTTCATCGGTGTAGGAGCGCAAGGCGCGAATACCGAAGCACTCCAAAAGTTCGCGTGTGATTGTTCCGCCAGAAATCCGTGCCAGTGTTTCCAGTTCAACAGGTGTAAAGTCGGCGAGTTCAAGGGCGGTAACGCGATAACGTTTGGTTACTTGGTGATTCGTTTTGTGGTCATTGGTTATTTTTTTTGTAGCGTTGCGTATCGCATGATTTCTGACCAATGGCGAGCGACCAAAAACCGATGGCTCCTTGAGTTCGATGCCATAGAGTGAAGCGGCAAAGCGGATTTGCGCTTCAAAGGTGGTATAGCCGAACCCGTGGAGCAGGGCAGTGAATGTGCCACCACCATTTCCCGCAAAATCCTTGAAGCAGATTGCGCCTTTGGGTGAGCAAAAGACAGCAAAATTTTTATGCCGCGCATCGGGGCGGAATGGTGAGATGTATCGGTGTCCGACTTCTAAGCCAAAGTCTTGGAATACACGGCTGCCGCCGTCAGTGTGAAGGATACGCTGGTAGGCAGCGTGGAGAGAAAGTGCGCCTGTCATGGAGAAAAATAAGGGGCGCGTAAGGGGACAGACAAAGCGGGAAAATAAACAGATTGATTTTTTGTTCAAGCACCGTGCATTTTTTACATGAAATGTAAAGAAATAAGTGTGTGGTTTATGAACATTTTACACAGCGTTCTATCACAAAAATAGGATAGGAGTTTGCTATCAATTTTCAATCTGTTATATTTGTGTCATCTGTCGTTCCACAACGCACATGAAAAATTTCTTTCTGCTTACATCCGGCAAAGAACATGGCAGAAAGCTGACTTAGAATTTTTTGAAAAAGCCACGTTTTCCCGCGTGGCTTTTTCATTTCTCTATTGTCGATAGTTTCGACTGGCAAGATAGCATTTTTTTTGCGGCAAACAAACACGGAATTTTCCCCGCACCATTTTCTCCGAATGCAAACAGAAGTATTGTGCCTGAGTCTCTTTGCAACTGCTCCGTCAATAGCATGGTATTTTTTTTCATGCTACCCACGCTGTCGAGCCTCGCCTTTTTTATCTCTATTTTGAGTGAACTATCAGCATTTATACGGATGTTTTAAGAATACTACGTCGATAGAGTATATCCCGACATCGATAGACTTCGATAAACTTCGCTAGACTTCGTATAACGTCTATCAACGTCGATGAGCGTCTATTGCCGTCGTTCTGCGTCGATGGGAGTTCGACAGGCTACTATTTTCTCACTCCGACTCCTATTTTTTCACTCTTGTCGTATTTTTTCCTCATTCTCAACACTTTTTTTGTGGGTAATTGGAAACGTCATCGTCGTTTCGCAATTCTTGTGAGACTCTATTCTGCACATATCTTCACAGCACCCGATTGTTAAACTTCAGGAATATTGTTGCGTCCAAAGAAGACCATTGAAAGTGTACCTGTCATCAGGTAGGTTCACTATTTGTATTCACCTCTTTTGAACGCAGGAAAAATATCATGGGTGTACTCCAATCAGGAAATCTACGATTCGATTTATTGGCAATTCCTTGACCCGGGGGTCACCGTGACAATCTACCCGGAAGCATACTTTCCATTTGTGAAATCCCATTGGGTTCGCATAGATGAGAGCGAAGCCCGGCAACAAGAGCGAGAGGAACGCTTACAACGTAAAAAAGAGCTTGGGAAACTACCCGATGATTCGTACACGGTTATTATTTTTGTTGATGTGTACAATTTCAAGGGGGTAGGAGAATATCACGGTGAAGGTGTTTCGTTACAAATGGTTGCCGGAGCGTACATCATTAGAAGCGTTTGCTGATACGTTGGCACATGAATATGAAGAATGGAAGAAAGCATTCAATGTCGATGAATGGAATGCGGAACATGAGTAAATATTTCATGAGTACATCGGGTAGTTGTCTGGTATATGGTATTTGCAAGTATAGGTAACTATCGATAACTATCGTTTGGTATCGGTGAACTTCTCTCCATATCGTTTGGTATCTATTGGTATCGTTCTGCATCGTTGGGAGTTCGCCGGACTACTGTTTACGTACGAAGGCTACTGTTTATTCACTACAACTACTGTTTTCTGACCGTTCCTCTTCTAATTCGTGTCGGTGATGGGAGTAAGTGGTATTATTGTGTGCCTTTGTTAAGAAGCAGTGTTGTGGTAGTTCCTATGGTCTTGATAGCGGGCATATTAAAAAAAAGGGCTTTTTTGGGCTTTTTGTATCTCCTTGATAATCAACGGTTTCGTAAGAGAAAAAGCGGAAAAAGGCGCAAAAAAGCCCTTTTTTGCACACTATTTAGGAATAATCGGAAGAAAAGTAGTAATATTGTCTATGGTTGTATAGAGATTGAATGAGAGTATTGGGAAGCAGGGTACCAATCACTTTCGCCATAGACCACAATGCTTGGAGCGAAACCTCCTGAAACAATAACCAAGCAGAATTACTCTGTGAGACAAGCCTCTGTCTTTGGTGTAGCAACGGAACACCGAGTAAAGACATGATTTCTGTTTATCATTACTACTACCTTTTCCAATGCTATGGAACTTCCCCCAACCGGGCACACACCGGACGATACCAGTATGCAGATTTTGAAAGAGCTTTATGATGAGTTTGCCCAAAACGGTTTTTCCATGACCTGCCTCTCTTCATTAACCGGGAAGATGCGTGAGCATGTTTTTCAACTTTCTTGGTCATTGTCGCCCCAGGTACGACTGTTTTTGTTGAAGAATAGTTCTTTGAAGATGCTGGAGTATTTTCTGGAACAGATGCCTCAAGGATATGAGCCTCAGCGCATCATGCTTTTGGAACGTATTAAGACGGAACATGAGAAAAAACGGGAATCTCTTAAAACGAGAGAAGAAACGCACCGCCAATCAAGGAATCGCCCATTCTTTACGAGCACGGAACAGTTTCTCACCGGTCGAGGCAGAAGCAATCCTGAAAGCGATAGTATCACCATCACCGATAAGTCCGGTAGTATTATCGGTATCGTCATCCATGGTCACTTTCGGTGGTTATGCAGTAAGGCGGATGTAGGGAAAATACTGGCATATCTCCAAACGAATCATCTGCGGGAGCATACGATGGCGGATATCGTAGCGCGGGCAGTCCGTCTTTTACCCGATATTGCTCGCAGCCGGAATAATGCGGAAGCCATCAAAAGTGCAATAAAGGACGCGAAAAAACCGGAAAGAACGGCAACGGCAATAGACATCGAATCAGCTTCAGAAGCAGTGGCACGGTATCTCTGAAGGGCTTGGGGGCAATTTCGGGGGAGACTTCCCCCCTGCTTTGTATGGTATTTTGGCAGAGTACAACAGCGCACGGTAAAGCATAACGGGGTATGAACCAATGCAACACCCGAACACCGGAGTACCCATAAAAAAGCCTCGTCCCAAGCACCCGCAAATGAGTGTTGGAGGAACACGGCAGGACTATTGTGAACGTGAGACTTCTCCATTACCTGCTGGCACCTTTACCGCCAAACACACCATGCACGAGTGCCCACAAGACGGGAATGTTACACCCATGTCTTTTTTGGTCTATGCCACCATCCATACAACCTCCCGCCCTTGCTGTTGTACCTCTGCATGAGGTAGAGGCGCTTCTTGAGCGACTCTTGAGCAAATACTTCAGCAGCGTCCTCGAACTTCGGCACGTGACGCACCCTGCCGATACACCTAAAGCCTCCTTTCGTACCCGCAAAGAAGCCGCCCTCACACTCGGAATATCGCTCGGAACGATGAATACCCGATTACATGACGGTACAATTCCTTGTGAACGCATCGGACGACGGGTACTGATACCGGAAGCCTTTTTTACAGCCCTGGAACAACGCAGTCTGCGGGCACAGTCTCAAGAAAGGGGGCAGTGATGAAAGGGTACCCTTCCCGCCCTCGTGCGCCGCATACCGTTATGTCGGCGTGTGCTCAAGCGCTGTCGCACCTTCCTCGTTTACCCTATACCGAATGGATAACGGTTCTCAGTGGCTTGGCAAATGAATTTGGTGAAGAGCAAGCGCTCCGTATAGCCGGAGAAGCCGGATTCAAGGATGAGCGCCGCAATGAAACAGCCGTCAAAATCCGCCAACGGCTGCGGAATGTCTCATTTGGGTCGGTCATCTTCGTGTTGCGCCGCTATGGTATTGATACCTCGGCACTCACCGGAGCCGGAAGCAGGCAAATTCAAGCACAGCGTCCGATTGTTCCTCCCCGCCCTTCCGCGCCACACACGCTGCCGGAGCCGTGCATCTATCGCTTCACGGGCGAGTTCGGTGATAGTGCCGAAGAGCGTGCCGGAATCTATCAATTTGATGCCGGGTGTTCCCGGTATGAAGCAGAACACCGTGTGCGGCAGGAATTCCCGCACCTCGGTCAAGAACGCTTATATCGATGCTCGGTGAGTACAGCGGCAATGAATAAGAACATCACGTGTTCATGGAAGCAATTTATGGGCAGCTTTGATACTACCGCTCTCTCATTGGAAGAACTTCAAACAGTGATATGGAGCGGTTATGCCATTGCACCGTTTCTGATGAAGGGATGCAAATCGCAAGCACATTGGCTGGGTGCAGAATTGTGTTGCGTGGATGTGGATGGTACGATGACGCTTCAGGAGGCACTGGAAATGGAGTTGACACAGCATTGTTTGTTTCTCTACACCAGTCCTTCGCACAGCGAGGCAGAACACCGATTCCGTCTTGTCTTTGCCCTGCCGCATCTGGAACGACAGATGGAGGTATATCGCGGGATATTGGAACGGTTGATTGCCGCATACCGGGCAGACGCATCATGTTCCGACCCGTCCAAATTTTACTACGGCAATTCTCGTGCGTGGCTATGGCAGCCCTCTATGGCAAACGGTGAACGAAAGGCGGGTGGCTATGGAAACGCTTAAACACGATTGGCAAGACTTGATACATAACGCGGTGCCGCAACAGGTACCGCAAGCGGAACTTCGGACTGATGGAGCGGTGCAGGAAGAAGTATCATGCTATCTGCCGCTCTTACAGGAAGCACAGCGGAGTATCTATGAACGCGCCAAACATCATATTACCTTCAGCAGTCCGATGTTGTCAATGGTCTCCGACAGCGGTGAGATTCCGTTTCTCTACCCGAATACGGTGACGGTCATCTCAGCCAAAACGGGGAAGCACAAAACGCGGCTTGCGGAGTTGTTGTGCAGCGTTGTCTTGAAGCACCCGGAGAATCAACACGGCAATCATGGGCTGCTTAATATTGTTGCCCGGACAAGCCGTGAGTATGCCGTCGTCTATGTCGATACGGAACGCAATTTGAAGGAGCAGGTGCCGTACAGCATCCAGAATATCAAGGCAAAAGCGGGATACGACCGTTTTGCCGACCTCCCCGGTTTCGATTATATTTCTCTGGTGGAAATAGAGCGCCGGAATCGTTTTGCGGCGTTGGAGGAGTATTTGAACTTTGTACGGAAGAAATCTTTGGGTAAACATCTGTTTGTGGTATTGGATGTGGTATCGGATTGTTGCGGTAATTTCAATGACCCACTGGAGTCGATGCCTCTTGTGGATATGCTGAATGTGACCATCAACCGATTCGATGTAACGTTCGTGTGTGTTATCCATCAAAACCCAAGCCCCCATGATGCCAAATCACGAGGGCATTTGGGAACGGAACTGGAAAACAAGGCGAGCACGATTATCACGCTGGGTATGGAAAGCGCATCAGACCTTATCAAGATTGGATGCAGGAAGCAGCGGACGGCAAAACCGTTCGAGAGTTTCTATGCAAGATACTCTGAGGCAGAACACGGATTGGTCTTGGCAAGTCAAGCGGATGTGGCAGCATCGGTAGGTACGACAGCCAGAGTTATTGATTGGGCTGCCGTTTTTGGCAGCGATACCGAAGTACCGAGTGAAAAGCTGAAACAGCGATTGGCAGCATTCTGTACGGTGTCTCAAAGCACGGCAGTACGGTATATCGGTACTGCGGTGCGGCAAGGGGAGCTGATAAAGACTTCAGGCAGCAAACGCGCTCCCTATCGAATCAATCCTTCGGGCGGTACAAATCGGGAGACTTGGGGAGCCGGAATAGAGCAGCCGGAAACATATCATTCATCGCACGACCCTTATAGAAAATGACATGAATGATATGATTGAGAACTAAGGAATTGGTTGTTTGATTGCACAGCATCACAAGGATGCAGGAGAACACATTCACGAATGTATCATTCATGTCATTTTCTATAAGGGTCGTTGAGTGAATGATATGGTTTGTGACAGAGAGAGAATGAATATGGCTGTACTCTGTTGTTTGCGGTGCTCTTCTGTCTGAACAGAGGACTGAAGGTTGCCTTCAGCAGGATGCCCGGTAAAAAGCCTCGAAAAGCCGCAAAAAGTCCCTAATTTTTTATACTCGTTCCTACTACGGACGCTGTTGCAATACACGAACTATTGTAATACAGTATCTCTTGTCATACACGAACGAAACACTCCACACTATAATTATTGAGAAGGAAACCACCATGGGCGGCTTTGGAAGCGGTAATCACCATCATCGGCATCGTGCCCCGAAAAGGCGAACCGTTGACGCGGCGCTTATTTTGAGTATGGATACCCTTCGCGGGAGTGACGATTGGCAGTGCGGAGGCGGTACAATCACATGGGTTTCAACGGGAGGAGAAAAAAACTCTGTCACGTGGCGTATTGGGGAGGATACTGAAGAAATCATTCTGGACTACACATCGGGGAGTGATACCATTCATGAGGTCATCCCGTTGGAGAAGCGCCCGCAGAAGGTTGGCGGTGTGCGGTATTTCTTTTGCTGCCCCGCTTGTGGTCGTCGTGCCTTGAAGCTCTATGGACTACGACGATTTCTGTGCCGGACTTGTCAGAACCTTACCTATCAAAGTTGCCAAGAGAGTGGGAGTATGTTCCGGCGGTTATTAGTGAGCGAAGGTATTGTAGAGAGTTTTTCACATCTGTTTGGCGGGATAAAGATTACACCGTACACAGCCACTGCATTATTGATGGAAACACTGTCGGGAGCATTGTCACCGGGCGGTGAGGTACAAGGAAAGACCTATCGTCGGCTCGTGAAGAAACAGCGAAATCACGAGAAGCGGAAGCAAGCGGTACGAGGGCACCCAAACTCTACAAAATAACAGCTATTATTGCATTATAGAGAAGTATTAGATTTGATACTTCATTGGGAAAATGGTATGGTTGTGGCTTAACGAAAATCGCATCGTAACAGGGGAGAAGAAGAGGAGGTTACCTTGCACTGTGCCTCCTCTTTTTTTTATTGCTTGCGCACGTTTTTCACCTTACGCACGGGTAGTAAAACCCACCGCCGCCGTTTTTGCTGCTTGCCTGAGCGAGAACCGATATTGCTATCCGATGGTACTGCAAATACGTGTTCTCCATAGCATAAAGCAGGAGCAAAACAGGAAGCAAGCCGAAAAAGATGCGCATCACGTCGGTAAGCGGTGTTGAGACCAAAAAAACTGGAGCAAAAGTGGGGCAAAAGTGGGGCAAAAGTGGGGCAAAATTTATCCTTGAACGGGAGAAGAAGAGGATGTAATTGTACTCTTCTATGTGCCGCTTCTTTTTTTTATTGCGTGAGCAGGTTCTTTACCTTTCGCACCGTATTAACACTCACCTCCGCCAGTTTTGCCGTTTGCCGGAGTGAGAACCCTTGCTTGATGTAGCGTACCACGGGAGCGTACTCCTGCAACAGTGCTGCGCTGCCTTTTGTTGTGCCTGTGGGACGACCAAGCGTCTTTCCACGCCGTCTGGCTTGGTCTAAGCCACTATTGATACGCTCCACCAAGGTCCCCCGCTCTGTAACGTATTCGGGAATTATGGCATTTCAAGACCTGATAGTATCTCTGACGACAGAAGATGCCAAACATACCGATCAGCAATTACGTGAGATGCCAGACATCTGGATGAGGGGTTACAATCGGCAGGTATTGCTTACTCCGCAGCCACACACGATTCATCCCCGCGTATGCGGGAAAGATGTTTTCGCTTAAAAGCGGCGGTGTTGCTACTGCGGTTCATCCTCCGCATCATCAAGGTTATCCTCGACAAGTAAAATATCAACCGCGATCATAATGGTGCTCCTCAATAAGGGTAGATGTAGTTGGAAGAACAGTATTCGGAAGCGAGATAATAAATGTAGCACCCTTATTAAGGGTTAATAAATATTCCAGTGGTTTATGTGATACAGTAATTTTGTGTATTTGCTGCGATGAATTGCGGTGTTTGGGTGGTTAAAGTGCTGGGGGTTTATTTTGATACAGCGACCCAACACAATATACAAATTTTGTTTGAAACTTGTTACTGTTTCAGTAACTTTGTGCAAGATATTTGACCCAACATCTTTGCACCAATGACTACATTCGAGTTTGACCTCAATAAAGAAGCCAGCAACATCGAAAAGCATGGTATTTCCTTCAGCGAAGCACAAGAAACCTTTCTCAGCGATGATTTCTACACGCTGCCTTCGCAGAATAATACCAGTGGTGAAGACCGTTATTTGGGTATTGGTACTGCCAGCTCATTAGGGCGTGTCATACTTGTTGTGTACACGCATCGAACACTAAACATTCGTATTATCAGTGCGAGAGCCGCACACGACAAGGAGCTAGAACGCTATGAAAACCTTAAACAAAACTTTCCCAAACGGTAACGGCAAAGCGCCATTGCCCGATGATGACGAAATCAATGTCGATGATTTTGACTGGACTGCTCCGTCGTCACATCCCGCACCCAATGCTGCGCACGAAGGCTTTGATACGGTTATCACTGCCGATACCTTTACGCTTACCATTCCTACCTACACACCGGAGCGTTTGAAGGCGCTGCGGAAGAGACTTGGCATGAACGCGCAGGAGTTTGGTATTGCCGTAGGCTACGCAGCCAATGGAGCAAAACAACGTATCTCTGAACTGGAAAATGCCCGGCATCCTATCCCGCAATCGGTCTCGATTATTGCAGGGTACTTGGAGCGGTATGGGGTGTTCACTCCTTTCCCGAAAAGTCAATTATCCGTTTAATCTATTTATTACGAGAACCTCCTATGTCAAAACAAACCGCCGAAACAGAACTGAAAGCATTACTTGCCAAAATTTTTGAGTTGCGAGATACTGCCGATAAAACTATCTCAACTTTCAAAGATGGGTTCAGATTGAATTTAGATGGTTATGAAGAGGTTTTTACTTTATTGCATGAACTCAATGAACTGAATACATTAACAATCGGGGAGCGTCGAATAGCAGAGCTAAAATCAACAATTCAGCTAATTGAAAACCAGCTAAAAGCCATTACCACCTTTAATCCGGCTGTTCAGAATGCTCAACAAAATTTCCAAAGTTATATCTACACTACAGGCACTCAATATGACGCACTTTTTAGTATCATAGCACCAATAGTTTCTTATACCAGGCTTAATAATTTAGATACTCTTTCGGACATTTTCAGTAGCCTATTTCGGGAAGTGAAAGAATCAGCCAATAGTCAGATTTCGGCAATAGAAACAATGAAAATTGAGGCTGACCGGATACTTGAGGGCATAAAGAAAGCAGCCGGGGTATCAGGAGTTGCGAATCATGCAGGGCATTTTGTTGCCGAAGCAAAGAGTCATAAAATCGGAAAAAATATCTGGCTCGCCGTTACAGGTCTTCTTGCCGTTGGTTTACTTGCTACCTGTTGGCACTTCGTACAAAATCCTATGGCTATCGCAAAAGAAGAAACAATTTTACAGGTCGTACCCAAAGTTTTACCGAAGCTCATTTTCTTCTCAATTTTATATTACAGCATTATTTGGGCGGGGAGGCAGTATAAAACTCATTACCACAACTACGTTGTAAACAGACATAGAGTCAATGCACTGAGTACATTTGAAACCTTCGTAAACGCTGCAAACAACGATGAACAAACACAAAATGCAATTCTCCTCAAGACCACAGAAAGCATTTTCTCTCAGCAGCCGACCGGGTTTATTGGTGCAGAAAACGAAGCACAAAACCCTTCGCAAATCATAGAGATTGTAAAGAACTTAAATTCTAAGCCCTGAGGTTATTTCCCCTGTTCATCCTAGGCTGTTTTTACTCGTGTTTGGGCTTAAGCAAATAGATAGAATACTCAATTCTGATTCTTGCTATGCAAGAAACCCATCGGCAATGGAACAGTCCCTTTGTACAAATGTGCCTCAAGGTCAAACACGCGCTTGCCAATAAGAAAACCTTTCTGATTGTCAAAGAAAGCATACGCCTCAAGACCGCATAATGCCGCGATGCTGCTTTTGAACTTACATACAGGTTAGCAAACCTCAGGCTGCTTCATCTTAATGCTAAATTGTGATATATAAACTCGTATTAAAGAACAATCTGAACATAAAAAATTGTTGACCGCATAGTGCAATTATGGCAATTGGGAATGAGCGAGTATTCAGCATACCGATAAACTGCCCAACTGTACACGGTATGCATTACCGATAGATAATGAGTGCCATTTTTACTACGTTGAGAGCAATATTGGGCGCTTTGGTGTATGAAACAATCGGATTAGTACATTATAACGACAAAACCGGAAATATCGCGGAGTTTTAAACATCACTCTATCTGCCGTTATAGCAAGCATTTATAGCTATTCACCTATAGCTATAAGTAACATAGGTAACACAGTTCGGGGGTATGGCAAAGTGTTACTTAAAAACCTGTGCTTGAATGATACATAACATGATAGTCGGTATTCTAACACCAGTGCGGCATAATATATCCATACGGACACAACCATTACTTTTCATCAGGGTATCTTGTTACCTTCAGTCACGAGGAATCATTGTTTAGTTGGTGTCATTTACATTGTTATCCTATACCATAACACGTTCAGTTTTGATAGATGTTATTTTTACTCTTTCCCATGCATACCCTGGGCGATTGACTTTACAGTGATTGCTTATATCTATCAAGAATCATTCAAAGATTGAAAATATTACTGAGCCTTTGAGAGGCAGATTACACAATAATAATTTTCCTCACACAATGCCGATTGTATGCCTGTTTTCATCTGCGTTCTCACACCGCGTGAAATATTTTTCTTGCGCAGCAGTACACAAATACCCAAATTTGCACCCATTGATTTTGTACCGACGACTGCCACATTGTTCTTTTCCATTATACCCTTCTATTTATACTCACTTGATTGAGTGATGCACGGAGAAAAAGTACCCCGCTTTTTTGTGCCGTCACTCTGTATCAGCCGCCCGGAACTACATTCTGTTATGTGTATTTCTTCCCCTTTTTTGTGGCTGTACGTTTTTTTTGCTTGCAGAGCAAATCTGCACGATCCCCCCTGTTATTACGCTATTCCCCAACGTCGTTTTTCTTAGGCGGCATATACGACACGTATATCTGCCTACCCTGCTCTCTGGCGGAGCACACCCCACGCCATACAAATCGAATTTCTGTTTTTTCAACGCGTTTTTGTGTACCTCTGAACATTGATGGTACGTGTTACGCGGAAGAAGAACTATGCTCTGTACTGAATATCGTGTTTTGTACAGGCATTAAGACTACGCAATCAATATCTTCATTTTTCATCGGCAACATCTGCACCAATGCTGGTTTTGCCTTCCTTTTTACCCTGTTTTATGACCGTTCTGCTTCGTCGTTTTTACGCTACCCTCCTCGTTCTGTGCGCCCTAAGCGCAAGCTCTCTCCTCGCTCAATCCGGCGCAAGTGCACCTGACCGCATTATTTCCCCCGTTCGCACCGACCTTCCCGGACGCACCGTCTGGGCATTTGCTACAACCGGAACAGGCACAAACATCACCACCTTTGCCGCCACCGATAAGGGCTTATACAAATCCAACGGTGGCGCATGGTCGGCAACGGCGCTGGACAAACAAAGTGTCTATGCCGTGAAGTCACGGCGTATTGGGAATACAACGACGCTTTTGGTCGGCACCGACAAAGGTGTCCTACGTTCCATTGATGGCGGGAACACGTGGGCAAGTCCCGAAGTTACCACAGGCACGGTCTCCACTTCCAATATCCTTGTTCTCAAAAAGGTGTTTGATATTGAAGTCGTAGAACCCGGCAGTAGGAACGGTAATGGCAATGCGGGTGTGTGGTTCGCCGCAACAGAAAAAGGTGTGTTCCGCTCCACCAATGACGGACGCTCATGGTCGCTGGTGAACATCGACCGCACGGCAGATAACAACGAAGTGCGCGGTATTACGACGGATGGGAACACAATTATCGTGAACCTGTGGAAAGAAGGTCTGTGGCGCTCGACCAATAATGGGAACTCATGGACAAAGGTGAGTATCGCAGGCGAAACAGCGCTGTGCCGCGCGGTTCATGTTCAACAAGGCACCAATGCAACGATATGGCTTGCAGGCTCGGTTGCAGGAAACATTTGGCGCTCGGTGAATAGCGGCACTTCATGGACGCGGGTGTATCAGGGCACGAGTGCAGCACGGAGTATTGCTGCCAGTTCGCTTACCCAAGCGGGTATTGATGCGTTCGCTGGCATGGGAAGCACCATCTTTGCTTCCACGCCGGGCGGTATTGCGTACTCGCGTTCCTACGGACAAACATGGCGGCAAACGCGCACTACTACTCCGCAAGCAGTAAGTTTAGCGCTTCAGGGCAATTCTCTGCACGTTGGTTTGGAGAAACAAACATCTATGCTTGCTGATAAATACAGTGGAAGCCAGTTGACTTCTGATAATGATGCATATGGCATTTTTTGCACATATAACCAACTGGATTACAACCCCGATCCGGGAGCTGGTGGCAGTTGTGGCGGCGGTGGCAGCAGTGGCGGAAGTGGGAGCGTTATTCCACCGAATCCCACTATCATCTCCATTACGCCCAATCCTTCCCAAAAAAGCGCTGCCCCGGTGGGTATCACAATAAATGGTACTAATTTGCTCTCGCAGTTTGTACAAGTGCGGATATATCCTGATGCAGAATTTGGCGCATGGCATTTTCTTCAAATAACCTCCGTCACCCCAACACAAATTGTAGCGACGGTTCCGGCAACGTTTGCTAATGCCGTGGGGGCATATGATATTAAGGTTGTTCATGGTTCAGATATAGAAATTACACAGGAAACACCTGTTTCATTACCAGTCGAATGGACGGTCGCCGCCACTATTCCCGAGCTCCAATCCGTTACCACCAACCCCTCACCCGTTATCGTCGGACAAACCGCCAGCATGACGGTCAGCGGACAAAAATTCGCTGCCGATGCCCAAGTGCGCATTTATGGTCCCAATACCTCAATGACCGTGTACAACCCCATCAGACGGAACGGTACAACAGACATGACCGTGAGCTTCACACCGCCCACCACACCCGGCGTATATGCGGTGGAGGTGGTCAATCCCGGTGCTTCCTCACCCTCTGAGCAAACGATCTATACGGTTGCCTATCCCGCAACCACGCTCACGGGTATCAGCCCCACGCGTGTCATCCAGAACATTTCGGCAACGCTCTCGCTCACCGGAACAGGTATCCTTGCAGGGGTGACCACGTTCGGACTCTCCTCCGGCGTGAACAGTACCCTCAGCGGCTCTAGTGTCACCTTCACTGCACCCGCAAAAGGTACGTACTCGGCAAGCCTCACCAATCCCACCACCTACGGCGGTGGCGGTACGGCAACCTTGACGAACGCTCTCACGGTCGTCGCACCCAATCCCGCACCTGTCATCGGCAGCCTTGACAATACGCGCCTTGTGGTGAACGATGGTGTGCGTACTCTCACGATTACAGGCACGGGCTTTCTGGATGGCACGAACAGTGACGACAACGCCCGCACCGCTGTCACGGTGGATGGCGCGACTGTCACACCCCAAAGCATCAGTCCAACACAAATTGTCCTCAGTGTTCCTGCGGCAACCGCAAACGCCGGAGCGCATACGATTGTGCTCACAAACCCAGCCGTGTTCAGCATGGCTTCGGGCGGTGGCGGCACGGCAAGCACAACGTACAGCGTTGCCTTCCCTGCACCCACGCTCACAGGACTCGCCCCCGACAATCTCGACCTCAATATTGGTACGGGTAACCAAACGTTTACCCTCACGGGCACAGGTTTTGTGAACGCCAGTCGTGTCTTTTCTACGATTGGTCAAGCATCTGCCCGCGAACTCGCCATCACAAGCCGCACCGCAACATCACTGGTGGTGAGTGTACCCTCAGGATTCTTTACCACTCCGGCGAGTGTCGCCCTCACTGTCCAAAATCCCGTCACCCCCGGTGTCACGCCTGCCGATGGCGGTGCATCAGGAACGCAAACGCTCACCATCAACAACCTTTTGCCCACGCTCACGGGCGTTAGTCCCTCGCCCGTCACGGCAGGAGCAAGCGCGACACTAACCATCACGGGCAGCAACTTTATTACGGGCGTATCCGAAGTATTCGCCGGAACGACGGCACTTGTCACCACCGTTTCCTCAGCAAGCGGCTTGACCGCAACGCTTCCGGCATCGCTCGTCGCTGACATCGGTACTCTTTCGCTCACCGTGAAAAATACCTTTGGCACGGACATCAAAACATCTGATGTTCAAAGCGTCCGCATCATTCACCCCACGCCACAAATTACCGGCGTTGCGCCGCTCACGATTCCGGCATATGATTCCGCACGAACACTCACCATCACGGGAGCAAAGTTTGCTGCCGGATCAAGTGCAGCAATGGTACCTACTCGTGTGCGTGTTGTGTGGGTACAAAACGGCGTGGAAACACCGCTTACCTTGCTTCCGAATCCAAGTACCACCCAACTTCAAGCCACCGTCCCCGCCTCGCTTCTGACGGCACTTGGCTCGGTGACGATTCGGGTGCAAAACGAGGATGCTGCCGATATGGACGGCGGACCCGCAGCAACAAGTACCCTCACGATTATTCCATCCGTGCCTGTTGTGACGAGTGTAGCACCAAACAATGCCGTGGCAGGTTCGGGCGCTGTAACGGTCACCATCACGGGCGCGAAGTTCATTTCCTCCGGCTTGAGTATTCTTATTCGCAACGCACAAAACGGTTTTGTGCGCGGACTTCTGAATCCAACCTTTACCAGTAACACCAGTGTCAGCGGCACAATTCCGGCAGATGTGGTAACGCTTGCGGGCAATTATACCATCACCGTTGTTAATGCTGCCAACGCTGGCGGACAAGGTGGTGGCGAATCCACCACTTCCGCACCGTTCACGATTCTGAATCCTGCGCCGACGATTACAAGCCTCACGCCCAATCCCGCGACCGTGTTCGCGCCGTTTACGCTCGATGTACAAGGTACGGGCTTTGTGAATGGTGCAACCTCCGTCATGGTGGATGGACAAGTGTTCGCGCCTTCAAGCGTGACTGTTCTCAGTTCCGTACACCTCACCGTCAATGTTGCCGCCATCACGAGTGCGAAAAATGCCACCGTCAGCGTGACCAATCCAAAGCTCAATAATCAAGGCGGTGGTACGGCAACAACAACTCTCCCTGTTGTTCCGCCACTCCCGACTGCGAGTCAGGCACAAGGCAATGCGGGAGGCGGAACGCTCACGCGCAATACCGCCGGAGTGCTGACTGTTACGGGAACGGGGTTTGTTGCGGGCGCTGTGATTGTGTTCAACGGACAAGACCTCACGACCACTGTTGTTGACCAAACCACGGTGCGGGCAAATGTGTCCGCAGCACTCTTGCCCACGCAGGGCGTGTACAGCGTCACGGTGCGCAATCCGCAATTTGGCGGTCAAGGTGGCGGCACGGCAACACCTGTTATCGGTGTGACCGTACAAAATCCAACGCCGACCCTCTCCGGCATTAACCCCACTGCTGTTACCCGTGGCAACGATGCAAGCATCACCCTCACGGGCAGCAGTTTTTACGACGGTGCCGTGGCGTATCTGAGCGGTGCAAGCGCTTCCACGTTCGCAACAGTGTTTGTTAATAACGGTTCGCTTACACTCTCCATTCCGGCAAGCAGCTTGCCCGTGGCAGGTTCGTATTCCATTGCGGTCAAGAACTCTGAGCCGACACCCGGATTCTCCGGCACACGGACGCTCACGGTCAACAATCCTGCACCTGTGCTTGGTTCGCTGTCGGTGACCGAAGCACAGGCATACAGTGATGATATCACGCTCACCGTGACCGGAAGCGGTTTTGAAAACGGACTCATGGCGTGGTGGACACCCTCCGGTTCCGCTCGTCAAGCGCTCCCCGCACCAACGAATGTCAGTGCCGGAAGTTGCACCATCACGATTCCGGCAGCAATGCTCCTCCGCGCCGGAGCGTTTACCGTCACGCTCGAAAACGCCGCACCGTCGCTGGGTGCATCTGCTCCTTCCACGTTCACGGTGCTGGACAGAGTGCCGACGCTCACAAGCGTCACACCCAATCCGATTGAGGCATTATCCGGTAATACCCAAATCACGCTCACGGGCGATTATTTTGCGCCGAGCGCTGATGCGCTTTGGAACGGTGTTGTCCTCACGCGGGTATCGGTAAATCGCACAACCCTCACGGCAACCGTTCCCGCAAGCCGTCTTACCCTTGCAACCGTTGCTCAAATCACCGTACAAAATCCTGCATTTGCAGGACGCGGCGGCGGAACCTCCACACCCGCACAAAATCTTGTCATTACCAACCCCGCACCGCATTTGACCTCGCTTACGCCAGCCTTTACCGTTGCTGTCACCAGTGGCACGGGAGCCGTAGTAACGCTGAATGGTACAGGCTTTATGCCCGTTTCGGCTGTGGAGATGAGCGTGAGTGATTCTGCCGGAAATTCTTCCGGGCAATGGGCGCTGTTTCCCTCCACCTATCAATCTGCATCCCGTATCAGTGTATTCTTGCCGGACTCACTTTTGCATCAACCCGTCGTTCTGACGCTGCGCGTGGTCTCGCCACAGGTAAGCAATCCTGGCGGAAATCCGCAGGGAGGCGGTACGTCCGAAGAACGCTTGTTCACTGTCCGCGCTCCTGTGCCTGTCCTGACGGCGCTTGTACCGACCGTTGCCACGCTGAATGCCCAAACATCCGATGTGCGTGTTCGCGTGGAAGGTACGAATTTTACCAATACCTCCGTCGTCCGCATTGCCAACGTCCCTGTTCCGACACGGTATCTCAGTCCCACCGCACTCGAAGCACTCATCCAACGTCCCGCAGCCGCCTATACCGTGACGGTGAATAATCCGCCCGTCAATGCTCAAGGTGGCGGCACATCCGGTGGTTTGCGTCTCATTATCCTCAATCCTGCGCCAACCCTGACGGCACTTGTGCCCTGGGCGTTGGCATCCACAGGTGCACCCGACACCCTTACACTCAAAGGAACCAATTTCATTACGGGAGTAAAAGTACTCTATAACGGAACGGCGCTTGCCGCCGCATCGGTTGTGGTGGTGAATGACTCCACGCTCCGCGTTCTCGTGCCCACGCTCCCGATTGCCGTCACGACACACACCCTTGCCGTGCAGCAACCGTCCGTCGTCTCCGGTGGGGAAACCTTTGGTGGTTCTGTCACGGCAGCGCTGCCCCTTAGCATCGTCTTTCCCGTGCCGACGCTCACGAGTCTCAGTCCCCAAAGCACGGCAGCAACACTGAGTACCAATGCTGCCCTGACGAATTGGACACTGACGGTACGCGGAACCTTGTTTGCGAATACAGATCGGAAGAGCGTCGTG
>CALCNX010000109.1 GCA_937899715.1 uncultured bacterium | reverse complement strand
TCTGGGAGAAGGCGGGGGATGAGGGCTGTTTACACAAAACTCTGCACACACTCCCATCAAAAATATTTCATCTTCACTACAACCGTCAGCAGGTCATCTTTTTTAATTTGAATCTTAAAATTCTCAAAACTCGGCTGAGACAGACTGGTCAGATAGTAATTGGAAAATCCGAAACCCTCGCTTGGTAAAACCAAGCCATAATCCATTTTACCGTTATCATTTTCATCGTCCAATATAGCAATGCCATAGACCCCGTCTTCTAAGTCCACGTCAACGGATAATGTGCCATTGCGTAAGGTTGCTTTGGGTATGATTCGTTTAAGAGAAGGTTTATTGTTTTCATATTGCTGCCGATTTTGATAGACAGCAAGGCGAATAGAGCCGAGGTTAGACCGTATGCCTGTTATTTTGATTGGCACTTTCGCTTGTGAAAACAGCTCAACGCGGGAATACACAAGTGCGGTAAGCAGCAGTAAAACGCAAAAGAATTTTTTCATTGTCGTATCGTGCTCGTGTTTTAATGATAGAAACGTTTTTTTGGGGAGACAACACAGTGTACATCTGTAAATTTATGTGTACGTTTGGTGGTGATAAAATCAAAACCCTACCAATCTGTCTGTTAATCAACAGATAAGAGCAAAAATGTTTACTTACCATGAGAATAAAGAAATCCGACCGTCGTGTGGAGTACACGAAGATGGTGTTGCGCAGAGCGTTATTGAACCTGCTTGCGGAAAAACCGCTGAATAACATTTCAGTTACCGAGCTTTGTACGAAAGCGGATGTCAACAGGGCTACTTTTTACGCGCACTATGAGAGCACCTATAGTTTATTGACCGAGATTCAAGAGGAATTCTACGAGTCAATTAAAGGAGATATTCGCAGCGTTATCAATAACGAAAGCGATACCAAGTTGCAGGATTTGCTCCATAAAATGTACACCAATAAGGACCTGTGCACTATTTTATTTACGAATATCAGCGGCAGAGTATATTTGGAAACGATGCTCGAACAATCAAAAAACGAATTGCTGAAAACAATTCCCGTTCGAGAACTGAAGACGGGCGAAACACACTACTTCGTCACGTTTCTGATGAGCGGCTTTATCGGTATTCTTGAAGATTGGGTCTTTAACGGATGCAAGGAAACACCGAAAGAAATTGCGTCCTTAATAACAAGAATTTCCGTTACGCTGAAGGAAGGAGCGAAATAATAGCTGATACTAGCGGTTCTTTTAGGTTGATATTTTTTTTGAATATTTTACGAATGGCTTGCGTAATAGTGCTATTATACAGAGCGCACAAACTTTTTTGTGAGAATTTTGTGAGTAGCTTGTGCAAGTGCAAAAATTTTGTAAACTTCCTTGTTTTGGGGTCTAACATAATTTATTGCAAGGTATATTTCAACGAGTGCTTGGGTTGTTCGTGATGCCGCCAAGTATGATGTTTTGTGCGTCCTATGAGTTGAATAGTATCTTGCTCACTATCTTGTATATCATTGCAGTCTATACAATTTTACCTTCTCCTTTCGGAATTTACTATTCTATGTCGCATTCATTTACTTCTTCAGTGCTGCCGCCGCACGAACCCATTCGCACAATTATTGTGGACGATAGTCCGGGCATACGGGCAAATGTGCAAATTTATCTCAAGCGCCATTTCCCGGAGCGCATTTCGGTTGTGGGCGAAGGAGCGGACGTGGACGATTCCGTGGCTTTGATTCGGCGTGTTCGCCCGCAGTTGCTTTTGCTGGACATAGAGTTAATGACCGGAACGTGTTTTGATATTTTAGACATTGTGACGGAGGAAGAACGCGAGCATTTTTCGGTTGTGCTTATCACTCAATTCGACCACTACGTTAAGCAAGCACTTCGATACGGCGTGGTGGATTATATTGACAAACCCATTTTGGCGGACTCCTTCAAGCGCGGGATAGAACGCGGGATAAAAAAAGTGCTCGACCGTGAAGAGCACACGCGGCGCCTGAAAGAACAAATAAAAGAACAAATGAAGGAACAGATGCGTGCTGAATTAGCGGCGGCGGACGGTGCAGCAGCCGCACCGATAATAAAAGAAGAACCGCTCCGTGCTGCGACTCTGCAGGTGCGGCACGCGGGCGGCAGCGAGCAAGTGCAAGAGGTCGTGATAGCGAGTATTACGCACTGTTTGGCTTCGGGGAGTTATACGTTCATTTATCGGCAGACGGGACAGCCGATAATGGATTCCAAACCGCTCAAGCGCTACGAAGAGCGACTCTTGGAGCATGGTTTTCTGCGTATTTCGCGCTCACTGGTGGTGAATCCGCAGCACTGCAAAATTGTACGGGACGGGCGCACAGATGTGACGGTGATTCTACCGGACGGTACGAGTCACTATGTGGAAGGTGCATACAAAGAAAAAATATTGGCATTCATACAGGCGCGCACGAGATAATTGTGGTGCAAGCGGTGTATTGTCAGAACATTTACTATTGCAAGCCCTTCACAAAATTCTCGCACAATGAGTGCGTTCTCACAAAATAGAGAAGGGTTCTCACAAAACGGTGGTTGACTTTTTGGGGTGCGTGGGTGTATGTTGTGCGCGGGTAGTGATTGAATATATAAAAAATTGGGTTGTGCAAAAAAGTAAACAGAACAGCTCAGTCTCTAGTCCTCTATACCATTATGAATATTGAACCATCAGTGATTATTTCAATTGTATCTGCTATAATTGCTGCGGTATCAGCAACAGTTGCTGCAATATCTACGACTGTTGCTATCCGAAACTTTCGGCGTGAACAGCTAAATCAAAAAATTCAAGCTGCAAAATGGCAAAAGGAATACTTCATTGATCTTGTAAAATGGTCAGATGAATCAATGATTTTACTATCTGAAGCTCTTCACTTATGCGAGCTCGATCCACAAAAATGCGAGAAAGGAAAATTCTTTGATACTCGTCATATGCTCCGAATAAAACTTTCGGCACAGATTGATAAAGGACGCTGGTTTTTCCCCAATATTGATACTGACAGGCATGGGAATCATAAAGTGGAAGCATATCGCGGGTATCGTCAAAAAGTTCTTGATGGACTTGTTTCTACATACGTTAGTGTAACAGAACTTAACTATCATGATGGTTCAGAAAATGGTGAGATACGTGAATCAATTGAAAAAGCCAAACGGCAATTTACAAGTGAGGTTCAGAAGATACTTGCGCCAAACTCTCGAAATAAAGAGTTTGAAAAACTTACAAAGTTGGTTGCGGAAGCATAATCAATTGTATTATTCATGTTGTTTATAGCATCAAGGTATCAACGTAAATTTTGCACTGCCTTTTCAAACAAGCTAAATCAATATCGTTACTTAATAGAGAAAACTTGAAATATTTCTTGAAAACGGGCAAATGCCCTAATCATAGTATTTTTCCCTTACATCCCAAGAAGGATAATCCCCACAACACAACACAACAACCAACCTCTCTACCCGTGCAGCAATAAAGAAAACCTCTGTGCCAAAAATGCCGAATCACAATTTGTAATTCATTTTTTATATCGTCTTATGCACTTCTAAGGAATACTAATTATGGGACGTGTTGTTGTCAATCAGAAGCCAAAACGTATGCCCACCGCCGTACGGGTTGATGAAATTACGAGCGGGATGAAAAAACCATTTTTCGTAGCCGGATGCAGAGGAGACAATACGCAGAAAAATGGTACGCCCGATGGCGAGATTCACGGCAATTATACGTTTGCATCGGGTGATGTGAGCAATCTTGCCGGGAAGCATCTTGTTATTTTCATTCATGGCTATAATGTTACGGCTGATGAGTCGCTCAAGTCGGCGCAAGGGTTTTTCTCTTTTTTGGATGTTTCCTTAAACAAGACGCTGGGCAAAAAAGAAGCTGATACGGCAAATTATGAATACCTTCTCTTTACGTGGCCCGGCGACACGGGAGTTATTTATTTCAATGAAGCACAAGAATTTGCGCAATACTCCGGTGCTGCGCTCTACAAGTTATTGGATGCGCTGTATTCCAATACTTCCCCGCCGCTTTCGGTTGCGATTGTTTCCCATTCTTTAGGCGCACACGTGCTGCTTCGTTCGCTGGCTATTTTGGGGGAGCGCCTATACAGAGGGAAAGCAAAAAGCGCGGTTAATTGTGCGTTATTACTGGGAGCTGCTGTGGAGGATGATGTTTTTGAGCGTGCAGACGATGCAAATGAGTATCATTTTCCCGAAGCAGCCTTTGGCGTGGAGAAGATTCACTTTGGTGTTTCGCGCTCCGATGATGTGCTGAGCGGTGCATTTGCAATCAATGAGAATGATTCCGCACTTGGCTGCCGAGGACCGGAATCTATGGATGCCTTGCAATCCTTAGCCAGACGAGTGGAAGCAGTTCTTCATCGTGCATTTAGTTTTGAGATACACGACTTTACGCCCTCCTCGCCTACGGTCATGAATCCCGATTTGTACATCCGGCATCACGGAGACTACTGGGTGAATCAAAGCCAAACGGATTATTATGCGAATTTGTTGTTGAAAGCAGAGTTAAAGTAACAAAAGCCTAACAAGATAATTATAGAGGTTTGCCATGGCAGATAATCCAAATACTAATCCCGTTCAAGAAAAAGTAAAAGAGAAAGTAATAGAACAATCCAAAGCCCAAAAAACTATTGACTTTTTCAAGCGCTATTCATGGTCAATATTGTTTGTGGCACTATGGATTGTGGCGTTTTTAATATTTACTAGTGTACCTCAAGGTCCGAGTGGTAAAGGTTCATCTTCTTCCTCAAGCGATAATTTGGGAATATTCCCATCGCTTTTGCTTTCTTCTGCTGTCGTATTTATCCTTTATATCCTTTTTTCTATCGGGTCGAGAATTCGCCATAAATTAGATGGGTGGAAAGAATCAGAAGAATGGAAAAAAGAATCTACGTTACTCAATGACAAAGAAAAGGATTTAATCGATATTATTACTTTGATTAATGAGCAAAGATTAAGAGAGCTCAAAGAGAAAATACCAAATGTAGAAAAAAATCTAGCAGAATTTAAAATTCAAGAAAGTGAACTACAACAAAAAAGAGATGCTGAAGTCGATCAACAACAACAGGAGATTCTTGATCAACAATTGCTTTCAAAGCAAATACAAATTACCAGAGAAATAAATACCCTTTCAGAACTCAAGAATGAAATTAACATACTTTATACTGCTCGTGCAGTACCTCTCTTTCTTGAAATCAAACATTTAGTTTACAAGGCAAAAATTAATGAACATCGATATAGTATTGCAACAAAACGTCATCGTCAGTGGTGGTATTTTCTCCAAGGATTTTCCTTAGTTGTCAGCTTCATTATTCCAATTGCCGGGGGTCTGGGTGCTGCAGATACAGAGCTAACCACGATTTTAGATAATCAAATTAAAGGCTGGTTCGACACAAAGAGTTCCATTCCTTCTGACACTGTTTTTGTTGCACTTAAAGACTCTGTTCGTCTCTTGAGAGAGGCTGATAAGGGCTTGAAAGCAGACATTAACAAACTTGATACAATTTTGAAAGCAAATAGAAAGCAGAGTGTACAGGCTGTAGGTAAAAAGAATTCTTCCCCAACCACAACAGACACAACTACCAATAATAAAACAGGGCAAAGCGCAGGTAGCACTGGAAAACAGGAGAGAAAGGTTCCAAATACAAAAGAACTTATTACGCTCTTACTAATTATTCTACCAACACTTTCGGCAGTTTCTGCGAATATTATTATTCGTTTCCGTTTGTCAGACTTATGGTTGATTAGAGATAAAGGGCGTATTGATTATCGCAAGCTCGCAGAGGAAGGGCGGCAGAAAATGCTGATGGCAAAAAACGCGCAAGACCTTGTAGAAATCCACTCTTATCTGAATGATTCCATGCGAAAAATAGAAGATACGCAGCAAGTACGGTTCTTCTCTGTCCCGGATCCCTCGCAAAATCAAGACGGAAAAACGTCAACGTAAGGAAAAGTGTTATTAAGCAAGGTTGTATAATTCAGACATATCAATTTGTTTTTCAAGGAGATTTGCTACGATGCTTGTAACTCTACTCGGAGAGCCGTTTTGGTTTGATTTGTTAGAGAAAGTTATCAGTGTAGACAATGCAGAGAAATCTTTAGAGAAAGAAGTGCTTCCATAATTTTGGCAGTAGTATCATGTTCAACTACTCATTTTTTCACATTATTTGGAGTTACGATTATGTACGAGAAAATTATACTAAACCCTCGACTTGGTAATATTATTATCCAATTTGTCATGCCCGATTGGCGGCAAACAGAAGTATTGGTGCGGTATCGCTTTCGTTTGAGGAGTGGAAATAGTGTCAGTGAATCGTTTTATGGTGATAATAAAATCTTAAACGATGACACCTTTATGCCTTTTGGAATTCATGAATATATCGGAAAAATGCTGGAGTGTGATATTCAGACTTTTGCGCTACCGGGGTACACTGGTGGTGCCAATATTGAAATTCAAATAAAACAACAAAATTCCCCAAACCTCATCAATGCTCCTTATTCACTGACCATTCCCTCCGATTCTGGCGACGGTGAATATTTGGTTGAGTTTACCGTATAGACCTTTATGTGAGATTTGATACATATCTTCATAAACATTTCCACAAATTTTTCTGCTTAATGTATGAAAAAGTATTGCTTTATCTTCTTGTGGGGAATATTGGTTTTGTCTGCAAATAGTGCCGTAGGGCAAGCGACTACCAAACCAATAGATTCGACAACAAACTCATTGCTTGTCGATATTTCCCATAAATTAGAACTACTAAACTCAACAACATTCCAAATAAAGATTATTATTGACAGTATTCAACAATCAACCCTCGAAAGAGAAAACAAACAGAGAGAAGATGAAGTATTAAAAAAATTGCTGAATCAATATGCCGTTCCTGATATTCCGGCTATACAAATGCTTGGGGTACAATCGGGAAATATCTTGCGACCGAGTACCCCGAAAGCTTTAGCGGTTTCTATCGCGCAAGCTGCTACGGCAGTCGGTTTTGGTGTCATTCCTGCTGCACTGGCATTAGAATTTTCGCCGAGTATTTTTATTAACAATGGACTGCCCAGCCAAAACCCTAAGAATAGTATTCAAAATCAGGATAATGATTGTTTTAAAAAAATTCGTGTTTCTTTGGCGACGACGAGCGAATCTCAATCTCGCTCAATGGCTATTGGTTTGCGATATACACATATTGATGAAGTGAATAAAAGTGCATCAGAGAATTGCAAAAAAATGTTTGATTTATTTGTACTACAGGCAGATAAAAAATTAGAGAAAAAAGATCTTCTCGTTACAATTTTAGCAAAACAAAATAGACTTACTGAAGCAGATTATTTGAAATATAAAAATCCAAGTTATATCTCTAAGCAGAAAAATGAAATAAGCCCGAAAGAATATGAAAGATTGGAAGCGTTAAATACGGCATTAGTACAAGAATATAATGAGTATTTCAACCAGATGAAATCTAATACCGTGTTTTTATCAGATAAGATTAGCAATGAGATAGATTCATTATATGCACTGCTTGAAAGTGATACGCTCTGGACAAAGAATATTCTTGATTTCGGAATAGCTGCACGTGGCAAAGCGGCAGATTCACTCTTTACTACTTTTCAATATCAACAAGTGCAGTTGTGGGGAACATTCGCATTACGACTTGATACAAGATGCCAACTTGTTCTAGGGATCAATGCTTGGCATGGTGTTCTGGCAACAAATAAAGAAACAGACTCGGCATCTTTCAATGCTTCAGGTGCAGCAAGATTTTATTATGGAGCAAATAGCTTGAAAGTGTATTTTGACGGCTCAGTTGGTGGTAATACAAAGCAGGGATGGTTTGGTACATTGTCTCTTGGTGCTGAAGCGCGGTTGAATGAAAACATTTGGCTTGAATTAGGAGCTTCATGGAAATCTCAAGAAGCAAAAACAGTTTTACCCGTAGCAACTATTCGATATGGATTAAACTAACCGAAGTTATTATTTGCAATAATTCTTACCTATCTCACCACCACACGCGCTCCCAAAAAAGCACGTGTGGTTTTTTATTTCCTACCTCGTCATAAAAATTTCCCTTCCCACTCAAGAAAAAATGTAATTTTGTAGCTGCTCTTCTCTTCCATTCATCCATATTTTTTTGTTTCGCATGATTATAGCAGTTATAAACAACAAAGGCGGTGTCGGCAAGACCACCACGACCGTTCACGTCGGCTATGCGCTCGCGCAGTTGGGCAAGCGGGTCTTGTGCGTGGATATGGACGGGCAGGCAAATTTGCTCATGCACCTCTTTGATTTGAACAAGGTGTATCAACTTGAAGATGAAAAAAATGCTCCCACGCATACCATTTTGCATCATGCTTCGGGCGTGGATGTGTTGCCGCTGTCGTATTGGAAGGCAGACCGCAAGCAGTATATCAAAGCCATCCAAGCGGCAGCAAAAAAGTATGACATCACGCTCATTGATTGTCCGCCGTCGCTGGAAGAGCGTACCAGTGCCGCTTTGGAAGCAGCGGAATCGGTGCTGATTCCGACCGAAGCGGAAGATTTTGCGGTGAATGGTTTGGCAAGACTTTTGCGTCTGTGCGACGAACATCAAAAACATATCGCCGGAATTATTGTCACGCAGTTCGACAAAAAAATTACGGCGCATAATATTTTCCTTCGCCAGATTGCCAGCACCTTTCCGGCATATTTTATTGATGCCATTGTTCCTCGGAGTGCCGTTTTCCCTGCCGCATCCGCCATGCGCAGAACGGGGTACGAGTGGAACGGGAAACGGGCAAACGTCGCACTCGAAGCATATACGCACATCGCATCGGCACTTGTTGAAGAATTGGAAGGGGCAGTAAAAGCATGAGTAAAAAACTAACCATTGATTTTTCGCAAAATGCTGCCCGTATTCCCTCCGCGATGAAGCAGCGCGTGATGGTGGGCGAGGCGGTCGAATCCGTCGAATTGCAAACGCTGAAAGCAAATGCGCTCAATGCCGATATTTTTAAGCAGGAATCGGAAGAGTATTTTACGAATTTGACTGAAGATATTCGCAAGCGCGGCATCGTCGTGCCACTTTTGGCAAAGCGCGACGGAACGCTGCTGGCAGGACACAACCGTTTAGAAATTGCGAGGCGTTTGGGGCTGAAGTATGTTCCGGTGCAATACGTCCAAGAGCAACTTACCGAAGAGGCAGAGCGCGAGTTTCTTATTAAAGACAATCTTTTTCGGCGGCAGTTCTCCGGCAGCGAGTGGATAGAAATTTATCGCCGACTGGTTCCGAATTACGACGCAATCATTCAGCGCGACGGACGCGGTGGCGACAGAAAAAGTGAGCAGGGAACAAAG
This sequence comes from uncultured bacterium, assembly GCA_937899715.1. Lineage (GTDB taxonomy): Bacteria > Bacteroidota > Ignavibacteria > Kapaibacteriales > UBA4661 > PH2015. The sequence continues at coordinate 5,309 of CALCNX010000109.1, read as the reverse complement.
GACAATGCGAAGTCGGTAGACAAAAAAATCAAAAAAGACACTGTCCTTTTTGATTTTGAAAACGCCACGCAGGACGACCTTGTCCAATATCTCCACAAAGAAACCGGAGCATCCGTAGCAGCTATTCAGAAACGGATTCAGCGCGATAAACAGCAGTCCAAAGAACGTGCAAAGAAAACTGCTTCAGCGCAGGCAACAGTTCACTCAAAAAAAATTGGTGTGCCTGCGCTCAAAAATGCTGACAAAAGCGCAAATAAAAGTGCTGAAGTGCTTCCCGATACAAAAACACTGAAGGCAATGGAGCGTCATTTGCAGCGAATCGAAGAAGCAAACGAAGCCACGCGTAAGGAAGCTGTGAAGAAACTGAAAGCGTTTCTGAAGAAGATTTCTTAAAAGTGATACGATTGAGTTGTTACTTTCTTCCCGTAGCACAGACAGAAATGTCTGTGCTACGCAATGATACTATCTTCATCAACTCTTTCTAGCACTACCAGATTTACTTATCTCCTCGGTTTCCTTTAATATGATGCTTATGCAATCTATAACAACTCGCTCTAGATTTATTGCCACAAGATATATTCTTCTTACCTTAGCTATCATCGGATTAACGTTCACAGCATTATTCGTTGCAAGCAGATATTTTTCGCACGGACTATTTGTTGAACACGATGATAAAACGGTATCGGATAATAAGCAAACAACAAACAATCTTCGTGCATTGGCAAAGCTTTACGGGTATGTTCGTTATTTTCATCCCAGCGACGAAGCTGCGGGAGTGGATTGGGATCGTTTTCTTCTCTATGCCATTGACAGCGTAAAAAATGCACGCAATCACACCGAACTACAAAAAGCATTAGAAGGTGTTTTCAAACCAATTGCACCCACGTTACGCATTGTGTCTGCCCACCATACTTCGGAATCATTAGCCGACGACGACAATGACAAGTTCACCATTCCTCCTGCCCTTGCTCCCTTTTACCCCAAACGTGTAGCGTGGCAGTATGCAGGATTGTATAGCGGTACTTCTCCGCAAGATCTATTAGGCGATCAGTATAAAAGTATTCGTACCGACCGAGCCATACAGGTACGAGCAACCTTTGGTGTTATTTTTCAAGAAGTCAATGCAGCACAATATCACGGAAAAGAAATCCGTCTGACGGGTGCACTCAAAAAAATACTTCGTGACAGTACCGATATTGCGAAACTTCGGCTTCGGGTGCTTACTCCTACAAAAGCAATAGATTGGGATACTGCTGCTGCTACCAACCAGCACCGCATTTCGGACACTGCATGGCATACATACGATATTTCCGGCGTGATTGATACGAATGCTCGCTCAATTATCATTGGTGCATCGTTGAAAGGGTTTGGGGCGTTGTCGGTGGACAATATGCGATTATTTGTGCGTACAGTTGGAGAACGAGAATGGAAACGGGTAGAACTACCCAACGCGGATTTTGAGCAGGGTATTGATAGTTCCATCACTCACTGGACAAAATCAAATTGGTCATTTCGCTATGCGCTGACCCGTGAAAATTCCTATGACGGTTCGCAATATCTCCGCATAAGCAAAGACCATCCGGGCACGTCGGGCAGACTGTTTTCGGCAATGCCGGAGACAGGCGAATGTATCTCTAAAATAATCTACCGGGATGGACAAAATACTTTGCGCTGCATCGTGCCGCTTATCCTTCCGGCGCATGATTCATCAACATATTCGCCAAAATTTACGAGAGACTACAACGCCGCAAAAGGCATTGCAGCATATAACGCCGCACTCAAACAGCTTATCACGCCAACAAGCGATGCAGACGTGCGCATACGATATGCGAACGTGATAATGGTTTGGAATATCTTTCAGCATTTTTATCCATACTTTGATGTAGTGAAGGTTGATTGGGAAGGCGAACTCACGAAAGCCTTAGAGCGCATGAAACCCTATTCAGGAACGGAAGATTTTATCACGTCCGTGAATCTGATGGTTGCTGCTGCTCAGGATGGTCATGCAAAATTTGGTTTTGCTCCGGGAAAAAATGGAGCATTAAGCAATGAAGCAGCGAGGTTTGCTGCTACGATAGGATTTTCATCATTTTCAGCGCTTGAAATAGATAGTAATGTTGTTGTCGTCGCTTCTTTAGACAAAAATCTTCGTCCGGGAGATATTATTGTCAGCATTGATGGAAAAAAGAGTGCTGAGCGAATGAATGAATTGAAACGTACTATTTCGGGTACACCGCAGGTAAAGTCTATCGCTGCGCTCGCGCAGTTCGCCCAAGGCAAACGCGGCAGCATTGCGTATCTCTCTATAAAACGCGGCGGGAAAAGCGAAACAGAGTTTGTGAATGTCTATCGTTCGTCGCCCACGCCACTGATGGCAGATGGTTTTCATCACGAAACGATTGATAAGGTAGCGGACAATGTATATTATGTGGATTTGAATAGCGTTGCACGCCAAGAATTAGAAAATTCTTTGCCCGCACTTGCTTTGGCAAAAGGAGTTATCTTGGATATGCGGCGGTATCCTCGTGACCACATTACTTCCTTTATTGCCCACTTGATTGACAAACCCGTACAGTCACAACGCTGGAATGTTCCTTTAACTCTCTACCCCGACCAAGAACGGGTTGTCGGCTACGACACAAGCGGGCGATGGTATATCACCCCCAAAGCACCGCGATTGCAAGGAAAAACTGTATTTCTGACCGGACCTAATGCGATAAGTTATGCCGAGAGTTTAATGGGAATTATTGAACACTACAAACTCGGTGAAATTGTTGGTGAAGCAACAGCCGGAACAAATGGCGGAGCCAACAAATATACACTACCGGGAGGATTTATGATTTCATGGACAGGTATGAAAGTTTTGAAACACGACGGCTCACAGCATCATCTTATCGGCATTCAGCCAACGGTGGTGGTAAAACGCACAATTCAGGGTATTATCGAAGGCAAAGACGAAGTGTTTGAAAAAGCACTTTCGCTGATACACTAATCAAAAAGAAGTATGTCGTATCGGTGACCAATTGATTACAGGTATAGACGTTGGCTATTCCATTTTCCTTATCGCACGGCATTGCTAAAAATATAGCGGAACTGAAAAAAGTGTGGTGCTAAAAACTTCTCTTGGAAATGTGGCTGGAGGGTAGTTTTTGCATAGGTTTCTCTGCTAGCGAGAAGCCGTGTCAAATTACTTTTTTACTTATATTTACAGGAGTTTTCCAAATGGAAAACCAAAAGAAAAAGCTGCGCCTTGAAGATATCAAGGTGGAGAGTTTTGTAACAGCAAATTTACAAAATCCTGATACACTGAAAGGCGGCTCTGAGTATTCAGCTTGTGCTTGTACACGAAGCGCCCCGCCTTGCTTGTGTACGCACGGTTGTCCGGACGAGACGGCACCGAATCCGTCCGGGTATAATACTGTACCGTGTAATTGCAGCTAAGAAGAAATTGTAGCTATCCTCTCTCCTTGGCAACATAATTAATTAGAGTGTAGCCCAAGGAGGGAGATTTTTATATAAAAACGTATGCTTTCTCATTTGCGCCAAGCCTTTTTTTATGTGCTTTTGATACTATTCCTAGGATTAAATACAATACATACCTTTGGACAGAATAGCTCAAGCAAAGATGTAAGAAAGCATCAACAACTTTTCTACCTTTGCAAAGTATGGGGTTTTCTCTACTATTACCATCCTGCATTTGCAAATACCATGATACTGTGGGAAAAAACACTCCGCAATTCCATAGATACCATTCTCAATTCTTCCCATAGTTCCGTACAATCTATTACTGAGTCCTTGCTTCACGACGTATCGGCACGATCTGCTGCCCGCCCGTCTCAGCATCAGACGCGCTCCTATTTCTCCAATACGTTGAACGTGAACACGCTGAACTTGATTCCTCATGCAGATTTCCATTGGCTGCGGGATACTGTTTTTGCTGCAACGACCCAACAAGAGCTGGAGACGATACGCACCACCTCCTTGCCTCTCCAATCTATACATTACCTCAGCAAAAATGATTCATTTGAGCCAATCATTTTTTCTAATCCCGCCATCGAAAGCAGGACTATTAGCAAAACAGAGAGCTTGATGTCGTTGTTTATTCTTTGGAATGCAATCAATTATGTATATCCGCACAAAGCGCAATGCGCAAAGAACTGGGATAGCCTCCTCATTGAAAATATTCCTCGGTTTTTGCGCTTGACAACAAACGCTGACTATTTGCGTGAAATATTAACAATTCGCTCCCAAATCAATGACTCTCATGCTGTTGTGAGTTCATCAGATATGGATTTAATTGTCGGTAGGTACAATATTCCTATGAAGTTTTTTCTTTGTGAGTCTGGCGTTGTGATTCAAGAACTCTCCTGTTGTGATGATCTTCATCTTCAAGGGTGGATTGTTCAAGAAATAAATGATGTATCGGTTGACACTCTTATCAATTCATTTTCACCGCTTGTTGCAGCATCCAATAAATCTGTTCGCAGACGAGAAATAGCACGGATGCTGCGTCATAGTTACACCCCACGGGCTTCTATGATTGTTTCTCGCGGTGGAGAGAAAAAACGGGTTGTGGTTGATTGTTTGCAGCGCCCCTCTCATTCCCCTCAGCAATCCGGTCAAACTCAAAACTACTATCGCACCATAGAAATCTCGAATAAAGACACGGTTGTTTGCTTTGATCTTAGCCGCTTGCAACCCTCGGAAGTGAAGTCCGCATTGAACATACTCAAGACAACAGGAAAAAAGGGAGTAATTTTTGACCTGCGCAAATATCCCACCTACATTGTTTACGATATAATGCAGAGCTTGGCGAACCAAACAACATTCGGCGCAATGGCACGAAACGAGTTTCAATATCCGGGTTACCATAGTATGCTTAATCCGCTTGTTTGCGGTAAGAACCGAGAGTATTTCGGTAAGGTTGTTATTCTTGTCAATGAATACACACAAAGCAGAGGCGAGTTTACGGCACAAGCGCTGCGAACTATTCCGGGAGCAAAAGTCGTCGGTTCTCAAACCGCCGGTGCCGACGGAGAGGTTCTCAATGTTGTGTTGCCGATGAACATCAAAGTACAGTTTACGATCAATGCTATTTTTGATACTCAGGGGAAAAGTATGCAGGGCGCGGGCATTCTGCCTGACGTAGAAGTTCGACCAACAGTAGAAGGCATAAGCGCCGGACGCGATGAAGTGCTGGAAAAAGGAGTGGAAGTGCTGCGGGAGCTACTGAACAAAGAGAAGAAATAGAAAATTTTCTTGGGGGCAAAGGCGGTAGAGACGCGATTAATCGCGTCTCTACAACGGTG
>CALCNX010000108.1 GCA_937899715.1 uncultured bacterium | reverse complement strand
CCATTTTTTTGACAACTGCCTACGAATAAAATCCACAAAAGCAAGGTAAAATCACGCCTCCACGTTGAAAGCCCTTTTGTCGCCAATCTTGTCAACCATTTTGAGAGCACTACCAGTCTTATACTCTGAATCATGTAAACACTTTGTTTCATCTTGTATTGTGGAGAAATTTATGTTGATGCAAAAATCATTTCGCCCGCTTGTTGCTCTCACGGCGGCATTATTCCTTTTGGGAGCAGTCTATGTTTTGGCAAATTACGTCTTGCCACCCGTGGCGGCTGGGGCTGTCGGTAGTGTGCAAGGTGTCGTCCTGAACGCTGGCGATTCCAAACCGCTTTCGGGGGCACGTGTCCGTTTTGACAAAAATCATGTCGTCGTAACTGATGCACAAGGCGCATACACACTGAAATCTGTACCCGTTGGTGTACACACAGTCCACATTTCCGCCAGCGGCTTCAAAAGTGTTGCCATTGCGGATGTTCGAGTAATTGCTGATTCTGTGCAGCGCGTCAATGCGTGGTTATATCCGGGCGTGGATGAAGGCGAGCAGAACGACGAAAATCAACGTCAAGCCGAAGCTGCCCTAAGTAGCGATGTCTCTGCCGCCCCGACTTCTCAAAACGCTCCTGCAACTCGTGCAAAAGACTTCAGTTATTATGCGACTGAGCTGCGAAAAGCCTTCGGTGGTCGTGCCGAGAAACAAGATGCCAAAAGTATGGGTACACTCCAAAGTATGAAAATGTCCACCGTACCGCAAGGATATGCACCACCGCCCGTTGAACGTGAGGATAGTGGTTTCAATACGGAGGATTATGCGCACCACAACGATAATGAGTTTCTGGGAGCTGTGCAAAATCCACTTTCCACTTTTTCCATTGATGTTGATAATGCTTCGTACAGCAATATGCGGCGCTTTTTGACGATGCAGCAGCTTCCACCCAAAGACGCGGTGCGGAGCGAAGAGTTTATCAATTATTTCCGCTATGACTACCCCCAACCAAAAAGCACCGAACCCTTTTCGGTGAATACGGAAATTTCTTCCTGCCCTTGGAACACTGCGCACAAACTCGTTCACATAGGATTGCAAGGGAAAGAAGTGCCGCTTGCACAGCTCCCGCCAACGAATCTGGTATTTTTGATTGACGTGTCAGGTTCGATGGATTCACCGGAAAAACTGCCGCTTTTGAAAGAAGCATTTACAATGCTGACAAAACAACTCCGTGCACAAGACCGCGTTGCCATTACGGTCTATGCCGGAAATGCAGGTGTGGTGCTGCCGCCGACGGATGGTAATGACAAAAGTCGAATTTTGGCAGCATTGGATAAATTGAGCGCAGGAGGTTCAACCGCAGGCGGCGAGGGTATCAAACTGGCATACAGCCTTGCAAAACAGTATTTTATCAAGGGCGGGAACAATCGCGTCATTCTTGCGACAGATGGTGATTTCAACGTTGGTGTTTCCAGCGAAGGAGACTTGGTGCGCCTGATAGAGCAAGAGCGCGAATCAGGAGTATTTCTCACAGTCTTGGGTTTTGGCATGGGCAATTACAAAGATTCCAAAATGGAAAAACTCGCCGACAAAGGAAACGGAAACTATGCGTACATAGATAACCTACGCGAGGCTCAGCGCGTCTTGGTCGGGCAGATGAGCGGAACGCTGTTCACGATTGCAAAGGATATAAAAATTCAAGTTGAGTTCAATCCTGCTGCCGTGCAAGCATATCGCTTAATCGGTTACGAAAATAGAATGTTGGCAAAAGAAGATTTTAATAATGACAAAAAAGATGCGGGCGAAATCGGTGCAGGGCACACGGTAACGGCACTCTACGAGATTGTTCCCGTCGGCGCAGTGTGGCAAAATCCAAGCGGAAACACCTCAGTTGACCCTCTCAAATACCAAACGCCGCAAGCACAGCATGAAAATAAACGTTTCGCCAATAATGCGAGCGAAATGATGACCGTAAAAATACGCTACAAAGAGCCGGAAGGCACTGTCTCAAAACTCATTGAACGCCCTGTACCAAACGTGGATTCACCATTGCAAGCGTCTTCCAACAACTTTAAGTTTTCGGCGGCAGTCGCTGAATTTGCAATGATTCTCCGCGAATCGCCTTTCAAAGCTCTTTCATCGTACACCCAAGTTCTAAGCCTTGCGCGTGAATCACTTGGCAAAGACCCAGACGGCTATCGTGCAGAGTTTGTTCGCCTTGTGGAAACCGCACAAATGTTGCAATCAGGCGTTGTGCGCAATCAGCGTCAATAATCGTTCCGATTGTTCTTGCCATTGCCGTTCTATGGCTGCACGTCGTAGAACGGCTTTTGGTAAGTGTTCCCATAAAAATTACTATTTTGCGGTGACTGTTTTATCAATACCGAGGTTCTTGTGAATTCTGCTTCTGCACAAATGCACGACAGCTCGCTTCGCGCTCACATTGAGCAATACTGCCGTGAGCGAGATGAGGCGGCGTTTCGTGCGCTGTACGATGCTTGCAAGCAGGGAGTTCTGCGCATAGCGGTACACCTTTGCGGTAAAGGTGACGGAGCAAAGGATTTATCGCAAGAAATCTGGGTGAAGCTATGGAAGCATTTATGCGGGTTTCGGGGGGAATCAAAAGTGATGTCGTGGGTGTATCGTGTGGCGATGACGACCTACCTAGACAAAAAGAATAATCTTGTGGGCAGCATGGAATCAAGGCGGAACATCATTCATGCAGAAATAAGTGAGTTGGAAAATACCGCCAATGACGAGATAAGCACATCCGCGCCTCCCAACGGACACGACCCCGAAAAAAGCGTCGAAACGGCATCTGCACACGCCCTTGTGGAACGAGCATTGGAACGGCTCACACAAGGAGAGCGCACGGTCTTTGTCGCAAAGCATTTCCACGACCTCACCTTCAAGGAAATTGCGCACGAACTCGGCACGCACGAGGGAACAGTGAAAACACTGCACTTCAGGGCATTGAAAAAGATGCAGGTGCTTTTGGCAGCACATTACAACGAACTGAGCGATTCTCCCGCATTACCTTCACCCATCACGGCAAAACCATGAAACTCACTCCCGAAACTCAAGCACTCATGCTCGCTGTGCTCTATGGCGAACAGACAGACGCAGAGCGCGTGGAATGGGAAGGGCTCTGCGCCGAAAATCCTGCGCTGCGTCAAGAATTGGAGCGCCTGAGAGTAACGGTTGCGATTATCAATCAAGCAGAAAAGCCGGATGAGGAGGAAGAAAAATTTTTTGCCGCTCAATGGGAGGAGCTGCGGAGCGTTATGAAACCTGATGATGGGCTGGTACAAATTGTAATACCCTTGCCAACATCACAGTCGCAGCCGACAAAAATATTCCGTCTGGTGTCAGCCCCAACGTACCGTTGGTACTGGGCTGCTGCGACGATTCTTGTTGCCGTGGGATTGAGCTTTAGTGTGTATCGCTGGCAGGAGCGAGATTTGAAAACGGCTCAAATGCAAGAATCAGAAGTAATTCCACCACCAAAGAACAGTGAGGAGGTCGGTGCAGGTACTACTTTTGCTGAACAGGTTCAACGTCAAGCGGAAGGGCGCGTGCTAGGCAGAAATGATGATGCCTCAAAATCTGCACCGCAGAAAAGAGCCAAGGATGAGCAGGATAAAGTGCGGACAGAACAACCACTCGACCAAGAGCAAGCAAAAAAGCAGTCGCAGCCACCCATAAAGGATGAAAAAAATAGTGAATCTCTTCCCAAAGGTGAGGTGCAGAGCAGGGAACAGGAAAATAGACCTGCTGAAAAGACGATAGAGTCCAGCAAAGACATTGAACGAAAGAAAGCAGACGCACCCGATGAAAAGGCTATGATGGAAAAGAATGTGATTGAAAAAGTACCAAAGGAGTTGAAAAAAACATTGGAGGAAGCGAGAGAATATGCGCCCAGAAGTGCTGCTCCACAAGGTTTCGATCATGCAATGCGCTTGCAAAGTGTGCCGTCCGGCGCTGCATCCAAAATAGCGCCACAAACTGCACCACAAGCTGTGCCAGAGCGTATGCCTCTTCTTGCCCCGACAAGCGAAAAACCTTCCACAGTACGGGCATTGTCGAAGATGAAATTATCGTCCACTAATGCAACCATACACGCGGACAGCGCGCAAAAACATGATTCTAACTTTCAAAAGAGGTAGGTTGATCGCGTACTAGAAGGTGGCATCAAAAAATCCTCGTCAAAAATATCATGCACTTCGATTTGCAAGCCTGCTATTGAGGTAGAATCTACCACCCCGCGCTCCACTGCAAACGAAACCAAATCATAGACCCCTTCGGAAAGCCGATAGACCTCAAAAGCATTACTGCTACTTATCTTCTAGCCTTTCAGCAATGTTGCGTCGCGTTCAATGAGGAAGGTGAGCCATTCTTGAAAATCATAATCACTGAAGACTTTTGTTTTTTCAATGTAGGTGCGAGAAAGCTCGCGTTTACCCGCGTTAAAGTGGATTTCGGCAATTCGATAATAACTCCATGGCATAATCCAACGCTCCTCCGATGGCTCTAATTCTATTGCCTTGAGGTAAAGAGAAATTGCTTCGGCTGTTCGATTGCCCTCGCGGAGCGCCTCACCGAGATTGTATAAGGCTTCCGAGCGAATTTCTTTTGAGAGAGTAGAATTTTCGGCGAGTGGTCTCAAAAGTTGTTCGGCTTCTTGCAAGCGCAGCGATTCCACGCAATTTATTCCCTTGATGAGCTGTACTTGTGCCGCATCCAAAGGCTTTTGTACAAGCGCTTTTGCGCGGCGGGCTGCAAATCGGTCGTCGGGTTCAAAGGGCGTGAGCGCAGCGCATTTATCATAGCCTTTCGCAGCTTCCGTGCGATTTCCCGTTATTTCATAGCAGAGCGCCAGACGGAGCATTGCATTCCCGCGAAAACTACGCTCATACCGCCCTTTGAAGAAGCGCTGGAACTCGGCTTTCGCTTTTTCAAAATCATTCATTCGCCAAAAACATTCACCAATGCGGTAATGGGCAAATGCTGAGAAGGCACGAAAATTCGTATCGGAAAGCTGTGCTACTTTTTGATACAAGGGAAGTGCCGTTTGAGGCTTGCGCACAAAAAGCTCAACGTTTCCAAGGGAATACAGCACTGGAACATTGGTCGGGTAACGTGTGTTTAGCTCGTTCAAATACCGCAAACCAAGCGTAAAATCTCGTTTGTAATAAACGTTAATCATTGCCAGAAACATTGCCGCATCATTTTTTGCCCACACTGATTTCTCCGCCGCTTTGCGTATTTCTGTCAAGCCTCCTTCCAAATCGCCTTTTAAGCCTGCAAAATTCGCCACAGATCGCACAACGCTTGGCATGGCAGCCACGCCGAAGTGAAACATTCCCATACCCAAATAGGCATCAAATTCGGACGGGTTCCTTTTGACAACTTCATTCAGGTAATTGTAGCAGGAGCGCCCGTCCAGAGTGGCTTTGACAAAGTTCTCGGCACGAAAATTCGCCATTGCCCGGAAGCCATAGACCGCTCCGACTATTGTTTGCGCAAATGTGTTGTCGGGGCGCTGCTTGAGGCTGATTTCGGCGACGGATATGGCTTTGTCGCAGGCTTGCAGAAAAAGTCGGTAATCGGTTTCGCTGTAATCGAAAAGAAACTTCCAGAGATGGATTTGCGAGCGAAAAAAATATCCGGTCGGTTCGGTGGGGTATTTTGCAATGATGTCATCAAAAGCGCGGGCGGCTTCTGCATAACGCATGGCGTACATTGCGTCAATGCCTGTTGCGATGCGCTCTTGGAGGTAAGGGTCTTTCTGGGGCGAATCCGACTCTGCGCTCAAACTCCGAGGTAGAAGAAAGAGCACAAAACAGCACACGATATTTATCACCAAAATGCGAATAGGCATTTGCTTACAACAAATCATTTACGCTCCGGCGGATTGTTTCGCCGCTTTGCGTGTGTCGGTGAAGCGATTGGTGGTGTTGATAAGGCGCATGGCGAGCGTAAAAATGAGCTTTTTCGATATTTCGGGATTATTCCGCACCAGTTCGTCAATGGTGGAATTGTAGTACGTGATTTTGGAATCCGCCTTCGCAATAATAGTAGCAGTGCGGTTTTCGTTGGTGATTTCGCTCATCTCGCCGAAAATTGTTTCAGGTACGCTGAACTCAGTAATTTTTACGCCATCTTTGAAGACTTCCAGAGTGCCGGAGTGCATGATGTAGAAGCCGCGTCCGCGCTCGCCTTCTTTCATTACCACATCGCCTTTTTTGGCATTGATTTTTTCCTCACGGTATTGGTGTAGTTCGCCGGATAATCCTTGTTTTGCGTCTGTTGTGGTAAGCAGGGAAGACATTTGTGCCCCTGATAAGAGATTCTGTGTGCTTCCGGGGAGCGGTACGGAAAAATTATCGTTTTTGTCCAAGCGAAAACGATTCACAAGATTGTTCAGTTGCCCCGTTACTGCCGCAAGATTGTTAATGGTTGAGGCTACGCGCTCGGTTTCCTGAGCAGATTGCGAGGCAGTCGAGGCGATGTTCTCCACGCTGCTCAGAATGTGGAGGCTCGTTGCAGATTGTTCTTGGGTGGAAGAAGCAATCTGACTGATACGGTCTAAGACCGACTGCGAACTTTCCATAATGCCGCCCAGTGCTTCACCCGCAGCATCAGCAAGGGCAATACCTTCGTTCACGCGGTGGCTGCTTGCGTACATGAGCGACGTTGCGCTTTCGATGTCTTGCAGAATTTGGTCGAGCATCGCACTAATTTGTTTCGTCGCGGTGGATGTTTGGTCGGCAAGGTGAGCAATTTCGTCTGCCACCACCGCAAAGCCTTTTCCTTGTTCGCCCGCACGAGCCGCTTCAATGGCTGCATTCAGCGCCAGAAGATTTGTGCGCTTGGCAATATTTTCAATCGTCTGAATAATTTTTCCGATGTCTTTGCTGGACGTGCCGAGATGCTCAATGTTCACGGCAGAATTTTTCACCACATCCGCAAGCGAGCGAATATTCTCGACAGCCTGAGCAACGACGAAACCACCTTCAGCAGCGACTTTGCTGTTGTCGAACGCAAATTTTGTGGTCTCGCTGGCATTACGGGCGCTGTGGGTGATGGCTTTATTCATTTCTTCCAAAGCAGTATTTACCTCGTCGGACTGAACCCACTGCTTTTGCGCCCAGAAGACAAGCGCGTCTTTGGATTCGTTGATTTTTACTGCAATCTGCCGTGTTATGTTCACCGCCTCAATAATTTCGACCATCATTGACCGAATGTTTCCCACCACATCGTTGAAGCCGCCGAAAAGCCGACCGATTTGGTCGGAGCCGCTGCCATCAAGGTTCACCGTCAAGTCACCGGCTGCTAGTGCTTGCATTTCTTGTAGTATCGCAGAAACACTGCTGCTCAGGTACGCGCTTTGCGCTTCGAGTTGGTGCAGTGTGGAGTTCAGGTCGTTTTGCTGCTTGAGAAGGTTGTTCTGCTGCGTGGTGATTTTGGAATTTGATTCGCGCAATGTCGTTGCCATTGAATTGAACGCACCCGCCAAAGCGCCTATTTCATCGGTGGTACGAACTTCAACGGTGTGTAATTGCCCACTGGAGAGCATTTCGGTTGCGCGTTGGAGTTCCTTTACCGGTCGGACGAGGCTTCGTGCAAGGAAATACGCCATTGGTAAGCCGGTAAGAAAAGCCAGCGCTATGACAATGTACATCATGCGCTCGGCAGTCGTCGCGGCGGAGGCTTTTTCGGCAGAAAGGACTTGCACGATAGCGAGTGCGGCTACTTCATTGTCATCAAGTTTCTGTGCCATTTCGTCCAGACGCTTGAATATCATCGAAAGCTCGCCAAAGGTCGAGCGATATGCACCGATAAGATTTGATGCCCTGAGCTTCGTTTCCGGCGGAAGTGCGGAGTTACTAACGGCAGTTTCCAACGCAACGCCGTCGCTGTCGAACTCCTTGAGGTGTTTATCAAGTTTGCGCATGATAAAGTTTTTTTCATCACGCCGAATTTGCATCAGGTAGAGATTTAATTCGAGCGATTGTATCTCCTCGAATAAATCTTCCAGTTCGTGTGCACTTTTGCGAAAGCGTCCTTCGATGCCCTCATTTTCGGTCAAGCCGCGCTCCGACATTGTTTTTGTGTACGTGCGCCAGAGTCCGTCATGCTTTTGGAGTGCATCGGCAAGCGCAGGCGACGCGTTCCCAAGTTTGTTGTAGGCGGTTTCGGCTATTTGGGAAAGATTGTTGTTGCGCTCAATGTAACTTGCGCTGCGAGTCGTCGTGAAGTCAACCCGATTGGCGCGAAGATTCAGGAGCGCATTTTCGATGATGTGAATAGTATCGCGCTCATCCAAAATACGTGCCTGCCGATAGCCGACAAAAGCAACAAGCGCCGTAAAGGCAGCCATCATTGCCGCCATGCCGAGTATCTTCCCGAAGAGCGAAAGTGAGCGAAGTTTTGCCAGCATAATGTTAGATACCGTGATAATGACGAAAGGAATGGGTGCACTTGAAGCAATAGCGCACCGCCAAATGCGATGCATCAAAGCACACAGGGCGAAAATACAAAACCCGTGCGTTTTTTCACTACTGTTTGCATCCGTTACAAGAATTTATTCTTGTTCGTCGTCTCCTCAAGAATTATGCCGTTCTCTGTATGAAGTGCGCTCTTATTGCTCAAAAGGATTTTACTGAAAAATGTACGAACAATTTTGGTTAATTGCGGAAAGATGCTAACTTCGTGGCTAGAACAAAGACAAGAACGAACACCTTACACCTTCCGCACAAGACGTTATGTACGCGCTTGAAATCTCAACATCCGAATACGCCGGAATCGGCATCGTGAGTTTACTGGGCGAAATAGACGCAAATACTGCACCGGTACTGGAATTGGAGCTACTTCCTATCGCTCGAAAATACAATCGGATTGTACTGGATTTATCTGCCGTGAAGTCTGTGTCGAGCGTTGGCTTGCGCAAGATACTGATGCTCTACCGCATGATAAAAGTCCACGACGGGCAGATTCTCATTGCCGGAATGAACAATGAACTGCGCAGCATTATGTGGGCTGCGGGCTTTTTGAATTATTTTATTGTCGCCGAGTCTGTTCAAATGGGACTTGCTGCGTTTGAGTAAGTTTGTGATTATTTTTTACGTCGGAGGTGAATATGCGTACCATAGTATTTCTTTTAGCTTTTGTGTTGCTTGTCACAGGGTGCGAACCAAGTGTGATGACAGAAAAAGCATCTTCGCATAGCCAAACGGATAGTTACAATGCGCTCACAAGTGATGGTACTGGAAAAGATACTTATGAGAGGAAACAACTTGTTCTTGATTTGGATGAGGGGCAAAATGACTATATGCCTTTGGCGATAGGAAATAAGTGGCGATATTTGTTGACACAAACCATTACTACCCAAACGCCAAACGAATCTCCAACAACAAGCTACGCATATGGTTCATTGGAATGGCTAGTTATTGCTGCATCTCGTAAAAACGATACTACGGATGAATTTAAGGTTAGATTTATCCAACGGTACCCCGGAATATCAACCACATCTGGTACATTCAGAATCAGGAGGTCAAGTACATTGATATATCGAGTGTTCAATGATCGATATGGAGAAGTATTTAGTGACTATATGCCTAAAACAGGTGTTGCTGATACTCTTGATTTTAATAGAGGTTTTTTTTATTACACTAAAGGTGTAGGAATGTGCCGCAACACTTGGGGCTATAGCGAAAGAAGGTACACACAATTTAATGACCTTCGACTTGTGGAGTATTCCCTAAAACCGTAGATTTCTCAAAAAGACATCGCACAATTTACTACCCGAACTCTGAAGAAATTATGCTTGACCAGCGCATTGATTATTACCCGACACACGAAAAAGATGGCGTGAAATATCGCATCGGCAGACCCCTACCGCTTGGCGCAACGATTGTTCCGAATGGCGTGAACTTTGCCATTTTTTCCAGCGCTGCCACTGCTTGTACGCTTGTTTTGTTCAAGGAGGGTGAACTTCAGCCGTACTGCGAAATTCCCATTCCACCGGAGTTCCGTATTGGGAATATTTTTGCCGTCAATGTTTTCGATATTGACACTGAAGCGCTTGAATACGGCTTTCGCTTTGACGGACCAAACACACCCGGAAATAAATTTGATAAAACAAAAATTGTCAACGACCCATATGGCAAGCTGCTTTCGGGGCGTGATGAATGGGGCAAAGAGCAGTATCCGCCGGATGTGTATCCCTTCCGCTCACGGCTCATGTTCGAGGATTTTGATTGGGAAGCAGACAAGCCGCTCAATGTGGCGCTGGAGGACTTGGTAATTTACGAAATGCACGTGCGCGGCTTCACGAAGCACTCTTCGTCGGGCGTGGCAGAGCAGGAAGCGGGGACGTTTGCGGGGCTGCGTCGTAAAATTCCGTATCTGAAAGAGCTTGGAATTAACTGCGTGGAACTCATGCCGATTTTTGAGTATGATGAACTTGAGTTCCCTCGCACCAATCCTTTCACGGGCGCGAAGCTCATCAATTATTGGGGCTATAGCACGACGGCATTTTTTGCTCCCAAAGCGGGATTCGCAGCGACGGGGAAATTTGGAATGCAGGGCGATGAACTAAAAGCACTCATTAAGGATTTGCACAAGGCGGGAATAGAAGTGATTCTGGATGTGGTCTTTAATCACACCGCCGAAGGCGACCACCGTGGAAGAACGCTGAGTTTTCGCGGTATTGACAACAAAGTGTATTATATGCTTGCGCCAGACGGTTCATACTTTAATTTTTCCGGCTGCGGCAATACCGTGAATTGTAATCATCCCGTCGTACGCCAAATGGTGAAGCAATGCCTTCAGTACTGGGTGGCAGAATACCATATTGATGGCTTTCGGTTTGACCTCGCATCAGTGCTGGGGCGCTCGCAGGACGGCAACCCGCTTTCCAATCCGCCGCTTTTGGAGAGCCTTTCATACGACCCGATTTTGGCAAAAGTGAAGCTCATCGCTGAGGCATGGGACGCGGGTGGATTGTATCAGGTTGGCTCGTTTCCGGGCTACGGGCGCTGGGCGGAGTGGAACGGCAAGTACCGCGACGATGTGCGCTGTTTCCTCAAAAGCGACCCCGGCATGGTGGGGAAAATGGCGCTTCGCGTTCAGGGTTCGCCGGACTTGTACGAGTTTCGGAGCAATTCGGCAAGTATCAATTTCATTACCTGTCACGATGGTTTTACGCTGAACGACCAATTTTCCTACAACACCAAGCACAACGAGGCGAACGGCGAGGATAACAATGACGGTGCAAATGACAACCACTCGTGGAATTGCAGCGTGGAAGGTGCAACGCATGACCCCGCTATCAATGCGCTCCGTGAGCGGCAAATCAAAAATGCTTTTGCAATTCTGCTGACTTCGCAGGGCGTTCCCATGCTCTACATGGGCGATGAAATGCGCCGCACGCAGCACGGCAACAACAACGCCTACTGCCACGATACGGAACTGAATTGGCTTGATTGGTCGCTTTTGGACAAACATGAAAATATTTTTCGCTTTGTGCAGCGCTGCGTAGAGTTTCGGAAGTCCCACGCCGTCTTGCGCAGCAAGCACCATTTCCAGAATAAAGACTACTTGGGAACCGGCAAGCCTGATATTACCTTTCACGGCGCGAAGGCATGGCAACCCGATTGGTCGGATGGCAGTCGCTCACTTGCGTATATGCTTTGTGGCGGACACGCCAAAAGCGGATTTCTGCCCGACGACGACGTATATGTGGCAATGAATATGTTCTGGGAACCGCTCTGGTTCGAGATTCCTGAGCTTGGTGGCAAGCGCAAATGGCACGTTTTCCTGAATACGGGCGCTGCGGAGCCAAACGATATTTACGACGTTGGACGCGAGCCTGTTTTACCAGACCAACACGGATTACTACTTGGCTCTCGGTCGGTAGTGGTTCTGGTGGGGCGATAGATTTTTTGAAAGAAAGGTTATGCACGCAATTTTTAAGGGTACAGCGTGATTTCACCGCAGGTACTTTATTTTTTGGCTGACTTGATGAGGTGGACAATGGATAATGCTTCTTCATTCCGCAATTTTTTTCGAGATTTTCTTTGCTGTCTCTTGCTGTGGGGTAGTTTGTTCGTCGTGTATGCAACCACGCCGCTCAATGCGCAGACAGCCCAAATTCAACGTGGCAATGGTCCGTTTAGCGGAAGGGCAAAATCCTTGGTCGTCCATAATGGTCAGCTTTTTGTCGTTGTCACCGATGCCGATTCTTACGCGCTCAGTAGTTCAACAGGCAGCAAAACGATTGTACAAAGCGGTATTTATCGTAGTGCTGATAATGGCTTAACGTGGGGCGTTGTGTCCTCGTTCCCTGTTCCCACGCTTGCTTCGTCGTTGTTTTCTCACACCGGTACGTTGTACGCTCTCACTTCGGGTGCGGGCTTGCAGCTCTACCGAAGCCGCGATGATGGCGCTTCGTGGGAGGTTATTCCGTCCGGCACAGTGACTGCCGTTACGCATCTGGTGGCATTTGGTGATACACTCTTTGCGCGAACAGGCTTGGAAACACGCATCAGCGCAATGGTTCTGAGTGCCGACAGTGGGAAAACGTGGTCGCTCGTTAGTTCGCCGGGTTCGATTGGGTCGGTTGTTGCGTCTCGTTCGCGCATTTCATCCGGGCGCTCGCTCCTTTTTGGTGGCTCACCGAATGGGCTTTTACGCAGTGCTGATAGAGGCGTTTCGTGGCCCATTGTCCCAACAACGCCAGCAATTTCAAGTGTTATCGTGTATGATGTTGCCACAAAAGCAAATGATGACTTGTTTCTCGCAACCAATCAGGGCGTTCTAACGAGCAATGATAACGGGCAGACCTGGCGCAGTTTTAATAGCGGCTTAGAAACGAAAATAGCGCGGAGCCTTGCTTTGAAGGGCGAAATACTGTTTGCTGCTACGAATGATGGACTCTATACAAGCACTGGTGCTTCATGGCAGAAAGTAAACACGGGTTTGCTTAACGTTGGCGGTGAATCACTGGCTCTGTTGCAGCATGAAAACAAATTGTACGCAGGCACACAAAATGGTGTTTTCCGCGCCGAGTCTTCATCATCGGGCACTCTTGGTGTATGGGAGCAGGTGAATAGAGGCTTGCCGGGAGTTCGTATCGAAAAAGGTGCTTTGGCATTGTCTGTGGGAACAACATTTCTAGCAGCAAGTCCACACGGAGGCGTGTTCAGAACCGTGAGCGGCGGTGCGTGGAATCCTGTGATTGCCGGATTCCCGAATACCGCCGCCACAATTCGTGTTGTTGCAATGCAGTCATCGTCCGTCGCAGTAGTCGCTACAAAAAATTCTGTTTTTTCGAGTGCAGACGCGGGTGCGTCGTGGAGGGCAGCAAGTATCGGCGTAGGTAGTGGCGAAGTTACAGCGCTCGAAAGCATTGTGCCTTCAGTGCTCGGAAATGAGCGATTTCTTGTGGGTACACTTGCAGGAACTATTTTTCGTGCTAATGACAACACCGCTCAAACATGGTCAAGAGTTCTTTCAAATCCGCTTGAAGCATCGGGTGTACGGATAAATGGCTTTGTGCAAAGCACAGCGAGTATATTATGTGCCACAAACGAAGGTCTGATGGTAAGTATTGATGCTGCCTCATCATGGAGCCGTGTGGCAGAGACCGTGTTTCCGCGTGTTCCCGTACTTTCGTTGGCTGCCTCACAAGGGCTGCTATTTGCAGGTACAGGTGAAGGAGTTTATCGGTCGCTTGACGGAGGGCGCACCTGGCAAATTCCAAGCGCAAGTGCAAAAATCGGCGCAGCCACGAGCCTCGTTACAAAAAATGGGCTGCACTACGCGGGAACAGATGCAGGTTTGTTTCGCTCTGCCGATAATGGTGCTTCATGGCAATCAATCACGCTGCCTGATAGCACGGCAGTAACAGCGATGGTGGCAGATTCTACGCGGCTGATGATTGGTACGCCCAATGGTATTTACGAATATCAACTTCCTTCACCGCTTGAGTTCCCGCGTATCACGGCGTTTCAACCGTCGGACTCTGCGCTTGTAGGGCTGACCGACGTTGTTTTGACCATTGTCGGCACTAACTTTAGCACGACAGCATCAGTTACTTTTGCGGGACAAACGCTTGTGCCGCAGTCTGCAAGCGCTACGCAAGTCGTGGTGCGAGTGCCTGTTGCATTATTGCAAAGCCTGGGCGCAGTTCAAGTAGAAGTTATCAATAGCCCTACCGCCCGCACGAGTGCTGCGTTTCGAATCGTACCATTGCCACAAGATTTTCCGCGTTTGAGTATCACAACCAACCTCAATCCTTTTTCGACTTTTATTTCGCAGACCTCAACGTCGCAGCGCTACACGTTGTCGGGTACAAACGTTCGTGATAGTGTTATTTTGCAAGCTCCACAAGGCTTCGACCTTTCCGCTGATTCGGGGCGTACATGGTTGCCAGTTCGTCTGGCGTTTATGCCTGTATCAACTTCGTTTTCGCGTGATATTGTCGTGCGTTTTCGTCCGTCGCTCAGTCAGGTTGTAACGGGATTTATCACCCACAGTGTTGGTGGGATTGTGCTTCAATCGCTTGCTGTTTCGGGTAATCCCATGAGTTTGCAGTTAGAAATCTCGCCTTTGGGAACGCTAGCCTACGGCGCTACACAAGTTGGCAATAGCCTTCGCCGATCC
>CALCNX010000107.1 GCA_937899715.1 uncultured bacterium | reverse complement strand
CAATGAGCATTCTTTAACACTTCTTTAACGTCTGCTTAACAAGGCATTAACAGAAAATTTCTTTCATTCTTGGTAACTTGAAACTATTATTCCCCAAGTTTCATGTTTTTTGATAAACCAACTATGAAAACTCTTACTACGAAAGCTCTTTCCAGTTTTCTTCTTGTTCTCTGTCTGAGCGTGGCAACCGCTTTTGCTGCCGCAGAGCCGACCGACTCAACCATGCAGCGTGTTCAGAATTTTGTGCAAGACCTTACCAAGCAAGGTTTATTTTCCGGCAATATTCTCATTGCCAAGCAAGAAAATGTTTTCTATCAACACTCGCTCGGCTATGCGGATTGGGAGAAAAAAACGTCTCTCAATGCCGATACAAAATTTAATATCGGTTCGCTGACGAAGGATTTTACGCAAGTCGTCATTCTCCAGCTTTTGCAAGAAGGGAAACTTGCTCTCACTGACCCCGTTGGCAAATATCTTGCTGATTTCCCGGATAATGTTGCAAAGGAAGTTACGATTGAGCATTTGCTCACGATGCGCTCCGGCATGGGAGATTACCTGATGTATCCCGACTTCAAGCCCGAACGCGATACGACAGTGAGCCAAATTCTGAGTGCCATCCGCACGAAGCCTCTGTTTTTTAAGCCGGGGTCGGAGCAGCGCTATTCTAATTCGGGATATGTTGTGCTGGGCGCAATCATTGAAAAAATTACCGGCGTAGGATATGCGGACAACGTTACCACTCGTATTTTCAAACCGCTTGGAATGAATAATTCCGTATTTCTTTCGGCGGGAATGGCTGCACCGAATACTGCATCGGGAACGATGTTTACGCTGAACGGCGACAAATATAACGAGCGCCAAATTAGCCGGACGTTCCATCCTTCGCCTGCCGGAGGTGTTTATTCCACCGTTGGCGATTTATTACTTTTTTCAAAATCAATGTTGAACGACGAACGTTTATTGCAACCTGCATCGAAGATGTTGTTTTACGGACGCTATGCTCCAACGCCCCAGGCAGCAAATTGGAATGAACTGCGCCCCAAAGTACGACGCGCAGCAGCAGGCGGTTTGCCCGGATGGAACTCGGTCGTGATTGAACTCAGCAATCTTCATTTCGTCATCATTGTCTGCGCCAACGTGAACGATGAATTTCAAGCCGCCGAAGAAGTTGGTACAAGAATAAGCGCCATTCTGCAAAACAAGCCCGTACCGCCCATGCCGCTCCCAATACCAATGGCGATGTACAAGTACATCAAAGAGCAAGGCATACAAAAGTTTGTGGCAGACTACAAAACCGTCTTGCGCGACAACGACTTTGATGTGCCGGGACCGGGATTTTTTAACCGCTTCGGGTACGCGCTTTTGCAGAAAGAAAAGAAACCCGAATGGGCGCTGGAAATCTTCAAACTCAATACAACACTGTTCCCGAAAAATTCTAACCTGTTCGATAGCTTGGGCGAAGGATACATGGCGCTCGGCGATACAAAAAATGCTATCGCAGAACTTGAAAAAGCCGTTCAGTTGGACTCACGAAACGAAAATGCCAAGCGAAAACTGGACGAGTTGAAAAAGAAATAATACCATACAAACAATACAAATGAAACCATTTTGCCTCACCCGCCGTATCAGCATTGCAGTTGTTTGTTTGTTCTTGAGCGCTTCTTTTGTGCTTCACACACAGGAAACAGGTTTTGTTCCCTCGCACGGTGTCAAGACGTTTTACCGCACCTTCGGCGGAGCAAAGGGACTACCCATTCTCATCATCAATGGCGGTCCCGGAATGAACAGTAGCGGTTTTGCTGCGGTGGCACAAAAACTTTCCGAGGGCGGAGCGTATCGCACCATTATCTACGACCAACGCGGCACGGGGAAATCTGTCCTCGCCACAGTGGACACTTCCACCATCACCATGCAGCTCATGGTGGAAGATATTGAGGCACTTCGTAAGCATTTTGGGTTTGAGAGATGGACGGTGTTGGGGCATTCATTCGGTGGCGTACTTGGCGCTTACTACGCAACGCTGCATCCTGAGCGCATTGACAAACTTATTTTTTCATCAAGCGGTGGCATCAATCTCGACTTTTTGAACTACGTCGGCGCACGCATTAGCGGACGGCTCACACAGCGAGAGCGTGATTCTCTGGCGTATTGGTCGGAGCGCATAAGTGGGGGCGACACATCGCACCATGCACGATTGCAGCGCGGCTTGGCACTTGCTCCGGCATACGTCTTTGACAGAAAATATATTCCCGCCATTGCCGAGCGGCTGACGCAAGGCAATGCCGCA
Source organism: uncultured bacterium (assembly GCA_937899715.1). Taxonomy (GTDB): domain Bacteria; phylum Bacteroidota; class Ignavibacteria; order Kapaibacteriales; family UBA4661; genus PH2015. The sequence goes on along the minus strand of CALCNX010000107.1, from coordinate 8,499 downwards.
ATCAATGGATTGGTTTTTGAAAACCTTCGAGCAATCCGATTCGACTGCACCGAACACTTACGGCACTTTCAACGCCCCACGCTTATCATACAAGGCAAAGATGATATTATCAAAGTGGAGACCGCAGAATATGCCCACAAAATTTTGCCCAATTCCCGTCTTGTACTGCTGGAAAAATGCGCTCACTACGGCTGGCTGGACAAAGAAGCGGAATATTTTGCGGCGGTGCGGCAGTTTTTGCGGGGCGAGTAAAGCAGAGAGATAACCTGACAAATTCTTACGAAAAGATTTTTGAACTTTCTTTCTTGTAAGACATGAAAAATCGGTAGCGTTTCCCACACGAACTTCTTGTAAGGCAAGAAGAACAGACGAACCATATTCTTGTAGAGCTGATTTCCGGTTTGGGTTAGGGGTAATCCGAAGGTGAACAGAAATCGTGCTTGTGAACCCTTGAATATGATTTGCCCGGCGAACACTACCGATTTTTTTTATATTTTCCGAATGCACGGTAAATAAAGCACTTGTAAACTACAAAAAGTTCGGGAAGAATTGCAACAAATTACGTGCTTTAATTGACAAACACTTATCTACATTTTTCTCTCACACGTTCTTCATTCGCTATGAGTTCTTTCAGTACGTTATGCCGTTCGATGATACTCGTCGTAACGGCTCTTTTCGTTGCAAGCACTCAATCAGGATTTGCACAAGGAATTTTGCGCATGACTGCTCCGCCGAGCGGCGGCAATCAAAAAGCTGCCATCACGCAGTACATCGGCTTGGTGAAAATAACGATTGAATACAGCCGCCCCAGCGTCATCACGCCACAGGGCGAAGACCGCACGGGAAAAATTTGGGGACAGGTCGTGCCGTGGGGCATGAGTGATTTGGGTTTTGCCGCGCAGGGGCAGAAGCCTTGGAGCGAAGGCTTGAAACCGTGGCGGGCGGGTGCAAACGAAAACACGACCATTTCTTTTTCGCATGATGTCGTGATTGAAGGGCGGAAACTTGCTGCCGGAGTGTACGGTTTCCACATCATACCCGATTCGCTCAAAGAATGGACGCTCATTTTTTCGAGTAATTCATCATCGTGGGGAAGCTATTTCTACAAAGAATCGGAAGATGTCTTGCGCGTCAGCGTCAAGCCACAGCCCACAGAGTTCCATCAATATCTGGCGTACGAATTTACCGATTGTAAACTCAGTTCGGCAACGGCACAACTCGTCTGGGAGAAACTCAAAATTCCGTTCAAAATCGAAGTGCCGAATATCGTGAACAATTACATTAGCGCGATGCGAAACGAACTGCGCGGCGCGACGGGGTACGACTCCAAAAACTGGCAGCAAGCGGCGCAGTATTGTCTGGAGAACAACACCAATCTGGAAGAAGCGCTTCAATGGGCGGACTACGCCGTGAACGCAACCTTTGTGGGACGAAAAACATTTCCCGGTATGAGCCTGAAAGCGCAGATTCTCGTGAAACTGGGCAAAATAAAAGAAGCAGATGCACTGATGAAAGAAGCATTACCGCTTGGCGAGATGACGGAAGTCCACCTGTACGGGCGGCAACTTCTTGCGCAAAAGCGCACACAGGAAGCGTTGGAAATTTTCAAACTGAATGCGCAGAAACATCCGAATGAATTCACTGTTAATGTTGGCTTGGCGCGTGGTTACTCGGCGGCAGGCGATTACAAACAGGCACTTTCCTACGCAAAAGCGGCTCTTGCGAAAGCACCCGACGCGGTGAACAAAGCATTTCTGGAGCAGGCGATTAAAAAGCTGGAAAGCGGGAAAGATATGAATAGCTGAGGTCGCACAGGGAAATTTTCTCCATTTTTTATCTTGGGAAGGAATGCGATGCACATCTCTATGAACTTTATCCGTTTTGCTGCGGTGTGTTGTTTTCTCACCGTCATCACGACATTGGGCATTCATTTAGACTTTTCTTCGCAGCCCACCGAATTTGAGCAGCGCGTCTTGCTTTTCAAGGACACTGGTTATCTCTTCAAATGCTGGTGGATTATTGTCCATTGTTTGTTGGTTATTGTCGCAATGTGGGGCATGGCTCTTCTACAAATTCGCCGTTCTGTTGGATTAGCGGGTTTGGGGTTTCTCTTTTTCGCTGTTTTTGGCATTACGGAAATCACACGACAAATGTTTGTATTGTTCTATGTGAACGGCTTACGAGAGCAATATGTCATGGCGACAAGTCCAACGGTGAAAGAGGCTTTACGTTTCGGCATCCAGACCTTTAGTCTTACTGGTAATGCACTCTTTGGCGTATTCATTCTTGCTTTTGGGCTTGGCAATTTTTTCTACGGGCTAAGTTTGCGGCATGAACAAGGGCTTGGTAAGATACTCAGTTGGTTGCTTCTCTTCTGGTCGGCAGGAGTTCTTGTGGCACTTGGCAATGAGTTCTGGCGCTTGACGTGGCTTGACGGTGCGATTCATTGGTTCAATCTTTTGTATCAACCATTGATGCGCGGACTTGTAGGACTGTGGTTGTGGCAGCAGGCACGTGAGTTGAAGGAAGTCTAGTCCATTGTGCGGCACGGGAATATCTTCATTTTTTATGCACGTCTTGATTTAAGAACCCTTTTCTACATTTGAAGGAAATAATTATGCGGCGATTACTATTTGCGCTTTGTCTGGTCGTGCTCTCGTGCGTTGCAGGAGCAACGGCACAAGCACTTGCACAAACGCACCCTCAAGAGGCTCTTGTAAAGCAAGCCTGTTTAGACTACATCGAAGGTTTTTACGAAGGCGATACCGTGAAGGTTATTCGCAGTCTCAGACCTTCACTGTACAAATTTGGCTATTGGAAAAGTGATAAAACGGGAAAGTATGAAAGCGATGGTCAGATGACTTTTGAGCAAGCCGTGAAGTACGCCAGTAATGTGCGAGCGAAACAAAAATTTGCAAAAACCGATGCTCCAAAAAAAGTAGAGGTCTTGGACATACTCAATCATATTGCTTCGGCAAAGGTAACCGCTTGGTGGGGTATAGACTATCTTCTTCTTGCCAAACATGATGATGCATGGATGATTGAGCAGGTATTGTGGGAAGGTCCACTTCAGAAGCCGACAATGGTAACAGAAGTGAAGTAAGAATTGAAAAGAATATACCCATTAGAATCCATGAGCATCAGATTTATTATTGTACTGCTTACCATAATGCCTCTCTGCGCGGCATTGTTACCCGCCCAGCAACGGGACATTCCCGGCGCACTCGTGAATATTCGCTCTGCGATTTTGAACGAGACACGCACCGTTCGGATATACGCACCAAAAAGTATTTCCGTATCCTCAGCTGCTCAGCCAGTCATCTATGTTCTCGACGGCGAGTCGTTGTTTTGGTCGGTTTACGGAGCCGTGCAGTTTTTGACCAAAAGTATCTCGTTGCCGCAGATGCCGGACGCAATTATTGTCAGCATTCATAATACGCACCGCGACAGAGATATGCCTGTACCACAAGAGTTTACCAAAAGCGAAGGGAAGCATAATTTTTTGCGTTTTCTCACCGAAGAATTACGTCCTTTTATCAATAAACGGTATGCAACAAATGGGCTTGCTGTGCTTCTTGGTCATTCGCAAGGTGGGCTTTTTGCGACGTTTGCTGCTTTTCAGCACCCGGAGGTGTTTCGTTTTGCTCTTGCGCTTGATGCACCGATGACGGTTGATTCACAAGTATTCGAGGAGTACCGAAATCGTCTGTTTGCATCGTGTTCGGTGCGCTACGCTTCGGTGGAGTCGCTCTACGGCTGGGGTAAGTCATTTCCCAAAACAGATTCTTGTTCCGACTATCTTCAACGAAAAATTGAAGGCGAGACGCATGAGTCCATGGCTCACAAAGGAATATACGAAGGATTAACCATGCTCTTCCGAGATTTTTTACCAGCCAGAGGCGATATCTCACTCCTTGGATTACAACAGCACTATCAGCATCTTTCCCAAAGTCACCAATGCACCTATTCTATTCCGCAAAAAGTTCTTCTGGCGAGTGCGGCTCAAAATATCAATCAGTCTAAAAAGCGAGAATCACTTGATATTATGCGCTATTACCAGACAGTCTATGGCAAAGATGCGACTTTCAAGAACATTATCGCCCAAGCTAATTTGATAATCGGTGCGCCTGATTATCGGGTTGATTTTTATCTCAACCATTCTCCGCCAACAGCAGAGCAGTTACAGGCATTTGCCGGAAAATGGAAAGGAACGGTAGTCGTACCCGATGGTATAAATCATTCCATTGAATGGGAGATTAAAAAAATTAACGACCGCTACCTGATGCAATCACGAGTGATGGATTCCTTTACGACAACATCCGATTTTTTATTGGTCAGCGAGGCAGGAGAACTTGTATGGGGTCGGAAGCATGGCGGCGGCGGAATTTATCTTTCCATTGGCAAGCCCTCTGCCGATGGGCAAACAATTGTCGGAACCGAAGACCTCATCGGATTTGCTTTTCCCAAAGGGTATGCACCCTTCAAACAAAACACCTTTCAGTTTCAAAAAATACGGTAGTGGAACATGGTACGTAATTTTGTAGGTTCGATGGCGATTCCCATAGCTATCGCTTTGTGTCTTTGGGCAAGTGTACCCTTCTGCATGGCTGCGCAGCAAGACAGAAGTAGCGCCAAGCAAGATAGTGGTGTCTTTATCCGTTGGCTGGGGAAGGATACCATTGCTATCCAACGATTTGTTATCAAGAGCGATAGCGTTTTTACAAAAATCCTTTTTATTCCGAGAGGTCTCACCATTAGCGAAGGCAGTGGAACGCTTTTTCCCGACGGTTCAATCAAGAGTATGCACTCGAAGGTTTTTACCGTTTCCTCCAAAGGCACGCTGCAACTCACGCAGGAATCTCATCTCACCTCGTCGCCGGATTCGACGTGGATAAGCGTTACACGAGACCGACAGACCTCCCAACGTTCATACTTCGGCAGATGTTTTGTTACCAATGATGCCGACATTACCAGCTTTCACGTTTTTCCGTTTTGGGGACTATACGCACCGCAGAAAGTGAATGATTCTGTAACGGGCTATCAATTCTCCAGCGGAAAAAATAGAGATTACACCATCAAACGATCCGGCGCACAGTCCCTGCGTGTCGGTGGTTCGCTTATGGGGTATTTGACATTGGTTTTGGATGGGAAGAATCGGCTTGACTCAATGAATGGTGTGGGTTCTACACAGAATTGGATTGCGAAGATACACAGAACTATGAATTTTGATTCTATCGTGAGCGTGCAGATTCTCAGGCAACAACGCTCCGGTGTGGAGCCTCCGCTGAGCATACGCGATACCGTCAAATTCACGAAGGGAAACCTTAGTCTTAGTATCAATTACTGGCGACCCTCAGCGCGGGGAAGAAAAATTTTCGGTGAGGTTGTGCCGTACAATCGGTTTTGGCGAGTCGGGGCAAATAATGCAACGGAAATACAAACCACTGAAGCACTCTATTTTGGTGATAAGCGATTGGAATCAGGAAAATATTCCGTTTTTATTCTGCCCACTCTTGAGGGATGGACGATGATGTTCAATAAAAAAACAGGAATTTGGGGAACGGACTATGATGCTTCGCACGGTATTCTACGAGTACCAATGACCGTTATGACTCCACAAAATTATACCGAGCAACTTTCTGTGTCCGTCGCGCCCTCGGTGAAGGGCGGGACAATCTACGTTGATTGGGAACGGACGCGAGGGGTGCTGCCCTTTGAAGTAAAGGAATAAAATAAATTACAGTAAGGATTGTCGAAAAAACAAGTCGCCAAACTTTCTTCCGTGGCACAGACATTCTTGTCTGTGAGGTTTTATACGAGATTCACAGACAAGAATGTCTGTGCCACCAAGAGGACAATGCACAATTATCAACTGAATTTGGTATAAGCTCTTAATTCCCATCATTCACCACCATTTTTCCTCCAACAATGTTACAGAACTATCTCAAAATCGCGTTCCGTAATTTATGGCGACGCAAAGGGTATAGCATTATCAATGTTCTTGGTCTGGCTGTTGGGATGGCTTGTTGTATTTTAATTGTTCTCTATGTTCGGCATGAAATGAGCTATGATCGTTTTTTTGCAAACACCGATCGTATTTACCGTATTGCATTGGAACGTAAATACCCGGGGCGAGAAACATTTTATGCAATCACACCACATTCCATCAGCGCTGCTGCTGCACAGGAAATTCCGGAAATTCAAGAAGTAACGAGGCTTTTTGGTGGTTTTGGCGATACGCCCATTATATATCAAAACAAAACCTTCAACGAACACAATGTTATCGGTGCCGATTCCAATGCGTTCCGTATATTTTCGCTGCAATTTACCAAAGGCAATGCTGCCACAGCGCTTCAAAAGCCCAATTCAGTGGTAATGACCGAAAGTACTGCCAATCGGTATTTCGGTACAGAAAATCCCATTGGAAAAATAATTCGATTGCCGGGCGCGGGAGCCAATAATCCGGGTGATCTGTTTGTAACCGGTGTTTGTAAAGATATTCCTGAAAACTCGCACCTGAAAGCAGATTTGATTTTTTCAATTTCGACCTTTCCTATTCTTCGTCAAGATAACTATATCTCATTTGATGCATATGCGTATGTTTTGCTCAAAGATGGTGCATCGCCTCAGACAGTAGAACAAAAGCTGCCTGCCATCGTTGAAAAATATGCAGGTGGTGATATAGAAAGACGCATGGGATTAAAATTCAAAGACTACCAAGCCGCAGGAAACGGGTATATTTACTTCCTCCAAAAGCTAACGGACATTCATTTGCACTCACACTTGGATGCCGAGCTGAAGCCAAATGGGAATATTACATACGTCTATATTTTATTATTCACCGCAGTATTTATTGTTGTCATTGCGTCCATTAACTTCATGAATCTTGCAACGGCACGGTCTGTCGAGAGAGCACGTGAAGTTGGTATTCGCAAAACATTTGGTTCATTGCGAGGGCAAATTGCGGCACAATTTCTCACAGAAGCATTTATGATGAGTGTATTGGGGCTTGTAATTGCTGTGGTAATTGTTTACCTGTCTCTACCTTCCTTCAATAACCTTACCGATAAGCAGCTTAGTCTTGGGATTGGCACCGAACCGTGGATACTGCTTTTGCTGCTTGGTTTTGCATTGGTTGTTGGATTGTCTGCCGGTGTATATCCTGCCTTTGTGCTTTCCTCCTTTGAGCCGGTGACGGTGCTGAAAGGAAAATTCCGCACTACCTCCGCCGGTGTCATACTCAGAAATAGTTTAGTGGTGTTCCAGTTTACCATTTCAATAATTCTCATTGCCGGAACAATTGTTGTGTACAAACAGCTTGCATTTATCCAAAGCAAAAATTTGGGATTCACGAAGGATTGGACTATCGTTGTGAAAAATACCGGGGCGCTGCAAACCCGTGCTGAAACATTCAAGCAAGAAATGAAACGGTTTCCGGGTGTAGAAGGTGTTGCCGGAGCGAGCGCTCTGCCGGGTGGGGGATTCTTTTTCGGATTTGCCTGCCAACCCGAAGGTTCTAAAGAAGTGTTGGTTACAAGAGCTATGTTTGCCGACGATGATTTAATAGGGATGATGGACATCAAACTGAAAGAAGGCAGAGGGTTTTCACGAGACTTTCAAGATAGCGCCTCTGTACTTTTGAACGAGACCGCCGTGAAAAAATTAGGACTCACCAATCCTATGGGAAAACGCCTTGTCAGTGGCGATCTTGCAGGAAATCTTTTGCCCGCCAATACGCCGCCGATTACTTTTACGGTGGTGGGAATCGTCAGCGATTTCCATTTTCAATCATTGCACGATGAAATTACACCTCTGGTGTTATTAAGCACCGATTTTACAACACCAACGACAAATTTCTTTGCCATACGAGTCAAACCGGAAGCCGTGAAAGCCGTTTTAGCAGAATCCGAACGGCTCTGGGGTACGATGGGTGCGCTCCAGCCTTTTAGTGCTACATTTTTAGACGGCGATTTAGCAGAGTTTTACAAAGCCGAAGAAACGTCCGGTAAAATCTTCGGGGTGTTCGCGGGTTTGGCAATTTTTGTAGCGTGTATCGGACTTTTGGGGCTGGCGGCTTATACAACAAGCCAACGCACGAAAGAAATTGGCATTCGTAAAGTTCTCGGAGCATCCGTACTGAATATTGTCGCATTATTAAGTCGAGACATTTTGAAACTGGTTGTGGTAGCAATTGTTCTGGCTGCACCCGTAGCATGGTGGGGTATGAGCAAGTGGCTTCAAGATTTTGCGTACCGAATTGAACTCAATGTTTGGTTTTTTGTCATCGCCGGTAGTGTCGCATTCGTGATAGCAATGGTAACGGTGAGTTATCAAGCAATTACTGCTGCCACGACAAATCCTGTACACTCGCTCCGAAGTGAATAACCGTCGTAATATAAAAGGATAGTATGAATCGTACTCGCTATTTTCTAGGGCTGTCAGCCGGAGCGATGCTCATTCTCATTGCACTTATGCACTCACTTATCGGGTGGCAAGATC
>CALCNX010000106.1 GCA_937899715.1 uncultured bacterium | reverse complement strand
TTCCCTACACGACGCTCTTCCGATCTGGCTCAAGAGATAAGCACCCGTACCATTAATGGGCCACGTCACACCACCGGAGACCCAACCATCAAAGATTGCTGCACGATTATAGGGCGTTTGTGTGCCATAGATAGGCGCATCTTGACCGGTTGCGGCATATGAACCACGAATTTTCCAGAATGAAAGTGTTTCATTATCTGATAACCCAAGAAGTTCAGTCATAATAATAGAAGCGGATACGCCTCCATAAAGGAAAGAGTTATTTCCCGCCGGTAGGGTCGTTGACCATTCGTTGCGAACGTTTCCATTAACAAGAAATATGCCTTTGTAATCAACAGTAGCCGTACCATAGAATGCGGCACGACGGAAAAGTTGTAGTGTTTGATTTACGATTGGCGGATCAACAGCATTTGCCGTATTGTAGAAACCGTCGGAAAGCAAAGTTGTTGCAAAAGCACTAAAATTACGATAGTAGTTTTGATAGACGTTATTTCCAAGGATAAGCGAGACGTTAAGATCGCCAATTTCTTTGCGTAACCGAATAAGGAAGTCGGAATTGATAATTTGACTGGTAATCTGGCGTTCATACACCGCACCTGTCGGGTAGTTTACAGAATTAATTGCAGTGTTTTGATTATCATTTGTGCCGTACACATCACCACCTGCACGCCATGTAATTCCAAGTGTACCCAATGCTTCTTGACCGAACCAGTTTTGAGGCTCGTAGTCGAATTGGGTATTACCAATAACACGATCTGTTTTGTCTTTCCAGAGATTACGGTTCACCACCCAAAATGGATTGTCATAAATTGCATTACCATCTGATAAGCCACGATAGCTACGCTGCAAACCAAAGATAGGACTAGTAGGATCAGTGAAAGAATATGCTCTGGGATCATTGACCGGGTCGGTAACACCATTCGATTTATTACCCAAGTCGAAACTCATCGGGGTACGAAGAAGGCTAAGCATTACACCGCCGATATTGTTGCCTCGCTCGGTACGTTGACCCGAGGAATGGATATATTGCAAATTGGTATTGACACGAAAATCCGATGCAAGTTTGAATTCCACGTTTGCCCTTGCTGTTGTCTTGTCGAAACGACTATTGGGAACGACACCAGTTTGGCTAGAGTTGGAGAGCGAGAAGAAATACGTTGCAAGATTTGTTCCACCACTAATATTGAGCGTGTGAATATCTGTTTGACCAGTCTGGAAGAAATCTGCACGGGGGTCATATGCTTTGAAAGGTTTTGCGGTAGATATCCCGGCAGCGGCAGTTTTACCTATTAAGCGACCATTGCCATCCCACTCATAACCGCGACCATCCCAGTACGTTGAATCAGCACGAGGTCCGTATGAAAAACCATTTGTTCCTGTGTTATTACCTGCATTAGAATACGCCCCATTATTACCTTTAACATAGGTTGTTTGTAATTCAGGAAGTTTATTCACTTGGTCAAATGATTTTGTAAAACTGTAATTGACGTTGAATGTACCTTCTTTACCACGTTTTGTAGTAATAACAATAGCACCGGCACCAGCTTGCAAGCCATAAAGTGCAACAGCGGCAGCACCTTTAAGCACGTTGATTGAGGCAATATCGTCAGGATTAATGTCTATGGCACGATTTGATTGGTCAACACTTTGAGATGACAATGCCGCACCACCTACTTGATACTCAGAGTTATCAATCGGAACACCGTCAATAACGAAAAGTGGGGTGTTGTTTCCGGTAATGGAAGCAGCGCCACGCAAACGAATGGCAGTAGAAGCACCGGGAGTACCTGCCGATGAATTAATTTGTGCCCCAGCAATCTGTCCTTGCAGCGCATTCACCACATTCACTTGTCGTGATTGCTGCACGGTTTCTGCTTGAACATCCTGTGTTGAGTAGGACAGAGCCTTCTTCTCTTGAGTAATCCCCACCGCAGTAACGACAAGTTCTTCAAGTTTCAAAATATCTTCTGCCATCTCGACATTCACCGACTCACCTGAAATGGCAACTTCTTTTTTCTTCATCCCAACATATTCAAAAAGCAATTTGGTCGCATCAGCCGGAGCGTTGATGCTAAAAGTACCGTCAGGCTTTGAAAATGCACCTGCGGAACGGCTACCACCTTTTGTAGTGATTTTAGCACCAGCGATAGGCTTTTTCGTATCGGCAAAGCTAACTTTACCAGAAATAGTTTTTTGTGCGAGAGCGCTTCCCACTGCCACGAGACAAAAGATAAGCGTCAGCATAGCAGCAGATAAGCCACGAGCTATGGTTCCCGCAAAGCGAGTATCCTTGTAGTTCATACATGAACTCCTAGAAGAATTAAAAGTGAGATATTGTGAGGTATGATCTCAGGCGGGAGGTAGGAGTATAGGGTGCTTTTGAAAAAAATACTGCACAAAAAAATGCACTGCAACCTTTTTCCTTATTCTTCGTTACTGCTTGAAGCCCCCTTCAAGTCAATATTCCAAAGAATATTTCGCTTGATACATAACCCCTTTGTTAGTATACTATTATGTAGATGCTAATGAATGGGTTTCTTTAATTTTGAAAGTGCGACACTGAAAAAAATATAGTTTAAATTGTTACGAAAGGCTAAAACTACAACGATTTATTTAACATTACAAACAAAAGATACGCGGATAAATTTTTAATTTTTTTTTAATGCTACTTTAATACACCAACTTTTCGAACGTGCAAATATTCAAAATATATTGTTTTATACCACAGGCTTAAATTGCTCAAATGCCTGAGAGCAAGCATTGCAATAATGAATTGAGCGGCACAAGGTCGGACCAAAGGGAGATTGAAGGGTTGTGTTACGACTTCCACAATATGGGCACGGGACATCTTCTAGTACGCTGAGTTCGATATAGCCATCATGTTTGGGTGGTGGTGCAAATCCTGTTTCTAATAAAATGGCTCTTCCCTGCTCTGAAATTTTATTAGAATTCCACGGATTCTCAAATGAAACTTTTACCTCAACTTCTGAAAATGGCATTGATGCTATACGTGAGCGTATAGCATCTTGCATATAATGTATAGCCGGACATCCCGAAAACGTTGGTGTCATCGTGATAAAGGCTTTATTTTGGTCATCAACCTGGACGTGTGTTATCACTCCTAAATCAACCACTGATAGACGTGGTATCTCGGGGTCGGCTACGTCTTGGAGTGCCTGCCAGATGGCTGCCTCCTGTACTTCATTTTGGGTGATCATAGTATTTTCTTGAAACGGTTTTACCACTCTGCCGTCGGGTCAACAACGAAGACCTCCGACATTTCTTCCAAAAGTGGTGATAAATGTTCGGTATGATACCCCTTTCTTCCACCAAGTGTTGCTTCTGCACCGATGCTTACCATCAACCCCGCTTGTTCAAGAATGGGGATTATGGTCTCTTGCCAGCGCTTTTCTAAAGCCACTTCCCCGGCAAAAATTCCCTCTTGTGCAAGCACTTCTTCAAACTCGGATGGCTCAAAAATTCCCAAAGCAAGCGGATAGACTTCGTTCAACGCCGATTGCATTCTGAAGCGTGCCTCTTCGCTGCCACGGGATAATTGGCGGAGAAAAGCATTTGCGTGCATGGTGTGATATGTGATTTCACCCTTGATTTTACGTGCAAGCTGTGCAAGTGGTTCAAACGAAGAGCTTGCCAGCATTTCAAAACGAAGACGGTCGGCGGTATCGAAGAGAAAATGTCGCACGAGGGCTATGTCATATTCTTGTGTCGGAATTTCAACTAAATGACAGCATTTGAATTGCCCTTCGGGGCGCATAAAGGCAAGCGTATCAGCATCCTGATCTCCTAAGTACTCATGCAAAATAGTGTACAGTGAGAGCGCATGACCAAGCTTATCCTGTGCAATAGAAGCGAACGCAATATCTTCCTCTAAGACTGGACCGATACCGACCCATTCAGAGTTACGATGACCAAGAATTAAGCAATCATCAGCCATTCGGAAAAGAAGGTCTTTGATGGCTGCGCGAGAAGTATCGGAAAGTAGCATTTGTATTGTCGTAGTTTGAGTTAAAAAGTCCTGATACGAAAACCGTTATGAGTATTTACCAAGCATAACCGATGGTTGCGCGAAGTCGGGGGTAGGTTATGTTTGATGCTGGAATGTTCGTACCTGTTGGTGCAGAACCTGTTGATGCTGATGAATTTACAATATTATACTCAGCACCAATACCAAAACCTAAAAGTAACTCTGGTAAACCCATGAATGGCGCAAATTGATATCCAGCCATCGCCCCCAGAGCAAACCATGTAACAGTTGCTGAGTAGTCTGTGCTTGAACCGGTGCTGGTTGTCACAAGAGAACCTGCCTTGAACGTAGAAGAATTAAACCCAACTACAGGAGCAATATATATTCCTAACAGGTTTTTGCTGGAAAAATTCCAGCGTCCTTCAATGCGACCACCAAAACCCGACTCTTGAATAATAGAACCAAGCAGAAAATTTGAAGGGATTTCTAATTCCGCAGTAAGACTCAAAGCTGGCGAAAAAACTCTCGTATAAGAAAGGTTGTAAAACCCTAAGAAGCGCAATACATCAAGTGATACCATATTTATTTTGGCTTCAGAAGCAGCAAAATTAGCTTGTTCAGTGTTTGAACCGGGAGTTTGAGCAGAAATTTCTATTGTTGTGCAGACACAGATACATAATGCACAAACCCAGACGGAAAACATATTCTTTTTCATAGTCGTAAAAGCAAACTTTTAATAAATGTAGTATTTTGCCCATTATTTAGGCTCAACGGTTAATTAGTGGATTTTCAAAGTTAAGTGCATTTGAGTTTTCACAAAAATTAAACTGTTAGTAAGGTGCTTTTTCAAAATTCACCTTCCCATATACCTCACGTAACGGCAGATGAACATCTATGGAATGAAGTAAAATGGAGCTTTCTATGGTAAATTGCTCCGTATAGAGCCACTCAAGTCTATTTTTGCGGGTGAAAATTTCTATATGCGGCGTGTGCTGTGAGACAAGTACATATTCTTGTAGAGAGTCAATACCTTTATAGGCATCGAATTTATCTGTACGGTCGTAGCTTTCCGTAGATTTTGACAGAATTTCAATAATAAGTAGTGGGTTGAGAAGAATATCATCTTTATCGTCCACAAACTGCATGGAATCACACGAAACGATTGTTATGTCAGGATAGACGTAGCTTTGTGTTCTGGGATTGTGTACCCGTATATTAGCGCCAAATATAAAATAATCATCTCTAATGTTTTGAATAAAAACCTTATTCAGATTTGCCGTTATGATATTATGTCTAATTGATGCTCCTGACATTGGAAAAATCCTTCCTTTGTGATATTCGTGGCGATTGAGCGTTACTCGTTCCCGCAGCAAATATTCTTCAGGGGTATAGAATAGAGCTTCATCAAAAGGTAATTCTTCTATTGCTGTAGTATCGTGCTCAGTGGTAGATAGCATAACGGCTCCGAAATAAAGTAATTACTCGTTTTCTTGAGGAGATATAGTATTGAGTTGCTCTTTCTTGAAGCGATCAATTTTCTCGCGTACCTTCCAAATATTGGCGTTTCGATATTCTTTTTCCGGCGCACTTGCTGTTATGTATAATTCAGCATCTTCGTTCGTCGTGAAAATATCAGTCGTCCGCGTAACCCAAAGACTTGTTGTTGTCATACGCCGTCCAAACTGCTCTTTGGCGAATAAATAAGCCATTTCAGCATTTGGTGCATGGACTGAGCCGACATGAGTATGACGCGCACCGGTTTTTGCTTGATGAAAGACTTCATACGTCTCAAAAAGTTCATTGCTTACCAGTTGGGACGTCTCTGGCTCTTCACTTAAAAGTGCACGCGTAATACGTGGGTCGAGGGATTGAATAACACTCATGGTTCAATACAATGATATTGATGAACAAGATTTATGGATTTGTCGGCGCAATAATTCGTACAATCGAACCAATAGAGGGTTCTATCCGCTCCATATCAGCCTGAATACTGTTACGCCGAATGGTATAATCAAATTGCAGAAGTTGATTTTTTTTCGCCGCCGGAAAAACAATTCGGAAAATACCGTTTTCAGCTTCTTGTATAAAAAACTGAGTCATCGGAATTTCGCGGTTTTTGAAGGAGGTTGTGGTAATTGTTGCCGGAGTAAAGCGCTGTTTATTCAATGCCTCGTACTTCTCAACGTATTGTTCTAACGTCTGAGTAGTGTTGAACTTTACCAATGATACGACGAGACTATTTTTTCCGTTACTGAATGAATGAAGAGGGGAGATTGTAATTTCAGGTGAAGAGTATTCGGTGAATTTCCGTGAAATATCATTCATTGGTAGCGTTGAGTAAGGTATTGCTTCATATGTGCGCGGAGGACCAAAGCTAATACCTTGTTCTGTATCGTTAGTAATGGACTCTAATTTATCGCCTCGAACATCAAAAGCAATCGGGTCTTTTGCTTCTTTTGTTATGAACTTTTCCATGCCACTTTTGCCGCTCGCTGCATCATTTGCTTTTACCGAAGCGGATGTTACGTTTGGAGTTTGAATGCCGCTCTGTGTACCGCTGGTAGTTGTTGTATTAGTTTGTGCAGTTTGATTCTTATTATTACAGGAAGAACATGATGCTACTGTAAAGGCAGTTATGAAAATACAAAGTATTCTAAACAGAAATGTGGTCATGACGGATATTACGTGTATTAAATGAAGAAACAATAGCCATTCCTACAAATGTACGGGGAAAATACGTCTTGAAAAAACGTTTTACGCAAATCTGGGTTGTGAACTGTATTTAAGAGTTTTCAAAGTTTTCCCTGTTTTAAGAGTTTTAGGCGCTTCAAAATTGTTGTAAAATATGGGTTTATGGGTTTGAAAATACACCTTTACAGGCTATAATATCCCCATTTTCAGGAGTAAACAGCCCCATTTTCAGGATGGAAAAGCATCATTCTCAGGATGGAAAATCACCAAATACAGGAGAAAAGTATCCCGCAGCATAGCCTGTAAAAGGGGATAGGTGATTTTAGGAAGTGCATATTGTGCTCTAAAATGAGATTTTGCACCTAGTGTTTGTGGAAAACTCTTTTTATCATCCCCGTTTACAGGCTATTCAACATATTACTCTCCCCGTTTACAGGATGTTCAGTCTTCAGTCCTTAAATCATCCCCAGTTACAGGAGATTTTTTTGACTTTGCATCCCCGTTTACAGGATATGGTTTCCGTGAAAAATCCCCATTTATAGGATATACTTACAGATCAATGCCTCAATTCATCCCCATTTACAGGAAATTATTTTCGAGCACAATTTTAGAGGCATATAATATCCGGTGAAAAATCCCCATTTACAGGATGCTTCCTGTCCCCGTGAATAGGATGAGAGTAAGTTTTTCGTGATGCCGGCAGCTGCAAGACCGCAAACCTTTTGTGTCTTGGGATAAATTGTAATGGGTATCATCCCCATTTACAGGAGGAATTACCCGAATTCAATACATCCGAATCTCAATTTTGCACAAACATCCCCGTTTACAGGGAAGAAAATGTATGCTCCACAACCTTTTCCTTTTCTTAACTCCGATGATTGCGTACATTACACTCCCCGGAAAAAAAAAGTTATCCACATTGTCTGTATTAAGCTAAATAAATGTTATGGAAGCTGTTACGCCAATTATGTCGAGCGCCCCAATTCGTCTATCGAAGCGCAAACGTGAGGTAATGAAGCATAGCTCGGCTGTGCAGATTACAAACAGTATTACTCTTTTGCAGCGCCGTGCGTGGAATGTTCTTCTTGCCCGCGCGTTTGACGAGTTGGGTAATAGCGACCGTTATCAAATTCGTGTCCGTGACCTTGTGGAAATGCTGGATTATCACAGCAATGACGATGCGTATTTGAAAGAAGCACTTGAAAAGCTCACCACAACAGCAGTGCGCTGGAACATTCTACGCAAGGACAAAAGCGAATGGGGCGTTTTTCCACTCCTCGCTGGTGCTGTGATTAAGCAAGGAGTTCTCACGTATGCTTTTAGCCCGTTTTTGAAAGAGCGCTTGCGCAATCCGAGAATGTATGCACGCATCAGCCTCTCGCTCCAGAATAAATTTCAGTCCAAACACGCGCTTGCCTTGTACGAACTTTGCCTTGATTATTTCGATTTTGAGCGCTCCTACGGCGAAACTCCACTTATTTCCGTCGGTGAGTTCCGCGAATTGATGGGTGTAGATGCTGATGAGTATCCGGCATTTGCACGACTCAACGAAAAGGTTATCAAAAAAGCAGTGAATGAAATCAATGAACTGTCAGACCTCTTCGTGACAGTGCGCTACGAAAGATTTCAGCGAAAAATTGATGCAATAAAATTCTGCATTAACCGCAAAACAGAGATTGCTCTGCCCTTTAATGACGGAAGTCTTGAAATTGTTACCGAAATTAGGTCGCTTGCTGAATATGACCTCTTTTTTAATCGGCTTGGAGAGGAACTGCAAGCGAAGATTATGCGTCAAGCATTTGAGGAGCTACCGGACTTTGTGAAAGAGTATCAAAGCCCTGAAGCACCCGATTACGAAAATAAAACAACGGAAGTCCTGTTGCGGCAATTCCGCAACAAAATCCTTGACGAAATAATAAAACCTACGGAAGTTGTGAGTTCTCCGCGAAAAAGTGCTGCAAAATCAAGCAAGCCTCGAACAATTTCCAACGCCACCCTGTAATGCGTAGTACCGAACTTCACCAATCTTTGGGGAGGTATCTCCATGATGAAAATCAGGAACCTGCTATTCGTATAGACTGCAATGGAGTGTGGTATTATCGGGAAGAGCCGATTGAGAGGGAGTATTTGGTAGCGCTTTTCTACACCATTTTGAATAAACAAGCCGATGGCTGTTACTATCTGACAACTCCTGTTGAAAATGTTAAAATTACTGTTGACGATGTGCCGTATTCTGTCGTTAGTGTCAGTGCCGACTCTGATGGAAATCTTTGGTGTACGCTGAATGTACTCAGCTCACGTGTTCCCCTGAGCGAAGAACATCTGCCGCGTTTGAGCAAGGAAAATATTGTCTATGTACCGCTTCAAACCCCTAAAGGTGTGAAGACAGAGGCACGTTTCACCCGTAGTGCTTATTTGCAATTTGCTGAGTATCTCGTGCAGCATGACGAGCATAAGTACACGTTCGAGAGCTTCGGGCAAATATTTATCTTGGAAGCTCCGTAAAATCTAGCTCCTTACCTATAGGCGAAAAAAAACTTGGTGTTTTGTGTAACTCCACGTACATTGCGTGTGTTTTTACAATCAACCAATGTTTTTTCACACAGTTCGCTTCCCGCAATGCAAATGCACTCTTCATTCCTTCGCACATTCTCACTTTCACTTGCCCTTTGCTTGATTGCTTTTGGTGCAAGTTGCTGCACACAAAACTCCGTTACCAATGGTACACAAGGCACCCTTACGCCCCTTATTGTCTCGAATCTTCATCCCACCGATTCCCTCTCGGTTGTTTACTTTTCCTTCGACCGCGATTCGGTCGTGCCCGCCAGCCGTGCGACAACTGATGAGTGGGATGTACGTTTGCCATTTCTCAATGCAGACTCGCGTTCGGTAGATGTGTTGTTGAATTCCGGTAATGCCAATCCGAACGGGAAAACGATTGGTATTGTTGTTGATTCTACCTTCGATCTGCTGACAACTGCTCCCGTTGATGCGCAGCTCCAAACAGAAGATACGACATCGTCTCGTCGCATTGTCTCAATTGACCTTTTCGGAAAAGGAGTGTTCAACTATAATAGTTCACAGCACACAATTATTCCGAACCCGCAAAAAACCTTGGTTCTGAAGACGCGCTCTGGTAATTACGTGAAAGTTCAATTTGTGAATCTCTACAAAGATGCAGCCGCTTCGCCAACGCAGCTTACGCCGCTTGGGTACTACCGTTTGCGGTATGTGAAAAACACAACGCGGACATTGAAATAAGGTGTGAAATGAAGTGCAAAAAAGCGTTCTCGCTTTTGGCTATTCGCTTTAAGCGAAAAAAGTGTACGCAATTGAACTTTTTTCCGTAATTTTGTGTTTATTAAAGTACGCACAAACACAAGTATTTATCAACCTTTCAGAACACACCTACTATGTACGGAAGCGCATTTGTTGGCGATATGCCAACTTCGACTGAGCAGTATCAGGACGACCCAATACTTCTCGCTGAATTTGAAGCAAAAATTGAGCGCGGTGACAAAATCGAACCACACGACTGGATGCCGCGCGAGTATCGCCGCCAGCTTATTCGTATGATAGAGCAGCACGCGCACTCAGAGATTATCGGTGCTTTGCCGGAAGGCACGTGGATTACCCGCGCTCCGGGTTTTAAGCGTAAGTTAGCTCTTTTGGCAAAAGTTCAGGACGAAGTAGGACACGCCCAGCTTCTCTACAATGCCGCAGAAACGCTTGGGAAGTCGCGCGAAGATATGCTCAACGATCTCATCTCCGGCAAATCAAAATATTCTAACGTGTTCAACTACCCTGCTCCCACATGGGCTGATTCCGCTGTTATTGCTTGGCTCATTGATGCGGGCGCTATCGTGAATCAAGTTACAAATTCCAAAGGTTCCTACGGACCTTACTGCCGTGCTCTCGAACGCATTTGTCAAGAAGAGTCGTTTCACCTTAAATATGGCTACGAAAATGCCGTTACTCTTGCTACCGGTACAAAAATTCAGCGCCAAATGCTCCAAGAAGCTCTTAATCGCTGGTGGACTCCCGTGATGCACTTTTTTGGTCCACCAGATAAAGTCTCGGTTCACACAGAAAAGTTGATGAAATGGAAGGTCAAACTTGCAAGTAATGACGATATGCGTCAGCAGTTTTTGAATATGTACGTCCCAAAAATTTGGGAACTTGGACTTACTATTCCTGACCCTGCTTTGCACAAAAACGCGGAAACAAACAAATGGGAATATACCGAGCCTGACTGGAGTGAGTTTATGCGTGTTGTGAACGGTGATGGTCCTTGCAATAAGGAGCGCCTTGCCGTCCGCAATATGGCTCACGAAAAAGGCAAATGGGTTCGTGCAGCGCTCATGAAGCCAAGTACGAAGGTGGTTGCACCACTCAGCTAATAAGCCCACCCACTTAGAATTTATGAAAAACGCTACGCCAAGTAAGGACGTAGCGTTTTTTGTCTTCTACGCAAGCGGTTCATAGGCAAGACAGCCTACAATAACAAAAACAGTACCAAGCTCACCACTACAAGTCCCGCTGCAATTTGCTTCAAAATATTTTTGTTGAAAAGCAATCCCGCCCAAAAACATCCTCCTGCCAAAACGAGCAAACCAAACTCCACATACCGAAAGCGAAAAGGCTTTGATTCGGACTTATCCGGGACTTCACGAGAAATTACCAGTCCACGAAGTCGGCTGCGGCTTTCAAAGCCAATGCTGTCAATGCTTGTCAGGCGTATGAAGTACGTTCCTTCCGGCAAATTCACGTCGGCGCTTTGCACTTTGCGGATTTGGTTATAGACCAGCTCTGTAAACTCAATATTTGCCGCAATTTCAAGCCGTGCTGTCAAGCCTCCGTTTGACCAACGAAAAGGCACAACTCCTGATTCGGTAGGCGTGATGCGCTCCGCAGGCTCAAGAAGTTCAGGCATTGGTGGTAATCGCTTAGGTGTGCGTGAATCCTCCGAGCTATCCCCAACGATGATGCCGAATTCTTCGCCAACTTCCAGTGTTTGTCCTGCTCGTGGGTCATTTGCCGTTACTTTTACATTGGCGCGACCTTCCAGAACGGAAATAATGGAGCGTTCACGTGCATCCACACGCACTTTTGCCGCAGCGTTCTGCGATGATGTATTGAAACCTACTTCAGATACTTTCGTGCGAATGGAAAAAGTATCTTGCGACCGCATCTCTTTTAGCTTCAAAGATAGGTTTCCCTTTGTCAGTTCAATATTTTTTGCGACAGCGTCCGAAGTTTTCCCGCCCGAAGCAGCGTCACCCAATTTAGGTGCAGAATCAAAACCGTAAATCATCAGTAGAGCATCGTCCGAAACGTGCAGCACACTATTATTGCGAAAGGTGATGTCTGCTCGTGCACCTTCAAGCGTCGAGACTTTGAAGGCTTCATAAAGAGGCTGGTCAATCACCGCCTCCTGCCAGTCGCTTTCCCATGCCGGCATCACACGCACAGGCGGCTTGAGCATCGTGATTCGTGCTTCCGGTGGAAGTGCCTTTCCGTCGGGCGAAGCAAGGAGTTTTCCCGAAAAGGCACTGAGTCCTATAATTTCGACGCGACGATTTTTTGTTCGACCGCTTTCGTCGTTGTTGCTTGCAATGGGCAACTGTGAGCCGTAGCCACGAGTGCGCATACGGCTTGCAGAAATTCCGCTCATCACTAAAAATTCACGGACTGCTTCTGCTCTCCCAAGCGACAACGCCACGTTTTGTTGCTCGCTGCCGATATTATCCGCGTGACCGCCAATTTCTATGTTCAAGCGCTCGCGTTTTTTCAAGAACTCTGCCAAACGCGCGAATGCGGAGCGTTGAGAATCTTCGATGACTGCGCTTCCCTGCTTGAACGTGGCATCGGTGATAATGATTTTTTTGCCCGGACTGAGATTGTAGTCTTCTTGGGCGAATACTTGGAGCGCAAGCGTCATTGACAATAACAAGACCCGCAAGGGCAATCCGTATGTTTTCTGAATTCTCATAGATGTTTTCCTGAACTCGTACAATGACAAATAGTGTCCCACAATAGTTAAACGGGAAGACGAAACCAAAACGTTGAGCCTTCACCCAAGCGGCTTTCTACGCCTACTTCGCCGCCGTGCTGCTCAATAATTTGCTTGACAAAAGCCAGACCCAGACCTGTTCCGGATTCATTTTTGATACGCTTATCATCGTTTGCACGAAAAAATTTTGTGAAGAGCTTTTCCTGAGATGAAGCCGAGATTCCGTAGCCCTCGTCGGTAATAAGAACATGAACAACTCCTTTTTCGTTACGAATTTCTGCAATAATGGGTTTTTCAGGCAGAGAATATTTGATTGCATTGCTGATAAGATTGACCAATACTTGCACAAGCAAATCAGGGTCGCCCTTTGCCGTAAGAATCTCATCCGGGAACCGAGTCTCGATGCGCATGGATTTTTTGGCAGCAAGCGGAGCATTTGTTTTGATTGCAGTGCGAATAATATCGTCCAATTTCACAGGAACGTGGCGAATATCGGTCTTGCCCGATTCCAAGCGGCTCAGGTCAAGAAATTTATTGATGATGTCTGCCAGTTTGCGGCTCTGCGAAGCAATCGTGCGTCCATACTCGACCGTCTCCTCTGCATCTAAAATTCCCTCACCGATAAGTTCTGCCAGTCCATAAATGCTATTGAGCGGCGATCGCAGTTCATGCGCCACCACTGCCACAAGTTCAGTTTTGAGTTTATCGGTTTCCACTTCGCGGGTAACGTCTCTCAGAAGAAAAAGAAATGCCGTTGGTGATGGCTGCGCATGAGCCGAAGCGTCTGCGGGAATATTTTCGGGATGAGAATTTGTACGCGGCGTTTCTGCGAAAATTTTAATGAGCGAGCCGCGAACAATGCGCTCGTTTAGTTCTGCACTGGTCTTGACGGTGAATTCGCAATGGCGCACGGTGTCGATGCTGGCGGCAAGTTTTTGTACGCTGCTGCGCACTTCTTCTACGCCGATACCATTTGTGGCAAGTTCATCAATACTTCTTCCCTCGCTTGCACTATCAACACCAAACCACGCACCGAAAATGCTATTGACAATAACGATTTTTTGTTCGCCGTCCAGAAGCAGAATACCGTCGTTGGCTTGCCGCACGACCGTTTCAAGTTTATGCCGTTCAGCGATGATTTGGTTAATGTTGAGCCGTTGAAATTTACCAAGCTCCGTAGCAACGTGATTAAAAGTGGTGTAGAGCAGACCAAACTCATCGGTGCGCTCGGTGGGCATTCTGAGGGAGAAATCCTGCTGCGCAAGAACCGAAGACGCTTCCACAAGTCGTTGCACCGGCTTCGAGAATTGCCGCGCCAAAATAATACACGCAAGTCCCGCAAGAAAGGCGCATCCCAAAGTCCAGAGAATCGCGTTGCGGCGCATAACAGACAGCCCGCGATAGGCAAGCGACTGCGGCTCTTCTACAACAATCACCATGCGCAAAAGCGGCATAAAGAGCGCCACACCAAGCATCGGCTCGTCGTTGGCAGCCGTATATTCTTGCACAGCGCCGACGTATTCCGACAGACCATTTTGGAAAGCAGTCGTCGCAAAAATATCTTTGCCACGCAAGGATTCACCGCGTTCCACACGCTTTCGGTCGGTGTGTGCGAGTACACGGAGCGTCGAATCCAAAATAGTTACTCGTCCTCCCGCTCCGGCAAACATCTGGGATGAAATATTTTCCGCCAGAGAGCACAAATACTCGCTTTCAAGCGCCACTACCACAAAGCCGATAATCGCCGAAGCAGTCGTTGAATGTTGCACATTTTGATTCGGTTGCGACTTCCATGCCGCACAAATCGGCAGCACAGGGAGAGTTCCATCCAGCAGCACTTCCGGCGAACCCACAATAACCATTTGCGATTTGCTATATTCTCTCACTTTATTCAAGTACGATTCCGGCAGTTTGTTCGGAAGTGCATTCTTGCGCTGCTTGGCGAGTATTTCCACGACGTTTCCCTGTGTGTCGTATATGCCAAGTGCGTTCACATCGTCGGTGATGGCAAGCATAGAGCGGACTGCTTCTATTGCCGAGCCTTCGTCAATGTTGCGGTTGGCAAGCACAGTCGTAGCACTGGAAAGCAGATTCGATGCCGTCTCCACGCGGTGCATGAGCTTGTCTTGTACGCGCTCGGCGGCTGCAAAATAGTATTCTCGTGCTGTGCTCTTTTGGCTTTGGAGGGCGGTTTGTAAGCACAAATATCCTACAAGTGCGGTCGGAAGAATTGCCGCAGCCATAATTGTTAGCGTAAGTCTCGTCGTGAAGCGAGCTGTGAAGCGACTTGTGAAGTCGCCGGATGACTTACCTGCTAACGGCGTATTGGGCGGCGAGATGCTCATTCGTCATCCTCGCTTTCGTCCTCGCTGCTGCGTGTTCGTTTTACCACAGGGAATTGTACACGAAAGATTGAACCTCGTTTGTCTGCCGGCGCAAAGTGGACACTTCCTCCGGCGGCTTCTGTGAGCTTTTTCACAATGAACAGCCCCAATCCTGTGGAATCCTCGCCGCCTGTGGGCTTTGCCGAGAGCGTACCGAATTTGGTAAAAAGCCGTGAAATCTCCTCCGACGCAATGCCTACGCCTTCGTCCTGAACAGAAACCTGCGCGAAGTCTGCGTTGCCACTCACCTTTACCGCAACGGTTGTGTCGCGTGGCGAATACTTCAGCGCATTGGAAATGAGATTGTCCAGAATTTGACTGAGAATTTCTGCATTGATGCGAATGGTTGCATTTGGGGCGTTATTGGCAAAGGTGGTGGTGATGCTCTTTTGTGCCGCCTGTGCTTCGTAGTTCGCCAACACATCGGCAGCCGCGAAGACAAGATTGATATTTTCGGAGGGAAGATGTAGAGGAGAATCGTCGTGGTTGTCGCTGCCGGACAGCACCGCAGCTTCTTCGATTGCGTTTACGTCCAGAAGATTTTTAACGAGACGAAACATTCTTTCAACGGCAAGCGTGATGTTCTCAAGTGTCTCAGCAGATTTTTCGGGTGGAAGAGCGCCCGATTTCAGAGAGTCCGTGAGCCAGCGCACAGTGGCGAGGGGATTTTTGAGGTCGTGCGCTGCGATGCCCATAAACTCGCTTTTCTCACGATTAAGTTTTTCTAATAGCGCGTTGTTTTTGCGTAGGGCATCGCGAGAAAATTTAAGATCAAGGTGCGTTTTTACTCGCGTAAGCAGCTCGGTTGCGTGGAAGGGTTTGATAACATAATCCACTGCTCCGGCATTAAAACCTTCCACAATAAAATCCATTTCGCTGCGAGCAGTAATGAAAATAACCGGGATTTCGCGCAAACTCTCGTCCGCCTTCAAAATGCGGCACACCTCAAATCCATCCATTTCCGGCATCTGCACGTCCAGCAAAATGAGGTCGGGCAAATGTTCATTGTCACTAATACACTTTCGGAGATAGTCAAGTGCCTCTGAGCCGCTTGTCGCTTCGTTGAGCGAATAATGTTTCAAACGCAAGCGTCCCCGAAGTGCTTGCAAATTTTCCATCATATCGTCCACAATCAAAATGCGCGGTGAGCGCTCGGAAAGAGCTGACGATGCTGCTCGTGAAGAATCGGTGTTGGAAACACTCATACTGCTGAAATGGTAGGTGAGGCGTTGGGAGATTCGGTAGTCTAGCTGTGATGTTTGGGGAGAAGCCCTACTTTTAATGCAAACTGAACTGCTTCGGGGCGTGAATTGATGCCGAGCTTGGAGTACATATTGTTCAGATGATTTTTCACCGTTCCTCGGCTGATATTGAGCGCTTCGGCAATTTCTTCATTGGTCAGATACAGTAAGCGCAAGACGTTTTTTTCGGCAGAAGTAATTCCGGCAGTGGTCAGCGAGCGCTCTGCGTTCAGCATCCGCTTTGCTTCGGTAGGATTAAGCCAGAGGTCGTCGGGCTTCAGGAACACTTGGCGCATTGCTGCCAGAAAGGTGGTGCTCGGTTCTTTTTTGGAAAGATAGCCATTCGCTCCACTGGACAAAATACTTTTGATGGGAGCATTTTCCATGCCGGTCATCACGAGCGCTCGCATTTGCTCACTTGCTATTCCCTCTGCTCTCAGCGTTTGTATCACATCGGAGCCGAGCATATCGGGTAATTGGAAATCAATCAGCAAGAAATTAGGAGCGGTATAAGTTTTTTGCAGTGAACGAATACCCGTAAGTGCGTCCTGACCAGATGAAGCCGTGCCGACGACAGTAATAGCAGGTTCCGGCGGTGGTGTGGACGACGCAGCATCTTGCGCCATCCACGATTCCATCGCATAGCGGATAAGTTCGTGGTCATCCACAATGAAAAGGCGTATTGGTTCGGTTGTTTGCACGATAGCAAAAAATAAAAGTGAAAATGAAGCGTTCTTTTACGCCGCAAACAAACCATCAATAGACAAATACCGCTCGCCAGTATCATAGCAGAACGTCAGCACTCGTGCGCCTTCTGCCACTTCGGGTAACTTCTGTGCTACAGCTGCGAGCGATGCGCCGGACGAAATGCCAACAAAAATACCTTCTTCTTTTGCCGTACGCACTGCGTATTCAAAGGCAGCGTCTTTCGAGACTTGTATAATGCCGTCAAGCGCGTCAGTGTGCAAATTTTTCGGTATAAAACCAGCACCAATACCTTGTATCGGGTGTGGCGACGGCTGACCACCGCTAATGACGGGCGATAGCGCTGGTTCGACGGCAAAGACCTTTAATTGTGGAAATTTTGCCTTGAGCACCTCAGCGCAACCGGTAATGTGACCGCCCGTACCAACGCCTGTAATCAAGTAATCAAGCCCATCGGGAAAGTCATTGATGATTTCTTGCGCAGTTGTTTTGGCGTGAACGCGGATATTTGCTTCATTTTCAAACTGCGACGGCATCCATGCTTTCGGGAGGTCGCGCACAAGTTCTTCTGCTTTGGCGATTGCGCCTTTCATTCCTTTTTCGCGAGGTGTCAGCTCGAAGGTTGCTCCATACGCCGCCATGATGCGCCGCCGCTCAATAGACATGGACTCCGGCATCACCAGAATCAATTTATAGCCTTTCACAGCAGCCACCATCGACAGACCAATGCCTGTATTGCCGGAGGTCGGTTCAATAATAACGCTATCTTTTGTGAGTAATCCTCGTTCTTCAGCATCTTCAATCATTGACAGTGCAATACGGTCTTTGATGCTGCCGCCCGGATTGGCACGTTCTAATTTCATCCAGACTTCTGCTGGTGGGGCGAAAAGATTGCGAATGCGCACGTGTGGCGTGTTGCCGATGGTTTCAAGGATGGATTGTGCTTTCATTTGAGACGCAAAATGTGTGAGGAAAAATGTTGAGGGCTTAATTTACTGAATTTTCTGAATAAGCCGTATTGAATTTCAAATAATCTCACGTGCTTCATATCACGAAATCAAACGCGTCGGATTCCTGCATTTCGTAGCCCTTCCCTTCGGCGGCTTGAATACGAATTTGACTGGTGTGATAGACGAGCGAGTGGGCGGGAATGCTCTGCGTGAGCCACACATTGCCGCCGATAACACTATTTGCACCGATAACGGTCTGACCGCCAAGAATAGTTGCGTTAGAATAAATCACCACATTGTCTTCAATCGTCGGATGGCGCTTGGTCTCGGCGAGTGATTTTTTGACACTAAGCGCACCCAGCGTTACGCCTTGATAGATTTTCACATTGTTCCCAATTTCCGTTGTTTCGCCAATGACAATACCTGTGCCGTGGTCAATGCAAAACCGCTCACCAATGATTGCTCCGGGGTGAATGTCAATGCTGGTCGTGCTGTGCGCATACTCTGCCAGCAAACGCGGGAAGAGCGGCACATTTTGGCGATAAAACTCGTGTGCAATCCGATAGACCGCCGTAGCGTGAAAGCCCGGATATGCCAGAATCACCTCTTCAATGCTTTCTGCTGCCGGGTCACCTTGAAAAATAGACTCTGCGTCAAGCCAGAGCATATCATAAATCTGCGGTAAGCGTTGAAAAAAAATCGCGGCAACATCCTCCACGTTTGATGCTATCTGCTTTTGGTACGGACTCAAAATGCGAATGAGCAAATGATACATTGATGCAAGCTGCGCTTCCGAGTTTTCCTCGCAGCAATCGTCCTCGGAAGAAGCAAAGTGTGGAAAAAGCGCCTGCAATATGCCCTCAGCAAACGTCTTCGCATCTCCGCGCGTGGGAAGTGTGTTTTGGTATTCCAGTGCCTTTTGAACAATAACAGGAACAATGGTCGAAAAATCTGGCAGCATAGCGTAGAAAGTGTTGAGTTTTTGAAGATTGAGTATTGCGTGCAAGGGCGCAATGTGCTTGATTGGCTAGTCGCGGACTTGTCCGTTTCCGCGAGCAATCCATTTGTAGCTTGTGATTTCCCGCAGCGCCATCGGACCTCGTGCGTGGAGTTTTTGAGTAGAAATCCCGATTTCCGCGCCCATTTCAAATTGTCCGCCATCGGTGAACGCAGTCGAAGCATTTGCATAGACAACGGCAGCATCCACGCGGCGTAGAAACTCATCGCAAACCGCTTCGTCTTCAGCAATGACGGCTTCGCTATGTTTTGAACTGTACACTGCAATGTGCTTCAATGCCGCTTCTAAGCCGTTTACCGTTTTGATACTCATTTTGTAATCCAGAAATTCCGTGCCGAAATGCTTCTCTTCAGCCCGTGCAAGAAACGCATCGGGATAGTGTCCTATAAGGTTCTCAAATGCTTGGTTGTCGGCAAAAATCTGAACGTTTTTTGAGGCAAGTTTTTCGACTAAGCGAGGCAGGTCTGCGAGGCGGTCTTTGTGGACGAGGAGCGTGTCGAGCGCGTTGCAAACACTGACGCGGCGTGTCTTGGCATTAAAAACAATATTGCGTCCCTTCTCAAGGTCGCCGCTTGCATCGAAGTACGTGTGCACAATCCCAGCGCCGGTTTCGATGACAGGCACTCGTGAATTCTGTCGTACAAAATCAATGAGTCCCTGCGACCCGCGAGGAATAATCACATCTATCACGCCCACAGCATTCAGCATCTGGCTTGTTGATTCGCGGTCGGGCGGCATGAGCACAAGCGTTTCATCGGGAAGACCATGCTGGGTAAGTACAGCACGGACAGTTTTTTCCAGCGCAATGTTGGAAAACTGTGCGTCGCTGCCCCCTTTGAGTACGCAAGCGCTTCCGGCTTTGAAGCAGAGCGTGAGCGCATCCAGCGTAACGTTTGGTCGCGCTTCGTAGATGATTCCGATAACGCCCATCGGCACGGAAATTTTTTTCATGGCAATACCATTCGTAAGTGACTTCTCTTCAAGGACAATGCCGAGCGGCGAAGGCAAGTGCGCCACTGAACGCATATCGTGGGCAATAGATGTGATGCGGCTTTCGGTGAGCATGAGTCGGTCATACTTGGGGTCGTTGGTGTCCATCCGTTCCAAATCGCGTTTGTTTTCTTGTACCAGCGTACTTACAGAATGTTCAACGTGGTCAGCCATTTCGAGAATAATTGCTGCACGGTCGGCATCGGGGAGTTGAGCAATGGCAGCGCTTGCGGCTTGTGCTCTGCGGAGACGGCTAAGAATATCGGTCATGGTGTGAAAGATTGATTGAGGTCGAGGATTTTTTCGTTGGAACAATAGCCTGTATTGTTGACTGTTGGAGTGCGGAATTTATTGCGTCTCATGGATTTACACACTTTACCTCGGTTGGAGCGGAATAAATTCCGCACTCCGATTTTTTGCAAGGCTCAAAACGATTGACATTAAAATTATCAAATACTACTGCTTCAAAAACAAATAATCGTAGTGAATAAGCGGCTTTTGGTTCGTTAGTCCTATAAGCTCCCGTGCGCGAGTGTCGTTGTACTGCGCCATTCCGTAGCCGAGTGCTTGCCCTGACTGAGAACCATCATCACGAACAAGGCGCACAATATCCCCCTTCTCAAAATCTCCCTCAATGCGCGTTACCCCCACGGGGAGCACACTCACTGCCTTATCCGAAGCAGCGAGCGCATTGGCAGCACCGTCATTGATAAAGACAGTTCCTTTTTCATATCCTTCGGCGTGGGCAACCCAGCGCTTGATACTGGAAGCACTCTTTTGTGGAAGAAACGTTGTGCCGACGGGCTTACCGCTTGCAATATCCATCAAAATATGAGGCGTTTTGCCATTGGCAATACGAACTGTAATGCCCACAAGCGAGAGTTTGTGAGCAATTCCGGCTTTGGTAAGCATACCGCCACGCCCGAAAGAGGATTTTTCGGGTGCAATAAAACTTTCTAATTTCAATTTGCGCGTGTCAATAGTCGAAATGAGTTTTGACGCAGGATTGCTTGGATTGCCGTCAAAAACACCATCCACGTTGGTCAAAATAACTAAGGCATTTGCCTGAATCATAGAGGAGAGCAGCCCCGAAAGCTCGTCGTTGTCGGTGAACATGAGTTCCGTTACCGACACCACGTCGTTTTCGTTCACAATCGGCACAATTCCTTGCGCGAGCAAGCCCTCCAGACAATTCTGCATATTCAAATAATGACGGCGGTCACGGAAATCTTCTTTGGTAACAAGCACTTGAGCACACAGGATATTATGCTTCTCAAAAAGGTCTGCGTAAATGTTCATAAGCCGCACCTGTCCTACGGCGGCGAGAACTTGCCGTGAAGTAAAGGTCGGCGTTTTTTCAGGAAGCCGCACCGCTGAACGCCCTGAGCCAACTGCACCCGATGAGACCAGCACAACCTGTATTCCCTGCGCTTTGAGAGCGGCAATATCTGCCACGAGCCGCTCCATTACGGCGGGGTCGAGGAGTCCGTTTTCCTGCGAAAGTACATTCGTTCCGACTTTGATGACAATTTTTTGATACAGCGCTTGCATGAGGGGGTCGGTTAGTTTTACGGTTTGAAAAGTCCTACAAATGTACTACTCCCCGCGCACATTGGCAAATGCTTGTTAGAAAGAGTTTGAGGTGTGGAATTTGCAAGAAAAATATTCTTTCTTGTGCATCGTGAAATCAAGATTTTTGAATTACTATAAAATTATTAACTTTGCGCTTCAAACCCATTTTCTTGCACACTTTCAAGGTTTTGCCATGCGCTGTGAATTTACACTCCGTCAAATTTTTGTTGTACGACTCGCACTTGCTTGCTTGCTTTTGATTGGTGCAGGCACAGTGTCCGCGCAGCAATACTACCGACCTTCTACATATCCATACTCGTACCCGTCGCGGCAGTATGTGCCTTCGTACTATGCGCCTTCATATACGCCGCCGTCCTACAATGCCCCTTTGTATTCAACACCGCCACCATCCTATACTCAACCGTATTCAACATACTCCCAGCCCTATTCCGCTCAATACGCAGATGAGGGAACATACTACGACGCGCCCCAGTCAGGCACAAGTGAACTTGGTCTGCGCTATCTCAAACTTGCTAATTCCTATCGTGAAGCCCGCAATACAGATATGGCACAATATTACGCACGACGTGGGTATGATCTTGTGCGTGGTCGTGGCAGCCGTTATTGGGAGGCAGTTGCGAATGAGTACTTGGGTTTGATTTATCGTGATATGGGCGACTATGCAACGGCATTAGATTACTTGCGCCGTGCCGAAAGTACCTATCGCACGGTGATAAGCCCGCTTCGCACAGAAAGCAGCGTTAATGCGGTGCAGAGAATTATGAGCGATGTAGAATTTGGTTCGCGTTATTTTTACTCGCCAAAGGCACTGCAAAATTATCGTTGGAATACGGACTCTCCCTATTATTCTCGGTACGTTGCGCCCCAGTTTTCCAACGCTTCCGCTATAGAGCGAGAGCGACTCACGAGAACAAATACGATACTGCAAGCCCGTTTGACCGAATTAGAAGAACGCCTACGCAACATAGAACAGCCCGTGTACTACGGACGGTAACTGCCTTTCTGCTTGATGCGTTATTTCGTACTTGTCGTTGATAAAACACAAAAGACCAATCCCTGATGACTATACCGTTTGCCAAGTATCTGGACATTGAAATTCTACCCACGTCGCAAGGTATGGCACATCTTCAAGCTGTTGTGCGGGAAAATCATACCAATAGCTTTGGAACTGCTCATGGCGGTTATTTGAATGCACTTGCCGATACGGCTTTGGAAATTGCATCGAATAGTTATGATGCGCCTGCGGTGGCACTCACGACGAGTATGCAATACCACAAAGCTGCCCCAGTCGGAATGGCTTTGGAAATAAGAGCACACGAGACACATCGCGGGCGAAGTACGGCAACCTACCACATAACGATAACCTCTGAAGCAAGCGTAATTGCGACGTTCACGGGAACTGTTTTCCGCAAGCAGCCAGTGATGAAGTAGGTTTACATACACTTCTTCAAAAGCGAATGTGAAAGGTCGTTCCGATGCCAAGCTCCGATGAAACGGTCATTGTAGCACCGTGCTTCCGTAAAACTTGTCGTGCAAAGCTCAGCCCGATGCCAGAACCATCGGGCTTTGTCGTAAAAAATGGGACAAATATTTTATCAATTGCCTCTGGCAAAATTCCCGTACCTGTGTCTTGAACATCAATCGTGATTCGCCCCGTCGGACTTTGTGCAGCAGAAAGCGTTATTTGGGAAGACAATGACGGGTGCGCTGCAATCGCATGAATTGCATTTTGCACAAGATTGATGAATACCTGTTCCAAGAGAGCAACATCGCCTATAATCTCAAGTTTGTGTGGTTCTACTGTTCGTGCAAAATTGATATGCAGTGCTGCTAATTGAATAGTAAAAAGACGCTCCACTCGTGCAAATAACTCATCTACGCGGACGACGGCAAAATCAGGTTCGGGTATGCGCGACAGTTTTCGATAATTCTCCACAAATGCCAGCAAGCCTTCACTACGCCGCGCAATCGTGCTTATGGCGTGACGAATATCGCTCACCAATTCAGCCTGTTCACTCTGTTCGGTCGGGAAGTCATTTTCTAACATCCCGCTCACGGTCTGCGCGAGCGAGGTAATTGGCGCAACGGAATTCATAATCTCGTGCGTCAGAACGCGGATGAGTTTTTGCCACGCAGCTATTTCTTGTTCTTCCAATTCGCTCACAATATTCTGCAACGAAACCAGCGTCAATTCTCGTCCGCGCTGGCGAAAGCGAGTGCTGACAAGAGTTAGTTGCAAAATTTCGTCATTCAAGACCAATTTGACGAGCGTTTTTCCCTCGTGAGCAAGCTCGTTGAAAGCAAGGAGCAAAGGCTTGTAGGAAGCTCCAAGTTGTTGTAACGAGCGAATGTGGTTAATGCTTAGTAAGCGCCGTGCTGCGGGATTGATGAAATCAATGATGCCGTCATCATCAAAAGAGAGAAGTCCTATCGAAACGTGGTGGAGTATTGTTTGCAGCGCTAAATACTGTTCTTCTTTTTCGCGGCGAATCCGCTCAAAATCTTCTACAACTGCTCCGAATGCAGTTGTCAATTCCCGAAATGAGCCGCCCAAGCGTCCACCTGTGCTGATATTAACGGTGTCACCATATTTTACTGATTCCAGAAAGCGCACCAGATGGCGATTGGTCTGCTCTACAAAATGCACCAGCGCCCAGATTTGTCCGGCGCAAAAAAGGAAAAGTATGACCATGGTTGCATAGAGCGTTGTTGTCAAGACAAGCCATGCAAGCACCGAAATTGTGAGCGCCAAAAGCAGAATCCGCAAAAAACATTGCACACGAAAACTGCTCAAAAGCGATTTCTTTTCATCAAACTGATTCATAGTTTTCCTTTGCGTTGTCATTTTTCCAGAGTTATTTTTTACAAGCCATATTTTTCCATCCGCCTGTACAGCGCTGCTCTGGTCAGTCCTAATTCATCGGCAGCGTGACTGACGTTGCCGTTATGTTTTAGTAGTGCTTTACGGATAACAGTTTTTTCTACGTCGTCAAGATTCAAGTTCTCCACGACTAAGCCGTTTGACGATGGCTGCGTGGGAGCAGGTGTTGTGCCGGAAAGCGCAATATCACTTGCTTCTATCACATTGGCATCCGTCATTATCACGAGGCGTTCCAGTGTGTGCTGGAGTTCACGAATGTTTCCCCGCCAAGGGTATTGCTCCAATTTTTTGAGAGCCGCCGGAGCAATGCGCAGCAATGGCTTGCGGTACTTTGTGCAATAGCTTCGCAGAAAATAATCCGTCAGAATCGGGATGTCTTCTTTTCTGTCTCGAAGAGGAGGTAGATGAATTTCTACGGTGTTGATGCGGTAGAGTAAATCTTGCCGGAATTGCTTTTGTTCGACCATTTCATACAGAGGCATATTCGTTGCGCAGATGAGCCGAATATTGATAGGAATTTGCTTGCTCGACCCTAAGCGAGTAATCATGCGATTTTGAAGCGCTGCAAGTAATTTCGATTGTGCCGGAAGGCTGATATTACCAAGTTCATCCAAAAAAAGCGTGCCGCCGGATGCAATCTCAAAGCGTCCGGCGCGGTCTTCCTTTGCATCGGTAAAAGCACCTTTCATCGTGCCAAAGAGTTCACTTTCAAAAAGTGTTTCCGGCAAAGCACCCATATCAACACCAATAAAAGCCTCATTTGTACGAAGTGAGCGCCTGTGTAGTTCGCGGGCGATGACTTCTTTGCCTGTGCCATTTTCACCTAAAACTAAAACATTGGCATCGGTCGCCGCTACTTTGTCAATAAGTGAATTGATGTGTTGCATTGCCGGAGAAACAACGATAAAATCTTGGTTCTGTGAACCACGCCCGCCGGCACTCAACGCCGATTTTAATGCCCGTTCGCTCGTTCGCAAAGTCTCAACTTCCCGGCGCGAACTAGAAAGCGACATTGCAGAATTGATAGTGGCAACAAGTTTTTCGTTTTGCCATGGCTTGAGGACAAAATCGGTTGCACCTTCTTTGATGGCACGAATGGCAGTGCTCACATCACCGTACGCTGTGAGCATAATGACCGCCACATTCGGATCAATAGTATGAATCCGGGAAAGCCATTCAAAGCCCTCCGCCCCGCTCGAAACATCCTTTGTGAAATTCATATCCAGCAATATCACATCGTAGCGTGTTTGCTTGAGTATCGCAGGAATGGCTTCAGGATTGGCTTCAGTGTGAATCGTTGCGAAGTGCTGCTTGAGAAGAAGGCGAAGCGATGTCAGAACGTCGGCGTTATCGTCCACGGCAAGGATGGTTCCGAATTTTGTGCTTTTCATACGGAATTGACTTATGGTTATTGAGTTGTAAATCGTGAGGCGTACTGCAAAATACGTTCCAATCGGCTTTTGGGCGGTATTATACGAAATAAGTGTCCGAAAATGAACACTTTCTGTTCACAGATGAACACTCCTTGTTGAAAAGAACCCTGAGAAGCGGCATAAAAACTTGTTTGAAGAGTTTGGCATAATTCTTGGCTCTTCTTCCCTCAGAACTCAAACTTCAATATTTACTACGAAGAATCATCATGGATAGAGCAATTCAAAAAAAACGCTGGACACCGCGAAATATCACATTTTTAGCCGCAGGAGTCCTTTTTATCGGCTTTGTTGTGTATGCAGTGGTGCTGGGTGATACACGCACAACTTTAAACGTAGAACACGACAAAATCACCGTTTCAAGCGTTGAAAAAGGTGTCTTTCAAGAATTTATTCCTGTTACGGGCACCGTGCAACCCATTCGCACGATTTACCTTGATGCCGTCGAGGGCGGGCGTGTAGAGAAAGTATTTGCCGAGGCTGGAGCAATGCTCCGCGAGGGCGACCCGATTGTACTACTCAAAAACTCAACGATGGTGCTGGATGCTGTCAACCGCGAGGCGCAGATGCTTGACCAGATGAACAACCTTCAGAACAGCCGTGTTGCGATGGAACAAACGCGATTGACGCTCAAGAACCAGCTTATTGATCTTGAAAATCAGGTTGCTAACGCGAAGCGCGTGTATGAGCAAAATAAAATCTTAATTGAAAAGCAGCTTGTGTCAAAAGAAGAATACGAACGCGCCCGCGACAATTACGATTTCTTACGCAAACGCTTGACAATTACGATAGAAACCGCTCACAATGATTCGATAGTCCGTTTGGCACAGGTAAAACAGCTAGAACGCTCCACAGAGCGCTTGCAATCAAACTTTGGCGTGGTGAAAGATAACCTCGACAATATGCTTATTCGCTCCCCCATTGCCGGGCAGCTTACCTCGCTCAACTGTGAAATTGGTGAGGCGAAAACAGGCGGGCAGCGTTTGGGACAAATTGATGTTGTGGATGCTTTCAAAGTGCGCGTCCCTGTGGATGAATTCTATCTTGCGCGAATTAACGTCGGACAGGTGGGGCAGTGTGAGATTACGGGCAAAAACTACCGTCTTACCATTCGCAAAATTTATTCTGAAGTCAAAAACGGGCGATTTGAAGTAGATATGTATTTTGAAGGCGCAGTGCCTGATGGTGTAAAGCGCGGGCAGTCACTCCAAATTCGCTTGGAATTAGGTAGTGAAGAACAGGCGGTTTTGCTTGCACGAGGAGGCTTCTACCAAAAAACGGGCGGACAATGGGTCTATGTGGTAGATACCAACGGCAAGCAAGCAATTAAGCGCACTGTGCGATTTGGCAGGCAGAATCCGAATATCTTCGAGGTAATAGATGGCTTGCAAGTGGGCGAGAAAGTGATTACCTCAAGCTATGACAACTTTGGCGAGGCTGAAAAACTGGTTATCAAGTAATAACAACTTTTGGTGTTTATTAACTTTTTGGAAAAGACAATGCTCACAAACTATCTCAAGCTAGCTTTCCGTGCTCTTTGGAGACGTAAATTTACCACAGGCATAAATGTTATTGGGCTTGCCCTTGGTATGACAGCATTTCTCTTCCTTATGGAATTTGCCAGCTTCCATGCGGGGTTCGATAGCTTTCATACTAACGCCGATAGGCTCTTCCGTATCGTCGGCACTACCCCGCAAGGCTCTCAGGATAATGTTTCTCCCATGATGCTCGCAATGCGCTCCCAAACTCACGGCATTGAAGCTATTCCAACGTTCATGACAAGTGCGAGTGGAATTATCACATACAAGCCTGATAACGTCTCAAGCGCATCCCAAACAGTGACCTTTAAGGAAGAAGATGTCGCATATGGCAATAACGATATTTTTAGAGCGTTTTCGTTTCAGTTTTTAGCAGGCAATGCCGACCTCGACAAGCCGAATACGATGGTTCTTACTGCTGCTGCGGCTCAAAAATACTTTGCTTGTGGAGAAAATTATCAAAGTGTTATCGGGAAACGTTTGCTCGTAGCGAATCAATTCACGCCCACTGAGTATGCGGTTACGGGTGTTATGCGAAACATCCCGGAAAATTCTCACCTACAAGGCACAATGCTTTTTTCCTTACAAACGCTGGCGAATCCCGCTAATCTAGGTGATAATTCATGGGCGCGATTAGTACCTGATAATGGGTCTGCCTTCCTGACGGCGTATCTTCTGCTCCGAGATGGCACACAAGCTAGTTCTGTGGCTACCCAAATGAGTGAATTTGGCAAAAAAATGGATCCCTCGACAAATATCACGTGGCATTTGCAACCAATTCGCACCATCCATACAGGCAACGGATTTAGCGACCCACTCCCCAATTCTGCCGCATTGAAGTATATCGTCATTGCGGTTTCGATTGCCCTCTTTGTCTTATCCTTAGCGTGGATAAACTACATAAATCTTTCAACAGCATTTGGGCTTTCGAGAGCGCGTGAAATCGGAGTTCGCAAGACGATTGGCGCAACACGTAGTCATCTTGTCTTGCCGCATTTGCTAGAGTGTGCTATGCTGTCCGTCGCAGCTCTACTTCTAGCGTTCACAACTGTTGAACTTCTGCAATCATCCTTCAATAGCTTGCTTGGTGCTACATTGCATCTTGGCTATGTCTTCCAGTATGGTATTGGCACATGGGGAATGGCTGCTATGCTACTCGGTGCATTGCTCTCCGGCAGCTATGTTGCGCTCGTGCTAACGGGCGTGAAACCCATTGTTGTTCTTCGCGGCAATTTTATACGCTCTGTCAATGGGCGCTCAGTCCGTAAAACATTGGTTGTTATCCAGTTTGCTGTTTCCATTGCCTTTATTGCCGGAACGCTTATTGTTCTTCGACAGCTCAATTTTATGAGCCACCGCGACCTTGGTATGAACTTGGAGCAGCTTCTTGTTATTGACGGACCTCAGTTAGTAGAGAATAAATCTCCCGGCGGTAATCCGGCGTTGGTCTTCAAACAAGAAGCAGAGCGTTTACCTTTTGTGCGACAGATAACCGGAAGCCAAAATATCCCCGGTCAGGGCTACAACTTTTCGACTCAAGGCATTATGCGCCCTTCAGGGCATAGTGACGATGCCAAAAAATCGTACAAAATTCTTCAAGCGGACGAGAATTATTTTAGCACGTACCAAATGACCTTCGGCGAAGGCAAAGGATTCCAAAAAACGGATAATCTAGGCGGTTTCAAGTTTCGCAGTGTTGTCCTGAATGAAGCATCTGTTGTCCAATTGGGCTTCAAATCGTCATCGGAAGCAGTCGGGCAGTTTATTCAATGGGGAAATCCAAGCGAAAAAAGTCAACGTTGGCAAATATGCGGTGTAGTAAAAAACTATCACCACAAGTCACTTCATGATGCAATTGAACCGATAATTTTCTTGCCGAGCGCTGCAACAGGTTACTTCTCTCTCCGCGTTACAGTCGAAAATGTGCAGGCAAATATGGCAGCCCTTGAGGCACTTTACAAAAAGATTCTTCCTGGAAATCCATTTACGGCGCGGTTTGCAGACGATATTTTCCAAAAGCAGTATGAGAACGATGTGCGCGTTGGCAACCTTTTTGCACTTTTTAGCGTCATGGCAATTGTCATTGCTTGCTTGGGCTTATTTGGATTAGCAGCATTTGCGGCAGAGTCCCGGCGCAAAGAGATTGGTGTTCGTAAAGTTCTGGGAGCCACGGATGCAAGTATTATCACGCTGTTGAGCACAGAATTTTTGAAATTGGTTGCTATTGCTTTCTTGATTGCCTGCCCCGTTGCTTTCTGGCTGATGAGCGCATGGCTGCAAGACTTTGCATACCATGTAGAATTACGCTCAGGCTTCGGAGTGCTTGTCTTTGTTTCTTCGGGAATAATTGCGGCGTTGATTGCATTCATCACTATTGCTGCCCAAGCAAGGAAGACGGCTCAAGCAAACGCGATTGATTCACTAAGGTACGAATGAACCCCCCAAAAAAAGCGGATTGTTAAATCATTTTGAATATAATCTTACAACGAATAACATAATTTTTTCTATAATTTCATTGGAGTATTAACATGATTAAACTACGTGGCATCCAAAAGTTCTACCGCACGGACGAGGTAGAAACAACCGCTCTGAATGGTGTTTCGTTCGATATTCAAAACGGCGAATTTGTGGCGATAATGGGTCCGTCGGGCTGTGGCAAATCCACACTTCTGAACATACTTGGTATGCTGGACAACCCAGATAACGGAGAATATCACTTCTACGAACACGAAGTGGCGGGCTATTCAGAGCGCCAGCGTGCCGAACTGCGGAAGAAAAGCATCGGATTTGTCTTTCAAAGTTTCAACTTGATTGATGAATTGACGGTGTATGAGAACGTTGAGTTACCACTTTTGTACTTGGGCTTCGATGCCGCATACCGCAAACAACGTGTTCACGAGGTGCTGGAGCAGATGCAGATGATGCACCGCCGCAACCACTTCCCGCAGCAACTCTCAGGTGGTCAGCAGCAGCGTGTGGCTGTTTCAAGGGCAATCGTGGGCAAACCGCTTGTTATTTTTGCCGATGAGCCGACAGGAAACCTTGATTCCAAGAACGGTTCAGAGGTTATTAACTTGCTCACAGAACTTAATAAATCCGGATCAACAGTCGTGATGGTTACGCACACGCCTGAGTTTGCAGAATATGCAAGTCGTACAATCCACCTATTTGACGGGCAAGTTGTAACAGAGAACTTCAAAAGTACAGCAAAAGCTGCATAACAGTTTTATTTTTAGCTCGAACGCTTAGGATTAACTATGATTTCACTTCGTAATCTTTCAAAATACTACTCTGCCGGAGCGCTTAAAACCTTTGTGCTACGCAATATCACCCTTGATATAAACGAAGGTGAATTTGTGTCCATTATGGGTCCTTCAGGCTCCGGCAAATCCACCTTATTGCATATATTGGGAATGCTTGATGAAGCGAGTGAAGGTGAGTATCTCTTTCTTGACAAGCCTGTGCATAAACTTTCCGAGAAGCAGCGCGGCGAATTGCACAAAGACAGCATTGGGTTTGTGTTCCAGAGCTACCATCTTATTGATGAATTGACCGTCTATGAAAACATCGAAACTCCCTTGCTTTACCAAAGCATTAAAAAAGATGAACGGAAAAGCATGGTAGCAGATATTCTTGACCGATTCAATATCGTGGCAAAAAAAGACCTCTTTCCGCATCAGCTTTCAGGCGGGCAGCAGCAGCTTGTGGGTATTGCGCGGGCTGTTATCGCTCGCCCTAAAGTGATTTTTGCTGATGAACCGACGGGCAATCTGAATTCTGCGCAAGGCAAAGAAATTATGGAGCTTTTCACGCAGCTTAATAAACAAGGAACCACAATAGTACAGGTCACGCATTCTGAGTCAAATGCAGAATACGGCAGCCGTATTATCTCTTTGCTTGATGGATGGCTGAAATCCTGATTAATGTACTAAATTTGTAAAAATACTATTTGCCGTTTGAAGAATTATATGATTATCTTCAAACGGCTTTTTTGTAAGTCAAAAATTTTTAGCTAAGACTAAATTTATTTTTAGTTCTTCAAATAAATGTTATTTTGCATTATTGATTGACTCAATCAAGAAAAGTAATATTGCACTAAACAAGCACAACGATGGAAAACTTTACAACAAATCACGATAAAAAATCGCTTTCAGACATTCATAGCACCGTCCAAATTCCACAGAAAATGAGTCGATGGAAACGAATGTTTGCATTTTTCGGTCCGGCATATCTAGTGAGCGTAGGCTATATGGATCCGGGAAATTGGGCGACGGATATAGAAGGTGGGGCACGGTTTGGTTATACGCTCGTGTGGGTGCTGCTTATGTCGAACCTCATGGCAGTACTACTTCAGACACTGTCTGCACGCTTAGGTATTGTAACCGGGCGAGATTTGGCGCAGGCTTGCCGTGATAATTATCCAGCCCCTGTTGCGTATTGTCTATGGTTCTTAGCAGAAATTGCGATTGCTGCTTGTGATTTAGCGGAAGTGCTTGGAACGGCTATTGGAATCAATCTACTATTCCATATTCCTATTCTCTGGGGTGTTGTCATTGCTGGCTTCGACACTTTTTTATTGCTTCTTATACAAAATCTTGGGGTCAGAAAGTTTGAAGCGTTTATCGTTACACTTGTGGCAACAATTGGTGGCTGCTTTTTGATAGAACTATTTTTATCTAAGCCGGATATGGGGCAAGTGGCACGGGGTCTTGCGCCTGCATTGCCCGATGGAGCATTATTCGTTGCAATCGGAATTATTGGAGCTACGGTGATGCCCCATAATCTTTATCTGCATTCAGCACTCGTCCAAACACGTGCTTTTGAGCCTACACCAGAAGGGAAGAAAACTGCTGCAAAGTATAACTTCATAGACTCCGCCATAGCCCTCAATGCCGCATTTTTTGTGAATGCAGCAATACTTGTTCTTGCGGCGGCTACATTCTACAAAAATGGTATTGTGGTCACCGAACTCCAGCAAGCACACGAACTGATTTCTCCGCTTCTTGGTACCGCGCTTGCTGGGACACTCTTTGCTGTAGCTCTTTTAGCAGCCGGTCAATCATCCACACTTACGGGAACTCTTGCAGGGCAAATTATTATGGAAGGATTCCTGCATTTCAAAATGCGTCCTTTTCTTCGTCGGCTCATCACACGTATGCTTGCTATTATCCCGGCAGTATGGGTTCTTACCACTGCCGGAGAATCAGGAACTTACCAACTGCTCATTTTGAGCCAAGTAGTCTTGAGTTTACAATTGCCATTTGCAATTCTGCCACTGATCCATTTTACGAATAATCGCCGCTTGATGGGCGAGTTCACAAATGCTTTGTGGGTACGTGTTTTGGCTTGGATTGTGGCTGGTATTATTGTGGCACTTAATATAAAACTGGTTTATGATAAAGCCAGTGAAGCGCTTGCTGCCTCACCTTCCTTGCTCTTGCGAGTGAGCGTGCTCGTTGGCGCAGGTCTGCTTGGTCTTTTATTGCTGTATGTTGCTTTTAAGCCTTTTCTTGATAGGCCTGTTCGTACGAAAATTCGCAAAGCAACATATACAATTCTTGAAGAAGGCGAAAATATTGAATTGGATAATCCGCACTATGAGCGAATTGGCGTAACGGTTGCGTTTTCCGACAGCGATAAAAAGGTATTGAGCGAGGCAACCTCATTAGCGCGACAGTATGGCGCGACTTTGTATCTGTTTCATATCGTAGAAGGCGCGGGTGGTTTTGTCTATGGAGGCGAGGCGTTCGATAGCGAAGCAAGAGAAGATGAGCTATATTTACAACGAGTCGCAGACGCACTCTGCTTGCAGGGTGTTGAAGCAAAAGGCTTTCTCGGCTTTGGGGATGTACCCAAAGCAATTGTGCGGCTTGCTAAAGAACATCAAGTAGAAATGCTGGTTATGGGCGGGCATGGGCACAGAGGAGTATGGGATTTCATCTTTGGAGCAACGATCTCCCCTGTTCGGCATGAACTAACAATCCCAATGGTGATTATTCGATAAATGTCTGTTCATAAAATTTACCTCCACAAGGAATAAAACGGAACGTTCCGTTTTATTCCTTGTGGTCTTAATGTGCCTCAAATTCAAGCGATCTTTGCTTCCTTGAGGGCATCAATGAGTGCCATTATATCGTCCTCAGTATTATAAACACTTGGAGAAACGCGAATAGAATCACCGCGTAGCGAAACATAGACATTGCGGCGTGAAAGGGCTTCTTGGAGTTTGTCGATAGCTAGATGCTCAGGGATGCGGATGCCAAATAAATGCTCAGTTCGCCAATGTGCTTCTTCAATCCAGAAATCTGCTCCGGCACAATATTCAACCAGAGGCTGTGTGAGTTTCTTACAGTATTCCTGAACTTGTTCAGGTTTCCACTCTAAAAGTTGAGTGATAGCAGCATGAAGCATGGGAACAAGAACAAAATTACCTTGTTCGCCCATGTTGTATCTGTCCATTGTACCTTGGTATTCATCTTGGTAATTGACTAAGTTGCGAAAATCATTACTGCCTACCCGCCCTATCCATGTTTCCTCCAATGGCTTGCCGTCTAAAAAACGTTCACCCCAGTACGCACATCCTATCGAATACG
This sequence comes from uncultured bacterium, assembly GCA_937899715.1. GTDB lineage: Bacteria > Bacteroidota > Ignavibacteria > Kapaibacteriales > UBA4661 > PH2015. Next base: position 28,520 of record CALCNX010000106.1, on the reverse strand, counting down.
CTCCCATCATGCACTTGTAGGACGCTGCAATAAGCACATCCGGCTTCACAGTCTGAACATCAAAGGGCATCGCACCAATAGCTTGTGTGCCGTCAATGACAAACATTGCGCCGACAGCACGAGCTGCATCACCAATGGTTTCTAGGTCGAAAAGGGTTCCATCTGCCCAGTGAAGAGGGCAAAGTACAACAAGCGCGGTATTATCGTCAATAGCCTCTAGTATCATTTCATTCCACACTTCCCCGCGCGTTTGGCTGTGCTTTTCAAGATAGTCTATACTCTCCTCGGTAGCATTTCGCATGGAATTAGAATTGCCCCATTCAAGTGGAGGCTTCACGAGGCGCAGTTCTACGGAATTATGTAGGAGGTTTTTCCAAGCATACACGTTACTAGGAAATTCACCTGCCACTGAGACAATATTTTGCCCATCAGCGATAGTTAAATTTTTAGCGACCGTTGCCATTCCATATGAGACAGAGGGAAGAAGGGATATACTTCCTGCTCCGGGAGCGTTGACAAGTTCAGCAAACAAAGAGCGAGTTTCTAACGGTAACGTAAAGAAATCTTCACTACTCATCATATAGGGCAAGCGCTTTCTCTGAACTCCGAAAATTCCTGCCTCCTCCACGCTTTTCAAGAGCGGGGACATATAAGCACAATTGAGATAATGGATATTATCAGGAAGAGAAAATAGGTGACGCTGACAAGGTAGCATATTCAAAGCAATAGATAAAAAATAAGGTGATTTCAGCCGGAAGATAGCAAGGATACGGACATCAAGCAAGATTTTCTCACGATGTAATCAAGAAAATATACCATGATTGGTGAATATTTTTGTAATTTTCCATTCAAATAAGCAACAACAAATGTTTCACTGTTCAAATAAGTGCATGAAAATAATTACTTTTGCGAATCATAAAGGTGGAGTCGGTAAAACAACGACCGTTGCAAATATCGGGTACGCGTTAGCTCGCCATCAAAAAAAACGTATTTTGATGATTGATATGGATCCGCAAACGAATCTTACCTCACATTTTGGCATTTATGAACGCCCCCAAGATACAATGTATGAGGTGCTAAAAGGAAATTCCACAATCAGCAAAGCTATTGTCAAACTTTCACCTTCTCTTCATCTCCTACCTTCTTCGCTTGATGTCACCAATATAGAAGCCGAGTTACAGGGAATCACGGGGCGAGAATTTATCCTTCGTGAAGCGCTTGATAAGGTGCAAGGATATGATGCAATACTCATAGATACCCCACCCAGTTTAGGTGTGCTGACCGTAAACGCATTTACAGCTTCAACAGATGTTTGTATTGTTGTTCAGACCGAGTTCTTTGCGTTGCAGGGGTTGGCAAAACTCTATGAAATTATCGGAATTGTACAGAAGCGAACAAACCCGAAATTAGCAATATCGGGTGTTATCGCAACAATGTTTGACCGCCGTAAAGGAATGCACTGCGAGGCACTACAAGCGCTAGAATCCCGTTTTTCCAGCGAACTTTTTGATGTTCAAGTGACAGAGGCAATTGCCCTTGTGGAAGCAGCTTCGGCAGGAAAAAGCATTTTTGAATATAAACCATCTAGTAAAGTTGCCGAGCAGTATGACGAAATTGCAAAATCTCTTGCCATCAAAATTTTGAACTAATAACACATTGTATCCCTCAGATATTTTGTATTGCTCAGTTATTTTCACAATTCACGTTACCAAACCATGAGTGTAAAAAAGCCTCGATTGCAGAATAATCCTCTGTCGTGGATGGAGACAAAAAAAGTTGAGATTCAAGGAACTCGCCTTTCCGACGTACAGCATATTGCGCCCGACAAGCTCAAGCAAAACCCTCTCAACAGTGATTTCTTCCGTGAGGAAAGTGATGATTATTTTGACAGATTACAGACAGATATTCGGGAGCGTGGAATTATAGTTCCACTTTTGGCAAAGAAAGACGATACACTTCTTGCTGGGCATAACCGTTTACGGGTCGCGCTCAAATTGGGGTTGGAGACAGTGCCAGTGCAGTATGTGCTCGACGGTCTCGCAGAAAGCGTAGAACGAGAATTTATCATCAAAGATAACCTGTACCGCCGTCAATTTTCAACAGCAGAATGGATTCATTTGTACAAAAAGCTCTATCCGGAATTTGATAAACAAATTCAACAGGAAACACGTGGGGGTGGGCAAAAGTGGTCGAAAGTAGGAAGTAAAACAGAACGTTCTGTTTTACTTGGCGAGTCTCCTTCAGCGCTGACAGAGACTCGCTTAACTGCGCAGAAAATTGCAGATGATACCGGGCAAAAACTATCCGCTGTGCAAAAACAACTCACAAAATATCGTCGTGAAATTGAAATACCAAGTAAAACGCCTTCTGAGACAAAGAGCAAATTGTTAGTGGGCAAGAATCAAACTCCATTAACATCATCAACTATTGTAAATGAAACTGGCAATTTTTTTCTTAAACTTGAGCAAACGGCAAAAAATGAAAATACGGCAACCATTCGGCAAATAATCAAAAAAATTGATTTGCTCAAGCAAAAATTAGAGCGTTTGCTCTGAATAATGATACTAGGTACTTATTCGCAACAATGCCTGCGAATAAAGCATCAGGGATAAATTTATGTGCTCTTGAAGCGGAAGTACATTCATACCACAAAAAGGATTTTCAAATGACTTTTTATCGTCTAGCTTTTGTAGCGCTCCTATTGGTGTTTTGCGTCGTTCTTGCAGGAGGGGTAGTCCGAACTACTGGCTCAGGTATGGGCTGCCCGGATTGGCCCAAATGTTTTGGTCGCTATATCCCTCCGACCGATATAAGTCAACTTCCTCCGGATTACAAAACGGCATTTGCCGTGAAAGGAAAGCAAATAGCTGACTTTAATGTCTTCAAAACATGGGTCGAATATATCAATCGCTTGCTCGGCGCATTGCTGGGATTGATGATTCTGATACTGGTTGTAGAATCGAGGAAAATATGGAAGTATGACAAATGGTTACCAATACTGTCTGTTCTGCTGCTAATAATAACAGGGTTTGTTGGTTGGCTTGGTTCTGTTGTGGTGGCTACTGATTTAGAGCCAGTGAAAATAACAATTCACATGATGACATCAGTTGTTATCATATTTATTGCAACGGTCATAGTTTTTCGAGCGGGTCGGTTAAATGAACGGAAAAAAACAGAGCAGAATATCTCGCCTAAGTTGGCGTTGAAGCAAAGAAGATTGCAGTTGCTTGTTCTTCTTGCTCTACTGCTTACACTTTCCCAAATTGTAATAGGGACGCAAGTGCGGGAACAGGTTGACATGATAGCAAAAATGTTGGAAGGGCGTTGGCGCGAACAATGGATTGAACAACTATCAATTGTTTTTGTGGCTCATCGTTCTGCTTCTTGGCTTTTTGTTTTGCTAAATGGAGGAATTATTTGGTACATTGCAAGATTGATAAATGTTTCTGAAGATGCCCTCTCTCTTACGCTTCGCCGTTTATCTATGGGGCTTATGACTTTGATTGTAGGCGAAATTGCGCTTGGTGCTACAATGGCTTATTTTGCGATACCAAAATTTGCCCAACCACTTCATCTTCTCTTTGCAATGGGAATTTTTTGTCTTCAATTACTGTTACTGCTTAACACGATACATGGCAAACAAAAAATGTAATTTGCGTAGCCTGAGTCATTTCTAATATTAAAATTATCTTTTTGATTCAATGAAGACGGTTAAATGGAGCAGAAGCCTCTCAGTCTGCCGCTCATTTTCTTTGGTCTTATGTTGAACAGTTAATGAATATGAGAAAATAATTGCCTACTCTCATTGAAAGACCAATATGAAAAAAAATACTCCTTTGGATGACAAGGCTGTACTGGATCAGCAAAATTTTATTTCCACAGCGTTTTCCTCTACGCTTGGTTCAAATAAGTACGTGAAAAATGTCACTTCGGGTGTTACGACAACCGCTTCTACGGTGTCGTCTCTGGCAGCAAAACTCACGTTTATTGACCGACTGAAAAATTTTCAAATCCGAACGCAAATTTTACTTGGCGCAGGGATTGCCTTGCTATTTTTGATGTTTGTTACTACAATTACCTTCTTTAGTGTTGGTGATCTCGTGAGCACCTCCGAACAGATAGAGAAAAATAGTGCGCTCATTGCAGAGTCGCAAAATATGCGCAAAATATTGAGCGATATGGAGCGCTCACTTACGCAATATGCGCTCTTTGGAATTAAACCTATGCTGCTAGAATATGCGCAGACAGGAAGCAAATTTGATTCAACAGTGAACCAACTCCTTGTAGTCGTTGCCGCAAAACCTGAGCAGGTTGAGCGACTTAAAACTCTTCAAACACACAAGCAAGAATGGGTACGTACTCATGCCGAGCCTATCGTTTCTATGCGCCAGCTTGTGTTAATGAATGCAAAGTCTATGGATGAATTTACGGGCTTTGTACGGCAGTTGGATAGTAAAACTATGGAGCAAATGAACCTCATTGCGGGGGAATTTATTGCGTTAGAAGAGCAAGCAAACCGTGACCGTATTCGTTCTGCAAAAATAGTAGCAGTTGCTACAAAAAGTTCAACCGTAACCTTTACAATACTTGCTCTGGGAGCAGCGCTCTTTGTTTTACTCGTCGTCTCGAAAAATATTGCCGAGCCTGTACGTGCCCTTGCCAAAGGTGCAGTTGATGTTGTTCGCGGTAATTTGGAAGTGAGTATTGACATTCGTACAAAAAATGAATTGGGTGTTCTGGCGAGAAATTTCAACATGATGGTTGCCAGTATTCATACAGGGTTGGAAGCACTTCAGCAAGAAAAAGAAAGTGTCGAGAACAAAGTGCGTACCGCAGTTCGAGATGCTGAAGAACAACGAGAATATCTTTCTAATAGTGTGGACACCATGCTTGCTGTGATGCAAGAATTCGCTGCTGGCGATTTAACAGTTCGACTTGTGCCGGAACGCAAAGATGCAATCGGTGAATTATACGAGGGATTTAATCAGGCAGTGGATAATATCCGCCAAATGATGTTGCAAGTGACGCAAGCCGTACAAACGACTGCGGCAGCAGCTTCCGAAATTAGTGCTGCAACGGAAGAACTTTCCGCCAGTGCAAACGAGCAGAAGTTACAAACCCGTGAGGTAGCTATGGAAGTTGCGCAAGTGGCAAGTGCTACGGGGCAAAGCGCCACTTCTGCACAAACTGCGCGGACAATTGCAGAAGCAAGCGGGCAAGCAGCAGAAGAAGGCGGGGAAATTGTTACCCAGACCGTTACGAAAATTGAGCGAATTGCTGTTGTGGTGCAGACATCTGCCCAGACGGTTGAGCAGCTTGGGCACTCCAGTCAAGAAATTGGCGAGATTCTTGGCGTTATCAATAAAATTGCAGACCAAACAAATCTTCTTGCACTCAACGCAGCTATTGAGGCTGCACGCGCGGGTGAGCATGGGCGAGGTTTTGCGGTGGTTGCTGATGAAGTGCGCTTGCTTGCTGAAGGAACGGGAAAGGCTACAAAGCAGATAGCAGCCATTATTCATCGGATACAAGCAGAAACGCAGAATGCAGTCAAGACCATTCAATCAGGTAAAGGCGAAGTTCAAATCGGTATTGAGCTTGCACGAAAAGCAAATACCGCATTGCATGATATTTTGTCTTCATCGCAAAAAGTTTCCGATGTTGTTCAAAATATTGTAGTTGCCTCACAAGAGCAGGCAGATACAAGTGTTCACACAGCTGAACGTATCCAGCAAATGCTTTTTTCTACTAATGAAGCCGCAAACGGGATTGCTCAAATCGCCCGCTCAGCAACAAATCTGAATACATTGACACAAGATTTACGAGATTTGGTTAGTCGTTTTCAGCTTGAAACCTTGAATAAAACAGCTTCCAGAGGAAGCAAAGGACATTCCCTTCCTCAACACCAAGGAAAAAATCAGATAACATCATCTGGGGGTAATCGGCTATTATCCTGATTCTGCAGAAATATTAGCTTGTTTTGACTACAATCGTAGCATTGTTTCAAGCAAGCAAAGACAATATTTTGATGTCAAACTGTCCGCAAATGAACATTTATTGTTCACGTGCGGACAGTTTTTTTTGTATCTAGCTAGCAAGATGGCTGAAAAGCCGCTTACTATCTAGCTTTTGTAAATTGGCATACATCTTGGCAGAAAGAAAAGGAAAATAAAGTTCAATTTTTTTTGGAAATAGAAATGTTGACTAACTACTTCAAAATTGCCCTGCGGACACTACGTCAGCAAAAAGGATTTTCGTTTATCAATATCGTGGGATTGGCACTTGGTATGAGTGTCTGTGCGCTTATTGCACTCTACGTGATGGACGAGGTAAACTATGACCGCTTTCATGCAAATGCCGACCGAATATATCGTGTAGATGGTGATGTCAGATTTCAAGGAACAGCCTTTTCACTGGCAGTGGCACCGCCGCCGTTAGCCCCCACACTCAAATTAGAAGTTCCCGAAGTAGAGGAGGCAGTGCGTTTTCGCAGTACCGGTGCATGGAATTTTTCGATAGATGGCAAATCTTTCCGCGAAGAAGATGTTACATACGCCGACCCTGAATTTTTTAAGGTATTTACTGCTTCAGTTACTCTCGGCAATGGCATCAATGCGCTTACGCAGCCGTATTCATTGGTTCTCGCTGAAGAAGTGGCACAAAAATACTTTGGAAATACGAATCCTATTGGCAAAAGTCTCAAAGGTGATAATAATAAAATGTACACTGTTGGTGCGGTGATGAAACGACTTCCGGCAAATTCACATATTCGATATAATGTGCTAATATCAATGTCAAGCTATGCTGACAGTAAAACGGATAATTGGGGCGGGAACAATTACAATACCTATGTATTGCTTAAACATGGTGCCCGCCTTGAATCTGTAAATGCGAAATTCCCGGGCATTATGCGCAAGTATTTCGCGCCTGTTATGGAGAGAGACCTGCACGTTCAATATGATGATTTTCTCAAGGGTGGAAATTATTTTAATCATTCTTTGTTTCCTCTGACTAATATTCATTTGTACTCGGGTAATAAAGTTGGCGAACTTTCACCAAATGGCAGTGTGCAGTATGTATGGATTTTTTCCTGTGTGGCGGCATTTGTGCTGCTCATTGCGTGTGTGAACTTTATGAACCTGTCCACTGCACGTGCTGCAAATCGCGCCAAAGAAGTTGGTATTCGTAAAACACTGGGGAGTCTGCGAGCGCAACTTGTGTCTCAGTTTATGGCAGAATCTTCTCTTATGGTTTTTTCTGCCTTGGTACTGGCTGTGTGTATTGTAGAGGCTGTGCTTCCAATGTTTAACAATCTTTCTGGTAAAACTTTGGAGCGCACTGCTTTACTCACTCCACAGTTCTTTGGCGTGGGTGTAGGGCTTTTTGTATTGGTAAGTGTCGCTGCAGGCTCGTATCCGGCATTTGTGCTATCTGCCTTTCAGCCGATAAAAGTTCTGAAAGGTGATAAATCTAGCGGCAGCAGAAATAAGCCACTTCGCTCAGTGCTTGTGGTGGTGCAGTTTACAGCTTCGGTTGCACTGGTGATTGGAACGCTGGTCATTTTTAACCAGTTGCGTTTTATCCAAAGTAAAAATTTAGGTTTCAATCGTGAACAAGTATTGGTTGTGCATGATCCCAACTCACTTCCCGATGGATCTGCGCAACGCTTCAAGCAAGAAGTGCAAGGGATTTCAGGTGTGAGAAATGTGTCGGTGAGCAATTATCTGCCAACAGGCGGATGGCGAAACAACAGTATCCTTTGGGTTGGAAAGGATAATCTCTCTGTCAGTATTCAGCAATGGGGTGTGGATGCTGATTATGTTCCGACGCTAGGTATAGAAATAATGAAAGGGCGAAATTTCAAAGCTGAAAATCTTGCTGATTCGACAACTGTTATCCTCAATGAAACGGCGGCATTGAAATTTTTTGGTAAGGAAGACCCTCTCGGAAAAATTGTGCAAAACGGATTGAATGATTCTACACGGCGTTCGTACACAGTGATTGGTATTGTCAAAGATTTTCATTTTGAATCTCTCCGCGAGACAATTCAACCATTGGCAATATTTTTTGATAAAACTGTTGGTACGTCAATTATTCGTTTCGATGCTTCCAATACCTCTACAATAGTTGCTTCAGTAGAATCGGTGTGGAAACGCCTCAATCCCGGTAAACCGTTCGAGTATAGATTCATGGATGATTCCTTTAAGCGTATTTACCGTGCTGAAGAGCGCATTGGTGCTATACTGGGCGTATTTACCGTGCTGGCAATCGTTATTGCGAGTTTGGGATTGTTTGGACTGGCAGCCTTTACTGCCGAGCAGCGGACAAAGGAAATCGGTATCAGAAAAGTATTGGGTGCTTCGGTAGGTAATATTATCGGACTTCTCACCAAAGATTTTCTCCTGCTTGTTGGTATTGCTATTGTTGTGGCAGTGCCGCTCGCTTGGTATGGCATGAGTGCTTGGCTGCGAGACTTTGCTTATCGGATAGAGCTTTCATGGTGGATGTTTGCTCTTTCCGGTGTGTGTGCTGTGGCAATAGCATTTGTGACGGTAGCAGGGCAAGCACTTCGCGTCGCTCGCTCAAACCCTGTGCAATCCTTGAAATATGAATAAATACATTCACGATTTCTTTAACTCTATTCATACTTTTTTATGAACTCCTTCGCAGTCCATCTGCCCAATGCCTCGGAAAATCAGAATGTTGAGATTTCCGTGAAAGTGAACGGCGCAACACTTGATTTTCAATATCGCGTGGAGTTTTTTAATCTCCACGATTACAATTTTCCTGAAATTTCTCGCGCAAGTTGCATTCGTACAATTCTTGCCGAATATGATTCCAACTGGGATACTTTTCAGGTTTCCCCCGTTGATGAAGACCGTATTGCTATTACCTTTCGTAAAAAACGATAGCACACTACGGCATCGTTTCGAGGCACTAATTACCAACTCTCAATTTACCACAATACTATGTTCGCAAACTATCTCAAAATAGCATTACGAAGTCTTCTTCGGCAAAAAAGCTACTCTGCTATCAATATCGTTGGTCTTGCCGTTGGGATGGCTTGTTGCCTTGTTCTCGCACTCTTTGTCCGAGAAGAAATAAGTTTTGACAGAGATAGTCCAAATCCAGAGCGTATTTATCGGCTCACGCCTACGATTGTTCGCAAAGCCGAGGGTACAAGCACTGCCATCCCGAATACACAGTTCCCGCTTGCAGCCGCTTTAAAAGAGGATATGCCGGAAATAGAACGGACTGTTCGATTGAACCATAATGGTACTCCCCTTGTGGCAAACGGGCAGAAAAAATTTATAGAGAAGCAGGTACTATATGCTGACAACGGATACTTTCAAATATTTCCCTCACAGTTTATTGCCGGAGATGCCGCCACAGCGCTTCAGAATCCTAAAAATGTTGTTCTGACCGAGGAAACTGCACAAAAGTACTTTGGCAGCGAAAATGCGCTTGGTAAAACATTGCGCGTGAATAATGAAGAGGATTTTACTGTAACAGGTGTTATTAAAAATTTGCCTGTGAATCGGCATATTCATTTTGATATGCTTGTTTCGATGCAGACGTTGACCGATGCTTGGAAGCGCAGTGGTTCGGACATGGAGCAGATGTGGTTCGCTTTCACCGACCAATACACATATATTCAGTTAAAACAAGGCGTAACGGCAGCTTCGCTCACACAAAAATTTCCTGTATTTGTAGAACGCCGAATGGGAAAACTTTTGAAGCGTATAGCACGAGAATTTACATTGGACGTGCAGCCGCTTGTGGACATTCATTTGCATCCGCTTCAAGGTGAGATACAACCGCAAGGTAGTATGGAAACTCTTAGAATCGTTGGCGCAATCGCACTGGTGATATTGGTTCTGGCGTGTATCAATTTCATGAACCTCTCCACAGCCCGCTCCACTCGCCGTGCACGGGAAGTAGGGATGCGAAAAGTATTTGGCGCAATGCGTCGGCAACTTATGATTCAGTTTTTGAGTGAATCGGTTGTGATTAGTATGATTTCACTTGTACTCGCGCTGGTTCTGGTCGAAATTGCGCTGCCTTTTGTCAACGTGCTCATGGAGACACATTTGGCTGTTGGTTATGTCTCCAATGCTCCACAATTATTGCTGTTCGTCGCTTTCGCGCTTTTTGTGGGTATTTGTGCCGGGACATATCCAGCACTCGTGTTGTCAGGCTTTGCGCCTGTTCGTGTACTGAAGGGTGCATTTATGCGCACGGGAACGGGTGCGGCACTTCGTAAGGGGCTTGTCATTGTCCAATTTAGCCTCTCAATTGCGCTTGTAGCAGGAACAATAGTGGTTCTGCGCCAACTGGATTTCGCACAGACAAAAGAGCTTGGCTTCAATAAAGAACAAGTGCTGACGCTTACCTTACCGGGAGATTCTGCTTTTTTGCCTCGCAAAGAAAGTATGAAAGCTGCATTTCGAGCAGTTTCCGGCGTTCAAGCTGTCGCTGGCGCAGATTTTGTACCGGGTGATGAAGGCTTTAGCCAGAACCCGATAGGCTTGGAAGGTGCGCCAGCAGATAAAAATATTCTCGTCAAACGATTTTTTGTGGATGAAGATTTTATCCCGACATTTGGCTTGCAAATGGCAGAAGGGCGTAATTTCAATCCTTCTATGCCAACTGATGCGAGTGATGCTTTCCTTTTGAACGAAGCTGCCGTCAAGGCACTCGGACTCAATAACAATGGGTCACAAGTACTTGGAACACGACTGCATTGGTTTGGCGGTTCACGCGAAAAAGGTGCTCTTATTGGGGTAGTAAAAGATTTTCATTTTCAGTCATTACATGAGAAAATTTCTCCGGCGGTTTTTATAGTGAATAAAAGCGAGATCGGTCGGTTTGTGTTACGCTTGAAAACAAACGACCTCCGCGCGACAATGGTGCAAATTGAAAGGGTCTGGAACGACTTCGCGCCAAACAGCATTTTAGAATATTCTTTTGTGGATGAAAATTTCAACAAACTCTATAAATCTGAGCAGCGTACAGGACGAATTGTAACAGTCTTTTCAGGTTTGGCAGTTTTTATCGCCTGTTTGGGCTTGTTTGGTTTAGCGGCGTTTTCGGCGGAGGTGCGAACGAAAGAAATTGGTGTTCGCAAGGTGCTGGGCGCGTCTGTTGGAAGTATTATCGGGCTTCTCTCGAAAGACTTTTTGAAATTAGTTGCTCTTGCTATTGTGATTGCAACACCGCTTGCATATTGGGCAGCAAGCAAATGGCTACAAGATTTTGCGTATCGCGTAGAGTTGAATAGCGTTTCGGGCTTGAGTGTATTTGTACTGGCGGGGGCTTTGGCAGTCTTGGTGGCGTTTTTGACGGTTGCCGCTCAGTCGTGGAGGGCGGCGCAGTCAAACCCTGTCAATTCGCTTCGGAGCGAATGAGTCTTTATTTTCAAAACGTCTTGAAGGAAGAAAAATGCTGACAAATTATTTCAAAATCGCTCTGCGCAATATCGGGCGAAATAAAGCCTATTCCGCAATCAATATCTTTGGGTTTAGTGTAGGAATAGCATCGTGTTTAATGCTGATGCTTTTTGTACAAGATGAACTTATGTTCGACCGTTTCAACGCACATTCCGAGCGGATATTTCGCATTCGCAATGATGTTCGATTTAGCGGGAGTACATTTACCTATGCCGTTACCTCTGCGCCACTGGCAGCACAGCTCAAGCAAGATTTTCCTGAGGTAGAAGCCGCAGCACGTTTCAAACCTCGCGGAACGCTCGAAATTAAAAGTAATGACAAAACTTTCAGAGAGGAAAATATTTGCTATACCGACCCCGATTTCTTCCGCATTTTTACTGCTCCTGTTCTGCACGGCGACGGCATTCATGCCCTGGGTGAGCCAAATACGGTTGTGCTGACGGAAGAAACGGCTACAAAGTATTTCGGAAGTGAAAACCCGATTGGGAAGAGCATTGAAATTCAAGGCTCTCATTATTCTGTCGGGGCTGTAATGAAGCGGCTTCCCAGCAATTCACATTTTCACTTCAATGTGCTTATTTCAATGGTGAGTTTTGCTGAAAGTAAATCCACCGTGTGGGCGAGCAATAATTTTCAGACCTACATTCTACTCAAGCAAGGAGCGGATGTAAGAGCTTTGGAATCAAAGCTCACATCATTTGTGGAACATTATTTTGCGCCGGAACTCAAAAGTATGCTGAACATGGATATTGGTCAGTTCCATTCCGCCGGAAATTATTTTGTCTTTTCCTTGCAACCGCTTTTGAGCATACATCTTCAGTCCAATTTGATTGGCGAATTTGAATCCAATGGAAACGCACAGTTTGTCTGGATTTTTGCAGGCGTAGCGGTCTTTGTTTTACTGATAGCTTGCATAAATTTTATGAATCTCGCCACCGCTCGTGCGGCGAATAGAGCAAAGGAAGTTGGCATTCGTAAAGCACTTGGCTCACAGCGCTCGCAGTTAATTATTCAGTTTCTGGCTGAGTCGCTCTTGCTGACTTTTTTTGCGATGGTTCTGGCATTAGGTATTGTGGAACTCTCACTTCCCATTTTTAATCAGCTCTCCGGCAAAGTGCTTTCGGATACGCATTTGCATACTCTCTCTTTCTGGGGAACGCTCGGAGCAATGTTCCTTTGTGTCGGTTTGCTTGCAGGCACGTATCCGGCATTTGTTTTATCAGCATTTCAGCCCGTAAAAATCTTGAAAGGAATTGTGAAAAGTAATAGAAGCACGTTTTTAAGAAGCAGTCTTGTTGTGTTTCAATTCACCGCTTCCATTGTGCTTGTTATCGGAACGCTGGTCATGTTCAGCCAATTACAGTATATTCAAAGCAAAGATTTAGGTTTTAACCGAGAACAAGTTTTAGTCGTGGACGACCCGGTCGCGTTGGGTAGCAATGGCAGTGTAAACACATTCAAACAAGAAATTGCAAGGATTTCAGGAGTGAAGGGTGTTTCTATTGCGCGGTGCTTACCTGTTGATGAGGAGCGCCACAGCCAAATACTTTGGCGGAATGCCGTGCATAGAAATAAAGAGAACAGTGCACTCATTCAAACATGGATGGCTGATGCAGACTTCATTCGCACAATGAAAATGAGTATCGTCAAGGGACGCGATTTTGATGCAATGATGGGTTCAGATTCCAATGCTATCATCCTTAACGAATCCTTAGCTCGTGAATTCTTCGGACAACAAGAGCCACTTGGAAAACAGATTTATACCCTGGCAAATTCAGATGACGTAAACAGCATCCTTACCTATACCGTCATTGGTGTCGTCAAAGATTTTCATTTTTCATCGTTGCGAGAAAATATTCAAAGTGTGGCGCTAATGATGGGGCATTACAATGGCAAAGCGGCAATTCGGTTCGATGGAGCGCAAGCAAGCAGTATTGTTGCGCAAAGCGAAGCAATTTGGAAACGGATTGCTCCCGGCAAGCCTTTTTCCTATTCGTTTATGGATGAGAATTTTGGTGCCATGTATCGCACGGAACAGCGCACAACAAAGGTATTGAGTATTTTTACCGGATTAGCAATTATTATTGCCTGTTTAGGGCTATTCGCTCTTGCTTCTTTCACCACCGAGCAACGCACGAAAGAAATTGGTATTCGCAAGGTGCTGGGAGCCTCGGCGAGTAGTATAGTTGGTCTTTTGTCAAAAGATTTCTTGAAACTGGTGGCAATTGCAATTATCATCGCAATACCGCTCGCATATTGGGCAGCAGGCAAATGGCTGCAAGATTTTGCATACCGTGTGGAGGTTGGCGCAGGAATGTTTGTTTTGGCGGGTGTGCTGGCGATTGCCGTAGCATTCGTAACAGTTGCGAGCAGGGCGTGGGAAGCAGCGCAATCGAATCCGATCAGCTCGCTTAGAAGTGAATAATTTTCGCTGCTCAATTCAGCAACAGAAATTTGCAAGCAACTCAAGTCATTACTTCACCATTTTCTACTTTACTGCGATAAAAAATGCTGTTCATTTGCGAACAATAATTGTTCACAAATGGACAGTTTTTTTTGAAACTTCCATCGAAATAGCTGGTAATCCGCATATTTACTTCATTTGAAAAATTGGCATATATCTTGGCTATACTTCCAAAAAACTATTCTTGAGCCATTTATTCCTTGATGACCATGCTTACAAACTACTTCAAAATCGCTTTCCGAAATCTCTGGCGGCAGCGTGGTTATGCCGCTCTTAACATTATTGGGCTTGCAGTCGGTATGGCGTGTTGTTTGCTTATGATACTCTATGTGCAGCACGAACTCTCCTTCGACCGCTTCCATGCAAGCGCTGACCGTATCTATCGCCTCAATCTTTCCGCAAAGATGGGCGAGATGGATGAAGTTGGAGGGCAAACACCACCACCGCTCGGGGAGCGACTCAGACGGGATTTCCCAGAAGTAGAAAGGGCAACGCGAATTTTTCCTTTGCGCTCAACGCTGGTGCGCTACGAAAACAATGTTTTCAATGAGCCTAATGTGCTTGCAACGGATGAATATTTTTTACAAATCTTTAGCTTCAGACTATTGGAGGGGTCATCGAATCTTGCCTTGAAAGATCCGAAAACTGCAGTTATTACGAAAAGTATCGCTGAAAAATATTTCGGAACAGCCTCCGCAATTGGAAAGACGCTGCTTTTAGGTAATGAAAAGCGAGAATTCAAAGTTATTGGCGTTGTGGAAAACCCGCCCTCGAACTCACATTTTACATTTGGTATTCTTACATCGCTTTCATCGTACTATGTTGTAACAAATGTGTTTGATTGGAGTTGGGTTTGGTGTCAGCTCGTTACGTACGTGCAGCTACGCGAAGGAGCTTCTGCCACTGCGCTGGAGGTAAAATTTCCTCAGATGGTGGAGAAATACGCACCCGCAGCCTTTGAGCGTATCGGGCAGTCTTTTGCTGAAATCAAAAAGCAGGGCGGGCATTGGGATTTTTCTTTGCTGCCCTTAACCGCAATTCATCTTCATTCCGACCGCGTTGAAAATCCGATAGGCGAGACCGGCAGTATTGTCTATGTCTATATGTTCTCTGCCGTTGCAGTGCTGATAATTGTTCTGGCGTGTATCAATTTTATGAATCTTGCCACTGCCCGCGCTGCACGTCGCTCGAAGGAAGTCGGTATTCGCAAGTCGCTGGGTGTTTCCAGAAAATATTTGGTCGCACAGTTTTTAGCGGAATCACTTTTGGCAAGTGTTTTGGCGGCAGCAGTTGCGGTATGCTTGATAGAATTATTCTTGCAGCCCTTCAATACTCTCTCCGGAAAAGCGCTCCGATTAGATTTTATGGGAAATCCTCTGCTGACCGTGAGCATACTTGCGCTGACCGTGATTGTTGGGTTTGCGGCGGGGCTGTATCCCGCATTGTATTTATCGTCTGTCAAACCGGTAGATGTGCTTGCAGGGAAGTTGCGTCTTGGTGTGCGCAGTGCCGGGCTGCGAAATGCTTTGGTTGTATTCCAATTTGCCGCATCGGTCATGCTCATAGCCTCGACGATTCTTGTTTATTCGCAAATGGACTTTGTACGCACGATGAACCTAGGATTTGACCGCGAAAATGTGATTGTGGTTGATAACGCAAACAGACTTGGGCAAAAAGCAGAGAGTTTCAAACAGAGCCTTTTGTCTCAATCATCAATCGCAAAGGTGAGCTATTCCACGATGATTCCCGGACGTGGTTCTTTTGATGATTTCTACAAGCCAGAAGCCGTTCCACTCAAAGACTTGACGCTTTCTTCGTATCTGGCGGACGAAGATTTTGTTCCGACGCTTGGAATGAAAATCATCAAAGGAAGCAATTTCTCGAAAGAAAACCTTGCTGACTGCCAAAGCGGGGTGCTACTCAACGAGGCAGCCGCGAAAAAAATCGGCTGGTCTGATCCGATTGGACAATACATCACCTATCCGGGTGGAAATGATAGCAAGTTCAAAGTGATTGGTATTTTGAAAGATTTTAATACTCAATCGCTTCATACCGCTATTGCACCGTTTGCTGTGTTCCACGAGGCATCGAAAACGTATAGTATTCGCTCTTCATGTGTGGTCGTGCGGGTTCGTGCGGGGCAAGCGCGGGAAGCAGTCGAAATTCTTGGGCGCCAGTGGAAGCAGTTTACAGGAGATTCCGCGCTTGATTACTCCTTCTTGGACGAAGACTTTGACCGCCAATATCGCTCGGAGCAGCGCCTAGGGCAGGTATTGGGAGTGTTTACGGTGATTGCTATTGTCATTGCGTGCTTGGGACTTTTTGGTCTGGCGGCATATATTGCCGAGCAGCGCACGAAGGAAATCGGTATTCGCAAAGTGTTGGGCGCTTCTGTTGGCAGTATTATCGGGCTTTTGAGTCAAGATTTTCTGAAACTCGTCGCGGTTGCTATTGTGGTGGCTGTTCCGATTGCGTGGTACGGGATGAATCGCTGGTTGCAAGATTTTGCCTACCGTGTGAACATCACCGCATGGATGTTTCTCCTTGCGGGCGGTCTTGCACTGGTAATTGCATTTGCAACTGTTGCAGGGCAGGCGTGGCGGGCGGCACGGGCGAATCCGGCAAACGCACTCAGAAGCGAGTAAAATCCTCAAAATAATTTTGCAGAACCCTTTTCTTCAAAAATATGGCAATCCTTTATCTCACAATAGCATTGCGCAATTTAATCCGTAAAAAACTGTACACCAGTATTAATATCATCGGTTTTGCGTTCGGACTGTCGTGTTCGTTTTTGATATTTCTCTATGTTGCTCAAGAACTAACTTTTGACAGACACTTTGACAGCTCAGACCGTATCTACCGGGTTGGCACAAGTTTTATGAATATGGGCGAGTTTGCAGTCAGTCAAGAGCAACTCGCAGAAAATCTTCGCTTGTCGTCAACTGACATAGAAGAAACAGCGCGTATCGGAAGCGATTCTCCTCTTCCTGTTCGATCCCAGATGCAGGGTGCAGAAGTGGATGAGACACTTGAGAAAAACGTGTATTATGCAGACTCGACCGTGTTCAAACTATTTTCTTTTAAATTTCTTGAAGGGGAAGCAAAAAACGCACTCAACACTCCCAATAAAGTCGTGATTTCCGAAAGCACAGCACGAAAATACTTTGGTACTTCAAAAGCATTGGGAAAAACGCTGTTCATTAGTAAGCAAAACTCTGCTTTTGTTGTGTCGGGTGTTCTTCGTGACCCACCATTAAAATCTCATTTGCAAGCGGCGCTCTGGTTACCAATTTACCCCCAAATAAGCGGCAACAGCGAGTGGTTTAGTGCCAGCGTCTATACATACCTTCGAGTTCGGGAAGGCGTAAGCCTCACGCGACTTAATCAGCATATTCAGAATTTTACAAAGCGTGTCGTCTATCCAACCGCTTCATTTGGATTATCGTTTGAAAAATGGCTGCAAGACGAACGGGGTGTTAAGTTTCTGGTTACACCCTTACATGATATTCATTTATTTTCAGCCGCAAAATTTCCTCTTTCGCCCGGCGGAAGCAGCAGTACGGTGTTTGCTTTAGCATGTATTGGATGTGTTTTATTGCTTCTCATTATTGTCAATTATACCAATCTAACGATTGCTCAATCTACGGTACGCGCAAAAGAAATTGGAATTAAAAAAACATTAGGAGCAAGTAAAAAGCAGATTGCCATACAATTTTGGGGAGAATCAATTCTCATCACAGGCTTTGCTGCGTTGCTTGCCGTTGTTTTCTCTGAGCTGATGCTTCATATCTTTCGCCAAACTCTTGAAGTAGAATTTGTGGAGAGTATTTTTGTTGGTAAAGGGCTTCTGCTTTTCTTTTTGGGTGGGTTTGCCCTGCTTGTAGGTTTGGTGGCTGGTATGTATCCTGCGATTTACCTTGCACGTCTCCAACCAGCTATGATTACCAAGGGCGATGTAAACTCGCAGGGCAAACCACGAGTTCGTAATACTTTGGTCGTCTTTCAATTTGTCTTGGCAACCGTTATGATGATATGCAGCCTTTTTGTTGTTCAGCAAATGAACTTTATGCAGAATAAAGATGTAGGCTTACAGCGAGATAACGTCCTTATCATTGAAGAAGCGGGCAGGTTGCAATCAAAAATTGACGCATTGAAGGGCGAACTAACAAAAATACCCGGCGTTCTCAACGTCTCTACTGCCGAGCGAGTGCCCGCTACATCGATGATTAGCCGCTCAACGTACAAAACGTTGGAAATGACCGAACCATTATCGGTGAATGTGTTTAATACGGATGCTGAATTTTTTTCGACATTAGGTATTCGGCTATCTTCTGGTCGTTTCTTTCAAAAAAATCTGGCTTCCGATAGCTCGTCTGCGATACTCAATGAAAGTGCCGTCAGAGTCTTGGGGCTGAAAAATCCCGTTGGTAGTCTGCTCTATCATGGCGACAAAACTATTACCGTCGTTGGGGTGATCCAGGATTTTCACTTTGAATCTCTCAAGAAAAGCGTAGAACCCGTTATTATGCGACAGGGGGGAAAACCAAATTTTATCGTTCTCCGCGTTCAATCTTCCGACCAAGCCGTATTATCTTCCGTTCAAAAAATTTGGAAACAATTTTCTCCCGAAGAACCGCTTAAATACACGTATTTGGAAGATGCGTTTGAAAAATTCCTTCGGAAGGAGAAAGTTCTCTTACGGCTCGGCATTTTCTTTACGATAGTTTGTACTGTCATTTCTACACTGGGGCTTTTCGGTCTGTCCTCTTTCCTTATTTATAGGCGAGAAAAAGAAATGGGTATTCGGAAAATCTTGGGCGCATCAACTTCCAAAATTGTTGAGGTGCTTTCTACCGAGTTTATCCGTCTTGTTATCATTGCTTGTCTTGTCGCCTGCCCGGTGGCATGGTGGCTTATGAATAAATGGTTGCAAGATTTTGCCTATCGGATTGATTTGAACGTCGGTGCTTTTGTCATTGCAGGGCTTGTGGCAGTAACGATTGCCGGATTGACCGTGAGCTTCACAGCAATGAAAGTAGCGAATCAAAATCCTGTGAAAGCGCTCAGAAATGAATAACTTGAATATCAAGGAACACTAATTTCTCAATCTTTTGTGAAAGTATTCATGCTTACGAACTACCTTAAACTCGCTTTCAGAAGCCTCCTTCGGCAAAAAGGTTATTCCGCTATCACCATTCTTGGGCTTGCAGTTGGTATATCTTCATGCTTGCTGCTTTGGCTTTTTGTGAGCAACGAACTGAGCTATGATGCGCAGCACAGCAAAAGCGACCGACTCTACCGCGTTACCTCCACAATGACACTTTCGGGAGAAACAATGGCGTTAGCGCGAAGCTCGTGGATGATTCCTCCGGTGCTGAAGAAAGATTATCCTGAAATTGAGGAAGCCGTCCACCTTGTGCCCATGCAAAAACAAACGGTGTGGTTTGGCGATAAAGTCTTTCAATACGAGAAAACGTGGTTTACGGAAGCAGCTTTTTTCAAAATGTTTGATTACACGTTCATCGAAGGAAACCCTTTCACCGCCCTTGCCGAGCCGTATTGCGTTGTTATTACGGACGAGGTTGCCAAGCAGTATTTCGGTACGACGCAGGGAGTTCTTGGTAAAATGTTACAATTCAGCAAGTCGCCGTACAAAATTACCGGCGTTGTCAAGAATCAGCCAAACTCCTCGCATCTTGTCTGGGAAATGCTCTTGTCCTCAAGCTCAATGCCGAAGCCGTTTGTGGAGCAACTTGAGCACGATTGGTTTTACATGGCGCAATTTAACTACATTCTTTTCCGTGATGCGAGTAAGCGTCAAGGTTTTGAGGCAAAGTTAGAGCAAGTTCACGAAAAATATGTTGTGCCGTTTTTAAGTGCTGAAAAAGTGCAAGGCAATGTTACATACAGCTTGCAACCTGTGCGCGATATTCACTTCACGACAACATTGCAGTTCGATGTAACAGAAATAACGAATAAATCCTATCTCACTATTTTAAGTTTGGTAGGAATCTTTTTGCTGCTTGTGGCATGTATCAACTACATGAACCTCGCCACAGCGCGTTCGATGAAGCGTGCTAAGGATGTGGCAGTCCGCAAGACCATCGGTGCAGAACGCTTTCATCTTATTGGTCAGTTTATTGGTGAATCGCTGATGATAACAATGATTGCTGTTGTGCTTGCATTTGTACTTGCCGAAATGCTGTTGCCGATGTTTAATGCGTTGACGGAGAAATCGCTTGTTATTGCCCTCACGCCACAATTTTTCTTGTTGCTTCTTGGCTTGGTTGTGTTTATCGGTGTTGTCTCTGGGAGCTATCCAGCGTTGTATTTATCCGGGTTCAAACCGATTGACGTAATCAAAAGTTCACGTGCCCCGAAAGGTTCGGCAGCATTAGTGCGTAAGACGCTTGTCGTGGTGCAGTTCAGCATTTCCATTGCCCTTATTATCGCCACAGGTGTTGTTTATTTGCAAATGCAGTTTATGAAAAACAAAGATTTGGGGTTTTCCAAGGAGCAGACCTTAGTTCTCAAAGTACCGTTGCAGGATAGTAGTGTGACGAGTAGTTTACAGCTCATCAAAAACGAATTGTTGCAAAATAGTTCTATCACCAAAGTAGCGGGGTGCAGCAATGTTCCGGGAACGCCATTCGGACAGATTTTGCAATTTATCCAAACAGAAACCGGCAAAGAAGAACGAGCAATGCACATAATGATTGTGGATGAAGATTTGCTACCAATGCTGGGCGTGAAAATGCAGGCGGGGCGTGGTTTTTCAAAAGAATTTCCGGCAGACAAGCAACGTGGTTTCATTGTCAATGAAGCAGCAGTGCGGGCTTTTGGCTGGAAAAAGCCGCTTGGTATGAGCATCGAAAACGGTTTGGGATATTCGGGGGAAATTATTGGCGTGGTAAAAGATTTCAATTTCAGTTCACTGCATAGTCCTATTGAACCGCTTGTTATCCTGCTCACGCAGCAAACGCCAGCGTTTTTAATGATGAAAGTGCGCCCGGAAAATATTGCCGGAACGGTGGCATTTGTGGAAGAGCGCTGGCGGAAGTTTTCGACGCGCTACCCGATGGAATCTTACTTTTTGGACGATCACTTCAACAAGCAGTACCGCAAAGAAGAGCGCTTGCAGACCGTGTTTATTTATTTTGCCAGCGTCACGGTGGTCATTGCTTGTTTAGGATTGTTCGGGCTTGCTGCATACTCGGCAGAACAGCGCACAAAAGAAATCGGTATTCGCAAAGTGCTTGGTGCATCCGATGCCGGAATAATTGGACTGCTTTCAAAAGACTTTTTGAAATTGGTAGTGGTTGCTATTGTTGTCGCTACGCCGCTTGCATACTGGGCGGCGGGAAAATGGCTTCAAGACTTCGCCTATCGGGTTGATTTGGGTGCGGGTGTGTTTATTCTGGCGGGAACTGTGGCGGTATTGATTGCCTTTGCGACGGTTGCTTCACAGGCATGGCGAGCTGCGAGGGCAAATCCAGTGAATGCACTGAGAAGTGAGTAATCAAAAAAAAGAAGTAAATGCACTATTTCTGTTGATTCCTACGGGAAAACAGCAATAGTGCTGTTTGATAAAATGCGGGCAATTGATTCAAAATATTGGTGAAATGTTAGATGAATCTTTCTACGAAGTTATTCGTAGGAAAAAGAAATATACTTTTATTTCACGTGTGGAACGTCAAAATTGCATACCACTGTGGGATACCACATATACTTCAAAGAGGAGTATTTATGCTGTTTCAGAACTATCTTAAAATTGCACTCCGTTCACTTGGACGTAATAAGTTGTACTCGCTTTTGAACATTTTTGGTTTTGCATTGGGTATGGCGTGTTGTCTTGTCATTATGTTGTGGGTATATCATCAGTGGAGCTTTAATCGGTTCAATGCTCACCTGGATCGCTCCTATAGACTGCTTCGCACCGAACAACTTACCAATGAAATTATTACACTTTCTGCTTTGCCCGGACCACTCGGCAAGGCGTTGAAAGAGGATATTCCTGAAATTGAGCATATAGCGCATACACTATCGGCAGAAAATGTGCTCATTGCAGGGGATAAATCGTTTCATGAAGAGGGCACGTACGCAAACTCCGATATTTTCGCAGTGTTTTCATTTCCGATTGTGGTCGGTAATCCGGCAACAGCACTCGACCAGCCCAGTTCGATTGCACTTTCGGAATCCCTTGCTCAAAAGCTCTTTGGTTCGGCGAATGTGTTGGGAGCAACGGTACGCTTAGAGTATGGCAAAACGGATTTCAAAGTAACGGCGGTATTCCGCGACATTCCTAAAAATTCTTCCGTACGCTTTGATTTTGCCGCCTCCGTAGATGAGCTTATTGCCAAGCGTCCGTGGGCGCAGGAATGGGGAAACAACAGCTTTCGTACATTTATTAGTTTGCGGGAAGGCGTTCCGCAAAAGCGTGTCGATGAGAAACTCAAAGATTTGTTACGGAAGAAAAAAAATGACCCTAAAGCTGCGGTATTATTCTCGCAGCCTTTGAGTGAAATGTATTTATATAACAAATTTGAAAACGGCAGCCAGCAAGGAGGCAGAATCGAAACTGTGCGCTTGTTTACGATCATTGCTGTATTGGTACTAATCATTGCCTGTGTGAATTTTATGAACCTGACCACTGCTCGCGGGATACGTCGCTCGAAAGAGGTTGGGATTCGTAAAGTGGTTGGGGCGACACGAACAGCAATCGTGAGGCAAATACTTGGGGAATCTATTCTGACGGCAATTTTAGCATTACCGATTGCACTGCTGGCGGTGGAGCTTGTGCTGCCCGCCCTCAAAGAATTGACAGGGGCGGAGCTACGAATACCGATTGAGCAGCCGATATTTTGGGGAACAACGTTATTGTTCGTCTTTGTAACGGGATGTCTTGCGGGCTTGTATCCTGCTCTTGCACTTTCATCTTTTAATATGTCCACTGTGCTGAAGGGCGCGGCAAAATCCGGTCCCTGGGCAGCGATGTTTCGCCGAGGGTTAGTGATATTGGAGTTTACGATTGCTATTGCCTTTACTATCGCAACACTTGTCGTGTACAGGCAAATTGAATTTATCAAAACGAAGAATATTGGTATCAACCGTGAAAATGTCGTCACTGTTCCGATTGATATTAAAGCCGAACGATTCACTGCTTGGAAGCAAGAATTAAAAGGCATTTCGAGTATCAAGGGCGTGACGGGAGTGAATACATCACCGTTGAATTTAGGCAATAATACCTACGGAATGCGATGGAGAGGGCAAATGCCGAACGAAAAAATTGTTGTGAGTATGCTGGATGGTGATTATGATTTCCCCGCAGTGATGGATGTTCAGATAAAAGAGGGAAGGACATTTTTACCCCAGTTTCCGGCTGATACACTGAATTATATTATCAACGAAACGTGTGCGCGACAAATGCGTTTGGCAAATCCCGTAGGAGAAACGCTGCGGTGGGGCGATGACTCAACGGCTCGCGTCGGTACGGTGGTCGGCGTGATGAAAGATTTTCATTTTTCCTCAATGCACAATCAAATTGAACCGCTTATGCTTCTTTTGGATAAAGAACCAAATCACTTGTATGTAAAACTTGCTGCGAGCGAGACAGAGGCAGGGCTCGAAGCTCTTCGCAAAACATTTGGAAAGTACCAGCCCAATATGCCGTTTACCTTCAAGTTTTTGGATGATGAATTTAATGCGATTTACAAATCAGAAACAATGGTAGGAACGCTTTCCTTGTACTTTGCAAGTGTAGCAATTTGTATTTGTTGCTTAGGGTTATTCGGCTTGGCAGCATTTACAGCCGAATCGCGCACGAAAGAAATTGGTATTCGTAAGGTATTGGGCGCGAGTGAGGGAAGCATTATTGTATCGTTGAGCCGTGATTTCCTTATCTTGGTAATAGTAGCCTTTGTAATTGCTTGCCCGTTTACGTGGTGGGGGATGAGCAAATGGCTTCAGGACTTCGCTTATCGGGTAGATTTGGGTGCGGGTGTATTTATGTTGGCGGGAGCGTTGGCGCTAATGATTGCCTTTGCAACGGTTGCTTCGCAGGCATGGCGGGCGGCGAGGGCAAATCCCGTGAATGCGCTGAGAAGTGAGTGAAGTAGGTACTTACAACAGCGTTGCAAGGTCAAGATTGATTGCCTCGCAGAAAGAAGGATCGTCAGTGATGTCGCCGACACCACGCTTATACTTATGCCATTCGTTCTTTTTGTAGTTGTACACAAATCCTTCTTTTATGCCGTATTCAGTTTCATCAATGAGTTGGCGAACTTTTTGAATATCATTTTTAACACCGTTAGTATGGGTTATTTCGATAATAACGGGTGTTTCTTCAAGGATATTGTCGTATAAGATAATATCAGGCGTTGCGCTGGTTTGGCTTTCGTCCAACATCGTTTCGGGAAGTGGCTCAAGAGCCAATGAGCCGACGATGTAATATTGATAGCCTAATTGTGCTAAAAGACGACTAATGACGCGCTGATGAGGTTTGGGGGCATTCGTTCCCATAAGGAGAAGTGCTTCTTGTCGGGTTATCATAAATTATATCTCAAAAATGTTGGACAACATTGACAGTAAACTACACTTTTCCGCTCATTTTTCAAAGTGAACTCAACGTCAAAACTACATCAAAACCGCTTTCCGAAGTCCACTACGACAAAAAAGCGCAGCAAGGGCAAATCCTGTGAATGCGCCGAGAAGTGAGTAAGAAGCACTAAGAGAAAAACTTTTGCTGTCCGCAAATGAACATTTGTTGTTCATCTGCGGACAGTTTTCTTTTTGTATGAAGGTAGGTGAAACCGTAAAGAGCGCATAAAAACTTGTTCACAGCACTTTGGCACAAAACTTGGCTGATTAAGTAAAACTACTACGAATTTTTTCACAATTTGTTGCGACCATGATTTCAAATTATTTCAAAATCGCTCTCCGAAGCCTGCTACGACAAAAAAGCTATGCGTTTATCAATATCGTCGGCTTGGCTCTTGGGCTGGCGACGTGCCTCCTGATTGGTCTTTATGTTGCCGATGAACTAAGCTATGACCGTTTCCATGTAAACTATGATAGAATTTACCGAGTTGTGGGCGGGCAAGACAATAATAATGTGCTGATGTATCGTTCTACACTTATGCCACCCAAACTGGCGGGATTTCTCAAAGACAATTATTCTGAGGTTGAACAAATTGCACGTTTTGGAAGCGCGGCTTGTGAATTGAAGCGCGGCTCTGTTGTCATACAGCCTTCGCAAGCAACTCAAGGAATACAGACCGACGCTTCATTGTTCCAAATTTTTTCTTTTCCGATTTTATATGGAGACCCTCTGGCTCTTGCTAAATCGCCAACGAATATCGTTTTGAGCCGAGCTGTGGCGGTGTCATTGTTTGGGGCGAATAACCTTGCACGCGCAGTAGGGCAAACAATTGAGGTAATGAATGCACCGTGTACCGTTGTTGCTGTGATGGATGAAATACCGCGAAAGTCTCATTTACAATTTGCCTTTGCTTTACAACTTCAGCATCAAAAAAATCACGATTATTGGGAAGCCAATACGGTTGCCACATATTTTACGCTTAAAAGCGGCGCAGACCAAACTCTCTTCAATGAAAAAGTAAAGGAGATTGGTAAAAAATATATTGCCCCAGCACTGAAACAATATAATGCAGCCTGGGGCTGGCAGCAAGAATTACAGCCGCTTTCGGACATCCGCTTGCACACCAACCTAACAGGTGAAAAAGGAACAGCCGTGAGGGTACAAATTTTTGCGGCAGTCGGTGTTCTGGTTTTGCTTTTAGCGTGTGTTAATTATGCGAATCTCTCCACAGCACGTTCTCTACTGCGTTCTCGTGAAGTTGGCGTACGCAAGACGTTTGGCGCAACACGTTCTCAAGTAATTCTGCAATTTCTGGGTGAAGCAAGTGGATTGGTGGTGCTTTCATTTGTATTTGCTGTGGCTCTGGTCGAAATATCGCTGCCATTTTTCAATATCATTTCCGGCAAACAGTTCGTTTATAGCGATATTTTTCAAGTTCCTTTTTTTGCCATGTCGGCTGCTGTTGTTATTCTCACCGTTGTTCTCAGTGGTGGTTATGCGGCGCTGGTGCTTTCGTCATTCCGTCCTGTAGATGCTCTCAAGGTGGGTTTTGTTCCGAGCGGTCGCGGCGGTCGCATACGTCAAGTGTTGGTCGTGGGGCAGTTTGTCGTTTCGATTGCGCTTGTGATTGGGGTTTTAGTTATTAATTCACAATTGAGCTATGTGCAAAATGCCTCACTGGGATTTAATAAACACCAACTCATTGCAGGGTTTATGGACGATAATGTATCCAAAAAGCAAGAAACGATAGTGACTGAACTCAAGCAAATCTCAGGCGTGGCAGATGCCGGAACTGCTATGCAGTGTCCTGTTCTTTGGACGGGAGGGGCGACTGTTAATGTCGAAAGCAACAATAACAATAAAGAACAGGTGAACATTACATCTGATTATAATTTGACCGGTTTTGATTTTGCAAGAGTTATGCAGATACCAGTGCTTCAAGGAAGGTTTTTTGAGCGGGGACGTGATTCGGCAAATACAACAGTCGTCAATGCTGCATTTGTTCGGGCGATGGGCTGGACACCGGAAAATGCCATTGGGAAACAAGTAAAAACAACGTGGAATGGAAAACCTCAACTCACCGAAATTATTGGTGTGGTCGGCGATATTCATACAAAGTCGTTTCGGTCTTCAATCTCTCCTGTGATGTACAATGTTGGAGATCATAACCCTATTTTAGTTATACGTCTGAACACCGCAAGCCTTCGCCAAACACTTGCCGATATTGAAAAGCTATACAAACGATTTATGCCTACTTTTCCAATGGAAATGAAATTTCTGGATGAAGAATTTAGCAAGCTCTATGCCGAAGAAGAAAATTTACGGCAAACCCTATCAGCAATAACAATTGTCGCTATTGTGATAGCGTGTTTGGGTCTGTTTGGTCTTGCTGCGTTCGCTGCGGAGCGACGCACAAAAGAAGTGGGTATTCGTAAAGTGCTGGGGGCATCGGTGGCAAGTATCGTCGGGTTGCTCTCAAAAGACTTTTTGAAATTGGTGGTCGTTGCTTTTGTAATCGCCACGCCGCTTGCGTATTGGGCGGCAGGCAAGTGGCTTCAGGACTTTGCCTATCGGATTGATTTGGACGTGAATATATTTGTTCTGGCGGGAGCGTTGGCGATATTGATTGCGTTTGTAACGGTTGCTTCTCAGTCATGGCGAGCGGCACGAGCAAATCCTGTGAATGCGCTTCGGAGTGAGTAAATCAGGGATTTACAACAGCGTTGCAAGGTCAAGGTTAATTGCTTCACAGAAGGAAGGTCGGTCGGTGATGTCGCCAACTCCGAGCGCATATTTATACCACTCATTGCGTTTATAGTCATAGACAAAACCTTCGCGGATGCCATAATAATCTTCTTCAATAAGGCGGCGAATTTTATGAAGGTCTTTTTTTACGCCGTCGGTATGTGTAATTTCGATAATCACGGGCGTTGTCGAAAGAATGTTATCGTAGAGAATGATGTCGGGTGTTGGGCTTGTCTGTCCTTCGTCGAGCATGGTTTCCGGCAATGCCTCAAGGGCTATTTCATCGTCTTCGTATCTATTGGTGAGTCTTGTGGTAAGCCTTGCAATGACACGTTGGTGCTGCTTCGGGGCATTTGTTCCCATAAGTAATGCTTCTTCGAGAGTAATCATAGTCTTGCATAAAAATTGAACATAATCACAAAAGTACCATTTCAAATTCATTCCACAAAACCATGCTCCAAAGTTATCTCAAAATAGCGCTTCGCTCACTTCGTGCAAACGTCCTATACACTGCCATCAACGTCGGCGGCTTGTCCGTCGGCGTGGCGGCTTGTATCGTGATGTTGCTCTATGTTCATCATGAATACACGTTCGACGCTTTCCATCCCGATGCCGAGCGTGTGTATCGCATTGTAAGTCATATACGCTTGAATACAGATGAACCGATTACATCTCAAGAGGTATCGGGGGTGATGGCAGACGAACTACGTGCAGCGTTCCCCGATGATATTGAATCTGTTGTGCGCTATGAAGACGGCTTGACAGCACTTGTCCGTAAAGGAGACGTGTCGGTATATGAAGAAAATCATATTGCCTACGCCGACCCGACGCTTTTTACAAGATTTCGTTTTCCCATAGTTCATGGGAGTGCTAATGCACTATCGCAACCGACCAATATTGTTCTGACAGCACAAGCAGCAAGGAAGTATTTTGGCAAGACGAATGTGGTTGGTGAGCATCTGCGCCTTAAACTCGAAGAAAATTCTATTAAAGAAGAACTCATGGAATATCGCATTGGCGCTGTTCTTGAAGACCTCCCAAGTAACACCTTCGTTCATGCTGACATCTTTTTATCATTTGAGATTCCAATTCAAAAATTTAGACGTAACTTTCCCGATGGTCATCTTTGGAATAATATCTATGCACAGACATTCCTTAAACTTCGTGCGGTGAATGGCAGCAGTGCAGCAACAGTGCTTTCTGAACGAATGAGTGTGTAAATTGTTTTGTGTAAATGGAAATTATATCCAACTTCCATATTTAC
>CALCNX010000105.1 GCA_937899715.1 uncultured bacterium | reverse complement strand
AGAATCACCGCCAATAACCGAGCCGCTACCGCGACCGTTACTGTGGTCAGGTAGGGAAGCGACATAAAATACAAGGCAGTACATTCTCCAATATATGTTTGTTGGGGGGTGCTGCCTTTGTGCGTCACCATTCTATTCTCCCTTTCAGTCGAAGGCTTCCGCCAATCCACGTGCCTTTGCCGCCATCAAGCAAGGGCAAAAGATTGGCAAGGGCGGCATCAATCACAAATGCACCTTCAGCCACGTTCCAGCCTAAGCCGCATGACCAAAGGATTTCTTCTTGTCCGCCAATGCCAATTCCTGTGCGAAGAGATGGCATCCAGCCTTTATTTTCCCACGCAAATCCAAGCCCAAATCGTGGTTGAGTGGTATTGAAACCGCTTGTGTTCAAACCTTGTGTATATTGAAAACTCAGAATAAGTGGTGTCGGCAAGCCAAAATATGCGCCGTAGTCGAAGGCAAAGCCAAGATGAAAGCGTGTTGGGAGACTACGAGTAACGGCTTCACTACGGTTTGTCGTGTCGCGGAGGCGCTGAAGATAGGTACTATCGGTGGCGAGTGGGAGAATGCTTTTGATGGTGTCTTGGAAAGAAACGCTTGCAAGGCGGGCTTTATTCCACGTTATCCCACCAATATCCGTAAGCGAAAAGGCAATTTGCCACGCCGCAATCTTACTGCCCGGAAGCCGTAATGATGCGCTTGCACCCAGCGATGCTCCTACGCCATTTCCGTAGGATTGGTTCAGAATGGCTGTTGGGTCTTTGTGTACTTGATTCCCCACTAAAAATGCAGTTCCAGCAGAACGAAGAGTATAATCCAGATTCGCACGAATGTTGTAGGTCGTTGTGGGAAAATCGGTCACGGGAATAGGCGCAAGGTCAAGCCGCGCACTGCTTATTTCTTCAAAAGCATAGCCAATGAGATATTGTGCCGTTGCTCCCACGCGCAAGGAAGCAAGCGCATTGGTGGAATCGGACATTTCGGGCAGAACGATATGATTTGCGTAGCCGAGCTGAATGCTTCCGTAGCCAAAAGCAGAACCTGCCATCCCCTCCAAACGCAGTCTTTGCGCAGCATCGTAGCCTTGAAGAATTTGCGCAAGTCCTTGCGGCAGTTGTACTCCCATTTGCCCGTGTAGGCTTGTGGAAAAGGCAAACGCACCGAGATTTGTTTGCAAGACAGCAGCTATCAGAGTTGCATCTATTTGCCCTCCCAGACGACTGCCATCCAGCAATGAGCTGACGGTTCGGAGTTCGGTATCAGTTAGCACGCGCCGCTCATTGTTTACTTTGCGAAAATAGGTAGAGAAGTCGCTTAGTTTGAGAGCACTTTCGCCGACCATGCCGCCCACAGCACCGAGGGTAAAGAAAAGAGACGTTGTGCTGTCCTGCTTCGTGCGCGGTGCTAAAAGTGCCGGATTTGTACCGATTGCATCAATATTTTCTGCTGATGTAACGCTTGAAGCGCCAAGCCCCATGCCAATCGGGTTGCTCAGAGATTGTGCTGAAAGGCGCGTGAGTGCGCTCAGGATAAAGACTGCAAGACAGCACAGAGATAATCTGTGTTTCCATTGTACGATGGATGAAATCATAAGTGTAAAATTTTTGTTCTGAATTGAATATCAAGGAGTTTTGACGCGCAAACTGAGCGATGCTCGAAGCTGCACAAAATCACTGGTTTGAAAGCGTACAAATTGTTGTCCGGCGGGTGTCGAAAACTGTGCTTCCAGTGCCACATATCGTGCGTTTTGGAGCGAAACAAGATTTTGAGCATTCACTGAAACAGTTTGCTCATTGGGTGTTGGTGAGGATGCTTGCGAGGCGCTGACTGCTGCTGCCCGTAAGCGCAAAGATTCGTTCGATGGCAGCGTTAAAAGAGGCTTACGGCTTGCGTCCAGAAAATGAAGTCGCACGAGCACTTCTACGGGAATACGATTGAGAGTTTGCAGAAAAAGTGAGGCGCTGTCAATGTTTTTTTGCGCGGTTTCAATCGCAGAGCGAATGTCGAGGGGAATGGTGTCGGTGTAGCGTCCGCCCGTCACCCGCACAGCAAGCGGAATGGTCATTATGGCAGTGCCGCTGACAGCGCTTGTGCGCTCAATGAAAAACGGACGATTTTGTATCAGCCTACCTTGCGATGCCACACTAACGCGGCGCGGAATCTCAGTCAGACGGATATTGGCGCGGCTGGTCTTGAGTGTGGTCGTAACGGGCAAAAGAACGCCATTTTGCTCAGTTGCTCGCTTTATTTCTTGGTTCAGAATGACCAAACTGTCCATCGGGCGTGATGATTGCCCCAAGAGGTATGCCGTTCCTGACAGCGTACCATCTGCTCCGGCGCTATTGGAAAGTTGAAGTTCAAGCGCCAGCTGTTCAGCAAGAACTTCTGTGAAGCCAAGATTCTCAAGTTCCGGTGCTAACGAAAAGGAAACGTCCGACGCAAGATTAAACACGATAGGCGGCAACGACGTTCCACGGGCAAAGTCTAGTTTTGTCTCGCCAAGTGCACCACCGAGCGAGAGTTTATCCGTTTGCCGCACGGTGATACGCTGTGGTGCGGCGACAGCATCATTTTGTAATTCTACCACGAGGCGCAAACTGTCAACGATACCACCGCGAGCGCGGTCAAGGCTGTCCGGCACTACGTCAAGCGGCGTTGGGCTGGAAAGTGTAAAACGATTGATACCACGACCAATCCGAATGTTTTGCTGGAATGATGCTCCGGCTTGTGTGCGTAATTGCGGGGCAATAATTGTCGCTACGCCAGTAATTTCAAAACCATTTGTAACCGACAGTGCAGCTGTGAGCGCTTGTAAGCGTGCGGAAGTTAGCTTTGTTCCATCGGCAAGCGGAACGGCAATGGGGAAGGTAAATTTTCTGGAAGGCAAGGAAATACGGGCTTCGGAAACAACTGGCTCCTCTAATGAAGCGCTCACACTAATTCCTGCGGTGTCGCCGTAGGTGATTCCATTTTGTGCTGCGGCGAAGACCTGTGTTTCGACGCTCGCACCGTCGGCAATCGTGAGATTTTGAAGGGATTGTGTGACCACGATACTATCGCCGCTCCGTACCGTACGCTGCGCGGTGGGGACAACAAAGAGTGTGCTTGCGCTGCCGGAGCGTGGGGTAAATCGTATGCCCGCGTTGCTCTCGCCCGAAAGAGGTCGCACTTCCACAGAAAAGGGCAAACGATTCGTAATTCGCAGACGCACTCGCGCACGGCTGAGAGTAATGCTTTCAATATCATTTCCCAAAGGAATGCTTTTGCGAATGGTTAAGCCACTTTGCGGTGTTCCCGGAAAAGGGAGCGGTGTAGTGGTGGAGCGCGGTAGAGGCGGCAGAAGGTCGGAAATAGGTATAAAAACATCTGCCAGCGATTGGATAAGCGCGGCAATTTCAGGGCGATTACCAAACTCAACCGTTGCCGAAAGGGGAACAGTATTGATTTTGAGCGAATCACCAATTTTCCCGGCTGGAATCTGGCGTTCTTGAACAAACGAAAGATTACCCGTTTGACTATTCCGACGAAGAAATGTTGTGTCGCTCGTCAGAAAGGATTGCAACGACAGAGTAGTGTCAAGTAGCGGTAACGATGATAGGTTTGTGCGAATAATCGGGGGAGCAAGGTCGGTAAGGCTTGAGCAGGCTGAAAAAATAAACCATGCAGCGAGGACAAGACTACTGGGGCGCAAGTATTTCATCGAATTGTGAAGGTCAAGATGGAGAAAATATTATGGCACAAAATCGTAAAAACTTCTGGGGAGCGCAAGTTATTCCCCTACGGTGGAATGACTTTTTTACGAAGAGTGATGCAATAGTGGTCGGCACAGGAACGGAAAATGGGTAGATGTGCCAGCATTACATCCAATCGAGCAAGCACTGAGTACAAGCGTGGAAAGCGCACTGCAAAACGCTCTGCGTGCGGCGGCGGTGCAATAGCCGACAATCCCTGAAGCTCTATTTGCTCAAAGCCTTCGCCAAAGGCTTCCGCCACATATCGTGCTGAGTAGTAGTGTACTCGAAAATACTCGCCCTCCACGTGTGCCATCGTGCCGCCCTTCCGAAGCCTACGAAAAGCGTTCGTATTTCCTCTCAAGAGCGAAAAAATTTCCCAGATGCTTACAGGAGGCATAATGACGAGTGTTACCGTTCCGTTCGGTTTCAAAAGAGGCTTGAGCGATTGTATCACCTCCGCAAGATTTTCTGCACAGTTCAGCCCGCCAAAATTAGAAAAAATATGGTCGAATCTACTTTCACCGAAGGAATCCAAGTCGGTAAATGAGCATCTCCGAATCTGCATATATTCGCTAAGACCGTATTTCTCAACCTTTCGGCGCATTTGTTCAATCATTCCTTCAGCAATATCAGTTGCTGTTACCCGAACACCGTTTTGAGCAAATGCCACAGCGTCCAAGCCCGTACCGGCATTTAATTCGAGTAAGGTTTCTTCGGGGCGAACAAGCGAGAGTACGTGCCGACGAATACGACTACGGAGTTCTAAAACGATAAGATTATCTCGTTCGAGTTCATCGAAAATCATAGATTGCTTTGAAAAGGCAATTCCAGCACGGTCTTCGGGCGTGTTCATGGCGCACTTGTGGTTTTGTGGAGGTGCTTGTACAAGAATCGGAGGCGCACGGCATCCACAGCCGCCGCCGGAAAATAATATGCTGTTAGGATTGCTAAACGAATATCGGCGGCGAGAACAGAGGAAGGTTTTGAAAATATCGTTCCGGCAATGTTACGAAGTGAACAAAGAGCCATTCGCCCACGAAAACGCTTATGGACAAAGCGGTGAAGCCGTTTGTAAAATTCGGGACTATATGCGTTGCGGAACATCAGTGCAAGGTCGTCAGAATCTGTCCAATTTGCTTTTGCTTGGAGGTCGTGTTTAACATTGTCATAGAACAGTGTGCCGGGCAAAGGGTACGAGACCGAAACACCAATATCCGACGGCATGAGATTGAGAAGCATTTCTATTGTTGCCTCAATATCCACTTTTGTTTCGCCGGGATAGCCGAATTGAAGAAAGAGCGCGGGTTTCATTCCCGCGAGCTTCACAGCGTGGACGGCTTCGTGAATTTGTGCGACAGTAATGCCTTTGTCCATAGCATCCAGAATTTTTTGCGACCCTGATTCTGCGCCCATCCAGGCAGTTTCGCAGCCTGCACGGGCAAGTGCTTCCGTGGTGCCGGGCTTGGTGAGTAGGTCTGCGCGAGATTGAATCTTAAATCGAAACGATAGCCCCGCTTTATGAACTTCATCTGCAAATTCACCAACCCAGCCGGGCTTTAAACCGAAAATATCATCACAAAACCAAATGTGGTCAAAATCAAAAAGGCGTTTTAATTCCAGCAACTCCCGAACGACATTCTGCGGCGAACGAGAATTGTAGCGATTGCCGTAGATTGGCTTAGCACACCAATTACACGAAAAGGGGCAACCGCGTGTTGTGGCGACGTTCAGCGAGAAATAACCGTGATGACGTTGCCACATTTGCTTGTATGGTTCGATGCGCACAAGATCGTAGGCGGGCATGGGCAAAGAATCCAAATCCCGCAGCACATCTCGTTTGGAAGTGCGTATTGTTCTCCCGTTTTGCCGAAAAACGATTCCCGCTACAATTTCTAAGCCGCTCGTTTCGGATGCATAGGAGTTCGTTTCTTGCTTTTTATACGCTTCCAATAATTCGCGCAAAGAAATTTCTGCTTCGCCTGTTATCACGACATCTGCCCCTTCATCCAAATAGCGCTCCGCGTGGTCGGTAGCATCGGAACTGGAAATAATGACGGTACAGCCAAATTTTTTAGCATGATGTATCATCCGAAACGCGGCTTCACGCATATTGGTGAGGCACATTTTGGTCAGGTAATTGAATCCATCGTCGTAGAGAACAAGATAGGCAGGGCGCTCTTGCTCTAAGCGAGGCAGAATCTCATCCGGTGATTCGGAAAACATCGTGTCATGCAGCGAGACCTCGTGCCCTGCTTCGCGGAGTACGGCTGCCGCGTAGAGCGTTCCAAGCGGCGGATACGGCTGCCCGGTGCGGTATTGCTTGGGGTCGAACCGTAAAAAATAGGAGTGCGTAAAGAGAACGGAAGCCATAGGGGGTACGACAAGTGTTTGCGCTCAGGGTTTAGGTCAGGCGTATATTGTGCGCGTGCTCAAAGGCGGCACATTTTGCTTCGAGTGTCGTGAGTACGCGCTCTTGGAAGTTTTGCGGATGATGCTTGGCGACGTTTTTGGTGGAGCGCATTGCGGTAGAGAATTCTTCATCACTCAGATAGGCAAACTTTTTTCTTCGATTTCGTACTGTTATGCGAAAGCAAAATTCCTCCAAGCGGTCACCAAAGGAGCCGGAGAGAAGCCGTTCCAGTGCTCTCTTGAAACGGTTTGCGTTTCTGAGCGGTACGTGCGAGGTATCACGTAAAGGAAAATGCGGCAGGTACGATGCAACCCAGGCATTATGCTCCATGAACGACTCGTAAAGATAGCTATTGCGGGTTGGCATGAGAAAAGCAATTTCTATAGCGGTGTAGATATTGCGTTCAGGAATTTCCAGATTATCGCTTGAGATGCTGTAATTCACGCAGAAAAATTTGTAGGAATTGAGCAACACCAACTTTTTGAAAAGAACCAAAAGCGTTCTATTCAGCCACAAGCGTCCCGGCTCGGTGATGATGAAATAATCAATATCCGACGAAGCATCCATGCAGCCTTTCGACAATGATCCCGAAAGAAAAACAGCTCTTGTGAAAGGGAAGCAATCAATAATCCTCGAAAAGAAAGCTGCCGGAGCGTGATAATGCTGCGCACGAGCGTTTTTTGTCCGGCGCTCCTGAACGATTGATGTATTGCCGTGCAAAAAATAAAATCCTTCCGACTCTTGCACAAGACCGCTTTGAACAAGAGATTGGGCACAAGTATCCATTTCGCTTTCGGCAAGATCGGGGCACTCGGATAGGAGCCACAATTCGTGCTTGGTGAGGGGATGCCGAAAAATATCGAAGTATAGTAGCGTTCTCAAAACAGAAGAACTAATGTCATCTAAGATAGTTTCTGCCGGATGATATGAATAGGAAGTAGCGGTCATTTCATAGAGAATTGGCGATAAAGTTGAATGTACGAACGTGCCGTGTCATCTATGCTCGGCACGGTTACTGCCGTGTCATTGTCGGAGGAATGAATCTTTTCGGGAGAATGTGGGGCTGGAACTTTTGATTCAAGCGCTGTTGTTACGGCGAACTCTAGTCCCTGCTTGTTTTGGCAGACGTGCATTTGTGGATGTGGCATTGTAAAGCCAACGTCGAAACAAACAACATCTGCGCCGTAAGAAAGCGCTTCCAACAGCACCCAGCCTTGTCCTTCGTATTGAGAAGTATGAAGCAATACCTTACTTTGAGCCATATAGGCAAACACATCGCCCCGCGAGACTTCACCCGCAAGTTCAATATTTTCTTCAAGGTTCAGAGCCGTAATTTTTGACCGCAAGCGTTCCACTTCTTTCGCATCAATAAACGCGCCGACAATAACTGCGCGAATAGTGGGGATTTGCCGCTTGATTGCTGATACAACGTCAATAAACGTCAAGTAGTTTTTGAGCGGTATCACCGAACCAACGGTCAATATATCAATGTTCCGCATTTTTGCCAAAGACTTTGTTTCCTCGCTTGCAAGGGCAGGGACTATGCCCATCGGCACGACACCGAAAGGGATTACGCCTTGCACCTGCCGTCCAGTGGATGCAAAGTAAATTCGTGCGGCAAATTCGGACAGCGCAAGAACTCGCATCGAATCCGTAGCGATTGCGCCGATGAGCGGAAGGTATTTATTCTCGCGTTTGGCATCTTGTCCCATAATCGTAGCAACGTGCGGAATATTGTGCAGGCGCGAGGCAATCTGCCCCAGAAAAGCGCTTTCAGAAAGCCAGAATGAATGAAGCACCGTAATTGGCTCTTTGGCTTGAAGAGTACGAATAAAGCGAAACACTCGCAGCCATGTTTGTAGCTTGCGAAATTTAGAGTTTTCTCCGCCTGCCGCATAGACTTCAATGCCGTTCCATTGATAGTATTTCTCACGAAACGGGTAATGAAGCGCAATCACGTGAATTTTCAGTTGGGGATAGCAGCGCTTGTATGATTGCACGAGGTCTTGCAGCCCCGGAATACAGGTCGTATCACACTCATTAGCAGGAAATCCGGGGGTGATGATAACGAGGTGCATACTGCTCATTCGATTGTGCGTGATTTTTGGAGATTATTGTGTAGCTTTGGCGCTTGTTTTTAATTAATTTCCGAAGAAAAAATATCAAGTACCGAACCGCGTTGTTACACCTCGCATTTGAACGCGGCGTTTCAAAATATGAAGAATCTTGCCGATTTGCGAATTTGGGAATGGAATAACGTTCTGGAAGGTATGGCACAAATAATCAATTTTTTATTCGAGAACTGCACGAAAAAACTATGAATACAAGAATTGTAATGATCTTGAGCGCTTTCATTTTGGGAGCGGTTGGAGTATTGCTGACCTTTGCGGCGGAAGAGGTTGCGAAAGTTTTAATCGCCGAACCTAATAAGCAGGTTCAATTGTTGATACAAGTTGTTGGCGCTTTGTATTTTGCTTTTGCAATGCTGAACTGGATGGTAAAAGATAATTTGATTGGGGGTATTTACAACCGCCCAATTGCGGTAGCAAATTGCACACATTTTACAATCGCTGGTCTTGCGCTCGTGAAAGGTGCTGCCGCAATTCCCGGAATGCCTTATCAATGGTTGTGTGTAGCAGCCTTGTATGCTGTATTTGCTCTTGTTTTTGCCATTATCCTTTTTCGTCATCCAACTGAAGAGCAGAAATCCGTATGATGACCAAATTTGGGGATAGTAAATGGATTCAATGAAATTATTTTCAAAACCACTTGTACCAACGAAGGAAAAACTATGAACTGGATTATTGCCAACATCAAATGGATTATGCTCGTCTCAGGGGTGCTCACCTGCACGATGATATTTCCGGCACTCGCTCCACAAGCCGCTCTTCTTACCACCTTCGGTGCGACGCTGCCGGAGCATCCACTCACCGACATTGTTGTGCGGAATTGGGGTGCGCTTATCACGCTTGTCGGCGCAATGCTTATTTATGGAGCATACAATCCCATCAATCGCTCGTTTATTCTAGCTGTTGCGGGAATTAGCAAAGTGGCTTTTATCGCACTGGTGCTGGTCTTTGGGAGTCAGTATCTTGATAAAGCAGGGATTGCTGTTGTGTTTGATAGTATTGTTGTAGTCTTGTACTTCGTGTACTTGCTGGGCGTGCGGCAAAAATAAAATACACAGTTACCAAATACATGGTGAATACTGGCAACCGCGATACTACCAGTATCGTGGGTAGCGCTCTTTGCGTACGCTGTTGTTGTAAATGAGAGCTACGATGATTATGAGCAGTGCACCAGCGGCAGTAGGAAACAAAAGAAAACTCCACGAGGGCTGAGGGTAACGCTCAGACATGAGAAAGACAATAATCGGATTCGACCCTGCGGGCGGGTGTACGGTGCGCGTGAGCATCATTGCCGCGATTGTTGTTCCCGCCGCAAGCCCCATTGCCCACCATGTTGAACCAAAAAGCCACAAAAACGTCAAGCCAATAAGTGAAGCAAGCGTGTGACCCACAAAGACATTGCGCGGCTGCGAAAAGGGCGATTCAGGGAAGCCAAAAACGAGGACTGACGAAGCACCAAACGAACCTAGCATGAGTGGCGTTCCGACAATCGTGGAAGTCAGTGCTATTGCCGCAATGGCTAGTGTGCCGCCCGCCCAAGCAAGGGCAATTGCTTTCCACGAAGCCCGTGCGGGAAGGGCATTTCCTTCACCGCGAAATTTCAAAAGAATGTTGTTCATAAAGGGTGTTGTAGAGCGTTCAATTCTTCCCGAAGACGCTTCACTTCTTGTTCAAGCGCGGCGACGTGGGCGGTTTGTTTTTCCCATGCCTTCGCCACTTCTTCGGCGGTGTAGCGTGGGGTGATGTGTTGTGGGCAATTCCAATCGAATGCTTCGATGGCAAAAACCATCATACGTTCGGGTTTGTGCGGGTAATCGTGCGGGTCTAATGCAGCAAAGAGCGCGGGGTCGTCGTCCGGCAAAATAATTCGCACGTTGGCATAAAGTTTCAAACGAGTGCGCCGTGCGTAGTCCATCATAAAAATGGAAACCTTGGGATTGGTAGCGATATTACCGACGGAGATATATTGCTTGTTGCCGCGAAAATCTACGAAGCCAAGCGTGTGAGCATCAATCACTTTCACAAAACCTTTCGGTCCGCCTCGGTGCTGGATGTAGGGATAACCGTTTTCACCCGTCGTGGCGAGGTAGAACGAATCACGTTCACGTATGAAAGCACTTTCGTCCTCACCTAAGCCGTCGTCATACGCAGATTCTTCCATGCGAGCATACGTGGAGCGGCTTCCGTAGAGTTCTTGGAGCTTTTTTACTTCCTCGGTAAAAGCAATTTCGGCGAAATTTTTTGCCATGGTGAAACCATAGAGTTTGTTTAGTGAACTTGTTGCGTCCAATTTTGAATATGCTCTCAATGGCGCAATACCAAGTCAAATCAACCAGTAGGTAGAAAACTGTCATTGTTATTTGAACGTGGCAAGGGTCAAGTTACTGCGTTTTTGAGGAAAATTTGCTGATGAGAATACCGACTAACACGACCGAATAAAACTGTCCGGCAATGCCAAACAAGGACGTAATGAGCTTGGTTTGGTAGGTGTTGGGAGTAATATCGCCAAAGCCGATGCTGGTAATCGTAATGCTGCAAAAATATACCAAATCAATGTACGTGGCTGCCGTACCTGATATGTCCACGCCTTTGAAAGAATTGGTATTTTGGTAATAGAACGCCTGCATTAGGAAAACGCTGATTTCTATCAGCAAAAAATATCCACATGCCGAAGCGGAAATCACATCGGCATTGATATAGCTCGGCTTGATGAGAAACTTAATGATTTCCCAAAAGATGAACGTAAAAAAGAAAACGTAAGAAACAGTCAGGGAAATCATAAAATAGGGAAGATGCCCTAGAAAAGGCAAAGCGAGCGGGAATCCAAGAACGAGCAGGAATAATGCGTCGCGTAAGAGATTTTTCCATTTGCCTTTTTCGATGAAAATACCAACACTTGCCACGCCCAGAATAAGCATATTGATGGGCCAAATAACCTTTGTGTAAAAGGGTAAGTCCTGAAGGACAATACCAATAAACAAATGCTGAACTAATGCGAAGAGCAGTATTTCATATTTGTGTTCGTGGAGGAATATCCTGAGCATGGCTATCATAATGAACGACTTCAGATGGTGTTGGGTGGTTAGCCGAACTTACTTTGCTGCGGATAATTCTGCTTTGAGGTGTTTGATTGTAACATCTGAACTGGAGAAAAATGGTAGCGCCGTCCAATCTGAATACTGAGATTTCAAGTCCTGACGGCTATCGTCTTTGGCAATCGTTTCCATATCACGGAAATACTGCTGAAACGTCGTCAGTAGCTCCATCCCGCCCGTGGGACCATGACCGGGAACAAGAGTTTGAATATCAAAGGTCTTCTGAATACGGTTGAGAGCAACTGAGTAATTGAGAGCTTTACAGCCCGTAACAGGATTCAAGAACGGGTGCATTTTGTATTGAATGAGGTCGCCTGCAAAAAGCATTTTTCGCTTATGAAAATAAATGACCACATCCGAAAATGTATGTGCCTGCCCCATATTGACAATGCTGACCATTTCGTCGTCCATCGGAATACCAATGCTGTCTTTGAGCCATTCCGTCGGCATATTTTCTTGTCCGTTTTGCTCACGCCAGAGTTTTTCATCATACGTGCCAGCAAGAATCCGAGCACCTGCATAGTACTTGTTACCTCCGGTGTGGTCGCCGTGGACGTGCGTGTTCACAACCAGAATGGGGCGTTTCCCGGCTTTTTGCTTTGCAAGCGCGTACAATTCTTTTGCCGAGCCGCCCATTTTTGTATCAATAACCATCACGAGATTCTCCGATTCCAAAATTCCGCTATTGCCGCCGCCGCCTATCACTAACGTCAACTTGTCGGTTGTGCGGATTTCTTGAATAGACATCATCGGCTTCATTGCCGGGTAGAGATAGACGAAGAGTCCTCCAACAAGAAGAACAAGTACGCCGAGCGCCCAGAGCAGTATTTTCCAACCTTTTTTCATAACGGATTCCTCGTAATGTGAAGATGAAAAGAAAATGGTGAATATGAACACAAAAGCAGAGATGTTGAGGAGGGAAGCACTCACCATCTCTGCTGCGGTTGCAATTTGTCGAATTTTTTTGCTGTAAAAAAGCGCTATAATTCGGCTCTGAAACCTTATCATTCTTCTCACAGAGGAGGGAAACTTTTCTAGGCTTAATTCAAAACCATCGGCTCACCGATTTTTTGAGCAACAGGGAAGTCAATCGGCGTATCAACGACGTTGTTCACGTAGTTGGCAAATGTTTTGTCTGCCACGAGTGCAATGAGTTCAATGAGCGCCGCACGGTCGAAGCCCGCATCAAAAAAGCGCTGCACCAGTTCGGGTTCGGGGAAGCCACGACGCAGAACGATAGAGCGGGCAAGTTTGGTGATAGCGCCGAGGCGTTTGTCGGTGATGCTTGCCAGACGCAGGGCAAAGGTATCATCTTCGGTGAAGCCGTTCATTTTTGCCAGTGTGGTGTGTGCCGAGAGGCAGTACAGGCAGTCGTTTGCTTGCGAAACGGCGAGGAAAATCCCTTGAATTTCTTTGTTATTGAAGGAGCCTTTGGTGAGCGCATCTTGGAAACCCAAATATGCCTTGAGTGTACGCGCGGATGTGCCAATGATGGCGTAAAGATTCGGCAGCAAACCGAGTTGTTTTTTGATTGCTTCAAAAAGCGGACGAACTTCGTCTGATGCTGTTTCCAGCGTGGGGATGGGGAAAGTGGACATAATGAAAGAAGAAAAATAATCGCAAC
The DNA here is from genome assembly GCA_937899715.1 of uncultured bacterium. GTDB lineage: Bacteria > Bacteroidota > Ignavibacteria > Kapaibacteriales > UBA4661 > PH2015. Next base: position 47,051 of record CALCNX010000105.1, on the reverse strand, counting down.
CATGGTTGCGAACAGAAAAACGGCGTTGTATAGCCGATAACAATTATGTGGCACAAAATTACAGCAAAAGGAGACCGCGAAAAATGGACGATTGGAGCAAGAAAGTGGACAATTTTCCCCGATAAAAGTTTGTTCATTGTTTGACAAGTGGAAGAATCAATCACTGACTTTGCGGTAGCGCCGAACGGCAATCATAATTATCACCACTGCATACGCAACGAGCGACCACCACTGGCGTTCAATATCACCAAAGGTTGCGCCTTTCAATAGAACACGCCGTATAATCTCAATGAAGTACGCAACGGGATTGAAAAGCGTTACCACTTGCGCCCAAGGAGGCATACTTTCGATGGGGGTAAACAAGCCGCTCATCAGCACAAAAATAATCATAATGAACCATGCTATAAACATTGCCTGCTGTTGCGTTTCGGTGACGGTAGAAACAAACAATCCCAATCCCAGCACAACAATCATATACACCGTCGCGGACAAAAAGATAATTCCGACATTCCCCACAATCGGCGTATTAAAAATGAGTTTGCCCAGAGTCAGCCCGAATGCGAGTTCAAACATGGCTATCATCCAGAAGGGAACAAGTTTGCCGATAATAAACTGATATTTTTTGATGGGCGTTACGTTGAGCTGCTCAATTGTTCCCACTTCTTTTTCTTTCACAATGTTCATCGAAGAGAGAAACAGCCCCACCAAACTCACGAGCAGTACCAAAATTCCCGGCAGCATGAAGTGTTTGTAATTCAATTCAGGATTGTACCAAAAGGAATTTCGCACGGCAAGCATTGTATTACCGGACGCTGCTGCCTGTGTTTGTGCGCTTGGCGGAGCAATGCTCATAATCTCCGTTTGAATTTCTTGGGAGTACCCAGCAATAATCATAGCGGCATACGACTGGGCGATACCCGCAATACCTCCATCCAATGCGTTTAGAATGATATTTACTTTTGCCGCACCGCGTGTCAAGAGGTCTTTTTCAAATCCCGGCGGAATGACTAAAACCATCGTGGCTTTGCGGCGTTTGATGTCCTCTTCGCCCAGTTTCATGGATTCGGAGAACTGCACGACTGTAAAATATCCCGTGCTGACAAAACGCTCCACCAGATGCCGTGACGCGCCGGACTTGTCTCCGTCCACGATATGGGTCGGAACGGTCTTCACTTCAAAGGTGGCAGCGTGAATCAAAACAAGCAACTGCACAATCGGCAGCCCGAAAATAATCGGGAGCATTTGTTTGTTGCGAAAGATTTGCACAAACTCTTTTTGCAATAGATACGCTATCGTTCGCATGGTAGTTGTGTGATTAGGTCGGGAAATTAAGAGCAGAAGCCGCCAGTGGCAAAACGCTGTTTCGTCACAAACGAACTTTGAAATTTTTCATACTAAGCGCAATGAGAACAATTGCCATACCTGAAAGCACGGCAGTTTCTTTCCAAAAATATTCAAATCCCAGTCCTTCAAGCATAATTGCCTTGAGCGTTACTAAGAACCACCGTGCCGGAATAACATTGCTGATAATTTGCAGAGGTAAGGGCATATTCTCAACAGGGAAAATAAAGCCTGAGAGTAGAATCGTCGGCATGAGCAGTGCGCCGAGTGAAATCATCATTGCCACTTGTTGCGTTTTGGCTTTGGTTGAAATGAAAATACCGAGCGAGAGCGCCGTCAAAATGTACAGCATAATCTCGAAAAAGAACAATCCGTAACTCCCACGAAAAGGAATGTTGAAAACGAATTGTGCCATAAGCAGCACCGTTACTGCATTGATAACGGACAACACAAGGTAGGGCAGGACTTTTCCCAAAATAATCTGTGGCGGCTTGAGTGGCGAGACGAGTAGCACCTCCATCGTGCCGAGTTCTTTTTCGCGGGTGATGGCGATAGAAGTCATCAGCGCCGATACGAGCAGCAAAATCATGCCCACAAGCCCTGTTACGAAGCCATAGACGCTTTTGAGTTCGGGATTGTAAAGCATTTTTATTTCGGGTGTAATCGGTAGAACGGCATTTTGCCCACGATGTGCGGCAAGCTGAAACTGGTAATCTTGAATGATGGAGGTGGTGTAGCCGAAAAGAATTGTTGCCATGTTCGGGTTGCTGGCATCGCCGATTATTTGCACCGAAGCCGTTCCGTTTTTGTATAAATCCCGTGCAAAGTTTTGCGAAAAAACAACAACCTGCTTTGCTTTGCCGGAACGGAAAACGCCTTCAATGTCAGACGCACTCGCAAGTTCCGCCGAAAGATGAAAATACCCGGACGAAAGGAGTTTATTGGTGATTTCGGTTGTCATGTAATCTTTGGAAGCGTCCAAAATAGCGATGTCCGCATTGGTCACTTCGTTGCGAATGGCAAACCCGAAGAGCAAAAGCTGAATAATGGGCATTCCGATAAGAATGACAAGTGTGCGATAATCGCGCATGATGTGGCGCACTTCCTTCATCACAAAGCCCCAAAACTGTTTCATGGCATTTCCTTTGAGTTGTTGCCGTTTGCTGTTTTCATCAATGGTATTTCGCAATACATTACGCCGAAGGACGCGCAAGCGTCACAAATACTTCGTCCATTGTCGAGGCGTGGAATCGTTCTTTCAGTCCGCGTGGAGAGTCAAGCGCTTCTATTCTGCCGTTGACCATAATCGAAACGCGGTCGCAATACTCCGCTTCGTCCATGTAGTGCGTGGTCACAAAGACCGTTACGCCCTCGGACGCTGCTTCGTAAATCAATTCCCAGAATTGCCGTCGCGTTATCGGGTCAACGCCCCCCGTTGGTTCGTCCAGAAAAATAATGGCGGGTTCGTGCAAGAGCGAAACAGAAAATGCCAGTTTTTGTTTCCAGCCAAGCGGTAGCGAGCTAATAAGGGCGTTACGGGCGTGTTCCAGTTGCAATCGCTGAAGCAGTGCCCCTGTCTTATCGGCAATCGTCGTGCGGCTAAGACCATAAACACCGCCATAAAAACGAATATTCTCGGCAATCGTCAAATCTTCGTAGAGCGAGAACCGTTGGCTCATATAGCCGATATTTTGCTTGATGCGCTCTGCTTGTTTATAAACATCGAATCCCGCCACGCTTGCCTTGCCGGAACTTGGACTGAGCAAACCCGTTAGCATTTTCATAGCAGTTGTTTTGCCCGCGCCGTTTGCACCTAAAAAGCCGAAAATTTCACCTTTTTTCACGCTGAACGAAATCGCATCCACCGCAATAAATTTGGCGAATCGTTTAGTGAGTTGTTCTGTCGTAATGACGCTTTCGCGCTCATCAGGCTTTATGGTCGTCGTCGTTTCCATTTGCTAGAAAGATTTTGCGTTATGGTATCTCTTGACCGGAAGGGGATTCCATGAGCGCCATGAAGGAATCTTCGATGTTTGCTTTGATTGAATGCGCTTCGGCATCAGTGAAACCTTGCCCGGCGAGGTATGCCGTAATCTCCTCCGGCTGTGCTTCGGCGCGGCTATCGGTATAATGGACAAACTCGCCAAAAGGATAAACGGAGTGCGCAAAAGAAAATCCCCGCAGCGCTCCCAAAAGTTCGTACATCCGTGCCGACTTGACCGCGAAAAGTGGTTTGCCGTATTCCGCAACGATTGCTTCGGGCGTGTTGATGTTCAGAATCGTGCCTTTTTGAATGAGTGCCACACGGTCGCACAAACTAGCTTCGTCCATGTACGGCGTAGAAACGACAATCGTTATGCCTTGCGCTTTCAAGTCCTTCAGCATTTCCCAAAATTCTTTACGCGACACAGCATCCACACCCGTTGTCGGTTCGTCCAAGAATAAAACGTCGGGTTTGTGTATGAGTGCACAGCACAGCGCGAGTTTCTGCTTCATGCCGCCCGAAAGCTGTCCGGCGCGGCGCTTTTTGAAGGGTTCGATTTGGATGTAAATATCACGGATAAGGTGATAATTTTCTTCAATCGTGGTATTAAAAATAGTCGCAAAAAAGCGCAGGTTTTCTTCCACGCTCAAGTCTTGGTACAGCGAAAACCGTCCGGGCATATAACCGAGGCGGTTGCGCAAATTTTTGTACTCGCGCACCACATCCAGCCCCAGAACACTTGCCGAACCTGTGTCCGGCAGCATCAGAGTGGTGAGCATACGGAAAAGCGTAGTTTTGCCAGCGCCGTCGGGACCGATGAAACCGAAAAGTTCCCCGTGTTCAATGTGAAAACTCAAACTCTTGACGGCTTCCACGTCTCCAAAATGTTTTCCGAGATTCTCGGCTGTGATAGCCATAGCGGTCACCTGTCATTTTGTTGTGGACGCGGCGGTGAAACGTACTTCGCCGGGCATACCTATTTTGAGCGAACCGTCGTTTTTAACTGCTATCTTGACAGCATAGACCATATTGACGCGCTCTTCCTTGGTTTGAATTATTTTGGGCGTAAACTCAGCTTTGGAAGAAATCCACGAGATTGTGCCTTCGAGAGATTTATTTTTCTCTTTGTCGTCGTCAATAAGCACCGTTACTGGGCTACCAAGCACGATGTGCGGTAGTTGGTCGCCGCTCACAAAGACGCGCAATTCCATTCGGCTGAGGTCGGCAATGCGATAGAGTGCTTTCCCCATCGCGGCAAGTTCGCCCTCCTCAGCGTATTTACTCAGCACCGAACCTGTGCGCGGATTAACAATGATGCACTTTTTCATTTGGTCTTCCACTTGTGCAATCTGTGCCTCCAGTGAGCGCACCTCCGCCAGCACACCTGCGTTCTGCGCTTCTACGGAATTTACTTGACGCTCCAGAACGCTCAATGCGCCTTTTACGTCCGTAACTTGTTTCTCCGTTGCGGCGTTTGTTTGAAAGAGCTGCTCGAACCGATTTTTTTCAACGGTTGCCACGCGCCTTTGTTCTTGCAGAACATTGATTTGCGAGAGAATGTTGCTCACACGCGATGCCGATGCCTGACGCATTGCGACAAGCTGCTTTTTTCTGAGAAAAAGCTGCACCGTGTCAATCAGCCCGACGGTCGCTCCCGAAGTGAGCGTTTGCCCCTCTTGTACGGTGAGGTGAAGTAGTTTGCCCGTGCCTTCTGCGGATACAACTGCTTCGGTCGCCTCGAAATTGCCGTAGGCATCGGACTTTTGGGCTGTGGACGAGCAGGAGTAAAACGCACCGCTTATGATTGCGAGCAACAAAAAATAAAACGTCTTCATAATTGTTCCCTGACGTTTGTACGGAAATAGTTTGTACTGAAGTTGTACGTGAAGTTTGTATCTATTTTGGTTTTGTCTTTGGTAATGGTCGGAGCGCATCCAAGATAAATTCTGCCAAATGCACTTTTCGTTCTTGTAAAAAAAGCTGATATTCTTCGTCCGAACGCCCCATCAGTGCCGTTAAGATTGGCTTTGCAATAAAAGGGAATACACACATTCCAAGCACACTCACGAAAAATTGTTCCGGCGTGACGGGTTTGATAAGTCCGTCTTTAACTGCTTGATGAACCTGTTCAAAAAACCGCCCTGAAATGTTCGGGATATTGGAGGCAGAGCCAATGAAAGCGACCAATCGCTCGGGGCGTTGATTGAGTTCGTGCAAGACAAACGCAGGCATTGCGGGATTAGCTTGCAGAATATCAATATAGCGTTCCACAAAGCGGCGTATTTTCTCATCGAAAGGCATATCCTGAAAAAAAACTTCCACCACTTGCGGAATAACCTTCATAATCGTTTCGTGAAAGACAACCTCAAATAGTTTGTCTTTGCTACGGAAATAATAATGGAGCATTGCTTTATTAATTCCTGCCACGTCCGCAATTTCTTGCATCGTCGCGCCGTCAATTCCTCGAGCGTGAAATACAGCGCGTGCCGCTTCCAGAATTTTTAACTCTGTGGAGAGTTCTTTGTTTGGTGAGGTTGCTTTTTTTGACATTCTTCGGTTAATCAAAAAGTTTAACCAAATGGTTAATAGGCAAATTTACAGGAAAATAGTATTGAATGCAAGAAAAGATTTGAAAAATCTTCGGTGAAAAGTCAAAAATAATCCAACGACACAATTCGTGACGTTGGATTATGAATGATAGGTCGTGAGCGGTATCACAGCCCAACAACGAGGCTAAAAAAGAACATACTTCCGGCAAAATTGTTCAGTCCCGTATAAGGAGCGGCGACCTGTTCGTTAAGAATCACATACCGGTAATCAACCATGAGCGCCAGATTGGTAAAGAGTTGATACTTTGCCAGTCCGTGAATATCGGTCATGGTGTATGGTCCGCCAATTTTGGTGAAATCTTGTACAGCAGGCAAGCGAATGTCCGCCGTCATACCGCCTCCACCCGTGGAACTGAGATACGAAATGCCGCCCGCAAGTCGTAGATTCCGAATGGCGGTTGTTTCAAAGGAAGCGTCGAGGTATCGGTCAATCGTGCTGTTGCTAATGAGTACCGTGAGCGAATCGCCAAAAGGCGGCGTGGGGTAAATAACCGACCCACGAGTAAACGAAGCCGGTAGCGTAAATGTGCGTTCGCGGTACTGCCCGGTAACAATCAGTCGTGTTTTTTCATTGAGCGTATAGCTGAGGGATGCAGTCAGTCCCGTTGATTTATTGTTCATCGTTAAATCGCCCTTTACCGCAGTCAACTTAGCGTTTGCATAGCCCAAACTGAGGTCGCTTTGCCCATTGTCTGCATCCCACCGTAAGCTAATATTAAAATCTTCTATCGGATTGGCATCAATCGAAGCGCCATAGCTTGTACGAGTATCGGGCACAAGTCTTGTAAATTGAGGGCTTACAGTGGAAGTGCCTTCCCAGTAGGCGCTATTGGTATAAGTTTGGAAATTTGCCCGCAAGCGTACTTCCGGTACGGGGCGGTAAAAGGCACTAAAGAACGGAGAGAGCGTCGTTGTGCGCTTGGAAAGATTCGCTGCCAAGCTGCTGTCCGATACTCCCTCTTCCAGTCGGCGTATTTCCGGTGTGCGGACGTAGTATTGCACACCCGCCCGCAGATTCAGATTTGCTAGAGGAACGTAAACAAGCTGCGGTGAAATCGTATGGGAAACAATATTCATGCGGAGGTTTGTTTCCAAATTTTGGATGCTGTCGCGTCCTGCTTTTCTGTACACCGGATTCTGCGAGGCAGAGGTATCAATGGCAATAGCATATTTTCCTGTTATGTCTTGCGTTTCCGAATCATAACGGTAATTCAACGTGAAGTGCAGTTGGTCGGTGATGCGAGCGGTTGCTAAGAGCGAGAGCAGTGTGCGATTGAGTTTGTCAGTGATAGTACCACTTTCAGAAACACGATACGCCCGCAAAATAGCTGCTGCACTGGTCGGGGTAGCTGCGCGGCGCACAAGTCCTTCCCATCCGCCATTGACGCTACTTTCGCCCGTCAAAAATTCCATCCGTGCCGTTGCGGTCAGCGAAAGCCACGACGTAGGCTTTGTTACAACTTCAGCGAAGACGAAGGGCGTGGAAGTCGAGCGTTTGTCTTGCCATCCGTATTTAGAAAGGCTCTCGTTACGTGGATTTAAGCCTACAATGCCAAGTTCATTCGTAAGAGTTGCTGGGCGATAATTCAACGAGGTCATGCTTTCGGGCGATGGAGTGATATTCTGTGAAAACAACCGTGCGCCGCCGCCAACGATGATCGTTGTCTGCGAGGGCAAGCTAAATTTGAGATTGCCCGAAAAGGTGTTCGTCCAATCATTACGCGGGGTGTTCATCCAGAAAAAATTATCGCGCGTGTACGAACCATACACACCCGAAAATGCCGTTGCTGTTGCCGCGACTCCCTCAATGTGCGGTGAAAATGTGGAGGTCATTGTGCCGGAACGACCATTGCCGGAGTAGCGCAGTTCCACACCGAAAGCGTCTGAAAAGGGAACCGTGAGCGAAGCACTAAGCATTTCGCGGCGCATATCGAACTTGTGTAATCCGGTATAAAGCGAGTCATTTCTGTTCAAAAAATAATCTGCTTTGGTGTAGGAAATTTTCAAATCATACCCCTTCAATGTGCGCATCCGAAACATGGCATTGGTGTACGGGTCGCCTATGCCGCTTGCTTTGAGGTATAACTCGTCGAAAAGTCCTGCTTGTGTGCCTTGCTGCCGCTCACCAAAAAGATTGATGTCCGTTAGACGAATTCCACTGCGGAAGTTGTATGCTTCATAATATCGGCGTTCAGCCCAGAAATCGCTACGTCCGTCCAGACCGCTCAGATTCAGCGTCCGATAGCCGAGCGTCAGGTCTCCCGAATAGCGATAGTCACCCATCGTAATTCCGAGTATTTCTTTGTCTTGACCAAAAGATGCGGGTGCAAAAACGGTACAAACACAAGCAAATAACAATAGTGCCAGTGGTGCGGCGCGATACATCCAATCGGAAACACCGAGCCTTGAACGAGAGAATGTGAGCTTTTTCATGGCGTTTCCTCTGTTAGTTGGTGAAGTATTGGTTGGTATTGGAGCCGTGAATTTCGGAATGGCAGCGTGTGCAGTCGCCAGTGTCTTGGAGTCCGGCGCGTCCGTGCGGTACGCCCACTGCGCTTTCACGAGAATGGCAGCTCACACAGAGAGTGCGCGGGTCGCGGGTCTTGAGCATATTCCGTGCGCCCGAACCGTGCGACTCATGGCAGGACATACAGCCATTGCCCAGTGAAGCGCCGTGCATGAACACAAATGGTCCCCGTTTGTCTTCGTGGCATTGAACGCACACTCCTATTTTATCCGTGCGGAGTTGGCGGAATTGGTCGGAACCATGCGGGTTGTGGCAATTTGTACATTCCATCACGCCTTCACGCAAGCGGTGATGCGTGGTCTGGGCAAATTGAGCGCCCGTAGATTTATGGCAAGACATACAAAGTTCAGACTGATTGCCTTTGTGCATCGGGCTAAGTCCTTTGGAGGTCATTACTTTTTTGTGCTCAGCAGTCGGATGTGCCGTATGGCAGGAAGCGCACGCCACGCCTGCTCTTGTATGCTCACTCAAAGCGTTGTGCTGCTGTTCTCCGGCTTTTTCGTGGCACGTGAGGCAGGCATCCGACGAAGCAAAGGAAGATTTTTTGTGCATAGACTCAATGTTGCCCCGTATTTTGGGGTTCTTTAAGTGCCCTGCAAGGTCCCCGTGGCAGCTTTCACAGCCTGTTCCTGCTTTCCACGATTTACTATGTGTGGTGCGTTCAAAGGAAGCAACCTCGTCCTCGTGACATTCCATACAGTCTTCGCGTTTGTAGGAAACAAGTGGCTTGAGCGCCGTTGTGTCTCCTACGGTGTGAGCGATTAAGGTCGAGCCATGCGCTGAAAATGCCGCTAGAGTGGGCAACCCCGATGCCTCCAATGTGCCGTCTTCCATCGTTTTCATGGCTACAAACGACGTAGCAGAAATGCAGAGGAAGCAAAACAATAAGACAATATTTCTCATGGAAATACCCGCCTTTGTGATTAAATAAAAAAAAGACACAATGCTACCGCAACAAGCAAGGCTATTGCTTGATGACGCGGTTAGAATTCTGTCGTGAAATACAATCAATAAAAACTACAAACCTGTTTTTCCGGCACCGACCGAGGTTACTACTTTTTCTACGAAGCACTAATTTCTTGTGCTTCCGGCTGATGCTGTTTCCTACTTGCTATAAAAAGCATAAATAGGTACAAACCAACACCTGCGCAGATAAATGCCCCTCCACCAATGAATACTAAAAATGCTGAAGGTCCTATCCACATCAGCGAGGCAAATTCCAGTATCATTCCCACCGTAATAAGGAGTGCCGCAATGCGTATGCGTTTTTTAGTGCGCTTTTGCATAGACACCGCCTTTCCAGAGTTCAGCATCTTTCATCTGGCGAACCTCGCGGATATTGTGAATCACGTCGTGGCAGCCGCTTGCAAGGCACGAAAGACGATTGTCTTTTATTGCCGCAAGAGTAGTATCGGTTTCTTTATGATGGCGATTTCCTTCAAATGTCCGTGCGTCTGCGTGGCATTGCAGACATTCACGATTATTGTACGGAGTGTAGAGTTTGAGCGTGTCGGGTGCTTTGCCCAGATATTGGACGTAGAGGTGCTTGACACCACGTATTTTTGCCGAAAGGTCGCCATACATTGTGTAATCGGTGTGGCAGGTAAAGCAGGCGTGGTCACGGGAAATACGCTTGTTCTGAAAGTGATTTGCGGGCACAAATTCTTTGTCATCCACAAGCAAACTTCTTCCATAATCGTGCATCGGATGGCAGGACAGACAAAATTCTATTTGTTTCGACCGCTCCAAATGCTCGGCGCTGCCCATGACCATAGCAGCAGTGGGCAAAAGAAACATAGCCGCAAATGCGAGGATTTTGCCTCCTTGCTCTTGAGCAATGGCGGGCTTGAATTCCAGCAAAAGAAGCGTTGCAATCACAATAGCAATCACGCCACTGATTAAAAACATACTCATTGTAACAACCTCCCTGAAAAAAGTGGACAAAAGCGGTGAAACTTTAGATGGGCACAAATGGTAGTTGCAAGGTTCACCGCACAAATATCGGCTCATACAACGTCTTACTTTTTGGGCTTTGTTTTGAGGCTTTCCAGCAACTGTGCCAGCACTGCAAGGTCACCTTCGCTACCTTTGAACTTTTTCAAATGCTTTTCGCCTTTGATAGACTCTTTTTTCATCAAGTATTTGGTAAGCCAATCCGCATTGCGCTCAATGCCAACACCTGACAAGTCTGGTGGCTCCTTTTCGCTTTTTTCCTCGTCGTCGCTCTTTTTGACGGTAATGCTCAAAGCCGTTATTGAGTGGCAAGCATTGCATTTGTTATCCAAAAAAATCTTTTTTCCATCCGCGCCGCCCTGAGCGGAAAGTCGCCCAACAAAGCCTGTGAATATCAAGCCACAGAAGAGCACAAAGCCATATACTTTTCGCATAATTTCACCTTTTAAGAGTTTGTTGACCGAAATAAAACTAATGGTCTCAACTTAGCAAAAAATTCGGACAAAGTGCAAATATAAATACGATTTTTTTTGAGGAAATTCGCCCAAAATAGCAGCGTACCAAATATCAAGTATATTTTGAGAGCGGAGAACAAAACGGCGAAAGATTCTGTATTTTTGCTGATATTCTTAGGGGAATTAAAGTGTGTTCAGTGAAAAATTCTTACCATCTTATCAAGGAGGAAAACAATGAGCCAAACCGCAACTACAGTGCAGCGCAAGTGGATTTATCGGTTTGAAGAAGGTAATAAAGATATGAAAAACCTTCTTGGCGGAAAAGGGGCAAACATAGCCGAAATGCTTTCTGCGGGTTTGCCAGTACCGCCGGGATTCACCATAACGACCGAAGCCTGCAATGAATACTACCACAACGACCGCCAAACGCTTCCCGGGCTGCGCGAACAAACCCTCGAAGCGATAGCGCATATCGAAAAGCTCTCCGGCAAAACACTGGGCGATGCTTCCAATCCTTTGCTTGTGTCGGTGCGCTCCGGCTCACCGCTTTCGATGCCCGGCATGATGGACACGGTGCTGAATCTGGGCTTGAACGATGATACCGTCGAAGGGCTTGCCACTCAGACGGGCAATCGTTGGTTTGCGATGGATGCGTATCGGCGCTTTATTTCTATGTTTGCCCGGATTGTGCTGGGAGTGGATGACGAAAAATTTAGCCGTGTGCTGGAGCGCCACAAAGCTCAAACCGAGGGCAAGCGTGATACAGATTTGAGCATCACGCAGCTTGAGGACGTGATAGAAAGCTACAAGCGGATTATTTATGCTTCGCTTAACGAACAGGAATTTCCGCAAGACCCGATTGAGCAGCTTCGCAAGGCAATTTCGTCCGTGATGGAATCGTGGATGGGGAAGCGAGCGGTAGATTATCGCCGTATTCATCGGATTCCCGATACGCTCGGCACGGCAGTGAACGTGCAGGCAATGGTCTTCGGCAATATGGGCTGGGATAGCGGCACGGGCGTTTGCTTTACGCGCAATCCATCCACGGGCGAAAGACTTCTTTACGGTGAATATCTGATGAATGCTCAAGGGGAAGATGTTGTGGCGGGAATTCGTACTCCGAATCCGATAGCAAATTTGGAGAAAGAAATGCCCGATTGTTACAAGCAGCTGTGGGAAATTGCACAGCGCTTGGAGCAGCGCTACAAAGATATGCAGGACGTGGAATTTACTATTGAGCGCGGAAAGCTCTGGATGTTGCAAACCCGTAACGGCAAGCGCTCCGGTGCGGCTGCGGTGCGTATTGCCGTTGAAATGGTCACCGAAGGTGTTATTGACAAAACTCTTGCCGTTGGGCGCGTGGCTCCTGAGCAGCTCGACCAACTTTTGCACCCGATGGTTGACCCCGATGTGCCCGTAAGCGTTCTCGTTGTTGGACTTCCCGCCAGTCCGGGAGCGGCTTCCGGGCAGATTTCCTTTGACCCCGACGAAGCCGAAGTACTCGCTGCGTCGGGCGAGAAAGTGATTCTTGTACGCGATGAAACAAATCCTGATGACTTTCACGGCATGGTGGTTTCTGAAGCAATTTTGACTGCTCGCGGCGGTATGACCAGCCACGCCGCAGTGGTGGCGCGGGGTATGGGCAAGCCTTGTATTGTCGGCGCAACGGGGCTTGAAATCAATTATTCCCAGCAGATTTGTAGTATTGCGGGAAGCTCGGTTCACTTGCGCAAAGGCGATTGGATAACGCTTGACGGTTCAACAGGGCGCGTCATTATGGGTAAAGCGCCAACCATTCAGCCTCAACTGAGCGAGAATTTTGCGACGCTCATGTCGTGGTCGGATGCTGTTCGCACGATGGGTGTTCGCGCCAATGCCGATACACCTCATGACGCGGAAGCCGCACGAAGGCTTGGTGCTGAAGGGATAGGTCTTTGCCGCACTGAACATATGTTCTTTGGCGAAGAGCGTTTACCGATTGTGCGTGAGATGATTTTAGCTGATAGCCTTGCTGCACGGGAAGTCGCACTGGAAAAACTCCTTCCGTTCCAAGAACAGGATTTTCTCGGTATTTTCCGCGCTATGGACGGGCTGCCCGTTACGATTCGCTTGCTTGACCCGCCATTGCACGAGTTTCTGCCCTCAATGGAAGAGTTGCTCCACTCCATTGCGGATTTGAAATTTGTCCTGCAACGCTCTCAAAACCTAGCGGAAATGGACAGTGTTATCAGAAATATCTGGGAAAAAGAAAATCTCTTAAAGCAAGTTCATCGTCTCCGTGAGGTGAATCCAATGCTGGGGCACCGCGGATGTCGTTTGAGCATCGTTTTCCCGGAAATAGCTGCTATGCAAGCTCGCGCAGTCTTCCAAGCAGCCTGCAAAGCACAAAGCCAAAATGTGAAAGTGATACCCGAAATAATGATTCCCATTGTTGCTGCGCCAGAAGAACTGCGCTTGCAGCTTGAGGTGGTGCGGCGCACAGCCGCTCAGGTTTTTGGCGAACAAGGAATGCAGGTGGAATATCTCTTGGGAACAATGATTGAGCTTCCTCGTGCGGCACTTTTGGCGGGAAAAATTGCCGAATATGCTGATTTTTTCAGCTTCGGTACAAACGACCTCACGCAAACAACCTTTGGACTCAGCCGTGATGACAGCTCGCGGTTTTTACCGACCTATATTCGAGAAAAAATATTTCCCGAAGACCCTTTTCAAGTCCTTGACCGCGAGGGCGTGGGAGAACTGATAACTATTGGCATAGAGCGCGGACGCTCGGTCAAGCCAAGTCTTAAAGTCGGGATTTGCGGTGAGCACGGTGGCGAGCCTTCCAGCGTGGAGTTTTGTTACAATGCCGGTATGAACTACGTGAGCTGTTCGCCGTTTCGGGTGCCGATAGCACGTCTAGCGGCTGCGCAGGCGGCATTGCGACAAAAAAATAAATAAAGTTTTGTGAGGGTCAAATCTATGTGTAGTCCGCCCTGAAAGCGGACTACACATATTTTTTGTAGCGTCAGATTAAGCAACAATATCCCGCCTTCTCAGACCTACCAGCCCTGCGAGAATGAGCAGGGCAGCGGTTGCCGTTAGGCTGGCAATGGGCACAAGATAGTCTTCACCAAGCAGAATTTTTGGGACGTGCGCGAATGGAGAGATATTAAGAATTGCAGATGAAATCTGTTTGAATTCGCCACCCATATCCAGAAATGTACACAGTGCCAATGCACCCCAGCTTCCGCCAACAGTCAGTCGCGGTGCAAATCCGAAAAGGGCGACGGCAAGTCCGGCAAATATCCAGAGCGCAGGCAGATGGGCAAGAGTCGCACCGCTTAGGCGAATGATTTCATGCCAACTATTTCCTGTACTCATTCCCAAACTCAGTCCTGATGCCGCCCCAAATCCCATAAAAATCAATGTAGAGCCTGCTACGACACAGAAAATGTGACTGAGCGCCCACTGTACCCGCTCCACGGATGTAGATAGCAGCATTTCGGCGCGTCCGCTTGCTTCTTCTTCGTGTAGTTGTAGCGTTGCAGAAATAACATAAAGGCATAATACGTCACCCAGCAGAGAGAAGGACATCGTGAAGAGTGAATCGCCGGGCTGCACCGATACACCCGGACGGCTGAAAATTTGCGCCATAAGTGGGCTTGTCATCAGTTGCTCCGATGCCGTCTCAGCAATTACCCCAAAGACAGCGCCAATAATGGTGTATCCGGCAAACCACCAAAAAAACATCGTTCGGTGAAGTCGCCACGCAAGGGCAAGGGGGCTACTGAGATACGGAGATGTTTCGGCTCCACTATGAGCCAAGCGGAATATGCCGGAATTAATATCACGCCGAAGCGTAAGAAAATATGCTACTACCACGAAGAGAAGAGAAACCGCTACAATGAGCGCAATTATGCTGCTATCATTGCCGGAATAAGGATGAGTTAATCGCACCCAGCCAAATGGCGACCACCACAAATGATTATTTCCCGCAGTGCTGTTTCCGATGATATACACAATAAAAAAAATGCCTATCGACGTGCCCGCAATGGCTCTGGCTCCTCTTGCGCTTGATGCAGTGCGGTCTGCCAAAGCAGCAATGCCTGCAAAAAAGAAACCTGCTGCTCCAACGGCAAAACCAAGTGTCAGCGAACCAGCAGCTGAGGCTTCAAACTGCATCATTCCAAATGCTACCAATAGCGCAAAAAGAATATTTGCACAACAAAGTACGATAAGCACTGCCGACAACTGCGCAAAACGCCCTAACACTGCCGAGCCAATAAGTTCTGCACGTCCGGTCTCTTCTTCGTTGCGAGAGTGTCGTATGACCGTCAGAACATTAGCCAAACCGATGATAAAAATACCCGCCACACTCCACCGCCACACAACCAGACCGCCCAACGTGAGTGAATCCACCTTTCCCAGCATTGCCGTAATAGTCGGATTTTCAGCAAATGCTTTCACAAACAGCGCACGCGCAGCTTCATCGGGATAGAGCGCTGCAAAGCTGGAAGCTGTTGCGGGAGCCAAGAGTGCGCCGGAAATAATCCACAAGGGAGGTACGATGCGGTCTCGGCGGAGAATAAGGCGAATGAGCGTGAGGGTTCCAGCCCAGTGATTCCTTTGATTATTCATGGTTGCTCTCCTTTTCTATCGCATCGTGCCGATAATGGCGCAAGAACAATTCCTCAAGTGTTGGCGGCTGGGTGGTGATGCGTTGCAAGCCGCATGAAATCAAATATGCTAGAGTGTCACTCAATTCGGAATTTTCGACCGTGCAATGCACCTTGTTGCCATCGGTTTGGACATCATGAACGCCATGCATTTCTGCGAGGGCAT
This sequence comes from uncultured bacterium, assembly GCA_937899715.1. Lineage (GTDB taxonomy): Bacteria > Bacteroidota > Ignavibacteria > Kapaibacteriales > UBA4661 > PH2015. The sequence goes on along the minus strand of CALCNX010000105.1, from coordinate 31,358 downwards.
GAGGCGGAGAGGACAGTTCAGCGGAAATAACGGTACGGGTAAAGCGCCGTAACTCAGCAAGAGTGCCTGTCTCAACCGTTGTACCGCTTCGGATAATCGTTACGCGGTCGCATAAGGCTTCCACTTCGCCAAGGATGTGGCTGGAGAGCAGAACAGTCCGTCCCTGCTTGCGCTCTAGGGCGATACACTCACGAAATGCCGCTTCCATCAGTGGGTCAAGTCCCGATGTTGGTTTGTCTAAAATCAGTAATTCAGCATCTGAGGCAAGCGCCGCAATAAGCGCTACTTTCTGACGGTTTCCTTTGGAATAGGTATGGGCTTTTTTGCGGGTGTCAAGTTCAAAAATTTCCAAGAGCGCGGCTCTTCGTGCAGGATTCAAGCCGCCTCGCAAGCGCCCTAAAAGGTCAATAATTTCGCCCCCGGTCAAATTAGCCCAGAGCGTTACGTCGCCCGGAACGTAGGCAATACGGCGGTGCAGTGCAACGGCATCACGCCAAGGGTCAGCGCCAAGCAAGGAAATTTGTCCCTCGTCTGCCCGCAGTAGCCCAAGAAGTATGCGAATAGTTGTGGTCTTGCCCGAACCATTGGGACCAAGGAACCCGTGGACTTCGCCGCGCTGAACCGAAAGATTGAGGCTGTCCAGTGCGCGAAGATGTCCGAATGACTTTACTAAACCGCTAATGGAGACCGTTTGGTCTTCCTGCGGGAAAGGAGATTTGCTGTTGTCCGGCATGAAACACCGTTCTTTCCCTTTGTGTCGTGGATATGTAATTTCGATACTTCGGTAAAAGTTCTCAGAAAGTGTCTGAAAATTGTGTTCCCCCCATTCCAGCCTTCTCCCAAAGGGAGAAGGAGCAAGAAACGAAGCCATTTTCTGAAGCCCTCTCCCTCTGGGAGAGGGTTGGGTGAGGGCTTAAAACGTATTTTCAGACATTCTCTCAATGCCGCTTAGAAACTTGCCTACCGGGGCAATGGAAATTCAACAATGAACGTTGCCCCGGGTATGCCTTTGTCGGCATCACTTTCGCACCAAATGTTCCCGTGATGTAAATCTACTAACTTTTTAACAATAAACAGCCCCAGACCGCTTGAACTCTCACCCGCAGTCGGTTTTGCAGAGAGGCGGGTAAATTTTTGGAAAAGATTTTTTTTGTCCATTTCACTCAACCCTTGCCCCTCGTCTTGAATCTCAATGCGCACGGTCTCCCCTTGCAAAAGGCGAATCCGTACCTGCTTAGAAGGTGGAGAATACTTGATGGCGTTGGAAATAAGGTTGTCTAGTATCTGCCGAAGCGCGAGGTCGTTTGCTAGCACAAAGACTGCTTCGGTGGGGCGTTCGTAGTGGAGAGTGATGTTTTTTGTTATTGCGTGCATCTGATTAAGAGCCACAATCTCATCTATCATCGCCAGAGGTATTACGTCGAAGGTCAGCGCAACGCTCCCATTTTCGATGCGATGCTCTTCCGTCAACGACGAAATAAGTTCGAGCATCTGGTCAACGCTTTTGATAATTGCTTCGGTGAAACGATAAATTCCCTTGTCTTGTGTAAAATAGCGCTCAATGATTTCCGCTCCACTCCGAATACCGGCAAGAGGATTTTTGAGGTCGTGGGCAATGATTCCCAGAAACTCATTTCTCTCTTTATCGAGCAGCATAAGTTGCTCGGTGCGCTCTGCCACGCGTTGCTCCAGCGTTTCATTCATCTGCTCCAGCGCTTGTTCTGCCTTTTTACGTTGCGTGATGTCTCGTGAGTTCACGACTATTGCTCGTATTGCCGGATTATCAAGTTGATTATTGCCTTGTGCCTCTAAATATATAAAATCCCCTTGCTTGTTCAAGCATCGGAACTCAAGAACTTGCCCGCTCCCTTGATTCGCTGCCGCCGCTTGAAACCTCGCTCCAACGTGTGCCACATCGTCTGGATGAATAATTTCAAAAATATGCTTGCCCAAAAGTTCAAGTTCATCAAACCCTAAGACGTTTTGAATGGAAGCACTTTCGTATAAGATTGTACCATCTTCACTTATCAGCGTGATTATATCGGCGATATTGTGTACCAAAGAGCGATACTTTTCTTCGCTTTGTAACAAAAGCTGTTCGGCAAGAACGCGGTTGGTGATGTTATGACCGACGCATTGAATTTCAGAAACCACACTGTCGCTATTGGTAATAGCAACAAACTCCCAATCTGTCCAAAAAACACGACCCGATATATGTGGTTTCCTGAGCGATACAGGTATAGGTGTGCCCGGAGTTTGAAGGCAGCGTTCTGCGGCATCTCTGGCTTTTGAATGGTCTTCGGGTATTATATGGATGAACCCATCCTTGCCAATAATAGATTCGCCGTCTGGGCTAAAGTCGTTCAGCATGGAAGGATTCGCATACGTATAAAAACCGTCCAAATCAGTACGAACGAAATAGGTGCTTTGTAACTCAATGAACGAGCGATAGCGTAGCTCACTCATTGCCAGTTCCTCTTTGGCTTTTTTGCTTTCAGTGATGTCTTGCGTGGTTCCGTATATCAAGACTGGTTTTTTTTGTGCGTCATATTCAACCACCCCTTGTTCAAAGACAAATCGCTCGGTGCCGTCAGGCAAAATAATTGAGTGCTCAAAGTCGAATCTTCCTGTCTGTTCTATTGCCGTCCTTACTAAGTTCTTGAGCCGTTCATGGTCATCTTTCGGAAAGTGGAATAAATTAGATTCATATTTGGGGATGTATGATTGAGCATCTCTACCAAAAATTCTGTATTGCTCATCGCTCCATGTTATTTCATTGGTTACAATATTCCATTCCCAACTGCCAATGTGTGCTAAGTGTTGTGCCTGCGCAAGACTCACTTGAGTTTTCTTAATCCCGGTAATATCCATCACCACAGCCACAAAGCCCAGCACCCGCCCGCCGGATATGTCGGGAATATACTGAGCGAGTGTGTAGCCTACTTCGCCATTGGCTTTCACCAATGTGCGTTCAAATTGTTGCCGCTCTCCGGCTAATGCGCCGACAATGTACTGCTCGTTTTTCTTGAAAAGTGTTTCCCCAAGCAATTCGTGCATATCAATACCAATCATCTCTTCAGGCGTTTTGCCGAACCATTCCAGATAAGCAGCATTAGCAAAGGTGCAATGTAAATCGGATGACCAGTATGCCGTCATGCTTGGAAGTGCTTCGGTGATAGTCGTTATAAAGCGGTACTGCGTCAAAATTTCCTCTTGCATTTCCTTGCGAAGTGTGATGTCGTTGCGAATAGACAAGTATTCATAAACTGCACCGTGTTCATCCAGCAACGGCATGATAAACGTATCCACCCAATAGAATGTGCCATCTTTGGCTTTGTTCCTTACTTCTCCGCGCCAGTGTTTGCCGGAAGAAATATTTTTCCACATTGCAGCCCAGAACTCGCGTGGGTGGTAGCCGGAATTGATAATGCGGTGGTTTTGTCCAAGCAGTTCTTTAATGCTATACCCACTAATGGTAATAAAATTGTCGTTGACGTAGGTAATGTTTCCCTGTTTATCGGCTCTAGTGACAATAGAAACACTCTGAACATAATTATGAAATTCCGTTAGTGCCTTATTTGTGCGCAAGAGCTGTTCTTCTGCCTTCTTTCGCTCAGTGATGTCGTAGGATACGCCAATAATACCGATGAACGTGCCGGATTCAGAAAAAATAGGCGTGTCAACAACCTGTGCCGGAAAAATAGTGCCATCACGACGCTGGACGGGGAACTCCCCCGACCATGATTCTCCGCGCATCAGGCTTTCCATGAGTTCTTCGCCCTGTTCTTGTGAAGATTGAGTAGCAATAGTTTCTACTATGCTTTGCCCCAAGACCTTTTCAGCACTCCAGCCGTACAATGTCTCTGCCGCAGGGTTCCAATAGGTAATATTGCCTTGAATGTCCGTTGCAATAACCGCCTGCCCAACGGCATTGAGAAGCTGGGATTGAAATTGGAGCTTCTGCTTGTGGCGCTCATTTTTTTCTTCTAGGAGTAGCTCAAGTTCAATCGCATATCGTTCTGCGGAGAGCAGGCGATGTTGTAACTCCTCAACGGATTGTGGTAGGGGAGAATCCTGAAGTTTTGCTTGCAAGATTTCCTCGGCACGTTGGCGTAAGAGCGTAGTGTCGGATGAAGAGTAAGTTTGCTTGTTCATCGTGATAACCTTTCAACGGCATTTCTTTTCAGCACAGTAAAAACGCTACCGACAGGTCGAAAGAGAGGTTTCGTTGAAAGCCTATCAAGGTACAAAAATAGAGAATAACAATAAACGGGTTTACCCCTACAATCATCCGTTACAAGGAGACAAGCGAAATGTTTGGTGTGTACCCCAGTAAACTAACAACGAAGTGAAAATACAAAAAAAAGCCGTGTGCGCAAATTCAATTTCGGTATGGAATATGATTGGCGCTGCTATCGGCGCTTTTCCTCCAAGACACTTTGCCGATGTAGTTTGGTTTTGCATTTGTATCTTGATGTTTGCTGTCTAAATTTGTAATCGGCAGAGCAATTACTCGTCTCTACACTTCAAACCACGACCCCCATTTATTAACAGTAGAGTATCACGCATGAGCACGCAAGGTTTACCTACTCTCAGCGGCATTTATGCTATTTCTGAGAAACAGCAAGCGGAACTTGCTCGGATTGATTGGGTAAAGAAAATTGATATTACTCCTGTACCGGAGCCATATCGGTATGAATTTTTTAATGCAATGGTAAGGCAAAACTTTCAGCGCATGGTCATTGCTTCTAAGTTTGGTGCGATAATTATAGCCGTACTCATTCTCGTTGTGGATGTGCTGAATTTGCCCGGGTTGTTGCCGGAAGTTATTGCCCGTGCGGTTCATATTCATGTTGCTTTGCTCGTATCGCTGTGTTGCGGTTACTTGGTGGGACGGCGCTTAAAAATTGACGACCCGAACACGACGATTGCCATGTTTTTTATGTGGGGTAATTTATTCCGTACTCTCTACACCGTTATCGCCTACATCTTGTTCTACTACATGGGCAAAAGTGCCGACAGTATTGCCGGTCCGTATGCGGTGTTTGTGGGTATTATTTCGGCTGGTTTGTATGCAAATAAAGGCTATACGTTGATGCTTGTACTCTCAAATTTGATTGTCTATACCTGCATTGTCTTGTCAACAGTCCACACTGCGGGCGGTATTACCAACTCACTTTTTAATGGTTACGCCGTGCTGGCGATTGCAGGATTTTCCTCGAACATTCTGTATCAAAGTTTCCGGCAGGAATTTGCGATGGCTAAAGGTATGGAAGATGAACGCCGCAAAGCACAAGAACTGAATACCCAGCTGACGGACGCAAACGAAGAAATCAGCCAGCAAATCACGATGCTCAACGAGCAAGCACGAGAAATTGAAATCACAAACACGACACTCCAAGAAAAAACATTAGAACTGGAAGAAGAGCGTAATATCTTAGGGCGCTTGAATCAAGACTTGCAGAGCGAGCGCGAAACATCGGAACAATTACTGCACAACATTCTCCCGCGCTCCATAGCGCAACGGTTGAAAAATGGCGAAGAAAATATTGCCAACCATTTCGAGAATGTCACCGTCCTTTTTGCTGATATTGTCGGCTTTACGCAGCTTTCTGCTACACGCCCGGCGGGGGAAATAGTTGATTTGCTGAATCGTATTTTTTCGGCGTTTGATATTTTTTCGGAGCAGTACACGTTGGAGAAAATTAAGACCATCGGCGATGCCTATATGATTGTAGGCGGGTTGCCGGAAGCGCGGGCAGATCACTGCGAGACAGTTGCTCGAATGGCGTTGGAAATGCTGTCAACAGTCGAACTGCTGAGTAAAACACTGACAGAACCACTCTCACTGCGCATAGGGATTCATACCGGGGCGGTGGTGGCAGGCGTTATCGGCAAAAAGAAATTTGCGTATGACCTCTGGGGCGACACCGTAAACACGGCAAGCCGTATGGAATCGCGTGGAGAAGCAGGCAAGATACAGGTCTCACCGGAAGTGTATGAACTCCTCCGTGAGAAATTTGTTTTTGAAGAGCGCGGAGAAATTGATGTGAAGGGCAAAGGAAAAATGCGGACGTGGTTTTTGGTAGGGGCAGCGTAAAATTCGTCGTCGTTTATTTTTCAACTGTTGCGCTATGATTTCCCGATTCAGTCGGCTACGGCAATTCTTTGCAAGAAAGGTTGCCGATGTATTCTCAACCAAAGAAGAACCTCACATCACTGAGCATCGTGAGTTACTGCTTGCGGGTGCTGAGATTCCGCCACCGTGGGCGGTATATCCTCATGCCGAGACGTGGTGGGGTGGATGGCGGCAGGGAACATCCGAGTACTGGCTGCACGACATTTGGCTACCGTTTTGGAAAGGACTGGACGCAAATGCCAAAGAAGCCTACCTTGCAAAATGGAATGTTACCGATGAATGGCGTGAAAATCTTTCGGCGCGTGAGTAGTAAGGGCTACTATGCCTATAGGTCAGTCTTAGATTGATGAATAGCGAAGAAATTCGGTAGTATTCTGTCGCGTAGAAATTATCCACCTTGAATTCAAGCAATGATTTATTGCTAGGAAGTAATAGAATGGCATTCCCACATTTGCGCCCTAAACTTTTCACAACCCTGAAAGGCTACAAAGGAAAAGATTTTTTTTCAGACCTCACCGCCGGCGTGATAGTTGGTATTGTTGCTTTGCCGCTTGCGATTGCCTTTGCCATAGCGAGCGGTGTGTCGCCGGATAAGGGGCTGATAACGGCGGTCGTTGCGGGTTTTTTGATTTCGGCGCTTGGTGGTAGTCGTGTGCAAATTGGTGGACCGACGGGCGCATTTGTGGTCATTCTTTATGGCATCGTGCAGCAGCACGGGATGAATGGTCTTATCATTGCGACACTGATGGCGGGCGCTTTGCTTGTCATGATGGGTGTGATTGGTCTCGGCTCGGCTATCAAATTTATTCCGCACCCTGTCATCGTTGGCTTTACTTCCGGCATTGCTGTTATCATTTTTTCATCGCAAGTAAAAGATTTTCTGGGATTATCTATGGGAGCAGTTCCGGCGGAATTTCTTGATAAATGGGAAGCCTACGCTCTTCATATCCATACCATCAATTTTTACACCGTCGCTGTTGCTGTGGGCTCGCTGCTCGTCATGCTCATCTGGCAACGCTTCATCACAAAAATTCCGGGCTCGCTTATTGCGCTCATTGCTTCGACGGTGCTGGTCTATGCGTTGCAGCTTCCGGTGGAAACGATTGGCAGTCGCTTAGGTTCTATTCCGTCGTCGCTTCCTGTGCCGTCACTGCCCGAAGGAGTTTCGCTTGCGACCATTCGCCAGCTTTTTCCTTCGGCGCTGACGATTGCGCTGCTGGGTGGAATTGAAGCCTTGCTCTCGGCGGTGGTCGCCGACGGGATGATTGGCGGAAAGCATCGCTCGAATATGGAACTGGTGGCGCAGGGCATCGCAAATCTTGTTGTGCCGTTCTTCGGCGGGATTCCTGCCACCGGAGCGATTGCCCGCACAGCAACAAATATCAAAAATGGCGCAAGGACTCCAATAGCCGGAATGATTCATGCTGTCACGCTGTTTCTGATAATGTTTTTGTTCGGAGGCTTGGCATCTCGTATTCCGATGGCAGCACTGGCGGCTATTTTGGTTGTTGTTGCCTACAACATGAGCGAATGGCGTTCCTTCGTGGGGCTTTTTCGGAGTACCAGAAGCGATACGATTGTGCTTTTGGTCACGTTTGGTTTGACCGTCGCCATAGACCTTACTGTCGCTATTCAAGTGGGAATTTTGCTGTCGGCGTTTCTTTTTATTCGTCAGATGTCTTTGGTCAGCAACGTAGGCGTGCTAACGCAGGAATTTAATGATAAAGACGAGGAAGAAGGCAGCGATGCACAGTCCATTGCTACGCGCATTATCCCCCACGGCGTGGAAGTATATGAAATCAACGGACCATTTTTCTTTGGTGCTGCGTATAAATTCAAAGAAGCGATGAGCGTTATCGAAAAGCAACCGCGTATTCGCATTATTCGGATGCGGAATGTTCCGGCGATTGATGCCACAGGGCTGCACGTTTTGGAAGAAGTGGTACATCTGGACAAAAAACACAAAGTGATTTCCATCTTCTCCGGTGTTCACACCCAACCGCTTGTCGCAATGGAGCAATCGGGCTTGGTGAAATTCATCGGCGAAGAAAATTTCTGCAACGAAATTGATGATGCTCTCAAGCGTGCGCAAACGATTCTTAGCGTTCACTCAGGGAATGTATGATTTTGTTGTTATTGCATTATGATTAAATTCTCCAAAATTGTAGAAACCTCATGGAACAACGTTACATCGAAGACACAACCTTTGAAGCAAGAGACTTCAGCGAAGAAAAACTGAGCGCAGCCGCTTACGAGCATTGTACCTTTACCCACTGCAATTTTTCCAACGTGAACTTATCGGAACTTCGCTTTACCGAGTGTGATTTTGTGGGCTGCAATCTCAGCATGGTCACGCTCACTGAAACTCATCTTCACGATGTGCGCTTCAAAGAATGCAAACTTTTGGGCGTACACTTTGAGCAGTGCAATGAATTTCTCCTCAGTGTAAGTTTCGACACGTGCTTGCTCAATCTCGCTTCATTTTTCAGACTGAAGCTCAAAAAAACAACATTCAAAAACTCAAGTCTGCACGAAGCAGATTTTACCGATGCCGACCTCACGGGTTCGGTGTTTGATAATTGCGATTTGGCACGAGCAATTTTTGACAACACAACATTGGAAAAAGCTGACCTCAGAACGGCGTATAATTATTCCCTAGACCCGGAGCGCAATCGTATCAAGAAAGCAAAATTTTCTCTGGTGGGAGCGGTCGGATTGCTTGATAAATACGACATTCAAATAGACTGAAGCACAGGTTATTTTGCGCCTACACCCTTGAATTTTTCGGGGTCGAAGTCCGCAATATCAATTTTTCCGAAATCTTTGGGTGGCTTGTATTGCTTGGTTTTCATTTTGTCGGGGTTGGCGGTGTGGTAGGATTGTTCTTCTACAAAGACCAACTGCCATGTGTTGTCAATGCGGGAGTAATTGAACGTGAAGGTGTTTGCCCAGCGCCAGTTGCTGCCGCCGTAGTGGTGAACGGTAAATGATTTTGTCTTTGCCGAAAGCTCATCAAAGGGGTCTCCGAAAACTCCGCCGCAAGTAGAGCAGAAAACGATTTTGTCGTTTGATTTTACCACGCTCAGTTTGCCATCAGCTTTACGAATCGCAATGGTCAAAACGCGCTGTGCTTCATCAATTTCCGGGTCTTCGGGGCGAGCCTTCTGCTTCTCGACCACGAACACATAGTCTTGCAAGCCGTCTCCATTCAGGTCGGCGCTTTTGTGGGCAATACATTTTGTATTTGCCGGAAGATATTGACGCAGTTCTGTCGGCGTAGAATCTGCTTGAGCGGGAAGGGATGCTGCCCTAAAGTAAGAAGCTGTCGTCAAGCAGCAAAAAGCAAGAAAGAGTGATTTCATATGGGTTGTGTGCATTTATGATGAGTGGCTTTATGTGTTCTTCGAAGCAGGTACAACGCGAATATAACTCTTTTTTGAGAGAAGAAGTTTAGAGCGCACTATATCAAATATGTTGTATCGAACAGATGATACAAAACGGCTCTATTGCACAGCGTTCCAGTGAAACCAGCCGTAATACATAGAGCCGATAACTTTTGCCCCAACGTATCCCTGCTCAATAGCATCGGCGGGCTTGATACTAAAACTGGCAGCAACAATATCCGCGCAATTTGCCAAGCCAATGCCGTTGCCGCCATTGGTGATGCCACCTTTGTAGAGTGCCTGCGCGTCATTACCAATGTTTTGCTCCAGCCAATGTCGGTTTTGAGGTTCAACTTCATTTTCTACTACCCATCTGAGGACGTTGCCGATAGGCAGGATGGTGAGGGTAATTGTGTCGCTTGCTGCAAAACGCAGAGCGTTATTGATGTAGTTATACACGACTCTGTCCAGAGCCGACGCTTCTAAGCAGCACGTCGTAACGTTCCCTTCAAAATAACACTGAACCTTCACTGTGATTATTCCCTTGGAAGTGTGATATTCAAAATTGTTCCACTTCTTGACATAATCGTAGATAGAGTGAATGCGAAAACGCTCGTCAGCAGAGCGGGTGAAGGGGTCTATGTCCTCAATAGCGCTCCGCATCATTTTCGCTTGGTCGCGGGCAAGAAAGACAAATCTTCGCATCAGTTCTATGTCATGGTATTGGTTCATATATGCAATGCGTTCGGCACAGCTTATCATTGCGGTTGTAGCACCGCCGCGAATATCGTGGAGAATTTTCTGCATTGAAGGTTGAGAATACTCCGAAATCGCCCCCAGTTCTCTGACCGATTGTACCATTTCTTGCGAGCTAAATCGCTCAATAGAAGGCTTGAAAAGCGCATATTGCGGAGCATCTTTCATGTACAGCCAAAGATCGTACACCGTTTTGATGTGTTCATAGAGGGTTTTCAAGATGACCGCATCGGCGGGTGAGAAATCGTGCATTGTAACGCTGAACCCTGTGCCATCATAACGAGACGGGTGCATATTGCGTAAGTTGATAGGTGCAAGGTCGATATAAAGTTTATCCATACAAAAAAATGCCTCGTAGAGTAGAAAAAATGATATGACGAATATTTACTAAACACGAACCTGCACAATTACGTTCGGATTCTGCGCAGAGGGAGGAAATATTTTTTGCCGTTTAGTAAATTACCTTGTTTCTTGAGGCATTTCACGTAAATTTACGTGCGCTATTCTTTGCTCTACGCCCGTAATTATCACGTATATTGCCGTATTGCGCCGCCAAGGGAAATCACGTAATTTTGTGCTAAATGTTTGTATCGGTGTCAAGCATAGAGTGTGCTTTGAAAATACCAATCGGAAATTCTATGAAAAAAATTACTCTTTCTACACCAGACGAATTGCGTGAGAAACTCCGCGTGAAAGCTGAAGAGCGCTTGGACAGCCGGAACAATCAAACTGTCCTCCCCGAAACCAAAGAAGAAGCACTTCACCTTCTCTACGAACTTCAGATTCACATTATTGAACTTGAGGTGCAGAACGAGAATCTTTGGCAAATGAAGACCGAAAGCGAAGTACAACTGAGGCGGTATGCGGAACTCTATAACGACCTCTACGATTCTGCTCCCGTCGGGTACTGCACCGTTTCACGCGATGATGGCGTTATCACCAAAGCGAATCATACCGCAGCACAGTTGCTTGGAATAGAACGCGAAGAGCTTGTTGGCTCACGATTGGGGTTACTGGTAGCTGCTGAATCTCGTGCAGTTGTCAGTGCGCTGCTGAAAGATGTGAGTGAGAAAGAAAATTGTAGTGCCTCGGCGATTTTTTTGCGTTCGTGGCAAGAACCGTTTTGGGTGCATATCGAAGCAAGAATGAGCGACAGCAGACGCTCTTGCCGCCTGACCTTTGTGGATATCAATGCTCATAAGCAAGCCGAAGAGCAGTTAGAAAAGCTCTCTATGGTGGCAAGCAAAACAACGAATGCCGTCATTATTACTGATGCTGCGGGGCTTATTACGTGGGTCAATGAGGGCTTTACGACTCTGACCGAATACACGTTTGCCGAAGCACTGGGGAAAAAGCCCGGTGCTTTATTGCAAGGGGCAGAGACCGATTGGAAAACAACTCTTGCCATGCGCAATGCAATAGGGCGAACAGAAGGGTTTGAGGTCGAAACTATCAACTACACCAAGAGTAAAAAAATGTATTGGGCGCACATCAAGACTGACCCTTTCTACGGCAATAATGGTGCTTTGAAAGGATTCATTAGCATTCAAACAAATATCACCAAGCGGAAAGACGAGGAAAGAAGGCTTCGCTTCAAAGCCGAACTACTGAAAAATATAGGTGAGTCAATCATTGCCACTGATATTGAGGGGAAAATCACCTACTGGAATACTGCTGCTGAAGCGCTCTACGGCTGGTCGTCGGAGGAGGCAATCGGTGACATGATAACAGAAGTCATTATCTCCAACCAACAACGAGAAGAAGCGCAAAAAATTTTCAATAGTTTAGTCAGAGGCGAGCGCTGGTCAGGACAATTCACCGTCCAACACAAGGACGGGACAAGATTCGAGGCTCACGTAACCGATTTACCCATTTTTGATGACCAAGGGAACCTTATTGGGATCTTTGGTATCTCAAGAGCAATCTCAGCGAACGAGAGAGCCGAAGAAAAACTCAAAATAATAGAAGCAAATCTCAATGCGATATTTGATTCTTCGGTACAGTTGCTTTACCTCCTCAGCACTGATTTCAGAATACTTGCCTTCAATAATGCTGCGGCTATCGGTATTCGCCAGGTATTTGGAAAAGAAATTGTTGTTGGCGACGATATGCGCAATTACATTTTGCCGGAGCATAAAGAGCAGTTTGAAAAGAATTTCGGCAGGGCATTAGAGGGTGAAACAATCCAACTGGAGCGCTCGGCAGGCATTCCCAACGCAGGTTATATTTGGTTCGAGTTCCGATATGTTCCTGTCATTGACGCAGATGGGCGGGTCAGAGGTGTTTCCTTTGCGGCACTGGACATTACGAAGCGCCTACAATTAGAGCAGAGTGCGCTTGCGCAAAAAGAACAATCTTCAGAAGTTCCGCCCGTAAACGCCTCCATTACTGAGTACATCACTATTTCAACAGCCACACAAGGGAATGTAGTGCTGAACGTGCGAGATGATATTGCATATCTGGAAGGTGCAAAAGATTACACGCGTTTTTTCACGCATTCCGGAAAGCACTATCTCACCTTTGGCGCACTGGGCAAGTGGGAAGAGCGTTTGCTCAAACAAGGGTACATTCGCGTTCACCGTTCTACTATCGTGAATCTTAATGCCATTCGGTCATGGAAGCACGACGAGAAAATTATCATTCTTACGATGCTGAATGGTGCACAAGTCAATGTTTCTCGCGGCTATAAAGCACATTTTCTTTCTGTTGTGCGGTAGCTCGTCGAGTATAAGGGGCTGTTCGTCGAAAACAAAAGAGCGTTGGTCGAATCCTATTGGGAATACTTCTTTTATGTGAGCAAATTGATTCCAAATAATCATTGCACTTAATCAATTACCTTACAATCGCGTCATAATACACTTAAAGGGAAACTATTATGTCTATCTCGCAACGCGAAGTGGATATTTTTGTTGTTGAGGACAACAACCTTGTCCGCGCAGGCATAGTTTTCATGCTTGAGCGGGAAAATTATATCGTCAAAGATTTCCATCATCCCGAACCGCTTATGGAAGAACTATTTTCTACCGAAACGCTTCCACGCTTGCTTATATCCGACTACGAAATGCGAGGAATGAACGGGATTGATGTTATTAAAAAACTCAAAAGTTCACCGACACATCACCATATTCCGGTGTTGATTATTAGTGCACAAAATAGTGCCGTACTACAAAATGTAGCGGAAGAAGTCGGAGCAGTCGGCTGGGTAAAAAAAACAAGTATGGTGAATGATTTGATTCCTGCCGTGCGCCAGCACATTCTCACCTAACAAAACGCTCAACTTCCACCATCCACAACGGAGCCTTCCTGAAAAGCCTTTTACTTTTCGGAAGGTTTTTTTCTTTCTACGCCTTCCAAGCAAGTAACTATATTTCCACCTTCCATATCTTGTGCTTATAGCTATCTTGTTGTCTGTGCGCCCAAATTCGATAAGCTCCGTTCGTGGCAGCCGTGCTATAAGAAGCATTCTTTTTGTTCCTGTTATTTTGTATCTTTTTTTACAGTGATTTGTTCTTGATTTTAGAGGATAAATATTTATTCTAGCTGGGGGAATATCTTATCTTTAATTCATTGCAAAATTTATTGCATATTTTTACACCGCCATTCCACTAATACCATGAATACCTTTTGCAATCTACGCACAGTCCGAAAGAATGTGCCATTTTTCCTCAAGGCACTTTGTCTGCTGACAACAGTCACATTGCTAGGGGCGATAACAACAGGGTGTAACGGTGCAAACGCGCCAATAGATATATCTTCGCCCACAGTTACCAGCACCACCGCAAGTGCTGTCGAAAGTCCGGCACCAATTCTGCCCGTAACAACCATTGCATATAGCACAATTCATTTGCTTCCATCGCATTTTGTGGCTGACAATACTGCCCGCTACGTGGAGCCGACGGATAATCCTGTAACGGACGCAGGCGCGACACTGGGACGCGTGCTATTCTACGACAAAAAATTATCGCTTAATAACAGCACTGCTTGTGCAAGCTGCCACAAACAAGAACTTGCCTTTGCCGACAACAAGCGCCTCAGCACAGGATTTATGCAGGGGCTGACGCGGCGACACTCAATGAACCTTACCAACACGGCATACATAGATGCCGGTGGCGGCAGAGGTGGAGCGCCCGCAGTACAAGGCTTTTTCTGGGATACCCGTGCCGCCACACTGGAAATACAAGCTCTCATGCCAATTCAAGACAAAACCGAAATGGGGATGACGCTAGATTCACTCACCAAACGCCTCTCGCAGACGGAGTATTACAAACCGCTCTTCGCTGCTGCCTTTGGTTCGCCTGACATTACCTCCGACCGCATTGCAAAATCGCTTGCGCAATTTGTCCGCTCGCTTATTTCGTATCGCAGCAAATTTGACGTTGGCTTGCAATCAAACTTCCAAAATTTTAGTGCTCAAGAAAATCGTGGTCGCGCAATTTTTAATGGACGCGATGGCAACTGCGCTACGTGTCATGGCACACGGACACAGTTCATTATGGAGCGCCCAGAAAATAATGGCTTAGATGCAGTTTCGACAACAGATTTGGGGCTTGCCGAAGTAACAGGGAATCAGCGCGATGCAGGACGTTTCCGCGTACCGTCGCTCCGAAATATCGAATTGACTGCACCCTATATGCACGATGGTCGTTTTCTAACGCTTGAAGAAGTCGTGGAGCACTATAATTCGGGCGTACAGGCGCATCCAAATCTAAGCAATCAACTCCGCGCAAACGGGCAGGCAAACACACCGCGCCGCTTGAATCTATCCACGACCGACAAACAAGCGCTCGTCGCATTTTTGAAAACGCTCACTGATACAGAATTTATCAAAGACTCCCGCTTTGCGAATCCGTTTCTTCCTCAGCCTGCGAATTGATTGCGGATTTGTAGCACGAATATAAAACATAAAAGCCCGCCAAATCTTGTTTGGCGGGCTTTTATGTTCAAATCAGAACAAGATTACTTACTCACTTCCTTCACGTTATCCTTCGGAACGCGGTCTATGAGTTTGTTGTAGGGGTCAATGCCTGCTTTATGCGGTTCGCCGTTCACGGTAAGCTCTATCGTCATTTTAGGCTGAGTAATTTTGTACTTCTGAAAGTACAACGGCTTGCCAAGTTTGCTCGCTTTGTCTTCGTTTTTGTCGAACACGCCCACGTCCACCCAGTCGCCAAGCGCAATTTCTTTTTCCGTACCGAGACTGTCAGCGCGGAATTTATGCGATTCCAGCGTCAGTTCTACTTTGTAGCGCCCGTCGGGAAGTTTCGTGGCTTTTGCTTCTTGGGTTTTGTTGTCAAAGAGCGTTATTGTCTCGAACATATCTGCAACGAGATACTGCAACGAATCCGGCACTGCTTCGCGTATGACGCTAACGAACTCACGGGCATTCGTGTATGGCGGTTCTTGAAACGCGACGGCTTGCAAATACTTTTTCAGTGCCGCGTTCAAGCGCTCTTCGCCAATGTAGTCTTTCAGCGCATACATAATCATCGAGCCTTTGGCATAATGAATGTACGGCTGATTTTCTGCCAGCATAAGTGGTTGCTCTTTTTTACGCTCCGCACTGCGTCCGCGCAAGTAACGGTCGAGGTCGTAGTTCAAAAACTTTTTCATTTTTTCTTTGCCGTATTCCTTTTCCATGACCATAAGTGCCGAATACTCCGCAAGCGATTCCGACATGAGCGTTGCGCCTTGCACGTTGCCGCCTATCACCTGATGCGCCCACCATTGATGACCCACTTCGTGCGCCGTCACGTAAAATGGATAATCAAGGTCTTCCGGTTCTTTCACACGAGCAATAAACCCGATTGCCTCGGAGTAGGGAACAGTGTTTGGGAAAGACTGTGCAAAACTGGCGTACCTCGGAAACTCCAAAATTCGCATTTGACGGTGTTGGTAGGGTGAAAAATTTGCCGTAAAGTAATCCAGCGATTTTTTCACGCCCTGCACCATGCGTTCTAGATTGTATTCGTGCCCTTTGTGATAATAAATTTCAATCGTAACGTCTTTGCCGTCCGCTCCCTTCCATACATGGCGTTTGACCTCGTAGCGAGCTGAAAGCCACGCGTAGAAGTTCAAAATTTTGCTGTCCATTTTGTAATGGAAGTAGCGGCGAGGTTTTCCGGCAACAGTTTCCGTCCACTCGCGCTGCAAATACCCCGGCGCAATCGCAATTTGGTCGGGAACAGTGCTGACAACGGTTTCAAAATCCACCCAGTCGGCATCAGTCGAAATGTAGTTTTTTAACCGTGCCTTCGGGTCATCGAGTGCAGCCATACGTTCTTTGGGCGGGAGTCCATTTTCTTTACGCTTGTCGTCGTCACCGATTTCTGCACCTTCAAAATATCCGAAGTGTGGTAGATACGAATTGTTGATGAACGTACCATTGAAAGTTACGTCTTGTAAGTTCGTACCGGAATTGGAGAATCCTTTGGCAGCATAACGTAGCTTGAACGTCAAAAGCGCCGTATCGCGTGGCTGAAGGGGAACATCAAAGCGATAAATAAAAACGCTTTTGTCTTTGTCGGAAAGCACCTGTTTTGCGGCACGAATGAAGGTTAGCTCTTCAATATCCGCACTGCTCTCAATGCTTATAATGACGGAATCAACGGGAACACTATTTTTATTGATGATGGTGTACGAACCGCCGAATTTGACAAACCGTTCTTCAGGAAAAATATCGACATTCACCTTCACGGACTGAATTCGCGGCTGCGGAGTGTCTTTCAATCGCCGATACGTTTTTTCATAGTCTGCCTGCTCTTGCTCGCTTTGCTTGCTGTTGCGATAGGTATTCAAAACATTGGTGTTGTAATAAATAAATCCGCCCGAACCAGCCATCAGCAAGAATGCCACTGCACCGAAGGTCAGTGCCGGAGCGCTCACCTGCAACCGCGCATTTGCAAAACGCTGCCGCCACGATGTTTCCGTGCCGCGCACCCAAAAAAGATACCCCGCAACAACTAACAGTGTCGCAAAAGCGAACCAATATGCATTGAACCATGCCATAGGGCGTACAAAATGACCGTAGCCATTCATGTCGGAATACGTCACACTGGGTCCGCTGCCAAATTGCAAGAGATTATGCTCTACGTGCAAAGCGCCCAGAACTATGGAAGCAAGAAAAACACTAACAATTACCAAATGTCCGATAAATTTGTTATTCACCACTATATGAACAAAAAACGCGAGGAACGTGAATTGAATAAGATTTGGCAGCGCAACGCCGAGCATATTGCGCAGGTACAATCCGAATTCAATATTGGTGAATCCCTTGAAAAGCTGCACCCCAACGATTCCCGTTGTCATTACCCCATACAGCACTACAAGTGCCAGCAGCAGCGCACTAATTTTTCCGACAAGCGCCGTCCATGACGGTACGGGAAGTACATCGGTCGCTTGGTCGAGCTTCAGTCCGCGCTCTTTCCAGACGAGTTCTCCGGCATAAAACGCAATGATAATAACAGAAAAAACACTTCCATTACCATTCAATGTTTCTATCATTGAATACGTCACAGGGTACACCAACGTTCCAAAGGTTCGGTCAGCGTTCGCAGCATTCATAACGGTCATAATGGTTCCGATACCCGCAAGCGCCAGAAAAGGAATTTCGCGGACGAGCGAACCGAAATAAAACCGCGTCATGCTGTACCATTGCTGCCACTGGACGCTGAAGCCACCATGCAGAGTAACGATTGGCAGCACAAGTCGTGTGCCGGTGTCAATGGCATCTTCCTTCTGCGCCTTTTTCTTACGCAGCGTAAACCCCTGTGCCTCAAAGCGAAAGAGCACATAACACATTGCAAAGAGCGCAGCGCCAATACCCAACCACATTAAGCGATTCCAAAGCACATAGCCAGTAAACGGCACAACCATCGAATTTTTCTCCGCCGTAGTCCAATATTCCGTTGCCAATCCAAAGGCGCGGACACCGAAAGGGTCTAAAAGAGCACTGATCATTTTATTTTCAATGTCGGACAGCAGCGTTCCGGCAATGGAAAAACCAACAAGCAGCGCAATACCTTGTACATAAACCACAAGCAAGTTCCGCGTCAATGTGCCGACCGCGAAGAACAGAGCGCTCATAAAAAAGATATTCGGAACGAGAAATAGAATAAACGGATTCCAATAGCTTGCGAAACTGAACGGTGCTATTTTGTCTGCTTCCAGCCACGGCATCCATGTTCCCAGTAGTGTTCCGAAAAGCAAACCCGAATAGGCAGCAATCATCACCACAACCGCACCTACAAAGCGAGCGCCCAAATATGAAATTTTGGTGAGCGGGGTCGTGAAAAAGAGTTCATGCGATTTCACTTGAAAATCTCGTAAAACGGCAGTTCCGGCAATAGCCGTTGTAATGATTGCCCCGATGAAGGTTAAAATAGTTGTCGTTCGGGCAATAACAAAAGGTGCGTTCTTCAGCACTTTGCCCACACTACCACCAATAGTGACGGCATCGGTGGTCATAAACAAAAAGGCAAGTCCGAACATTGTGGCAAAATAGATGTACGTCGTCGGTCGGCGAAGCCAGTACCGAAGCTCGAAGAGGAAGACATTCACAAACTGGTTCATTATGCTGCCTCTTTCTCATCTGCGGCATTTCCGCCGACGTGATAGAAATAGACATCTTCAAGATCGGTCTCGGTACTCTCGAAGCCGCTTCCCGGATCAGTTTCGGAATAAACACGAATGACGGGCTTTCCCGCAACAAGCCGAGAGGCTATCACGCGATGATTTTTTTGATACTCCGGCAATTCGGATTTCTCTACCGTTTTTTTCCAAATTTTGCCACTGAGTGCAGCAATCGCATCCTCCGGCGTTCCGGTGAAGACGACGTTGCCATGCGCAATCACAGCAAAATTACGGCAAAGTTCGCGCACGTCTTCTACGATGTGCGTGGAGAGAATCACGACAATATTTTCGCCGATTTCACCCAGCAAATTCAAAAACCGATTCCGCTCGGTGGGGTCAAGTCCGGCGGTGGGTTCGTCCACAATTATCAGTTTCGGATTGCCCAAAAGCGCAATGGCAATTCCCAAACGCTGCTTCATACCGCCTGAATACCCACCCACGCTTTTTTTGCGAACATGATAGAGATTTGTTTGGTGCAGAAGCGCTTCCACACTTGCTTTGCGTTCTTTCGCATTGGTGATACCTTTCAGCACAGCGAAGTGGTCGAGAATGGTTTCGGCGGGTAAGTTCGGATACAAGCCAAATTCTTGCGGAAGATAGCCCAGCATTGTTCGCAATTGTTCTTTCTCGGCAAGGACATTCAGTTTGCCAAAGGTGATAGCACCCTCGTCAGGATTTTGCAGCGTCGCAATCGTCCGCATGAGCGAGGATTTACCCGCGCCATTCGGACCAAGCAGACCGAACATTCCCACAGGAATCGTGAGCGAGACGTTATTCAGTGCCCGAACTCCATTCGGGTAGGTTTTGGAGATATTCTGGATAGAAAGTTCCATAGAAAAAAACTGGTAAAAGGGTGAAAAAATAATCTATGTATTTGTATTGCAGAATCGGATACGAAGGGGAAGAGCTGAAGTTACACCACGCGAAACCAAACTCCAAGAGATTTGATAGCTCTCTCCAAAAACCAAATCTCACTGTTTGTAAGCAAAAATATAGACACTCTGAATTTGTCCACATTGCTGTTGATGTCGTATATTGCGAAAAAATTCAAAGACCATCCAACACTAATCCAGTACCCATGAAATCATTCTTTGCACCATTTGCGATTACTTTGTTGTTCGCGCTGAGTTTTATCGTCAGCGCTGCTGCTCAACAAACGACTACTTCCCAAGCAACATCTACAAATCCTATCAGCACTATTGCTGCAAAAACAGCAGGAATGCAAAAGTTCTCCGGTTTCTTTACGTTTTACTGGGATGCAAAGACGGATAAAATCTGGCTCGAAATAGAAAAGGCACGCCTTGAGCGCGATTTTCTCTACGCGGTCTCGCTTCCGCAAGGAGTAGGCTCGAATGACATTGGACTTGACCGAGGGCAATTAAGTGCAGAGCGCGTGGTAAGGCTCGAACGCCATGGACCCAAAGTCCTTCTTGTGGAACAAAATCTCAATTTTCGTGCTGTCACCACCGACTCAAACCAGCAACGGGCAGTCGGAGAATCCTTTGCACGGTCGGTATTGTTCGGGTTCAAGGTTGATCTGGAAGAAGGAAGCAAAGTGTTGGTGGATGGCGGAGCATTTTTTCTCCGCGATGCGCATGGCGTTTCGGGAGCACTCAGACGTGCGGGGCAGGGTACTTACGCCATAAACGCTGATCTATCAGCAATGTTCATGCCGCGCACCAAAAGTTTTCCTCAGAACTCAGAATTTGAAGTAACGCTTACGTTTATCGGCGAACCAACGGGGCAGTTTATACGTGATGTAACCCCTTCGCCCCAGTCTGTGACCGTCCGCGAGCATCATTCTTTTATTGAACTGCCTGCGCTCAACGAAGCAAAATCGTATAAAATGCGTGAGTTCGACCCGCGCTCCGGCTATTTCCCCATGAGTTACATGGATTACGCCACACCGATTGACCAGCCAATCATGAAGCGATTTATCACACGTCATCGCTTAGAGAAGAAAAACCCCGGTGCTGCAAAAAGTGAAGCTGTGGAGCCGATTGTCTATTATATTGACAATGCAGCGCCCGAGCCAATTCGTTCTGCACTTTTCGAGGGCGCGACGTGGTGGAACGAGGCTTTTGAGGCGGCAGGTTTTATCAATGCGTTCCAAGTAAAAATCCTTCCCGACAGCGCCGACCCTATGGATGTGCGCTACAACGTCGTGCAGTGGGTACACCGTGCCACGCGCGGCTGGTCGTATGGCGGTAGCATTACCGACCCACGCACGGGCGAGATTTTGAAAGGGCACGTAACGCTTGGTTCCCTGCGCGTGCGGCAGGATTTTTTGATTGCCTCCGGTATTATTGCCGCTTACGAAGAAGGGAAGCAGGTTCCCGATGCGCTGCAAAAAATGGCGTTAGCGCGTCTAAAACAGCTATCGGCGCATGAAATCGGTCATACGATTGGGTTGGCTCATAATTTCGCAGCAAGCACCATGGGCGCGGAAGGACGGTCGTCGGTGATGGACTACCCGCATCCGAAGATTGACAAAGATGCAGCAACGGGCAAGTTCACGCTTGGAAACGCCTACGCAAGCGGCATTGGCGAGTGGGATAAAGTTTCGATTGCTTACGGGTATGCGGAATTTCCAACGGATGAAAAAAAAGCACTGAAAACTATTTTGGACGATGCCCACAAGCGCGGATTTTATTTCTTAACCGATGAAGACGGACGACCGATTGGCGGCGCACACCCTACGACGCACTTATGGGATAACGGTAAAAACGCAATTGACGAGTTGATGCGACTGATGAGTGTACGCAGCGAGATTTTGAGCACGTTCGGGGCACATAATATTCCGCAAGGTCAGCCGCTTTCGACGCTGGACGAAACGCTTGTGCCGATGTACTTTTTGCATCGCTACCAAACCGAAGCAGTGAGTAAAATTCTGGGCGGGTTGGATTATCGCTATGCTGTGCGCGGCGACGGGCAAACTATTACCGCGCAAATTTCGGGAGAAGAGCAGCGCAGAGCGTTAGATGCTCTTTTGTCAACGCTGAGTGTTGATGCACTTGCGCTTCCCGAAGCGCTCCTGAAACTCATTCCGCCACCGGCGTATGGCTACAACAAAACGCGCGAATCTTTCAAAAGCCGCACCGGACTCCCCTTTGATGCACTTGCGGCGGCAGAAGCAGCAGCGACCTTTACGACAAGTTTTATGCTCCACCCCGAACGCGCGGCACGCTTGGTGGAATACGGTGCACGGGATAGCCGTTTGCCGTCGCTGGGCGAAACGATTGATAAACTTTTGGCAGCAACGTGGAAAAATCCTTCAGCGCAATCGGCGTACAAAGCCGAAGTGCAACGCACGGTCAATATGACTGTACTCCAAGGATTGATGCGCCTTGTGCAAGATGATGATGCCTCAGCGCAATCACGAGCTATTACGCTCGCACGGCTGGAAGACTTGCGCGGCTGGCTGGACGGCAAGCGGAAATCATTAAAAGACGATGCCACGAAAGCCGCATATCTTCTGGCTTCTGTACAAATCGCAGAATTTGTGAAAAATCCCAAAACCGTATCATTGCCCAAACCGCTTCCCGTGCCGCCCGGACAGCCGATTGGATGTGGGGAGTAATGTTTTTGTGAGAAACATAATTTGTTCTTGAATAAAAAAAGCCCGTTAATTAACGGGCTTTTTTTGTCTCTCCTTGTTTTGAAAAAAATCTGGTGAATTTTTGCAACGTTTCATACCTCTGCGCAGTCTTTAGAGAAAGTAGCAAATCAACTTCTTCATTCCATTCGAGCAATAGGGTTTTATTGTGGATTATACTTCCCATTCCGACGACGCTTTGTTCGCACTAATGCAGTCTCCTTCGTTGCAGAGAGAAGAGGCGTTCAAGGCATTTTATCATCGCTATGCAGCACGAATCCGCACCTATTGCTTTAGTATCATGGACAATCCGCACGAAGCGGAAGATATTTTCCAAGAGACCTTTATTCGGTTTTATCACGTGAGCGCTCAAGAGCGCATGATTACAAACGTTTCAGGATATTTATTTCGTATTGCTCGGCATCAATGCCTCGACCGAAAAAAGTATCACACCCGCACACTTTCACTGGATGATATTTTAGATAATCATAGTGGAGACTCAACGAAGCTACCCGACGGAATGAGTTCCACTATCGAAATGCAAAACGAGATTGAGAAAGAAGAACTGTTTCGACTTGTTGACGCAGCGCTTAGTTCGCTTGATGATGAATACCGCGAGGCGTTTGTACTCCGCGAATACGACGATTTGAGTTACGAACAAATTGCTGCCATCACGGACACAAATGTTGTCAACGCTCGAACACGAGTATTTCGGGCAAAGCAAAAACTGAAAGACATTTTGAAGCCGTACATCAAAGACTTAGAACAACACTAACAGCAACACTTTATTCGGAAGCACACCATCATGCAATCTCCAGAACACTTTGAGCATTTGCTTCAAAATTTTCTTGATCATAGTCTTGACGCGGAAAGCACAGAAGCTCTCTTTGCCGAGCTGGCGCACAATGCCAATCTGCAAGAATCCCTCCGAGCGCAGATGCTTTTCCGCTCCGCAGGAAGCCGTGCACAGCAGCACTACGCACCGCCACAAGCATCCACCGATGCTGTTTTTGCAAAACTGGGTCTTGGGCAAACTGTCGCGCCTGTTACAAACAATCTTACTGCGGCGGCTGTCTCCACTGGTAATGCGGCAGCAGTAAACGGTTCTGCTACCTCTCGTCTCGTTCTGCCAGTGTGGGGTTATATCGCAGGAAGTCTTGCTTCGGCAATTTGTGCCTCACTTCTTACGATATGGTGGTTTGGTTCATCAGGCAGCATTGCGGCTTCTGGTTTCGCTTCTTTGGAACGAGGCTCTTTTTCAGATGGCTCAATAAGCAGGGGAGTTGGTCGCAGTCCACGTTCCTCCGGCGGTCAGGAACTCACTTTTGCTACGGCGCATCAATCCCAATACGACACGGTTCGTGAGCGGATTATCATTCGTGAAATTGTCCATGAGTCGCCCAGCAGAGCCGGACAGCATTCACTGGCACCGTTATCACTAGAGCAGTTATCATTAGCGCAGTTGTTTGGTCAGTGGCAGAACAATCTTTCATCAGGAACACACAACGACGCTGCAAATCCGGCAGCGATACCAAATTTGGGCGGCGGTGTACAAAACATTCCTTCGGGTAATATTGCCACTCAAGAGCCTTCGCAGAAACCTTCCGGCGCAGAGCCGCAAGACAAACAATCACAGGATAAAAAGGCGGATTCGCAGTATTCTGCCAGTATATCGCAGCCGTTACCCATGAGTAATAATCGTAATGATGAGCACAAGCAAACCGAGCAGCAACACCTGATTGGGATTCAAGCAGAAGTGCGCGGGCTACTTGGGACATCCGTACCAAGCACGGAGCTTCCTTCGGGCTCGTCGTCACCGTTCAAAAACAGTGCTGCCAGCGTTCGTTATGCCATAGACCCTCATCATTCGGTAGGAATAGAGTTTTGCTCTGAGGAATATTTTCAACAATATCTGAACGTCGTCGAAGGCAGTCTCTATCGTGTTTCGCAGAATCCACTTCTAGCGTGGGCGGGCATTGCGTATCGCTACAATGTGCTGCCAGACAGCCCCTTTAGCCCGTTCGGACAAATTACACTTGGCGGGACGAGGCTGGGTGGGCTTGGGCGTTTAATGCTTGGTCTGACGTACGCACCGGAATCCCGTGTACGCTTTATGCTTGGCGCTGAAGGAAGTGCTTTGCTGTACAATCATCAAAATCTCTGGAATGCTTCGCCGAAGGTCGGCATTACCTACGGAGTTTCGATTACATTCTAGTTTTTTATTCTCTACGTTTCTCTCGAACATTAACAGCAGTCCATTATTTCACCGGTGTAGTGTGCTTGCTGCCAATGGAATTTCAATCAATCATTATTACTTTTTTAAGGAAATTATCATGTTTATCTCATGGAATATCAACGCACAGAAGCAACGATTGCTCAATAATTGGCTTGGACTTGGTGCGATTCTCATTGCTACGGTTTTCATACTAACAAGCTGCGATTCGGTCTTAAACGGCAATCTTCCACGTACAACAGAACTTCTTTCGCAACCTCCCCAGCTAACGTCAGCCGATGCAGTAATTAAGAATAGTTCGGGCAATGTTAAAATAAAATCTATCAAAGCCTCTTTCGTAGCGACGAGCTTGACGGATTATGATAAAGATACCGATACGACAAAAGCAGGGATTGCTCTAAGTTCAAACGGACAAGTAGTGAGTCTCAATGGGAAAGTTATTGCACGACAAGTGGATGGAAAACTAGCTCCTACTGACCAATCCGTTGCGTGGGACTGCAACGTAGAAGTTCCGACTATTGATTATAACGTTGGCAATACAGTCGTTACTACAATTGATTCCACGACAGGAGTAGCAACCTCAAGAAGTGTACAAAAAGAATCAATGAATGCAACAATTAACGCTTCAGCCATTGATGCCTCCACGAACAATCAGAAACTTGTTGATGTCTATAAAGTTGCCGTGAAGAGCGTACAGTTAAAAATCAATGATTATCCCAATCCACCTTCAATTGACAGATCAACAAGCCCGTGGACTTTCGGTCAAACACTGAGTTACGTTTTTCAGTGGGATTACACAGGTGTTCGTATTGGCACAAGCAGTAATCCAGTTTTAGGAACAAATGGTGGACCGGGCTGGTTGTCGGATAAAGAGAAAAAGACTATTACGTTCCTCTATCCCAAAGTAGAAAGTAGTCGAGTGAATGGTAAGTCCGTTGCAATTCTCATTGTCGGTCAGTACGTCATTTCTTACGAATAAAAATTTAATCAAGAATAACAAAGCCCTGTAAGTATCAATCTTACAGGGCTTTGTTATTCAATCAATGGCTTATTGCGGAAACTCCGCTGCGTTCAAGTGCGGAAAGAGCTTCAGCGCATTTTTGTAATAGATTTTCTTGAGTACGTCGTCGGGAAGATTCAAGCCGTACATTTTCCAAAACGCATGGCGCTTGCGGAAGTAGTCGAAATACTCGTCGTTGGTCTCCAATACGCGGAAATACGTGTGGTACTCGGTCATCTCCCATGTATCTTTCCCAAAGAGCAGGCGGTCTTGATACTTCAAGAAAAATTCACGTGCAAATCGTGGCTGCCGACCAAGTTCCGCAATGACAGCGCCAAATTCCGTAGAGACATTTGGCAAACTATCCAGTACCTCGCCGAGTCGTTTCAAATCGCTACCCAACCATGCAAAGTGCGCGGCGATAAATTTGGTGCGCGGGTGCTTACGGAATAGATTGCGCTGCTCCTGCATGACTTGTTCCCACGGTGGATAGACATCGCCGGGGCGGGCACGATTGGGAAACTGCTTTAGCTCTAGCCATCGCTCATTGAAGCGGTCGTGCGGCTCGAAAAATGATTTGGGTTCGCCGGTGTGGATGAGAACAGGAATACCAAGTTCGGCGCACTTCTGCCAAATCGGGTCAAGTCGTGGGTCGTCGGTAGGAATACGGCGGTTGCTTGGTTCACGGACAGTCAATCCTAAGTTTTTGTAAATTTTCAAACCGCGTGCGCCATTCTTGTAATCTTGTTCTAACTGTGCCGCTGCCTTTTTGCCAAAGTCCGGGTCGTCCATGCGGTCAATCGAAAAATCAACATTCGCAAAGGTGATAAAGCGTTTGGGGTACTTTTTATCCATATTTTCAACGCTTTGTTTCAAGCGCTCGCCATTCTCCCCGCTCAAGTTGATCATCACCCGCATATTGATACTGTCCATTTCGCGGACGAGGTGCTCTAAATTTTGCTGCGCCATTCGTCCGTCTTGGTGGTTGTGAACGTCAATAAACGGGTACTTCGAGCGCTTAATGGGATGTGCGGGCACGACCAGCATTGATTTTGGCTCGTATTCTTCAATCGTCATAGTGGCGTTTGTAGCCGGGGCGAGTTTAGAACGAAATTGCAGTGGTAATGTTTGTGCGGTCAGCGGTGCTTCTGAACACAAAACCAAGAAACAAAAACCTAGTACGCGGTAGAGCATGAAACACTTTCACTAAAAAAGGTAATAATTAGTATTGCAACTTTCCCAGTACGAAGATTTCATAAAACTGTTTCATGGTTGTTTTTGATTTTACATAATATATATTCTGTCATGCTAAATAGATGTAAATCAGAGTGAGCGCTTTTTCTCAAAATATGAGAATATATTGTCATTATGAAAAATACTTCTCCGATGGAAATAGCGAAATGGTTTGTTTTTCAACAGCTTAGAAAGTGGCACGTATTTTTAACACGGGCATTTGTTGTCAATTCTCTTGCACTCAAATTATCCGAACTTGGTTATGGAATCTTCGCCGCAGCATTTCTCAACAACTCTCAATCGGCTTCCTGATATGCAGGAACTGGTGAATGATTTTGTGCAAGAAGCTCTTTCGGGACTTGAGCGCACAGAGCCATTAGTAGAGTCGCTTGGAGACCCCGATATAAGTACGATTGAAACGAATATTCGTGTTCTCTTTCGTTCCTTTCACTCCATGAAAGGCGTGGCAGGATTCTTGCAATTTGTACAAGTGCAAGACCTCACGCACGAGGCAGAAACACTCTTCGACTGTATCCGCGAAACGCCAAAGCAGCAATCGGAGCAGACGCTTGGACTGATTTACGAAGCCTTCGATTGTCTCCGCGAGTTAATTCGAGAAATACAGCAGACGGCTGCGGGAGTACCTGCACAGCAAGACTATCATTCACCCGCTATGTGCGAAAAAACTCGCCTTCTTATTGAGCGTTTGCGTCTTGCTCATGGTGTGTCGGTTCAGAACTCCCCTCGCGCTGCTCCAACTCCCCATTCTGCTGATTACTCACTTGAACTCACCTATGCCACCGTTTTGAAGGAACACGCGCTATCGCTCCTTGCCACAATTCAATCGTTCGGAGAAGCCGTACCACCAAGCGAGACCGTTGTGCCAACGGTGAGTAGCATTTTGGCAATTTTGAATAACCCCACGTTCAAAAATCTCGTTCAAGACCATGACGAAGCGCGAACATTAATGCAAAGTGCATCGGTCTTTGCCGATATGATTGTCGCCGGAGATTTATCCATTGATACCGCCGTTCTTATCACGCTTCATTCTCAGGTGGACGCTTTAGTGTTGTCACTGGAATCCGCCAGTGGAACATCTGAAAGAATCGGTACAAGCCAGAGCACTTCCCCGTTTAGTGCCAAAGAAGAATTTGCTGACCAAGCCGAAGCCCATCATGAAACCGCACTTGAGCATCAGCGTAATGGCGCTTCGGGCGTTCATGGTACTTCCGCTTCGGAGCGTTCCGAGATTCGTGTCGAGACTACGAAGTTAGACCGCCTTTTCGATTTGGTTGGCGAACTTGTGACCATGCAAACAATGGCGTTCAATAGCCCAGATATTATTGGCTTACCGCTTCCGCAGTTCCGAAAATCAGCCGCTATGATTGGCAAAATCACGCGCCAACTGCAATCCGTATCAATGTCTATGCGCATGGCTCCGGTGGAAGTTCTGTTCGTCAAAATGCGCCGCGTGGTGCGTGAAATATCGGGGCGCGTGGGCAAAATGGTAGAACTGCAAATGAACGGCGCAGATACGGAAATGGATAAAAACCTCATTGACCTCATGTTTGACGCACTTGTTCATATTATTCGCAATTCCATTGACCACGGCATTGAATTTCCGCACGAGCGCAAAGAGCGTGGTAAAGCAGAGACGGGAACAATCACGTTAAGCGCTCTCTACGAAGGCAATGATATTGTTATTTCCATACGCGACGACGGTGGCGGTCTTGACCGAAAAAGAATTTTGCAACGTGCTTCGGAGCGAGGGATTGCACCTCAAAACACCGATGCCCTCACCGATGAAGACGTATGGAATTTTATTTTTGAGCCGGGATTTTCCACTGCGGAGGTCGTTACCGATATTTCCGGGCGCGGTGTCGGGATGGATGTCGTGCGTCAGAATATTGAGCGCTTGCGCGGACAAATTCATGTTACCTCTCGCTCTGGTATCGGCACGACCGTAACGCTACGCATTCCGCTCACATTGGCGAGCATGGATGTTATGCTTGTCCGTGTCGGCACGGCAAGGTACGCCATTCCGCTGGGCAGTGTGCGACAATCGTTCCGCCCGCGTGTTGGCGATATTACGACCACCATGGATGGTTTAGAAGTGGTTCGTGTTCGTGAGGCTCTATTCCCCGTTTTACGCCTTCATGAAATGTTTAACCAAAAATCCGATACGACAGATATGACAGGAGGAATCCTTGTGATTGTTGAATCGCACACCCGCAAAGCCTGCATCATGGTAGATGAGGTATTGGGACAACAACAGACCGTTATTAAATCGTTATCACAATACATCGGCACGGTATCGGGATTGAGCGGTTGTATGATACTCAGCGACGGTCACATAGGACTGATTCTTGATACGGAAGACCTTATCCGGCAAGCTGAAGAGCGTACTATGGCGCTTGCCGCCTGATGAATACTTGCTATTGATACAATATTCTTGAACAATTTATTTCCGAACCATCATGAAATCACAAATCACAACCGCTCTTGAGGCTTTTGCCGATGAGGAAGATATTAACACGCTCATTCACAAATTCATTGTCTTTCGTTTAGGGCGCGAGGAATATGCGTTGGAAGCGCAATATGTGAATGAAATTGTCGGGATGCAGCATATTACGGTCGTTCCCAATGTACAGCATTATATCAAAGGGGTCATCAACTTACGAGGAAAAATTATTCCGGTCGTGGATGTTCGTTTGCGTTTTGCGCTTGAAGAGACCGAGTACAACGATCGCACGTGCATTATCATTACTCAACACGATGCGCATGGCGCTACGGGACTCATTGTGGATGCGGTGGTCGAAGTGGTGGATATTGACGACACAAGTATCAGCGAGCCTCCCAAAACAGGCAAAGGCAGCCAAAGCCATTTTCTGCAAGGCATGGCAAAACACGGCGATATTGTTCGGATGATTGTGAATATCGGTTCTATTCTTGCCGATGAAGAAATTGTTCTCCAATAACCAAAAGCGATAAACATATTTTATTGTACGATTTTTTTACGATTTTTTTTCTCGGAGTAATTATGAAAACGTGGTGGAACAACTTGCGGATACAATACAAGATTATACTTCCGGCTCTTGTATTATCACTCTTGAGCAGTGTGACGACGTATTGGTATTTTTCCCGTCTCTATCGTGAGACAGAAACTAACGCACTTGTTACGAAAGCCCGTGCTGTTATTCTTGC
Organism: uncultured bacterium; assembly: GCA_937899715.1. GTDB lineage: Bacteria > Bacteroidota > Ignavibacteria > Kapaibacteriales > UBA4661 > PH2015. Next base: position 1,187 of record CALCNX010000105.1, on the reverse strand, counting down.
CTCTGAGTCAGCGCGAGAGTACACCGCCGACCAAATTCGTTTTGATGTTTTCCGTGATGCAAAGCAAAGCAACATGAGCGTAGAACAGGTATTGCGAACTGTTCCAATCTTCTCGGCGATGAGCGTTGCAAAGAAAAAATCGGCAGAGTTAGGGTTTAATCTTAAAGTACCGAAGTTTTCACCACGCAATCCCGATAATCAGCCCGACGCTTACGAGACGGAGGTGCTGAAAAAACTGGAAACAGGCTCGTCGGCAGAATTATGGGAAATTCGTGATGGTAATATCCGCTATTTTCGCCCGATTAAGCTCAGCGAAGAATGTATGCGATGCCATGGTGATCCAGCACGCTCACAAGAATTCTGGGGGCGCAGCGACGGTAAAGATGTCACCGGAACACGCATGGAAAACTGGCGCACGGGCGAAATACACGGCGCTTTCGAGGTGACAATGCCTATGGAGACTGTAGAGGCTGCTGTCAGTCAGAAATCATTGATTATCGCCTCCATTGCCGGAGGTATGGCTCTGTTGTTGGTGGGAGTGATGTTTATTGTCGCACGATTCATCAGTCGTTCACTCAATTCTATTGAATCGGCAGCACGCAAAGTTGCAGACGGGCAATTTGAGAATGCAACCGTGCAGATGAAATCAAACGATGAGCTTGGGTCTCTTGCTGGCTCAGTGAATAATATCGTTCAAACAATTCAACAATTCTCAACCGAGCAGCGAATTATGTCTGACCAGCACACAGCGGGTATGATTAGTTATCAGATGCCAGCTCAAAACTTCAAAGGAAAATACGAAGAACTGGCAACGGGCATCAATACTCTCGTCAAAGCGCACATCGACGTAAAGATGCGAGTCGTGGATGTGATAACGCAATATGCAAACGGGAACTTCGCACAAGATATGGATAGGCTCCCGGGCGAAAAAGCCAAAATTACTAAAAGTATTGACGATGTGAAAGCGAATCTCCAAAGCGTAAATAATGAACTTGCCATGCTCATTGATGCTGCCCAGCGAGGTAATCTCTCCGTCCGCGGCGATGTTTCCAAGTTCCAATACACCTTCCGCGAGATGGTCGGCGGTATGAACCAAATGCTGGATGCTATCGTCCAGCCCTTCAATGAAGCCTCCGATGTCCTCAAGCAAATGGCGGAAGGTAATCTCTCGGTCAAGATGACCGGAC
>CALCNX010000104.1 GCA_937899715.1 uncultured bacterium | reverse complement strand
TGATTCGACTTTTGCTCAGGAGATTGGCGAAAAAATGACTTTCCAAACAGTCTCTCAGTATATCGGTAACGGTACATTCCACTAGATTATTAATTGCGCATTCTTGGAGGAATTATGAAGGGAAGTTTTACTTTTAGCATTGTGAGTGGATTATTACGGGGGGTAGCCCTCATGTTTACTCTTGTTTACAGTCCGGGCGCTTTTTCTCAACAAGCTCCTACATCGGCGCAAACAACAGGGCTTGACCCCGCAAAACGTCTTTCGCAATATACATTCGATACTTGGCGCGAAGAACAGGGGATGCCGCAGAATATTGTCTCTGACCTCGTACAAACACCCGATGGCTACATCTGGATAGCTTCTCAGCAAGGTTTGGTGCGCTTTGATGGTGTGCAGTTCACACTCTTCACGCGGCAAAATACGCCCGGCTTTGGTGCGACATTTCTTACAAGCCTCTACTATGCAAAAGATGGTACACTTTGGATTGGCAAAAACGGCGGTGTGGGGCGCATGAAAAACGGCGTGTTCGAGCATCTGAGCGCAAAAGAAGGATTTATGGGGAATGCAGGCACTATAACGGAGGATAACGAAGGGCGCATCTATATTAGCTCCGGTGAGGGGTTATATGTCTATGCTCAAGGAAAATTCAGCCTTTTGACAACAGCGAACGGTCTTGCCGCCAACCCGATACAAACCGTCTATCACGATACCGATGGCAGTATCCTCGTCGCAACAGCACAAGGGGTGCAATCCTACCGCAATGGCGCATTTTCGCCAGCATTAACAACGGCACAAGGGCTGCCCTCCAATATTGTTCTTTCACTCCTGCGCGACAGCGAAGGAACGTTGTGGATGGGTACAAACAGAGGTCTTGTTGCCATGCGGGGTTCGTGGCAGTCGCCGTCATTTACCGTGTATACTCAAGCAACGAACAATCTCGCCGGAAATGTTATCAATAGTATGCTTATTGACAAGCGTGGGAATTTTTTTCTTTCCTGCCCCGGTGGCGGACTTTCTCGATTTAATCCTCGCATGGCTACTGCGGAGAATATTACTACGGCAAATGGGCTACAAGATAACAACACTCTCAGCTTAATGGCGGATATGGAGGGAAGCGTGTGGGTTGGTACGGGTGCGGACGGTTTGCATCGGCTGCGGGATGGCAAATTTACATTGCTGGGACAGCCGGAGGGATTTACGGTGAATCCGATTTGGTCTATCTTGCAGGACAAACGCGGTGACGTGTGGGTTGCAACTGCCGGCGGCGGTGTGTTACAGTTGCGCGATAAAAAAGTTATTGCCACCTATACAACCAAAAATGGCTTTCCGTCCGACCGACCGCGCCCAATGGCAGAAGCTCCCGACGGAACGTTGTGGATTGGTACACTTGGGCAGGGCTTAGTTGCAATGAATAACGGGAAGACCATTACCTACACCGCAGAAAAAGATGGCTTGCTGGCAAACGGTATCAATACGTTGTTCTTTGACAAGGACGGTGCGCTTTGGATGAACCATCAGGGCGCAGGTATTACAGTCATGAAAAATGGTAAAGTTCAAAAAACGCTTACGATAGCAAACGGCTTAAAAACAAACTTTGCTCCTTCTTTTTATCAAGACCGTAACGGTGTTCTTTGGATAGGCACACGAGCATATCTGCAAAAATATGATAACGGCTCAATCACGGTCATTCCGATTGATAGTACACTTGATAACAGCGTTTTTGTGCTGAACATTATCGAAGACCGCGATGGCGTGATGTGGCTGGGCACGGGGCGTGGTCTGAGGCGGTATAAGAATGGTGTAATGAAGCCGATTCTGAGCGATAACGGCTTGATTGACGAAATGGTCTTTGCCATTCAAGAAGATGATTCCGGGAATATGTGGATGACCTGCAACAAAGGAATCATGCGTGTTCCGAAGGAAGACCTGAATGCCGTTGCCGATGGGAAAATTAGCACATTGCCGCGCGTTACGGCATTTACGCGCTTCGACGGGATGCGTAGCTCCGAGTGTAATTTCGGTTGTCCGATGATGCTCAAAGACCGCGACGGGGCGTATTGGTTTCCGACCGTAGGCGGTGTAGCCATTATTCACCCCGACCACATAGCAAAAAATACTCTTCCGCCACCGATTGCTATTGAAGATGTAATCGTGGATGGTGTTCGCCGCGAACGGGAAATTTCCATGAAAACAGGCATCAATCTTGTCATTGAGCCGGATAACGAAAACGTTGAAATTCGCTACACGGCACTTTCGCTTTTTGTCCCGGAGCGCGTGCGCTTTCGTTACAAACTTGAAGGCATTGATAACGACTGGATTGAAGCGGGGTCACGGCGATTTGCCCAGTATTCCCACGTTTCGCCCGGCTCGTACACCTTCCGCGTTCAAGCCTGCAATAATGATGGCACGTGGAATGAAACAGGCGCATCTCTTCCAATCCGCTTTAAGCCTCATTTTTGGCAAACATGGTGGTTCTATGCGCTCTGCATAGCGCTTGTTGCTGGAACGTCGTATATGGCGGTTCGGGCGCGTATCTTAAGAATGCATCGCCGAACGCTTGAGCTAAAGCAGCGTGAAATTGAGCTGAACCACCGCATAGAATCTATGGTGCAAGAAGCTCGTGACAAAGCCGCGCACGAAAAACAGATTATCGAAGAAGCCGCGCAGCAAACAGCATCAGAAAAACAATACCTTGCCGGTTGCGTCGAAACGATGCTGACGACGATGAATAGGTTCGCAAACGGCGACCTGACTGTTGCGCTTACTTCCGAAAACAATGACGACATCGCCAGACTTTATGCGGGTTTCACGCAGTCGGTAGCAAATATTCACGATATGCTTCGCCAAGTACGCGATTCGGTGCAAACGACCGTTTCTTCCACGCAGCACATTTCCAGTCGAGCCGAGCACATTGCAGAAACCTCCCAAGAGCAGGTGCAGCGTGTGGCTCATATCAATCAAGCGATTGCCACACTTGCCGACTCTGCTGCGGATAATGCAAAAAATATTACGCTTGTTGCCGATATTGCCTCCAAAGCCGGTGAAAGTGCGCACAAGGGCGGAGCTGTCGTGAACGAAACGATTGCCGGAATGAACCGCATCAATGATGCTGTACACCGCTCTGCTACTACAGTTACTGAGCTTGGTAAAAGCAGCGAAGAAATTGGAGAAATTCTGGAACTCATCAATACTATTGCCGGGCAAACGAACCTTCTTGCCTTGAATGCCGCTATTGAAGCGGCTCGTGCAGGTGTTCACGGGCGCGGTTTTGCGGTGGTTGCCGATGAAGTCCGAAAGCTCTCGGAGCGCACAACCTCTGCGACAAAGCAAATCACGGAAATTATCAAACATTTTCAAGCCGAAATCGGGCAAACCGTTGCTGCGATGCAAGAAGGAACACGCGAGGTGGAACGCGGGAAAGACCTTGCTAATAATGCCGGACATTCCTTGCGTGAAATTATTGCCGAGGTGGAAAGAGTGGCGACTATCACGGCTCAAATTGCCGCAGCAAGCCAAGAACAACACGCTACCAGCGCTGAGATTTCGCAGGATACGGCAGCAGTGCGAGAATCAACGGAACTTGCTACAAGCGACATCGCGGAGATTGCTGCCGCCTCGACGCAATTGAACAACTTAGCTGATGAGTTACACCATCTCGTCAGCCGATTTGCTATGCGGAATCAGGATAATGATATTCATAACGGCACTTTGAGTAATGGGAATACCTATCCTGCTTTGAGACCAGTAAACAAAAGGCTTACAGGTTCTGCAATAAAAAAACTGCACTGAAAAAGCTGCATTAAAAAAATTACGATAGACAAAATTTTGACCCAATTATTTTTTGAAAAATCATGGAAATAGGAATTGACAGCTTCGTCTCGGCACTCTTCGACAACGGCTCCGGCGTGACACTGAGTGCTGCCGATGCTATGAGCCAAATTCTTGAGCGCATCGAATTTGCTGACAGCGTGGGGCTGGATGTATTCGGTATCGGCGAGCATCATCGAAAAGAATTTCTGGACTCTGCGCCTACGGTGATTCTTGCAGCAGCAGCAGCACGAACAAAAAATATTCGACTCACAAGTGCTGTTACTGTCTTGAGTGCAGCCGATCCGGTGCGTGTGTTCCAAAATTTTGCAACGCTGGATCTTATCTCCAAAGGGCGTATTGAAATGGTCGTCGGGCGTGGCTCGTTTATCGAAGCCTTCCCGCTCTTCGGCTTACATCTTGAAGATTACGACGAATTATTCAGCGAAAAACTTGACTTGCTTCTCACCTTGCGAGAAAATGAGTACGTTCATTGGCAAGGGCAATTCCGCCCTGCGCTGACGGGACAAGGCGTGTACCCACGCCCCCTGCAAAACCCTCTGCCCGTGTGGCTAGGTGTCGGCGGTACGCCGGCTTCGTTTGCCCGTGCGGGATTACTGGGGCTACCGCTTATGGTAGCGGTGATTGGCGGAGAGACGCATCGCTTTCGTCCACTGGTGGATTTGTACAAAGAAGCGGGCAGAAAAGCAGGACATCCCGCGGAGCAACTAAAAGTCGGCCTGCATTCTCTAGGCTATGTAGCAGAAACACGACAGCAAGCCGCCGATGAATTTTTCCCGGGCTATGCACATTCCTTCACGTCCATCGGCAAGGAGCGCGGTTGGGGAGCCGTTACTCGTGAGCATTTCGACGCACAGATAACTTCGTTGGGAGCAATTTTAGTCGGCGACCCTGAAGAGATCACAGAGAGAATCATTCGGCACAGCAAGGCTTTGGGGGGTATCTCGCGTATTACGTTTCAGATGGACATTGCTTCTTTGTCGCACGACAAGCTGATGAAGTCCATAGAATTGCTTGGCACGCGGGTAGCGCCATTGCTGCGTGCGCACAGCAAAGGTGATAACCCGTGAGAGTTCAACTAAAAGATAGTTTTGGAACAATAGATTGATTCCAATTTGCTGCATATCGCTTACACTCCCATCCGCTTCCACCACCAGTACGTCAGTCCCAAGCCGGATGCTGTGCCGATGACGCAGAGACACACACTCAAAAGAATATACACGAAGGCAAGCAGCGGTCGTCCCGATTGAAGGATGGTCAATGACTCCAGCGAAAATGTGGAAAATGTGGTGAAGCCACCGCAAAAACCTACTGCCAAGAAAAATCGTGCGTGTTCAGAAAGCACATTGAGACGTTCTCCGGCAAGCGCCACCACAATACCGATACAGACCGACCCCACAACGTTAATGCCAAGCGTGGCAAAGGGAAATGCCGTACCAATGCGATTTACAACAAGCACCGAGACGAGAAAACGAAGTAAGCTTCCCGCTCCGCCACCAAGGAAAACGAGGGTTATATTCAGAAATGAGGGCATAATTCTTGCAGAAAATGGTCAAATAATGTACTGGAAAACAGAAATTACAACACTTTCCACTACTTTTTACTTTGTACTTTCAATTTTCCGCGTAACTTTGCCAGAAAACTACCGTTCAACGTGGAGAAACCACGTGCAGAACATTGGTTTCGCGCCATGAATGTTCGGATTCTTGGTTTTAAGCCTTTTGTTCTTTAACCTCAACTGTGTTAGCTACTACTATGGACACCCCCAACACCCCCTACTCTCAAGACCCGTCGCAGAATCCACAATACCCCCGCTATCCGCGTTACGAGCCGTATGAACGTCGTCGTTCGCGCTGGTGGATTCCGCTTTTGATATTTTTAGTTATCATTTTCGGCTTCTTTGCTCTCATTGCCGGTGTGATTGTTTCCATCGGCAGTGCCTTCGACAGCAAGAAAACGGCAAGCGTGAAAGAACACTCGGTGCTACATATCAAGCTCGCCGGTGCAGTCGAGGAGCGTGTTAGCGACGACCCACTTGCATTTTTTACTAGTAGGGAGACCCCACCGAGTTTTTACGAGATGCTCTCCGGTATTCGCCGTGCAAAAAATGACGAAAATATTACGGGCATTTTCCTTGATGGTGGTATTCGTGGCGGTGGTGCAAAACTTGCGGAAATACGCGCCGCGCTTCAAGATTTCAAGACATCGGGTAAATTTATCTATGCGCACTTGGATTATGGCGCAGAGCGCGATTATTATACCGCATCGGTTGCAGATTCTATTTTTATGCCGACCGAAGGACTGCTTGAGATGAATGGATTTAGCGCAATGGGTGTGTTTTTCAAAGGGACATTGGAGAAAATTGGGGTTGATTTTTATGTCGAGCAATTTGAAGAGTTCAAATCTGCCGTTGAGCCGTACAGCCGCACTCAATACAGCGATCCTGCGAAGCAGGAACTTCGTGAACTTTTGCAACAGCGTTCAAAGGACTTTGTGAGTGTTGTGGCTCAAAGCCGTTCTATGAAAACTTCTGCGGTTGAAAGCATCTTGCAGCGCGGGGTTTATACCGCCGATTCACTGCTGGCACTTGGCTTGATTGACGGTATTCGTTCAAAAAATGCTGTCAAAGAAGCACTCAAGCTCCGAGCGTACTCCCTTGAGTCCGAGGAAATAGCACAGGCAGATAAAAAACAAGCAGATTCTGCAAAAGCCGCGACCGAAAGTAAAAGCAATAAGAAGTCGAAAAATAGTGAAAAATCGAAGGATAGTGAAAAGTCGAAAGATAGCAAGAAAGAAAGTGATGACAGCGACTCCGATAAACTGAGGCTTGTCGGTATAGGGCGCTATATCAATAGTGATTCCTACGCGGCGGCGGCAGATGATGAGAACGTAAGCAAAGACAAACAAATTGCCGTTATTTTCTCCTCTGGTACAATTGTTTCCTCCGGCGACGATGACGGGCAGATTGTCTCGGGTGCTTTCAATAGAGACCTTCGTAAGGCGCGTGAGAACAAGAAAATAAAAGCAATTATTCTACGGATTGATTCTCCGGGTGGCTCAGTGTTTGCTTCCGATGAAATGTGGGAAGAGATTCGTAAGACTGCCAAAGAAAAGCCTGTCTATGCTTCCATGAGCGACGTAGCGGCTTCCGGCGGGTATTACATGGCAATGGCGTGCGATACGATTATTGCCCATCCAAACACCATCACCGGCTCCATCGGCGTTCTTTTGCTGCTTCCCAATGCAACACAGATGCTGGAGAAAATCGGCGTAACTGTGGACACCGTAACAACGTCACCCGCAGCTATTGACTACGACCCCGCACTACGCCTCTCGGATGCAAATAAAAAACGTATTCACGACCAAAGCGCAAAAATTTACCAACGCTTCGTACAGCGCGTCTCCGAGAGCCGCCATAAATCGTTCGAGGAAACGCGGTCTGTTGCTAAGGGGCGCGTTTGGACGGGCGCTGCGGCTCTTGACAAAGGGCTTGTTGATACGCTTGGTGGGCTTTACACCGCCATTGGCATTGCTAAGCGACGTATTGGGATTCCCGAAGGACAGCGCGTTTCGATTCGTCGTTATCCTTCCAGCGAATCGAACCGCTACGAGCGTATTTTCAAGCGACTTCTGAGCGATGATGAAGACGAAGAAGCCGCTACTAAAACAACGCTAGAAAAGCTCCGCGCACGAGTGGATGCCGAGATGGTGGCAAAGAACCCGTTCTGGAAAGCGCTTCCTGAGAGCGTCCGCCAGCACTGCTTGTACCTTTACGAACTTGCTTCGATGAACCCGCAAGAGCGAGTGCTGATGGCACTTCCGAATATCCCCGACATACGATAATCTAACTATCAATGTCCTTAAGTTAAGGATTCGGAGTGCGGAATTTATTCCGCTGCGTTAGATTTTATGGAGTTTTTGCGGAATAAATTCCGCACTCCAGCAATGACGTTTAGCTTAACGTAATGACATTGAACCCAAGTATCAGCTTACACTAAAGTTTCACTTTTCTTTTGCCCACAATGGACTTGATGTATCTCCAAGTCATGCAGACACTTATAGAACTTACTCGTGATAAGAAAATCACATGGGAAGTACACGAAATTAGCAAATATCCGGCGCTTGAGCCGGATAGTATCGTGGAAAAGCCGGTCTTTACTCGTTACAAAGACCGCAATATCTTGTTCTACGAAGAGCGTCTGCCACCTTTCAAGCCGGACAGCGAGACGATAATGCGAATGCAGCTTGTGAACGAGGCTGGCGCTATTATTGACGACTTCCCGAACACGCCCGGCATGGAAGAATTGTATGCAATCATTAAGGTTTATACCCGCAGTGCTGTGGCAATGCAACTGGATAAAGTCGTCGAGGCATTGGCGATTGACACGAAAAAGCGCAAGGTCGAATGGCGTGAAGAACCGCCGGAGCCGCTTGGTATTGAACCGGACACGCTTACAAGCCCTGTCTATGTAACGGAGTTCAAAGGCAAAAAATTTGCACTCTTTTACGAACACGACGGTAATTCCACACTCAAGCACGTTCACACTCGCCCGGCACTGTGGATTCTTTCGCCGGATAATAAGAAGCTGCGCGACTGCTACGATGTTTTAGGGGTCGATATTCTTTTCCGCATGGTCAATATCAAGCAGCCCGATTTCAAGGAGTTGGACAATATCATTGACGGCTTGGTATCGGCAACAATAAAGGATGTGGTATCAAAGATGAAGCCCCAGATTAGCCGAGCCGAATAATAACGATAAACTACCCAGAACACACCATTCTATGACCCTTACCGATAATCGCTTTACACTTGGTGGCGTGGATATGCTTCAGCTTGTGGAGGAATTTGGTTCTCCCCTCTATGTCTATGATGCCGCTACGATTGAACGCCAATACAAACGCTTGGATGCTGCCTTTGCGGGGATTGAGCACGAGATAAAATATGCCTGCAAAGCGCTTACTAACGTCAATATTTTGAGTTTTATTCGTCAAATCGGTGGCGGATTGGACACGGTATCGTTGAATGAGCTGCATTTGGGTTTGAAAGCGGGTTTTGAGCCAAATAATATTTTCTACACACCCAATAATGTCTCCTTCAGCGAGGTGCAGGAAGCGATTGCTCTTGGTGCGCAGCTAAATTTGGACAACTTGCCAATGCTGGAGAAACTCGGTCAAACCTACGGCGGCAGCGTTCCGGTTTGTGTCCGCATCAATCCACACATCATGGCGGGCGGCAATGAGAAAATTTCAACCGGTCATGTCAACTCAAAATTTGGTATTTCGATGACGCAAGTGGACGATATTCTGCGGGTGCAGGAGAAATACGGCTTGGATATTGCTGGACTCCATATGCACACTGGTTCGGAAATTGTAGATACCGATATTTTTCTGCAAGGCGCACAAATACTGCTTGAAGCAGGAAGGCACATCAAAACCCTTCGTTTTTTCGATTTTGGCGGTGGCTTCAAAGTACCGTACAAACCAGGCGACAACGAAACGAATGTGGAAGAACTCGGTTCACGCCTCGCGGCGCTCTGCCACGAGGAGATGAAACATCGCGGAAGTAGCTTTTATGTGTGTTTTGAGCCGGGCAAATATCTTGTGAGCGAAGCCGGAATGCTGCTTGCCCGCGTGAACGTCGTTAAGCAGACACCAGCAACCACCTTTGCCGGAGTAGATACGGGATTGAATCACCTCATTCGTCCGATGTTCTACAAAGCATATCACCACATCACCAACATTTCCAATCCACACGGCGCAGTGCGTCCGTACTCCGTCGCGGGGTATATCTGCGAAACGGATAATTTCGCATGGGACAGAGAGATAGCGGAAGTCCGCGAAGGCGATATTTTAGCATTTCACAATGCCGGTGCATATGGCATTATGATGGCATCGAACTACAACTCGCGCCCGCGTCCCGCAGAAGTTTTTATCGTGAATGGAAAAGCGCACTTGATTCGCCGCCGCGAGACGTTGGACGACCTTTTGCGAACGCAGGTTTTGCTGGATATTTAAGAATAACTGATGAGTGATAATCTACCACTTGTGTCTATCATTACACCAAATTACAATGGAGCAGCATTTTTGGCTGAAACCATTGACTCGGTGCGGTCTCAAACCTACACGCATTGGGAAATGATTATTATTGATGATTGCTCAAGCGATGCCTCCTCGGAACTCATCCGCACAGCCGCAGAAGCTGAACCGCGCATTAAACCGTACTTCTTTTCTGAACGAAGTGGCGGACCGGCTAAACCGCGCAACTACGGGCTGGATGCCGCGCAAGGCAAATACGTGGTCTTTCTGGATAATGACGACCTTTGGCACCCGCAAAAGCTCGAATTTCAAGTGATGCTCATGCAGCGCGAGGGCGTAGCTATTAGCTCTGTGGCAATGTTCCGCTTTCAGGAGCGCTCGGAAATTCCGTCTGCGATGTGGCTACTGATACCAACCGAAAATGTGCGTTTTCGCAAAATTACCTACGGGATGTTGCTTCGTCGCCACTGCACACCGCACCTTATGGCGGAACGGCGTTTGTTTCTGGAGCACAACATCCGCTTTGACGAGCGTGAGGAATATAATCGTATCGAAGATATGCTCTGTTGGTTTATGCTTCATCAGCACGTGCCGTATAGCATCAAAATCTCACCGCCGCTTACGTTTTACCGCCAGCATCCCACATCGCTTTCTGCCGCCAAACTTCCCATTATTGCCAAGCAGCGCCTTCTCTATGGTGAGCAGCGTGTGGGCGGTAAACCCATTGGCTGGCGCTTCCCATTTTATTTTGCGTTGTATGCTGTGCGTGGCGTTCTGAGCCGTGTAGCGGCGAAATTGAATATCACGGCACTGAATGTTGTGGATTATTAAAGATGCTCTTGAGGGAATTATTTGGGTATTTCTATTTTTTAGCGTAACATTGTGCGGGTTTATGGGTTATTATCGGATGCAGATACAGTTTTCATTTCAACTTTGTCGGGTCAGTTATGAATTATGCCAAATACTCCTTTCGGCTGGTGGTTGCTTGTTTCCTTGCCAATATAACAGTGTTTTCAGTGATTTCTTTCGGTCAGACCTTGCCCGCAAGCCATCATCTGCGTCTCCTTCAGCCAAATGGCAAAGAGCGCCTACAATCCGGCTCTCAGTACACTATCAAGTGGACGGGCATAGACTCCGCTCGCCCGGTGCGTTTGGAATATAGTATTGATAGCGGCAAGACATGGAAACTTATCACGGATAAAGCGATTGGTGGTGAATATCTCTGGAAGCCTATACCAAATGACCCAAGCGACTCGTGCTTGATTCTTGCGACGGGGCTGGCGGCAGACTCCACTGAGGGTGTCAATCGGTCACTGGTGCAGTTTCAAGTACCGCGCTCACAATCTCAGTATAATAATAATTATTGGGGTGGTGAATCGGCAAGATTTAGCCCCGACGGCACAAAGATTCTTGTAACCTCCTTCTCCCAACAGTTAGGGAGCAGTACAAGTTACTTAGGTTGGCGGCAAACCAATCTCGAAGTGCGTGATGGGAAGACTGGTGCTACGCTCTACACACTGCCGCCGTATATTATTGACAGCATATACTATACTCGATACAACTATTGGGGTTGGTATAGTTGGGGCGGTGGTTGGGGCAACGGCTGGGGCGGGGGCGGTCAAGGGCGCTGGAGTCCTGATGGTAGGTTGCTTCTGTCGCAGCTTTCCGATACGGTACTGGGTGTTTTTGATGCGCAAACAGGTATGCTTGTACGCAGCATCGCCGTACCGACACAGGGTAATCTCACACGCTGTATCTCTATGCAATGGACGGCACAAGGGCAGGAAATTCTGGCAGCGGTTCAACACCGATTTTTCAATCTTATCAATAACACAGGATATCTTGATACATCAAAAACAATGATGATGCGATTCGATGCCGGTACAGGAGCACTTACGAATACTCCTTTTCGTATAGGTGGTTATGTCTTTAATAACTACACCACGGGATGCACAGGTTGGTGGGGAGATGGATACGGAGGAGGGAATATCAGTAACGATGGTGAACGCCGACTGACATTCAGCAATGATAGCACTTATTGTGTTTCCGGCAATCAAGTTATTCGTAGTACCCGTGATAATTCGGTCATAGTAACTCTTCCAAATCTTCCGGGAGGTAATTACTACTGGGGTGGCGGCTACGGCGGAAATGGTTCGGTATGGTCACCAAATGATTCATTGCTTGCCCTCTATGATTATCAGTCAAACAATGGTGGATATGGTGTAAACATCATCAACTCATTGAACGGGCAGCCTATTCAGCGCATTGCTACTTCGCAGTATACTAATTATGTATATAATGGCACCCAATGGAGCCCCGATAGTCGCCGGATTCTCTTTGGGGACAATGTGGAGTGGCTATGGGGTTTAACAGGATGGCGTGGCGTGGCTCCGGCAAGCCATATTGCTAATATTCAAACCGGGACGGTGCAGCCTGTATTGCGAAATAGAATAAGTAATAACTATGGTTATTGGGGTTATGGTTACGGTTATGGCAGTTATGGTTATGGCGGCTATGGAAGCGGCTCTTCTTCCGGTTCTACGCTTGCGTGGAGTCCTAATGGTCGCTTTGTCGCCGGTTTTCTGTGGCAATCGCGTAGTAATAGTATTCAACTGGATAATTTTTTGAACACGGTCGGAGTGTGGGACTCATACACAGGCTGTTTGCTGCAAACCTTTCGCCTGCCATTTCCCGATGGAACGGCGGATGAACCCAAACGGTCGTTTTTCGGCACTACCCCTCAATGGAGCGCTGACGGCAAACGCCTGCTACTTTTTAGTCCGGTAAAGTATTCGCAGCGTAGGTACGCTTCGTCTGCATTTATTAACGGGCAGTTTCAGGTTGATTCGGGTTTTGGTTCAAATACATACGACGGCACGGCATTGATAGCAAGCGTGAACGTTGACCAAATTCCCTGCGAGGAAGACAGGTCGGATTCGGTCTTTACCATTCTTCCGCGCGGTGCGCTTCGTGTTGCGAATGTCTCCTTCCCGACGGTACAGTGTGGTCCAGCCTCCAGTTCGGTAACCTTTCCCGTTTCCAACACGACCTCCAAGACAATGGTTATTAACGTCCCAACCATTTCAGGCGCAAACGCCTCGGATTTCTCGTTGGTCTCGGTGGATAGCGCTCCATTAGATGCCACGACCACGACACTGACTCTCACCACGCTGAAATATCAAAAGCAGTTAGAAGTGCGTTTCACACCAAGCGACTTTGGCGACCGGATAGCGCAAATGACCTTCACCGATACCACCGGAACGGACTTGGAAACTATCACGCTCTATGGACGGAAGGATACGCTGGCTCTTGCCGTCCCTGCGGTGCGCCTGAACTTTCCGCGCGTTCTGCAAAATTCTATCACGAGCGGGAGTGTATCCTTTCGCAATCTCAGTACCGTACCGCTTTACTGGGACGGGCAAATGCTGACACAAACCTCACCCATGCAGCAAGGCGGGCAAATGTCGGGCGGGCAGCAGTTCCAGAGCGCGGCAGGGCGCTTTCGTGTGGATAGTCTCTCGCCCGCAATGGTCAGCCCCGGCGATAGCGGACGGTTTTATGTGATGTTCTTGCGCACGGACAAAGAAGGTGTTTTTGGCGATTCGGCAACGGTGCTGCGCTGCGGCACGTCGGCACACCAACTCATCGTGACGGCGGAGGTGGTTCCAAATTTTCCCCGGATGGAAGTAGATTCGGTGCTTGATTTTGGGCGGTTGCTCTGCGAGAATAGTAGTGTTGCCACACTCCGTGTGCGGAACACGGGTGGAAAACCGCTCCGAATCTTTAACGTCGGTGTTTTTAGTGACGCTTTCCAAACGACGTTTACTCGGGGAATGGTACTCATTGTGCAGCCTTTTGATACATTGTTTTTGCCCTTGACGTTCACGCCGTCGGTGGGCGGACTGACCGAGAGTGCAGTGGTATTGAACTCTGATGATCCCAAGGATTCCTTTCGTTCTATACGACTTCGTGGTCGAAAGACACTCTTCCAGTACGAGTGGCAACCACCGACGTTGGACTTCGGAAACGTGAGTTTTGGTGCAAGCCGAGCGCGAACGGTAACGTTTGTCAATCAAGGCACCGAGCCGTATCGGTGGACGCTTCCACGAACATTGACCGACGATTACATCATTGAGCGCGTCGAGCCGAACCCCGTTCCTCAAGGCACATCGGCAACGGTCACGGTGCGGTTTCTGGGTCGGCGCGAGGCAATGCCCGTTGTGGCGAGATTGGATGTACCGATGAATGATGCCTGCAAAACAACCACCCGTTTCGACCTCACTGCCCGCGTGCTCAACCCACAGCCGCATATTGTCATCGCCGACACGGTGCGACTTGCCGCGCTGTCGTGCGCAAGTGAGACCCGAAGCACGATTACCATCAGCAACGACGGTGATGCCGATTTACGCATAGATGCTTTTGCCGTCGAAGGCGTGAACAAATTTGACTTCCCGAAAGATTCGATTCGTCTAGGCGCAACAACGCTGAAGCCACAAGGCACCACCCAACTGGACTTCCTCTTTCAAGCACTTGATACGGGTGCTCGGACGGCAACACTGGTTCTGAAAACAAATGACACCGCAACGGCACGGAATGGTGAGATTCGGGTAGTCTTGGTTGGACGGAAAGACTCGGTAGGCTTTGTGCTGAATCGTCAACCGCGTAGTTTGACAACGGTGGACGAAAACACACCACTCTACGACACACTGACGATACGGAACACAGGCACTGTGCCGCTTGCATGGACGAATACCGCGAACCCACAAGCATCACTGCCATTTCGCATCGACACTGCCTTTACGATAGAACGTATCGAACCCGTCATCACACCGCCGCAGGGAAGTTCAAACGTGGTGGTGCGCTTCCGTGGCGGAGTGGCAGGGTTCCTTGCGGAACGTCAGATTCTGCTTCAGGGTTCGTCAACGCTTGCGCCCGTGTGCAGTCGTCCGCTCGCGCTGACCGTCGTTGGCGAAGTGCGCAAGGAGCCACGTTTGGCGCAGGTAGCGGACGTGTCATCGCGTTTGCTCTGCGAGAACACCACCACACTCACTATTCGCCTTGCCAGTGTCGGCACCGATGATGTGCTTATCCAAAGTGTGGACTTGGTGGAAAATCCAAGCAGCGTCTTTAGCAATATTCAGAAACCAAGCCGTATCGCCGCCCGAACAGGGCGGGACAGTATTGTCATCACGGCACGGACGGCACAGACAGGTCTCTTCACGGCAAAGGTACGCATCCTGTCGAATGCGGCGAATCTGCCTGTGGACACGGTGCTGGTGGCTGTGCGGAAGGATTCATCGGGCTTGCAAGCGATTCCATCGGCATTTGACTTCGGCGGATTTGCTGCCAACACCTCTGTAAGCCGCACCGTGAGCATCGTCAACACAGGTACGATAGCGCAGGGCTTTGGTTTACCACTCCGTGCGGGCGTGTTTGTGGTGGATTCGTTGGGGATAAATCCACTTCCGGGCAACAGCCAAACACAAGCACGGGTGCGCTTCGCGGGCGGTACGGGCGGAGTGGAGCGGGACACACTTCGTGTGGCGGACTCCTGCGGGCGAGTGCTCATGCTACCCCTTCAGGCGCGAGTAATATCGGGCGTAGTGGCACTACCGGACACGGTCGCTCTCGCCTCGAATGAGGAATCGGAACTGCCCATCCTGCTGACGAATCGGAAGGGCGTGGAGCGTGGGATGGAAGCAGAGGTGCGGGTGAAGATAGGGAATGCGACGCTGGTGGAGGTGTTATCACCGTTGGCATCAGAGACGATACAGCAGCAGGACGGTTTGTGGCTGAGATACCGCACGACGATACCATCGGAGGACAGCAAGGACGCATTGCTCCGTCTGCGTGTTCGCGGATTATTGGGCAATGCGACGACGACGACCGTGCGAGTGGATTCGGTAGTTGTCGGCGGTGTCGTTCTGGCACCATCGGCAGCGACGCACTATCGGGTGTTGGGCTTGAACTTTGCTGGCGGTGTCCGGCTGTTGTACGTGCCGCGCGTACAGGTCATTGCCATAGCCCCGAATCCGAGTGCGGAGGACGTGAGCGTACGTTTACGCCTGAAGGAGGCGACGGGCATGGTGGTACAAGCGGTGGATATGCTGGGTCATCGGCGTTTGTTGTTCGAGGGTGATGTTCCGGCAGGTGAGCAGGCGCTCCGGCTCAACACCGCTTCCCTTGCTTCGGGAGTGTATGCGCTCGAAATCCGTGTGGGCAGCGAAACCATCACAACCATGATCACTGTTTTTCATTGATTCTTCCTTGGTTCTTTTTCTTGATTCCTTTTCTTGATTCCATGAAAACTTCACGTACTACCAACAGACAAGCAAGCCCCCAAAGCAGATGGAGCGGGATGTCTGGACTATTTCTCCTCTTCGTTGTGCTCGCGTTTGCCATTGGAAGTCTCTCTGCGCAATCTCGTTCGGATGAGCCTTTACTACGAGTTGGTGCTTTTGGCGGAGTAAACTTGAACCAGCATACCGCCAATTTTCCTGAATTTGCGTTGTTCCCGATTTGGAGACCAAATCCCGACAACGACAAAACTCCTCGTCCACCAAACTTTCAGAATGGTTCAGGAATAGGCTTTACGGCAGGTGTTCTGCTTGAAGTTCCACTCACCGAACAACTGGCGCTTCTTGCGCGGGCTTCGTATTCGCGGTATGACGCACTTCTCGCTACTCGGCAAGATGTACGTTTTGGGCTTCCGCAATCAGGGAATACCCAGCCAAGTAGCATTCTCGCTCCAGTTGAGTTCGGCATGGCAGCGCAAATTTCGATGCTTGGCATTGATGCTCTGGCAAAATATACGATTCTTGGGGGCTTGCATCTTTCGGCAGGCATTCGGGCTTCGTTGATGATGCCGACGACGGTAACGCAACAAGAGCGCTTGCTCACGGATGCGAATATCAGTTTTGACTCTACAAAACTTGTCAAAGAACGTAACGTAGCCTCCTTTGCCCTGCCGGGCGCACAATCGCTCCAGTTGGCGCTCTCCGGTGGTATCGGTTACGATATTGATATTACCGAGCAAGTGCGTATTACGCCCGAAATCACCTACTCGTTTGGATTGACGGGGCTTGTGGCGGCAAGCGAAATCAATAGCCAAACGCCGTGGACAGTCCAGCAGATTCGCGGCGGCGTTGCCGTTTCGCTGCCATTGCCCAAACCGCCACCACCCCCACCTGTGCCAGTGGACACCGCAAAGCCCGCTCCTGTGCTTGCTGTGAAAGCATTCGGCTTGCCAACTTCGGAGCAGACAACACGTGACACCACCAGCACCAATGAAGAGCGGACGAGCGTGATTCTGCGCGTTCAGCAGACGATTTCGCGGAGTGTATTTCCACTGCTGCCCTATATCTTTTTTGACGGCGTTGGTGCTACTGCGCTTTCGGAGCGGTACTCCACGCTCACACGCGAGGAAACAAAGGCGTTCCGCGAGTCCAAACTTTCCTCTGCCTACGAACTCACGCCGAAAGAACATTCGTACTATAACGTTCTGAACGTCGTCGGTGAGCGGCTTCGGCGCTTGCCTAAAGCGGTGCTGAGTATTCACGGCTGTACCGACGGCTTTACGGCAGAGCGCGATAAAGCGGACGTTGCCAAAGCACGTGCACAAGTTGTCATGCGGTATTTGCGGGATGTTTGGCAAATTCCTGCTGCACAGTTGAAGCTGGTGGACAATACCACAGCGCCTACCACGCCGTCCATTCCTCTCAGCGATGTGGACAAGCAAGCCGAAAATCGCCGCGTGGAACTGCGCTCGGACACACCGGAAATTTTGGCAAATATCACGCTCATTGACACCGTGCGCCGCGTCTCGCCGCCCAGTGTCCGCTTCCGCATGACCTCGCAGAACCTTGATTCGGTGCGGTCGTGGAATCTTGTGGTGCGTCAGTCGGGAACAATTGTCAAGGAACTGCGCGGTACGGGAGCACTGGCAGCGGTGCAGGACTGGCGCATGGATGAGCGCGAGTTGGCGGCGTTGCATCTGGATGAAGCGGTGCAACACGGGCAGACTGCCCTGAGCTTTACGCTCAATCCGCTCGAATACACGCTTTCTTGTGTGGATGCCAATGGTAATGCACACCGCTCAACCACAGGCATTATCCCGCTTGAAACGCGCACCGAAGACAAAGACAGCAAGCGTACTCGCACGAGCAGCTATTTTGCGGGTAAACTCGTAGAGCGGTTTAACCTGATATTGTTCGATTTTGCAAAAAGCACCATCACGAGCGAGCAAGAACCGATGATGAATCTTATGCGAACCCGCATTACGGAGCGCTCCACCGTGCGCGTGGATGGTTTCACCGACCGCACGGGCGAGGCGGAATTTAACCGTAAACTTTCCTTGCAGCGTGCGCTGGGCGTGGCACAGGCATTGGGCTTCACGGCAGAACAGCAAAAGACAAACGTCATGGGCTACGGTTCCAGCTTGGAGCTGTACAACAACGATTTGCCCGAAGGGCGCTTCTACTCTCGCACGGTGCGGGTAATTGTGGAAACGCCGCAAAATGAGTGAGGTTAGGTCGCCCTATAAATACTTCCCTTACTTTTAACGCTACTCTTTTCCAAATTTCTTGAGTATATTTGCCTTATAGTGCAGAGTAGATGCACTCTCTTGAATGTACGTTTTTTTATCGGGAAATTCTCTATGCTCTTCTCGTTCATGTTTCGCCCTACGTGCGCTCTCATAGCCGCATATATTCTTGCTTCCCTTTCAGTTTCCGCGCAAACACTTTCCGTGTTCGATGTGGACGCTTCGGCGTTTCCCACCATGAAAGCACGATTTTTTGCCTTTGGTGCGGACGGCAAACCTATTCAGAACGTCATTTCTCCGCAAGATATTGTTCTTACGGAAAATGGCGCAAGCCGCACCATTACGGGCGTTACGTGTCCGCCGCCAATGGGGCTGCAACCTATTTCCGCCGTGCTGACGCTCGATATTTCGGGTTCGATGGCAGGCGGGCGCGGTAAATACTCCAATCTCCAACTCGCGCAGCAAGCCTCATCCGCTTTCGTGCGGGCGCTGGCTCTGCCGCCGTCGGAAGCAGCCGTTTCCAGTTTTAACCACGAAAGCTACATCAATCAAGACTTCACCGCAAGCAGCGTTGCGCTTTTGGGGGCTATCAATGCTTTCCAAGCGGGCGGCGGCACAAGCTATATGAACGGTCTGCTCACCGAACCCACTGGCAGTATCCCGATTGCCCGCAATGGACGCAACAAGCGCGTGGTGGTCTTTCTGACCGACGGACTCAGCGACGGCGACGAAAATGCGGTCGTGAGCGCGGCGCTGCAAAACAAAGTCGAGATTTATTGCGTTGCTGTCGGGCTGCCCGCACCGCCGTTTATCAAGAACATCGCCAAACGCACAGGCGGCGTGTGCTTCGAGAATGTGAACGATTTTCTCCGCATCACGCAGGTCTATCAAGCAATCGTGCAGCTTGCGCAGGGGCGCACGCCGTGTGAGTTCACGTGGCGCGGAGAGGCGGTATGCGATACCCGCACAGGCAGCATCACGGCTCGCCTCCGCACTGCGCCGGATTCGCTTGCCGTTTCTGCCGACTACGATGTGCCACAGCAAGCGGTGGCGCGTCTTAGCGTTACTCCTTTTTCGGTGCGGTTCTATGGTGTGCCGCCCGGCTCGGTGCGCGATACCGTCATTACCATTCGTGCCGAAAATGCAGCATTCACCGTGACGAATATCCTCAACACCGGTACCAATGCTGCTTTTACCAATACTGCTTTTACGGTAACGCCGAGTAGTTTTACGCTGCAAGCGGGAGAAAGCCGACAAGTCACCTTGCGCTTTCAGCCGCGTGATTCCTCGCTCACCTTTGCACGGTTCGAGGTAAAGACTAATTCCTGTTCCGCACTGCTCTATGCTGCGGGTGGCTTCCCGCCTGTGCCTGTCACACAGCCCACGCTGCGTATCACTTCTCCCAACGGCGGCGAAACCTTTCTTGCGGGCGCGGATACCGTCATCACGTGGGAAGGAGTGCTGCCCACCGACACCGTGCGCCTGCAATACAGCATAGACAGCGGCAGAACGTGGCGCACTATCACCGACACCGCAACAGGACTGCGCTATGCGTGGCGGTATGTTCCGAATACGCCGAGTGAGAAGTGTTTGATGCGGGTGATGGGGAATAGTTTGGGAGAGAAAATTCTTTCACTTGAGGGACATACCAGCAATATCTCTGACTGTTTTTTTAATAATGATGGTACCCGTCTCATAACAACGGGAAATTTCGAGGCAATTTTTAAAGTGTGGAATACCGTTAATGGTAAAGAAATTCAAACAATTCGCCCTAACGGTAATTTTGCATACTCCGCAGTATACAACCCAGCTGGTAATCAAATAGCCACTATCTCAGAACCAAATGGCATTGAAATATTAGATGCTGTAACATTTAAAAGAATTGCAATCAATCCAGGTTCCTACTCTGGAACTATATTTTATAGCTCGGATAATCAGTATCTTTTAACAATACTGGGTACTACTATAGTATTACTTAATCCAAATACATTACAAGAAATACGTCGAATAAAGACAATACCTTTGTATAGTGCACTTTTTAATGAGGGTGGAGATTTAATTATTAGTGCACACAATAATGGATCTGTAAAAATTTGGGATACTAAATCTGGTCAGGAAATACGCACATTCCAAAGCCCTAATCAAAAAGTTCTCTTCTATGCTTCAATGAGTCCAGATGGTACTAAAATAATTGCGGCAGGTGATAATGCTGAAATTTTAGATGCCCAAACGGGTAGTCTAATTTGTAAAATAGATGCGACAATCACTGATATTTCATGTTCAAAAGGCTTTTTCTCGAAAGATGGGAAACAAGTTCTGCTTGCAACAGGGCGTGGAGCATACATAATTGATTCATTTACAGGAAAAATAATCAAAAAATACCAATTCTCTACTGTTACAAACGTAAATACTGTTTATTGCGTCTCGTATAGTCCAGATATGAGTCAAATAGCCCTTGGAGGTGCATTCTACTATACAAACGGGACTAAGCACACTGCAAAGATTATTACATTTGATAGCTACGCTCAAACCTCCATTTCCGCTTCCGTCTGGTCTATTGTCGCGCCGCAACTTGTCGTTTCCACGAACAGCACCACGCTGATAGACATGGGTGCGGCGCTTGTCGGGGCGCAGAAAGATTCGGTCGTGCAGGCGTTTGTAGTGAACTCCACGCCATACCCTGTGCGGGTGGACAGCATCCGCTTCGAGGGCGCACAGGCAGGTGAGTTTTCGCTGGTCTCTGGTATGCCGCCCTTTACGGTCGCGCCGGGAGCATCGCAAGCAGTGGAGTTCCGTTTCAGTCCACGCGCTGCGGGCTTGCGCACAGCAACTATCGTTCTTGTTACCCAAAGCCAAACCGTGCGGACGGCGATACAAGGCACGGGCATACAGCCAAGTCTCACGCAAAGCGCACGGTTGCTGGATTTCGGGCGAGTTCTGGTTGGCACGGCAAAAGATACGATTTTCACTACCATCCTGCGTAATATCGGCACGGCACCGCTTACACTCTCCGCGCCACGTCTGGGGTTGCCCGATTCCGTGCAGTTTTCGGTGCGAAGTTTTGGTGCGGTGGGCGCTAGTGGTATTGCAAACGCATTCATGCTGCGTCCGGGCGATTCTGCCGCTATAACGCTGCGCTTTGCTCCCACGCGGCTTGGGCGAACAAGCGGGCAAGTGCAGTTCCGTTACGCTGTGCAGGGCGCATCGCAAGGTGCGTCCGGCTCATTTACGCCGCTCACGCTGAACCTCTTTGGCGAAGGCGTACTACTGCCGCTCACGGTGCGACCATTGATTGATATGGGTTCGGTTGTTGTCAGCTCGTTCAAAGATTCCACCGTGCAAGCATTCATCACCAATCCCAATGCCCAAGCCGTTTCGCTGGATGCCGTCCGCTTTGACAACGCCCAGCGTTTGTCTGAGGCGCAGGATTTCTCGTGCCAAACAGCGCTTCCCCTCAGGATTTTGGCAAATAGTACGGTCGCGCTCACGTTTCGCTTTCGTCCTTCCGACGCGGGACCGCGCACAGCACAAATGGTGATTGGCGCAGAAACGCAAACGCTCACGGCGACCATTCAAGGAAATGGCACCGAACCGCCTGTTATCCGCACAGCTACGCTGCAAGCGCCCGTGCTCACGGCGCGAGTGGGCGGGACAGTGCAAATGCCCCTTTACCTCAGAAACCGCACGGGACCTATACCGCTTGGCACAACAATTTCTGCGACGCTTGGGTATCACTACGCGCTTTTGCGTCCCATGCCGCCTACGCCCACGGGCAGTGTGAGTGGTTCGCAGCGCTTTATTCCGCTTTCGCTCACGGTCGGCTCGCTGGACGAAAACATTCCGCTCAGTACGCTCACCTTCCGCGCTGCGCTTGCCGTGCAGCAGACCACACCGCTCACCTTCAGCTTGCTTGCGGCAAATCCCGCCATCACGCTTACCCCGCAAAACGGTGAGTTCCGCTTGGTAGATGCACCTCCGGCGACGTTTGGTGCTGGAACTTCGTTTGGTGCTGGAATTTCGTTTGGCGCTGAAGGGGAAGAGCAAGCGACGGCACGTATTCTCGACATCAGCCCCAATCCTGCATTGGGCGGCTTCACGGTACGCTACGAAACGAAACAAGCCGCAACAATTTCGATTCTCAATGCGCTAGGAACGGTAGCGGCGGTATTTACTGTGTCGGCAGATGGCGACCTTTCGGTTTCGACGGCAGATTGGGCGGCAGGCGTGTATCATATTCGCTTGCAGGCGGGTGAGGTGGTGGTGGTGCGGCGTGTGGTGGTGATGCCGTAAGGGAGTGGAATCCTGACTGGGATTTGTTGGGATTTTAGGGATTACTGGGATTGGTGTTTACTGGAATACATAAGTCATTACGCAACTGTATCAAATCAACGGTGCTCAAATACTATCAAGATTTTATGCGTTTTGCAAGTCTTTTTCTCATTACCAGCCTGTACGCACTTGGGCTTTTGCCCGCACAAACACTCTTGCAGAGCAGTGTGGCGGTTAATCCTGCCATTCCGCCTACTGTGCGCGTTGGTGTGGTCGGTGGCGCTGATTTCACGCTTCATGTGCCGAATTTTACGACCATTCCGGGCTACAAAACAACCTTTTTGACGTACACACCAGCACCGGAATTGCCAAGCGATGTATCCTTCAGAAGTGGCTTCACTGCAAGTCTCACGCTGGGTGCACTTCTGGAAATACCCCTTGATGAATCCTTCATGCTTGGTCTTAGGGGGATGATTGCTTCGCACGGCGGCACACTCCGTGCCACACAACGTGCTCTTACTTTAGACCCAAATGATGCACAGAAAGAGTATTACCCAACTCTGGAACATACCCTTTCTTTTGCGCTTTCTACTGCAAGCGCCGAAGCGACTGCACTATGGAAGCCTCTGCCAAACATTCTGGTTTCGTTGGGGCTTGCAGGCGCAGTGCCATTGGAAGGACGCGCTTTTGTACAAACCTCCGTGTATGATAAGCGGGGCGATCCCGGTCCGGTACAGCTCAAAGCATCCAGTATTTCCGGCGACTTACCGCTTGCGGGCTTTCTGCTTTCTGCGCTTGGGGGTCTTGCCTACGAATTGCCTGTGCCGCTTGGCGCGGAAGGTATTGCAGGGCGCATGCTGTTTGTGCCGGAGATAGTCGGGGTGCTTGGCATTAATCCTGTTCTGGACGGCTTTTCATCGGGAAATTTTTGGAATATGGCACAAATTCGTGCCGGAATAGCTGTCAAATACGAGTTTCCACGCCAAACCGAACGCCGCGAACACTATGAATGGATAGACACTGTGCGCGTTATGAAAACCCGTGAAAGCCTTGTAATGGCAAGCCTTCCCGATAGTCTCGTTATCGGCAATGTCGGCAGAGGTAGCGATACGGTGTGGTCGGGAAATCTTCGGACGATAAAATCGCTGCAACGCCGCACCGATACGCTCATCACGACGAAGATTGTGCTACGCAAGCCCGCCATGAACTTTTCCATTGCGGCGCTTGGTGTGCAAGCGAATGGGAAAGAAACAGCGCTTCCCGAAATCCGCATCGAGGAAATTATTGGGCAAAAGTATTTTCCGCTTTTGAATTATATATTTTTTGCCGAGCGTTCTGCCGAAATACCACCCCGCTACGTGCGACTCACGCGCGAAGAAGCCGCCTCATTCCAAGCAACTCGTTTGCGAAAAGGCGAAGCCCTTGCACTCTATCACAACATCTTGAACGTGCTGGGAGAGCGCATGAAACGGCTTACCGAGTCCACACTGACGCTTACGGGCTGCAATGCAAATGTTGGCGTTGAAAAAGGCAATCTTGCCCTGTCGGAGGCACGAGCAAAGGCGGTAAAGCAGTATTTGTGCGATGTGTGGAGCATTGCGCCGGAGAGGATTAGCACCAAAGCGCGTAATCTTTCCGAAAAGCCCTCGCTGCCTTCGAGCGAAGCAGACAAAAGCGAGGAAAATCGTCGCGTGGAGATAAGTGCTTCGGCACCGGAACTCTTGGAATGGCTCATCGTGGCAGATACCGTACGAACGGCATCGCCGCCGACAGCGCGAATACTGACGCAAACCGAGACGGAGCGTGAAATTCGGTCGTGGCGGCTCACCATCACGCACAAAGGCGATACCGTGCGGACGTTCGACAGTGCCGGTGCGCCGCCGCCAACGCTTGATTGGGATTTTGCAAAAGAAGCACGGATGCAAGGGCGAGATTTGGCGCTGCTGACCGAGCCATTTATTATCAATCCCGAACTCTCCGATGCCGAAGGAAATATTGTCCAGTCGGAAGCGGTTTCTTTACCCATTAAGCAAATTACCGTGCAGAAAAAACGCCGCGAGAGAAGGAAAGACAAGGAGTTTGAGGAATTTAGCATGATGCTTTTTGAGTTCAACGAAAGCCGAGCAAGTGAGGTGCAACAAGTCACCATAGACTTTATCAAAGCCCACATCAAGCCGTATTCCGACCTTGCCGTCGTGGGCTATACCGACCGCACCGGGACGGCGGAATATGACCGCAAACTCTCGCTGGAACGTGCCAAGCAAATCGCTCACACTATCACAGGCGAGGAGAATCCGTCTGAGCAAGTAGTAGTGCGCGGTGTGGGCAAAGACGAGTTGCTCTTTGACAACGCTATTCCCGAAGGGCGCTTCTACTGCCGCACGGTGCGCGTGACAGTGGAAACGCCACTGAATCAATGAACCCCAAATTCTCACACAAAAGGATGATGGTTCTGCTGCAACTCGTCCCTCTTTTTACCTTTTTGGTTGCTACCGTATGAAATCTGTTCGCTCACTCTGGTTACTCTTCGTATGCTGCCTTGCCGAACTGACGGTTTTTGTCGTTATTTCCTTTGGTCAGACCTTACCCGCAAGTCAGCAATTACGGCTTCTTCAGCCAAATGGTAAAGAGCGCCTGCAATCCGGCTCCGAGTACACTATCAAGTGGACGGGTATAGACTCTGCCCGTTCGGTGCGGCTTGAGTATAGCACTAATGGCGGAAAGTCATGGGAGCGTATTACCGACAAAGCGTTTGGCGGCTCATATCTTTGGAAGCCTATACCAAACGAGCCAAGCGATTCGTGCTTGATTCTTGCGACGGGACTACCGGCGGATTCCACCGAAGGGGTTGGGCGGTCACTCGTGCAGTTTCAGGTAGAGCGGTTTTCTTCAAACGGCTCTCAATATTCAGCATCAGATATAGTTAAATTTAGCCCTGACGGTACAAAAGTTCTTATTTTGTCGTGGTCAGATCCGATGGTGCTTGGTTCCGCATTCTATGGTTGGAAACAGTTAAATAGACAAGTACGTGATGGTAGAACAGGCGCTGTGCTATACAATCTGCCTCCCTACGTATCGAATGCAATTGCTCATCCTCGTTTGTATTCTTGGTGGTGGTGGGGGCAGGTTGGTGATTACGGCTGTGGAACAAATACACTGTCCTGTTGGCATCCTGATAATAAGACATTTCTTGCTCAAATTACCGACTCAGCATTTGGTATTTATAATGCCCAAACAGGAGCGTTGGTCAGAAGTATTACCGTGCCGTCGCAGGGCGACCGTACACGTATTGCGAGCATCCAATGGACAGGAGCAGGACAAGAAATTCTTGCTATGGTCAAATATCATTTTTTTAACCAATCAGACCCTAATGGCACTCTTGATACCATGCGAGCAGTGATGATGCGATTAAGTGCAAGTACGGGGCTGCTCACCAGCACACCTTTTCAAACGGGAATGGTTGTTTGGTCTGGAAAAAATTGTTCGGAATATTGGCCGGACTGGGGAATGGGTAGTGTTAGCAATGATGGTGAGCGTCGGCTTTCGTATGGGTATGATAGTACTTGTACTCCCGGTTTAATAACCATTCGCAGTACGCGTGATAATTCGCTTTTACAGATTATTGGCAATATTCCTCGACTGGTACGAACGCATAATTCTCGTGATGTAGGTTATGATAATATCAAGTCGTGGTCACCAAATGATTCTTTGCTTGTATTCCCCCAAGTACGCGAATCCCCCAGATTATTCTCTTTTCTTTTTATCAATTCGCATACCAGTCAGGTTGTCCAAAATGTTAATACATCCGATGTCAATGAAAATGATGGAACATGGAGTCCTGATAGTCAAAAATATTTGATAGATTCTTATACACCCCCTAATCCTGTACGACTTGCTATAGATATTCAAACCGGAACAGTACAATCAACTCTACCAAGAGGTTTTGGGAAGTTTAGCCTGTATAGTTACTATGGATCCTATTATGAATTGATAGGAGATTTTAAAACCAATTTTTCACCATCTAATTCAAGTGTATCATGGAGTCCTGATGGACGATATGTTGCTGATTTTGTATCATTAAGGCAAAATATCTTTTCTGCTAATCTGCCAAATACTGTTGGTATTTGGGATGCAAAGACAGGGTGCCTGCTTCAGACGTTTCGTTTACCGTTTCCTGATGAAACCAATGCCCCGACCAGACGGACATTTCACACCATACCGATTCAATGGAGTCCTGATGGAAAGAGGCTTTTATTGTTTAGCCCTGCTTTATATTCTCAGCCTGTGCTTGTTAATAATGGAGCATCATCTTCTTATATGTACTCAAAAACAGACTACGACGGCATGGCATTGATAGCAAGCATAAACGTTGACCAAATTCCGTGCCAGGAGGATAGGTCGGATACAGTGTGGACTATCCTCCCGCGTGGTAGGCTGCGCGTAGCTAACGCTTCCTTTCCAACAGTACAGTGCAACACTACACCGACTTCAATTATTCTCCCTGTTGCCAATACATCGCTCGGACCGCTATCCATAAGACTTCCTATTATTACTGGTGCGAATGCTTCGGATTTCTCATTGATTTCTATCAACGGCAGTCCGATTGATTCTACAATGAAGGTGATGACCCTGACAACTTCCAACTATCAACGCCAACTGGAAGTCCGCTTCACGCCGAACGGCTTCGGCAACCGTATCGCCCAAATGATTTTCACCGATACAAGTGGTGTGGAATTGGAAACCATCACGCTCACAGGGCGCAAAGACACTCTCGCCATCGCGCCGACCAATCTGCGCCTCAGTTTTGCGCGTGCCCTGCAAAACTCTACCACGAGTGCCAGTGTCTCCTTTCGCAACCTCAGCACTGTGCCGCTTTATTGGGACGGACAGATGTTCTCACAAACGCCACCGCTTCAAACAAGCGGACAAATGAGCGGGCAACAATTCCAAAGTGCTGCCGGAAGTTTCCGCGTGGACAGCATTGCTCCCGGAATGGTTGCCCCGGGCGATTCTGGGCGTGTGTATGTGACGTTTTTGCGCACGGACAAGGAAGGCATTTTTACCGATTCCTCCACCGTGCTTCGCTGTGGCGTGGGGGCAAGCCAGCTCTTGGTAACAGCAGAAATTGTCCCGAACACACCACGCATGGAGGTAGATTCGCTGCTGGACTTTGGGCATCTCGTCTGTGAGACCAGTAGCAGTGCGACACTCCGTGTGCGGAATACCGGCGGGAAGCTCCTGCGGATATTTAACGTCGGAATACTGAATGATATGTTCCAGACAAGTATAACAAAACGGGATATCGTAATCCAGCCGTTTGAGTTTCTCGACATCCCCTTGACGTTCACGCCATCAGTGGGCGGACTGACCGAGAGTGCAGTGGTATTGAACTCTGATGATCCCAAGGATTCCTTTCGTTCTATACGACTTCGTGGTCGAAAGACACTCTTCCAGTACGAGTGGCAACCACCGACGTTGGACTTCGGAAACGTGAGTTTTGGTGCAAGCCGAGCGCGAACGGTAACGTTTGTCAATCAAGGCACCGAGCCGTATCGGTGGACGCTTCCACGAACATTGACCGACGATTACATCATTGAGCGCGTCGAGCCGAACCCCGTTCCTCAAGGCACATCGGCAACGGTCACGGTGCGGTTTCTGGGTCGGCGCGAGGCAATGCCCGTTGTGGCGAGATTGGATGTACCGATGAATGATGCCTGCAAAACAACCACCCGTTTCGACCTCACTGCCCGCGTGCTCAACCCACAGCCGCATATTGTCATCGCCGACACGGTGCGACTTGCCGCGCTGTCGTGCGCAAGTGAGACCCGAAGCACGATTACCATCAGCAACGACGGTGATGCCGATTTACGCATAGATGCTTTTGCCGTCGAAGGCGTGAACAAATTTGACTTCCCGAAAGATTCGATTCGTCTAGGCGCAACAACGCTGAAGCCACAAGGCACCACCCAACTGGACTTCCTCTTTCAAGCACTTGATACGGGTGCTCGGACGGCAACACTGGTTCTGAAAACAAATGACACCGCAACGGCACGGAATGGTGAGATTCGGGTAGTCTTGGTTGGACGGAAAGACTCGGTAGGCTTTGTGCTGAATCGTCAACCGCGTAGTTTGACAACGGTGGACGAAAACACACCACTCTACGACACACTGACGATACGGAACACAGGCACTGTGCCGCTTGCATGGACGAATACCGCGAACCCACAAGCATCACTGCCATTTCGCATCGACACTGCCTTTACGATAGAACGTATCGAACCCGTCATCACACCGCCGCAGGGAAGTTCAAACGTGGTGGTGCGCTTCCGTGGCGGAGTGGCAGGGTTCCTTGCGGAACGTCAGATTCTGCTTCAGGGTTCGTCAACGCTTGCGCCCGTGTGCAGTCGTCCGCTCGCGCTGACCGTCGTTGGCGAAGTGCGCAAGGAGCCACGTTTGGCGCAGGTAGCGGACGTGTCATCGCGTTTGCTCTGCGAGAACACCACCACACTCACTATTCGCCTTGCCAGTGTCGGCACCGATGATGTGCTTATCCAAAGTGTGGACTTGGTGGAAAATCCAAGCAGCGTCTTTAGCAATATTCAGAAACCAAGCCGTATCGCCGCCCGAACAGGGCGGGACAGTATTGTCATCACGGCACGGACGGCACAGACAGGTCTCTTCACGGCAAAGGTACGCATCCTGTCGAATGCGGCGAATCTGCCTGTGGACACGGTGCTGGTGGCTGTGCGGAAGGATTCATCGGGCTTGCAAGCGATTCCATCGGCATTTGACTTCGGCGGATTTGCTGCCAACACCTCTGTAAGCCGCACCGTGAGCATCGTCAACACAGGTACGATAGCGCAGGGCTTTGGTTTACCACTCCGTGCGGGCGTGTTTGTGGTGGATTCGTTGGGGATAAATCCACTTCCGGGCAACAGCCAAACACAAGCACGGGTGCGCTTCGCGGGCGGTACGGGCGGAGTGGAGCGGGACACACTTCGTGTGGCGGACTCCTGCGGGCGAGTGCTCATGCTACCCCTTCAGGCGCGAGTAATATCGGGCGTAGTGGCACTACCGGACACGGTCGCTCTCGCCTCGAATGAGGAATCGGAACTGCCCATCCTGCTGGCGAATCGGAAGGGAGTGGAACGTGGGATGGAAGCCGAAGTGCGGGTGAAGATAGGGAATGCGACGCTGGTGGAGGTATTATCACCGTTGGCATCGGGCGTGGAGCGGAAGCAGGATAGTTTGTGGTTGACCTATCGAATGATGATACCATCGGAGGACAGCAAGGATGCGCTGGTACGCCTACGCGTGCGTGGGCTATTGGGCAATGCGACGACGACGACCGTGCGGGTGGACTCGGCGGTTGTCGGCGGTGTGGTTTTGTCAACGCCATCCTATGCAGCGACGACGCACTATCGGGTGCTGGGCTTGAACTTTGCGGGCGGCGGTGTCCGGTTGTTGTACGTTCCGCGTGTACAAGTCATTGCCATCGCCCCGAATCCGAGTGCGGAGGATGTGAGCGTACGTTTACGGCTGAAGGAAGCGACGAGCATGGTGGTACAGGTGGTAGATATGTTGGGTCATCGGTGTTTGTTGTTCGAGGGTGATGTTCGTGAGGGTGAGCAGGCGCTCAGGCTCAAGACTTCCGACCTTGCTTCGGGTGTGTATGCGCTCGAAATCCGCGCGGGCAGTGAAACCATCACAACCATGATGACTGTTTTTCATTGATGATTGTATTATCCTACACCAACAATTTACGTGAGCAGTATGAGTAAAAGAGTTAATCGGCAACTCGCATAAAATCTCCCGCGCCATACTTCGTCCATTGCAGCAGCGCAGAGACCGCCACCACACTGGTCTTTTGCGGAGCCTGCTCTTTTCTCACCACTTTTCAGCAATGCAATGGAAAAACTTTCCGGTAAAAACATTCTCATCATCGGTGCAACAGGCGGCATTGGGCGCGAAACCGCACGAATACTGAAGCCATCGGGCGCGCATCTTTTTCTGATGGGACGTAAGTCCGACGAACTCTCTGCGTTGGCGAACGAACTGCGCGTTCCCAATAACCACTGCTTTCTTACCGACATTACCCAACCTGCGCAGGTAGATGCCGCAGCCGCAAGGATTCACAACGAAGTCGGTGCGCTGGATATTTTAATTAATGCAGCCGGTATTGGCATTATCAAACCGATGGAAACACTCACGCATGAAGATTTGATGCAGAGCTTGAACGTTAATCTTGTTGGTGCATTTAATCTGCTCAAATCATTTCTGCCGCCGATGAAAGAGCGCAAGAAGGGCTTGATTATTAACCTTCCGGGCGTATTGGGCAAAACACCGATGGCAGGCGCGGCGGCATATTCCGCGTCAAAATACGGCTTAAACGGGATGCTGAAATCCGTGCGCGAAGAACTGAAGCGTACCGATATTCGCATCACCAATATCTTTCTAGGCGGCACTGATACGCCGTTCTGGGACACGATTGATATGCGCGTCCAACGCGATAAGTTCGTCAGTGCCGAAGAAGCGGCGCGGGCGATTTGGTTTCTCTGCCAGCAGCCTTCTTCCGGCGTGGTCTCGGAAATGGTTTTGCAACCCTTCAATCATCAGGCAATTTAAGATGCTATACCTTACACGGAACCTTGCTTTTACGGTCATAGTTGTTTGCGTAATTTTTGCAGCTATGGTAATCCCACAACGCGCTTCAGCACAGAGCGCAAGCGTGGGAGCAAAGGTTGTTTCACAGGACTGTGTGAAGCGACTTGTGAGTGCTTATCCGGACGTGCTGTCGCATAGCAGCGAAGACTCACTCTACTGGCGAAATGGTCTCGTGATGCCGCTTGGAGCGCTGACGATTCCGCAGAATAGCCAATCACTCACCACGCCAGAATGGGAAGAGTTTTTGAACAAAGCAACGCTCCGCGACCAGTTAGCACAATGCTATACACCAAGCAATAGCGCGAACGACAGCATTGACGCACCTTCTCGCAATTCTGACCCGGGACGCATTCGCTACGAACCGTTTTTCCGCACGATGTATGGCGCGACGGAGGAAGAGGTGCGCACACACCTTGCTCCCGTGCGCTGGCTGGCGAACATTCCCGAAGCCTCACGAAACCTCCTTGTAACCGCCGTCAATGGTGTAAATATAAAACTCAAAGCCGTTTCGGATGAATTAGAAACATTGCCGCCGGAATACAGAAAATATCTCGTCGAACCAGCCGGAACGTTCAAATGGCGCACGATTGCGGGCACGAACCGCCAAAGTAATCATAGTTTTGGCGCGGCGATAGATATTGCCGTTAAATACTCAGATTACTGGCATTGGAAGGTTAGTGCTGACGACCAGTATCCGTACAAGAATCGTATCCCACTTGCCATTGTTCGTATCTTTGAAAAGCACGGTTTTATCTGGGGTGGCAGGTGGTATCATTACGACACCATGCACTTTGAGTACCGTCCTGAGCTTTTGACCAAAGAATGTGGGTGCATCGGGGAGCCTTGAGTTTTC
This sequence comes from uncultured bacterium, assembly GCA_937899715.1. Classification (GTDB taxonomy): domain Bacteria; phylum Bacteroidota; class Ignavibacteria; order Kapaibacteriales; family UBA4661; genus PH2015. Next base: position 26,875 of record CALCNX010000104.1, on the reverse strand, counting down.
GCTAATTTTCAAAAATAATAGGACCGTAAGCGTGTGAGGCAAACGCAAATCCACGTTCTACGACAACGACCTGCCGGAAGGACGCTTTTATAACCGCTTTGTGCGCGTAGATGTGCGTACGCCTGTGGCAGCGAAGCGGTAAAGCTCCGAATGTTGGGACACGGATATTGCGGAGGAGGGCAGATAAAGAAGGATTTAGGCGAAATATTATTTTGGGCTACAAGTCTTAAAATCTTTCTTCATCAGTCATATTAGTGTTATCTGTGTCCCATCACTCAAGACGTTGAGCCGTAGCTCAAAATTTTTTCAATGTTTGCATTATGAACTTGCATCATATCACCCACATTGACCATATTGCGCCCTTGACGCTCCGTTTTGAATTTGACGACGGAATGACTGTCGAGCACAATTTTCGTGAAGAAATAGAGCACTTTTCCAACAGTCCCGTTATTGCTGGCTTGGCGGACACGGTTGTCTTTGCAAGTGCAGAAATTGTCCGTTCCGGCAGAGCAGTGGAATGGGCAAACGGCTACGACCTCTGTGCCGACCAGTGCCGCTTGTGGACAGGCGATACCGCCTCTTCGTCCATGCAGCCCAGCGAAGCCCTTGTGGCAGCCTAGCCCATTGCCGAATATCCTCCATTTTCCCCTTTACAATTATGCCTTCATTCTTCTTCGCTTCGCGTTTTGTTGTGCGTGTGCTTCTTTCTGTGCTGTGCTTGTGGTGTGGCTCTTCTGTGGTGAGTTCTGCCCAGACGCAGCCGAGTATAGTATGGGAGCAGATCGGTGGATTGGAAGGGCGAGATGTTTATTGTTTTACTGTTTCCGGAACAAATATTTTTGCCGGAACTTATGGCGGCGGTGTCTTTCGTTCCACCAATAATGGCGCATCTTGGACTGCTGTCAATACGGGATTGACGAATTGGATTGTTTTTTCCCTTGCTGTAAGTGGTAGCACACTCTTTGCCGGAACTCAAGGCGGCGGAGTATTTCGTTCCGGTGACAATGGTGCATCTTGGACTGCTGTCAATACAGGATTAACGAATACACAAGTTCTTTCTCTTGCCGTAAGTGGTAGCACAGTCTTTACCGGAACTTATGGCGGCGGTGTTTTTCGTTCCACCAATAATGGTGCGTCATGGATAGCTGTCAATACGGGATTGACGAATAGTGTTGTTTGGTCTCTTGCTGTAAGTGGCAGCACACTCTTTGCCGGGACTGCAAATGAAGGAATCTGTCGTTCCACCGACAATGGTGTCTCATGGACAGCCGTCAACACGGGGTATAGTGTTTGGTCTCTCGCTATAAGCGATAGCACACTCTTTGCCGGAACTTCCGGCGGTGTCTTTCGTTCCGGCAACAATGGTACATCGTGGACTGCCACCAACACGGGATTGATGAGTAATACATATGTTACTTCCCTCGCTATAAGCGATAGCACGCTCTTTGCCGGAACTTTGAGCCGTGGATTATACCGTTCCGATAACAATGGTGCATCGTGGACAGCCGTCAATACAGGTTTGACGAGTCGTGACATTCGGTCTCTCGCCGTAAGCGGCAGCACGATTTTTGCCGGAACTTTCGCTGGTGGTGTTTTTCGAGCAACAATACCCACTTTCTCCCCAACTCTTACCGCCAGTCGTTCGCCTTTGAATCTTGGAACGACACTCTCAGGTACAGCAGGCACACTACAATCGTACACGCTGACCGGACAAAATCTCACCACAAGCAGTGTTACCATTACAGCACCTGTCGGTGTAGAACTTGCCGCTACGCTCACAGGATCATTTAGCACTACGCTAACCCTGCCAACGGTGAATGGCAGTATCAGTGCAGTTGTCTATGCCCGCCTGAGTTCTTCTACTCCACAGCAAGTAACAGGTAGTATCACGCATCGGAGCGGTTTTACACAGACAAGCGCCACCGTAAGCGGCACAATTCTCCCACCCTTAGAGCCGCAGTTGTCGGTTGCTGCTTCCGACGTACCGTTGCGCTTCGGCACTATCATTCGTGGCAGTGCCTCGCCTGTTCGCTCCTACACGCTCTCCGGCGCAAACCTAACTGCGCCAGTAATGGTAAACGCTCCAACGGGCGTGTTTCTGCTCAATTCTGCAAACGGGCAATGGGTAAGCAGCCTGACATTTGCACCGAATAGCACAGGAAGCCTTACACAGACGATTTCCGTCCGCATGGACTCGTCTGTGGTGCGTACACTGAGCGGTGGCACGGGCGCAAACATTCGCCACCAAAGCGGAAATGCGAGCGCAGACGCGAAAATCTTCGGCACCGTGCAAGACCCACCCTCGCTTACCGTCATGCCTGATTCGTTGCAATCCGCTTCGTTGCGCTTCGGTACGGTGCGGCTGGGCAGCAGTGCGGCTCCACAACAATACACGCTCACAGGAAGCAACCTTCTTGAACCCGTTGTCATTACTGCTCCGGCAGGTGTACTCCTTTTCAATGCGACAAGCGGCACATGGACAAATTCACTCACACTCACGCCCAACGCCGGAAGCCTGACCGAGACTATTCGCGTGGGCATTGACTCTTCGCAAGTTCGCTCGGTGAACGGAGTTATCTTGAACGCAAGCACTTCGCCGTTGGGTGCAATCGGTTCGGCACAAGCTATTGTGCGTGTTATAGGTAATGTTATTCCTCTCCCAAATCTTATCGCTACGCCGCTCCAACCCGAAAACCTCGACACCATCATCCACTTCGACCCCTCGCGCGGCGGTGCATATACCCTCACAGGCAGTTTTCTTGATGCTCCTGTCAGCCTGAGCGCCCCGCAAGGTATTCTGCTTTTTGACCAAACAAGCAAAACGTGGACGCAAGCGCTCACCCTTCAGCCCGATGCCGCCGGAAGCCTCATGCAAACTGTCTCCGTGCGCTTGGATTCTTCACACCTTGGCTCCGTGCGGGATTCCATTCGCAATGTAAGCAGCTCAACCGCCGCAAGTGTGAGTGTGCGTGGTGCTGTCGTACCACTCACGCTGCCGCCGGGCGCGGAGACCACGCTGGAACTGCGTTTTGTGGGTCAGCAACCGCTCCGCATACGTGACACTGCTCGTGTGCAGATTTGGCTCAAAGATTCCCGCTTGCTCACGCCGCGTCTTGTGGGGCGCTTCCTGCGGACACTCCGCGTAACGGTGCGGATAGACACCAACAATCTTGCAGTGCTGGGTATTTCCTCGCTCACGCCACGCGCCCGCATCGAATCGCCACAACGCGTTCCGGCAGATACGCCACTCTATACCATTCTTGCCGAACGACCCGATACCGTCAGCACGGGTAATCTGCTCTTGGCGGAGATGACTGTTTTGGCTACGCTCGGTGCGACGACGACGAACACGATTCGTATTGCCGAGCCTGTGCAGTGGCTGGGCGGTGACGACAGTATCACGCCTACCAGCGCAGTGCGTATCGTACGCGAGCCGGAATCGGTGGGGGTACAGATTCGCCCACTCTTCCTGCGTCGAAACAGTGCGATTGCTCTTGTCGCTCCGAATCCTTCATCGGAATCGGTGCAGCTTTTTTACACACTTTCGCCGGAAAATGGCGCAGTAACAAGTGCTGTAACGTTGACAATCAGCGATGCAGCCGGACGGACGATGAAGCGAATAGAACTTGGAGCGCGGCAGACGGGAGTGGCGCAGCAAGAAACGGTGTGGCTGAATGATTTGCCGACAGGAGGATATGTGCTGATGCTCGTAACACCGTCGGAAACACTGCCGTGGCGTTTGGATGTGGTGCGGTAGAGTGATTGTTTACACTAACCACGCTTGGGCGCTTTTGGTGGTTGCCGTACCGACAAAAAATAAGGAGTCAAGTTTTCAGGCTTCGGTGGCACAGACATTCTTGTCTGTGAGGTTTGAAGCGATTGTCAAGGACTACACAGGCACGTGAGCGCGGTGTTCAGCCTCTGCCACCGAGAGAAGAGTGCACTCTTATTTTTGAACCATTCCTTACCGACCGATTGCCCAATTTATAAACAGTTATCAATTCCGGTGGCGCTGCGCGTTGATGATTGACGTAACGGCTGTGCAGCACTCGATATTGCGCGGTCGGCAGTGCATTGACAAATGAAAAAACGGCTTCGGTTTCCTCGTGCCCGCCCGGATGACCCGGATAGCAAGCAATGGTCAGTATGCCGCCATCGGCGAGAAGTGCAAGACTTTGTTCGAGGGCGGGAATGGTTGTGGCGATGGTGGTGGTGGTGTGCTTATCGCCACGCGGAAGATAGCCAAGGTTAAACATGATTGCCTGAACGCCTCCAAGCACTTGCGGGGGAAGGTGCGCAAGCATTGTCTCGTGACCCGCTTGAATAAACGTGATTCGTTCTGTCATCCCCCGCCCGGCTGCTTCAGTGTGTGCTGCGCTCATATCGTGAATGTCGAATCCATAGATCATGTCCTCTGCTCCCACGCACTCCGCCAGAAAAACCGTATCGTAACCATTACCAACTGTTGCATCTATGGCGATACAGCGCTGCGGCTGCGCAAGCAGGTGGGAGCGCACAAGCAGGTGTGCGAGTTCTGTTATCTTCATCATCATCGTGGCGGAACTATTTCACTTAATCTCGGAAAAATCAATGTCTAAGACGGGATATTCACGCCAGTCTTTGTAATCAAAATGCCACCACTCAATCGAAAAGACGGTAAAACCTTGCTTCTCCATTTCCTGCTTGAGCAAATCCCGCGTGCGGCGCTGCTCATCTGTGCCGCCCGTATATGCCGGATAAGCACGGTCGGTCATTTCGTCGTATTCGCTCGGCATTTGGATTTCTTTGCCCGTCTTGAGGTCGAACATTGATAAATCTACTGCGCAGCCGCGATTGTGTCGTGAACCTTGCACCGGATTTGCCACAAACTTTTTCAGCGCGGCAGGCGTAACATCCCAGAAGAGCTTCGTGATGCGCCACGGGCGGTAGCCGTCGAACACGAGCAAGCCATAGCCGTATTGTTTCAAATTGCGATGCACTCGCACCAGTGCTTCTGCGGCAGGGCGCTGCAAGAATGCTCGCTCTTCTTTGTAAAGCGGTCGCCCGACGAAGTTATTCGATTTTGCATAGCGCACATCCAGCCGGATGGTCGGATCAAGTTTGATAAGTTCTGCCAAATCCGGCTTGCGAAATTTACCTTCTTCTTTCGGCGGCTTGACAACGCCTGCCGTGATGCTGTCTTGCGGCTTTAGTGCCGGAGCCGTGCCGAATGATAACGCAACAATAAGGGAAAGACTGCTCCAAGAAACAAAAAATGATTTCATAATGGTGAAAAGTGAAAATGAAAAATGTTAGCGAATAATATCCACACGCTGCTGGACAATGCCCGACTGTGTGCGCAGAACGATGAAATATGAGCCGGACGGCGTTGTGAAGAGGTTATCCATTCTGAAAATACCGTTGTAAGCACCGGCTTCCTGATACGATTCGCTCAGAGTTTGAATTTTCCTACCGAGAATATCGTACAACGAGACATCCACCGTACCTGCTTCTGCAATACTGTATGTTATTTCCAGAGCGCTTTTTGTGGCTATAGCTTGCAATATAATATTTTGCTGAACACTTCCGATAAGTCGCTTGCCGCCTGCCTGGGAAATTTTTGCCGTGAACGTGCCCAGAATAGGCTCTTCCACAAAGACAGCACTGGCGGCGCGAATGAGCGGCATGGCGAGAGAAGCTGATTCCATTTGCAGTGCAGTCGCGCTCGTCGAGCCTGCCACCGCACGAGCATTGACGCTCATAAGCCGCGCCTCACGCAATCCCGCTTCGCTTGTGCTTAATTCCAAACCTGTTGGCGGAATAATGACGCTCAAAGCGTCACCCAGAGTTTGACCGAAGGCAATTTTTTCGCTACCGTCCAGTGCCAATACCTGACGGCTCATGCGGAATTTTCCTTGAAATTGGGGCTGAATAGCTCGGAAAACCTCACGAACGGTGACGGGTGTAAGTGCATTGGTGCGGAGAAAAATATCCAGTGTTACCAAGCCGCCCGGCGGAATATTGTCAACACGCGGCTTTACGCCAACGTTGACGATAATATCATTCTGCCGAAGAGGTCGTGCAATCGCTCTGACACTTGCTTGCACAGAATCCCCCTCGCCAAAGACCAGTACGCCCGCCAGTTTGCGCCCTACGCTTGATTCCGGGACACGGCAGCGCACCACCACTTGCACGGTATCCAAGGGACGCAGGACGATTTCATCACCGCCCAAATATGACTCGATTGCAAATACACCATTTTCGGTTTGCAGCGCATCGGGAATTGCCGGACGCTTGAGGCGAATGGTACGCGAACTGAGGTTCACAAGGTCGGCAGATTTAATGCTGGTTCCGCCTGTGCGCACCGTATCGAAGTCAACATTATCCATTTTGAGACCACCACCCAAGCCTTGAAGGATGTTGCGAGTGGAATCAAGCCGTGCTCCATCTTGCGGACGCTGCTGATACGCAAGCACGCTCGTTGCGGAGGTACTGCCCAAAACACGCGGCGTGAAGGCAATCTTCACCGTCAGCGATTGCCCCGCCGGAATGACTGCATCACGCACATCGTCCACGACACGGAAGACTTGGTTTGTATCGTTCTGCACATCGCTCAAAATGGCGATGGAACGCAGGATTTGCGGGATGCTGCTAAAGTTTGTTACGACTGCCTCACGAATGCTGGTCTCTCGGAGCGGCACACGCTCGAAATCAATCGAACTCATTTGCAAAGGACGCTCCGTATTGGCAGTGGTGAAAAGCGCTTGTGCCCATGCGCTTTGGGAGCTTATGCTGCCCGATGCTCCACCAAGTGAGCGCACACGCCAATAGTAGCGTACCGAGGGTCGCAAAGCGCCCACACTGAGGGAAGTGGAGCTTACAATCGCTGTTGTAAGAGGACTTGTGAAGGAGGCGTTAGTCGAGATTTGTACCTCATACTGCCGTGCGCCCTCGCCACGAGACCAGCGCAGCAGCGGCGCGAAGGAAACAAACCGTGCATTATTCGCGGGAAAAAGCAGCGTTGGCTGCCCGACCGCATCGCTCTGGGTGGGTGCTTGGGCACTTGAATCCACGCGAATCTGCCATGCGCGGCTGTACAGGGTGAGTGCGGGCGCAAGTGAATTGGTAACGCGGCATTCGTACACGCCGCTTTCTTTCTCGGTCGCGCTTTGGCTAATGAGGAAAAATCCTGATGACGAAGGCTCTCCAAAGGGAGCGCCATTTTTGAACCATTGATAGCGATTGCTACCACCGCCGATGGTGATATTCAGTTCAATTCTGCTTTGTGGTCGAAACGCCAAGTTCTGCGCCGTGCCGATGCTGTCCTGTGGCGAATAGGTTGCGTTTTTCAAGCCTGCATTGCCTTCGATACTCTCAAAGGTCAAACGGTTCGAGGCAAGACGTAAGGCTTCAAACTGCGCACGGGAACTGGTGAGCGCTGCCGTCAAGGTGGGAACACTCGTCAGACGATTCCGCGACAAACCTAGCAAACGCAGATTCTGCCACGTCGCAAGTGCTGCGGGCATTGCGCCTTCCAAAGCATTGCTGTCCAGTTCCAAGCGCTCCAGAAGGTCGCACTCGCCGAGCGATTCCGGTACTGCACCGCTCATTGTATTATTTGTGAATGAGAATTGCCGTAAACGCCGCAGAGAACCTATATCTTCCGGTAACGCACCCGAAAAGCGGTTGCGCGAGGCATCAAAGGTTTCAAGTTTCGTTAGTGCCGCGAGCGTCTGTGGCAGTGTGCCCGCAAAAGCATTGTCCTGCAAGCGAAGCTCACGGAGAGCTGCAAATTGGGCAATACCTTGTGGCAAAGCCCCCGTAAAACCATTCCCGCCAATATCCAAACGCTCCAGCGTTGAGAAAAAGCTCGTTTGAAAAGCAATTTTATTCGTAAGAGCACGGTCGAATGTGCGTGTTAATGCGCCCGTGAGAAGATTATTGGAAAGCAGCAGTTCGCGTAGGCGCTCCAATTCAACTATGCGGTCAGGCATTGTGCCCGTGAAACGATTATTCTGCAAATGCAGTACCTCAAGTTGCCGGAATTCCACCACGCAGGGCGGAATTACGCCGGAAAGCTGGTTGCCGTTGACGCGGAACTCGCGTAGGAATGATGCTTGACGGGAAGAAGTCGTACCGAGAGAACACAAGAGCGTATCAATGCTGCCGGAAAGGTTGTTCGTGTCAAGGCGCAGTACCTCAAGCGAATCCAGCGACGCGAGCGCAGTAGGTATTGTGCTCGTCAGTCCCACACCGCTTAGGTTCAGCGTTCTGAGCGTCCGCATTGTTCCAATTGCCGATGGTAACATACCCGGCAGACGGTTCCCGCTCAGGTTGAGCGTCCGAAGAGCAGAGAGGACGCTTAATTGCACAACCGCGCTTGTGAGCGAGCCGTTGACGTTGTTGTTCGGCAGTGCAATAGACGTGATGCGCCCGCTCTGCACCGTTAGTCCTTGCCATGTTTGGAGCGGTTGGCGTGTGAGCCAGTTTGCTGTGGTTGTCCAGCGGAAGCCGTCGGTCATAAGGAAAAACGAGACGGCAGCGATGGAATCCAGTTGTAATGGGGTGATGAAAGCAAAGGTGCGCTGTGATTGGGCGCTGCCTGTGGTCGTTACGACTCGCGCCGTACCCGTTGCACCCGTAGAAATGACAGCCACAATGCGTGTTGACGACTCCACTGTAAAACGCTGCACGGGGACACCGCCAAAGGAAACGTCCCGCACACCCACAAAGCCCTGCCCAACGATTGTTACCGTCGTGCCGATGCCACCTGAAACGGGCGTAAAATCTATGCTGCTGGGCACAACCACACCCGGCGCAACAGAAATGGTGCTGCTAAAACTTCCCGTTCCAAAAGGCGTAATGACGGTAAGTGTTCCGTTTGTGGCGCTTGCGGGCATGGTAATGATTGCCTCAGATGCGGAGTTGACTTGCACAAACGGCACTGGTACACCACCGATGGTAACAGTCATACCCGGCGTGAAGCCTGAACCGCCGATAAAAACTTGCGATCCTGCGGTGGGCATAGTGTTCGACACAGAAATAACGGTCGGGGGAACAGCAACGACGATGCTCGTAGTAGAAAATGCCACGCCGCCTACGGACTGGACTTGCAATGGCGCAGAGACGGCAGTAGTGCTGACCACAGCAACAATTTGCGTCGAAGAAATGACCATAAAACTTGTTACCGGAATACCGCCGATGGTAACGCTCGTAACGTTGGTGAGATTTGCTCCGGTAATTGTTACCATACCGCCACCCAAGACCGTTGTGGGGCTTACAGCCGTGATGCTGGGAGCGGGTATAATCGCAAGCGGCGGGGAATTGGCACTCCCGCCCGGCGTTTGCACGGTAACAACGCCGCTCTGCGCTCCTGCCGGAATGATGACAAGAAGTTGCCCGCCCATGCTAACGCTAAACATTGCCGGAAGACCGCCTACAAACACGTTTTGTGCGCCTGTAACGTTATTACCCGATACCATAATTGTCTGTCCAATACTTGCCTGCGTGGAAGAGAGCACCAGTCCCGAAGGCGGCACAACGAAGGTGAAGGGCACAAGTGACTGCCCCGTTCCGGCAAGATTTGTTGCAGTGATGAATCCCGTCGCACCCGTAGAAACGACGATGCTGATTTGCGTAGGGGAATTGATAGTGAAGGTCTGCACAGGAACGCCGCCCACACGGAGCGCCGTTACATTGCCCAAGTTCACGCCCAGCACAGTAACAACCGACGTAGTTGCCCCCGTGGTAGGCGAAAAACTGGTAATGACGGGTTCAAGCGGCGTTGTGGTCAGCACAAGGTTCACATTTGTACTTTGCAGGAACGCGCCCGCAGTAATACTCAATCGGAGTGTGATGGTCGTCGAAATACTAAGCGGCACATCCCACGAAATAGCGAGATTGCTGGCGATGGCGCTTGCCGTATTATTCAGCATCACCGTTGCGCCCGTAATCGTAAATCCGCTTGTTTCTCCGCCGGAACCTGTCAAGAATGTTTGCACCGTGGCTTGAGTTGCAGCCAGCGCACCCCAGCCATTCCATGCGCCAAAGGCAACATTAAACGGCTTTCCGTTAATCACCTGAAGTTGTCCGGCATTGAATGCGCCTGCGTTTACGCCGTGTGTGCCTGTACTGCTGGACTGACTCATTGCCAAAACAAGTGGATATGCGGGCGCTGCGATGACCGTAACCGTGATTTGCGTGGAATTTAGTCCCGCCGCGCCTGTGGGCGTAACAGTGATGATTGCTTGCGTCGAGCTACCACCGACGGGCGCATTGTTCCAGACAAATGTTGCTTGTGTGCTAAGGCTTGTGGCAGCCGTGAGTGTAGCGCCCGACGAACCTTGAATACTGAATTGCGCCGCACCGCCCGGAAGCGCTTGAATACTATATTGTAATGTTGCCGTTGTTGGAAAAAGCAGTGTTTGCCCAAAGAACGACCCAAGAATAAACGGAGTGCTCGTGCGGCTCAGGACAGTCGGGTTACTGCCGTTAAATCCTTCTTGTGCTGCGACGTTCATAAGGCTGAACGCCAGACCATTGCTGCCTTGATTAAGCAGAACAGAAGCGGTGTTCGAGAGTTGGTTTGCCGTAATGATGTCAAGGTCGCCATCACCGTCCACATCACCTACGGCAACACTTTGTGGCGATGTGCCGACGCTGTACGGCGCGGCAGTGGCAAGCGCAGTAAAATCACCCAAGCCGTTATTCAGCCGAACCGTGACGGTATTGTTATTTGCACTCACACCGATAAGGTCGAGGTCGCCGTCGCCATCCATGTCGCCCAGCTGTACCTCGCGTGACTGTGCGCCTGTGGCAAAACTTGCGGAAACAGTGTATGTGCCGGAACCGTTATTGAGGAGAACAGTTGCTGTGCCGGACAGATTCGCCGAGACAATAACATCAACGTCGCCATCACCATCTACATCGCCTGTGGTCAGGGCTGCGGGAGAATTTGGCGTTGTAATGGGCGTTCCCGAAAGAAGCGTATAAGCACCCAATCCATCATTTTGCAAGACTGCCAAACCACTTGTGCCGGAGCTGTTCGCAGCCGCAATGTCCAAATCGCCGTCATTGTCTATATCAGCAAAACGCAGTGAAATCACACCGCCGCTAGTGGGAATAAGACTTCCTGCTGTGAATAAAGCCAAGCCATTATTCTGCAAGATAACAACACCATTCGCGCTAAAATCTGCGACGGCAATATCAAGGTCGCCATCGCCGTCTGCATCGCCCCATGCAACATTGCGTGGTGAAGCGCCGACGGTCATTGGCGAGCCTGCGGCAGTGGCAAATGTGCCATTTCCGGCATTGAGTAGAATGCTCACATTCGATGTGACAAGGGAGTTAGAAACAACAATGTCGAGGTCGCCGTCGTTGTCGGCATCACCAAGCGCAACGGCGCTGGGGCTTGCAATCGTGGGAATCATTGCCTGAGAAGAGAAATTTCCTGTACCATTATTGAGCCGCACAAGAAGACCACTACCGCCAGCAACGACCATATCTGCATCTCCGTCACCGTCAATATCACCCAGAACCACCGCTTGAGGGCTTGCGCCTATGGCAAATGGTGATTGCGCTTGCGGCACAAAGACCGATGGACCCACGCCTGCTTTTGCACGGAAGCTGTATGTGTATGGGCGGGCGCTGACTTTCGATGTGTTTTGTGCGGACGTTACTGAAACCATTACTTCTTCACCGGGGAAAAAGGGTTTTGCGGGCGTGAGCGTGGCTGTGGTCGTGGCAGCAAGATATGACCATGCTCCCGGCACACCGACATTTGGTGTGCGGCTTGCGGTCATGCTTCCCCAAACGCGGATGGGAGCATTTGTGCCTGCGGGTGGCGTACCTGTCGGAAAGGAAGCCGTAGCGCTCGTCATCGGTTCAGTGAACTGCCACGTAAGCAGTGATGCTGTGAGAGCGCTGTTCGCATTTCGCTGCGGGCTAATGTTCGGCGTATAGCTGACGGGTCCACAGTTTGCGGTACAGACAAAACGGGGCTGTGTGGAGTTCATCAGAATACCCGCTTGAGCAGTCGCGTTGATGGGGATAGCAATATCCATATCGCCATCGCCGTCCACATCGCCGAGAGCAAGCCCGCGCAGTCCTCCTGTTGAAATGGGAGAATTATTACCAAATGCAGAAAAGATGCCGCTACCACTATTCAGGCGAACAATAATGCCGAGAGCATTGTTATTGGCGGACACAAGGTCAATATCGCCATCGCCGTCTATGTCCGCGAAGGAAATTGCGCGGGGTAGTGTTCCCATCGGATAGGGTGATCCGGCAGGTTGTGCCAGAAACAAACCCGCACCATTATTGAGCCGCACCGTTACATCGTTGCTCCCGCTATTGGGCATTGCAAGGTCGAGGTCGCCATCGCCGTCAATATCACCCAGAATTGGCACTTGCACAGTTGTACCGCCAGCAAAGGTCAAGCCCGTAATAAAGCTGCCTGTCCCAGTGTTCAGCAGCACAGTTGCCCCCAAAGCGCTTGCTGTGGCAACAATATCAATATCGCCGTCATTATCCACATCTCCGGCAACCACACCAAACGTGTTTGCGCCTATGGCGTAGGGCGAGCCGGGGGCGATTGCGGTAAAATCTCCCAAGCCATTATTTAAGCGCACAATCACATTGCCGCCGACATCATTAGCAACGATAAGGTCAAGGTCGCCATCGCCGTCCACATCGGCAAGAGCAGCAGAATATGGTAAATTGAAACCGCCTGCAAGAGGCGAACCGGGCGCATCGGCAGAAAAATTACCCGTTCCGTTATTCAGCCTGACCGATACCGTATTTGCGGAATTGTTGCAGGTAATCATATCTATTCGCCCGTCGTTATTCACATCGCCGAAGCGGACAGCAGTTATTCCCGAAAATGCTCCAAAGGGTGAGTTCGGATGCGCTGCCGAAAAGCCACCCGTGCCGTCATTCAGGCGCAGAACAACGTTGTTGCCGGATTGATTGGCAACAGCCATATCCAAATCACCATCATTATCCACATCGGCAAGCGCAATATCAAATGCCGCCGCGCCTGCCGGATATGGAGAACCCGACGGCGCGAAGAATGTTCCGGGTCCCGCACCCGCTTTTACCAGAAAGCTGTGTGTGTATGGGCGTACAGGAATCCGCGCCGTGCTTCGTGCTGTCGTTACTGAGACCATCACTTGCTCGCCGGGGAAAAATGGTCTGGCGGGTGTGAGTGTGGCTGTAGTCGCTGCGGCATTGTATGCCCATGTTCCCATTGCCCCCGTATTGGGTGTGCGGCTTGCGGTCATGCTTCCCCAAACGCGGATGGGAGCATTTGTGCCTGCGGGTGGCGTACCTGTCGGAAAGGAAGCAGTGGCGGTGGTCATCGGTTCGGTAAATTGCCACGTGAGCAGTGATGCCGTGAGGGCATTGTTTACATTGCGCTGTGGCACAATATTTGGCGTGTAGGTAACGGGTCCGCAGCCCGCAGTACAGACAAAACGTGGCTGCGTGCCGTTAATGAGCATCGTGAAGGCGTTAGAAGCAGAGTTCGTTACAAAGAGGTCAAGGTCTCCATCGCCGTCAATATCGCCTGTTGCCAGAGCGTGTGGATTGCTCCCTACAAATGTGCTGACGGGAATGCCAAAGGTTCCGGCGTTATTGAGGATAAAAACTACGCTTTGCGTAGCGCCTTCGCTTGCGGCTATGTCCAAAAAGCCGTCACCGTTTGCATCAAAAGTCAGTATTTTGCCGGTAACTGTTCCCGGCAACGCAACTGTCTGCGTTGGAGCGCCCGGAAAAGCGCCGACGGTATTCCTAAAGATTTGAACCTCATTTGTTCCGGCATTGGTTCTCACCGCCAGCAAATCAAGCAAACCATCATTATCCACATCAGCAAGCCGTACTGGATAGGCGAGTGTTCCCACTGTTAGTGTCTGACCGGGAGTAAAGTTTCCTATACCGTCATTGATAAGCGTAAATGCTTGATTAATACCAAAGCGGCTATAGGCAAGGTCAATATCGCCATCGTTGTCAATATCGCCTACGGCTGCTCCGAAGGCATTTCCGGCTGACGCAAAGGTAGAGGACGCTGATACCGAGAGCAAACCGATTCCATTATTGAGACAAATAGCGTATCCGCCTGTGGTCGTAACGTCGGAAGCAGCAAAAATATCCAAGTCGCCGTCTGCATCAAAGTCAGCAATAGCCAGTTCAACCTGCGTGCTGGCAAGACCGGATGAGACCGTAAGCGGTGCTGCAAACACTCCCGCACCATTATTGGTGAAAACATGAATCCCGAATGGATTACCGTAGGTAGCACCGACAATATCAAGCGTTCCATCGCCATTCATATCTGCCACTTCCAGCCCGCAATATCTCGTGCCACCTCCAAGAATGCCGCCGGCTGTGAATCCGCCGCTTGCATTCCCAAAAAAAACTTCAATGCCAACAAAACCGCCAATGCCATTTACGGCAACATCAAGGTAGGAATCGGCGTTGAAGTATCCGGTGACAATACTCCATGTTTGCGTGTTCAGTACATTCTGAGTTTCTACGGTATAAAATGTGGCAGGTCCAAAACCAGCTCTGTTTCGATATTGGTACACATACGGACGGGCATTGATACCGACTGCACTTTGCGCCGCCGTAACGCTTACCATTACTTGCTCGCCGGGACGAAAGGGGCTTGCGGGAGTGAGGGTCGCAGTGGTTGTGCCACTATTGTATGACCATGTGCCTGTTCGTTTACCCGTCATACCACCAAAGACACGAAACGCTTCCGGTGCATTAACGAGAGATGTTGATTTCATCGGCTCGGTGAACTGCCACGTGAGTAGTGATGCAGTGAGAGCATTGTTCACATTGCGTTGTGGCGTAATGTTCGGTGCATATGTCACAGGACCGCAGCCTCCTACACAGACAAAGCGTGGCTGCGTGGTATTAAGAAGAATTGAAACCGAATTATTGCCAAAGTTCGCTGTCGCAAAGTCAAGGTCGCCATCCCCATCGAAATCCCCGGCAGCGCTCCACGAGCGGGGACCAGCGCCTGTGGCAAAATGTGCTGCTGCCGAAAATGCTCCTGTGTTATTTCCCATCAACACCGAAATGGAGTTCGATAATTCATTGGACGTAATAAGGTCGAGAGCACCGTCGCCGTTGTAATCGCCCACAACAACCGATGAAACGCCGTCGCCTGTCGTATAGGTAGAATTAGGCAGTGCCGGAAATACTCCATAGCCCGTATTAAGATAGACCGCCACTTGATTAGGGGCGCTGTACTGCGATACCGCAAAATCAAGCCAGCCGTCGCCGTTAAAATCGCCCATAGCCACGTCGTAGGCGGCGGCAAGCGTTGGAGAGGCTACATTGTTGAAGATGCCGACTCCGTTATTGACGGAAATCGTAATGCCGTTGCTTCCGAAACTTTGGACGGCAACGGCATCCATGTCGCCGTCATTGTCTATGTCACCCACCGCTACGGAAAAGGCATTGGGAATGGTCGGCGAGGTGATGGGAGCACCAAAAGTGGCAGCACCAGTATTGGGCAAAACAGAAATATTACCCGGACCCGCGCCTGCATTCCCGACAAGAATATCCACGTTTCCATCACCGTTGAAGTCACGTGCCGCCAGTCCGTAGCGCGGTCCGCCCGGACCGGAAGCATAGCCTACGGGTGCAACAAAGCCACCCGCACCATTACCAACAAGGACGCACACATTGGGCGAGCAAGAGACGGCAATATCTATATTACCGTCGTTGTTAAAATCAGCGGCAACAATATTAGAAGGGCTTGTAAATCCCGGAAGGGGCACAGTAACTGGCGCTCCAAAGACTCCACCAACGCCACCCAGCAAAACACTCAAATCATTTGAACCAGAGTTGGCAACACACAAATCCAGTCGCCCGTCGTTGTTGAAATCGGCACTTACTACGCTGCGAGGCTGCGCACCGACTATAGGGCGTTGCAATTCAAAGAATTGTGCCGGACCAATGCCTGCTTGTGCCAGAAAGCTGTACACGTGCGGGCGAGGATTATTGCCCGAGACGGCGCTGGTGGCATTTGTAACCGTGACAGTCACTTGTTCGCCCGGCGCAAGGGGTCTTCCTGCCGGAAGCGTTGTGCGAAGTTGGGTGGCACTTGGCTGCGAGAACGCTGCTCCGGTGCGGTATCCGCGCAGAGAGCCATGAACGAAGATATTGGACGCAGCAGGCGGGTTCATGTTTTCGTTGTAGTTGAAGGTAATGTCCGTCATTGCGCCAAAAACTGTTATGTTTGAGTGCGTAGCGGGGATGGGAGCAGGTGCAACAAGATACGGTCCCGGCAAAGGAGCTATAACGACAGCATAGAATTGGTTCGGCGTGGCAAGCAAGGGGTCAGACGTTATCACATTTCCCAGCGCAGAACCATTGATGGTGGAATATGCTCCCGCTTGAGCGCCGGACTGACCGACGCGAGCATTTGCAGGCGGTGCTGCGCCATTATCAACAGCAATAGCGGAATTAGTGAATCCTGCCGATACCGTTTGCAAATTCCAATTCTGTGCCGAAGCAAGCCCCGTAACGGGTGCGCTAAAAGTGCTTGCCCCTGCCGCTGCGTAGGTCATCCGCATTTGCGGTGTTCCCGCGCCCGTTCGGATATTGCGCAATGAAGACGGACGATAATTTACCGCATCACCGACGGGGAATAAATAATTAGTACCGTCAACGATAATATTGGGCAAAAGCTGTCTCTCAACTGGTCCTGCCACCCAACCATTTGTCCGCATAACAGCTCCCGAAGCGTCGTTGGTAACACGGAGGAAACTGATTGGGCTTGTTCCTGTAATGATACCTTGTGTCAGCGTGAGCGTACCGCCTACGGATAAATCGCCCGTTTGATTGACGCTATTACCCGCGCCGAGATTGACGGTGTAGTTATTGAGGAGGCGTGTGCCCGGGTCGAATGTGAGATTACCTGCAAAGGTGTCATTGCCATCGCCCAGCGTGAGATTCGACGCTGCCGAACCGATGAAAGAACTGGCGGCAAAAGTCTGTATGTTGCCGTTGAGCGTGAGCGATTGGTTGTTCAGATTGATTTTACCGGTCGTAGGGGCAGGATTGCCTATTGCCGTCAAGCCAGTGACCGATGTCGTGCCCCCTAGGGTGAGTGTGCCGCTGCTTACCATGACCGTCTCGGTAAAGATTTTTCCATTGTTCAGCGTTACGATAGGCAAGGGAGCAGTACCCGTAAAACCATTGATGAGTATTTTTCCGTTCATGGTTGTGGGAACTTCAACGTCTGTTGTGGTGCGGTTGGCATCCTTAATGATGTACTCTAACTGCGAATTAAGGTTGTATGTCGGTGGATTACCCGTCAAGACTCCTGCTGTTGCCATAGAACCGTCACTGCAAAGAATCAGTCGCGGGTTTGTACCGTTAAATGTCAGACCACCCACATTGGGGTTATTAACGGTACCGTTAATGACCTCTAAGACCTTTGTGGAGGTTGCTGCGTCAATAATATTCCCTGCCGGACCAAGTGTGAGCACATTTGCGGACGTAACCGACAAGCCTGCATTGACGGCAGGTCCTCCGATAGTTAATGCACCGCTCAGGGTTACGCTGTTGTCCAGCATTATTCTGTCATTAGCGGCGGCGGGATTGACCTTGATGTCTTTTGCTTGTGTGATGGCAGGTTTTGTGCCGATTGCTTGAAATCCCGTTATGCCCTTGCCCGTAAAACCGAAACTTGCTGCGGGGTCGTAGTTGACCATCCCGCCAATACTAGGCTGCACGGCTCCATTGGCTACGTTAGTACCATTGATTCCATTAGGACCGACAGTGCTTAGATTTCCTGTGTTGGTGATGTTGATTGTTCCTGCGCCGCCGATATACGTTGCATTATTGGGAAGTGATGCGATATTCACTGCTCCGGCGACGTTGAAAACGCTGCCCGTTGTTACGCGGATAGCGCATTGTGCCGCACCTGCACCAAGATTGAGAATTGCGGTGGACTGAACGTCAACATCAAAGGGCGCAGCATCACCATTAGCAAGAAGGAAAATACCGGGAACAGCAGCAGTCAGCGTCGTCTGTGAACCCACACTAAAGACCAAACGTCCGACCTGCTGGAAAGGTATTGTATTGGCTGTCCAGGGTCCACCAGCGGGAAAAATTAAAATATCATCCGCAGAAGGGTTATCACGCTGCGGTGTCCAATTTGCGGGAGCTGACCACGCACCTGTACCGACGTTCCACGTGTAGGTTTCTGAGGCCGAAGGATTATAGCGCAGAGCGAAGGCATCGTTTAGCCCAATGTTAGAGAAATTTTGTGTGCTGCCTGCGCGGGGATCCATGTCCAGAGGTGCAGAAGAATAAAAACCACCCCAATAGATATTCCCCCCGGCATCGGCGGTAATCGCCAGTCCGCCTTCAGAAGCACCTGCACCAATAAATCGCTTGCCGCGCCTGTACGCCCCCGTTCCCGCGTCATACCAAGCCAAATAAGCATCAATACTGGCTCCAGCTCCGTTAGAACTTGTAAGTGCTGGATCTCCATCAAAATCAATAGGCGCTGCACCCGCACCACCACAAACATAGACGTTTCCGCCCGCAACGGCAACATCATCCAAGAGGTCGCCTACTGTGGTGCCAAATGTCGTTACCCAGCGAAAAGCACCCGCACTGGTGTAGCTTGCAATAAAACCATCGGCACCACCATTGCTATTACGATTGGCAAATGCCCCCGATGGATCAAAGTCTATAACGGCACCGGAAAACTCCCCGACAACGTAGATATTATCAGAAGCATCTACCGCTAAGGACTTCCCGCCATCGGCACCGACCCCACCGATAAGCCATGCCGTGTTTGCGCCAACGAGATTGAGCGTCGCGTCATATTTTGCAACAAAAACGTCTGTGCCGCCAGCAGAGGTGCGATTAAAAATTGCGCCGAGCGGGTTAAAATTGACCGCTCCGCCTACATTCAGCGTTCCGGTTACCCACACATTTCCTGCACCATCTGCGATAATCCCTTCCCCGATGTCCAGACCTGTCCCCCCAAACTTGATTGCATTGGTGTAGGCTCCGGTCGCTATGACATATTTACCGATAAAAATATCATCAACTCCTGCCGACATAAGGTTACCGCCGCCAAAATTGATGCTGCCCGTGAAACGCCCCGTTACATACAGGTCAGTGCCGGAAACAGTAATATCCAGTGCTGCCGATGCGGTTGCCGCCGCACCGATGGTTGTTGCCCAGTTGCACAAGCCTGCAGGATTGTAGCGAGCAAAAAAGATGTCTTGCGTTCCCGCGGCAACTTTGTTGTTTGGTGCGCCTAGCGGATTGAAATCTGCCGTTCCAGCAAATGTGCCGCAGACGTAGATATTACCTGCGCCGTCCAAAGCCATGCGGATAGCAGCATCGGTATTGGTGTTCCCGCCGACTGCCAGCGACCAAAGATACGCCCCCGTGGTGGCGTTATATTTTGCAATAAAGATATCAGCGTTTGCACCACCACTATTGCTGGTGAGATTAGCAACGCCTCCGCTTGGATCGAAATCAACATTCGCTCCTTGAAACTGCCCGCAGATGTAGAGCGCATTATTACCCGCATCCAAAAGAACATGGTTTGTTTTGTCGTTATTGGCACCACCAAACGAGTGAATATCCACCCAAGCCGGAGCCTGTGCGTGAAGATGAGCACCAGCAATAATGACAGATAAAAGGCACAAAAAGTAGCGATAAATTCGGAACATAGTAGTCATCCCCGAAAGGCAGTAAATGGAAAGGGATTGTAATGGCGGCAAAATACAAAAGGCGGTGTGTAAAACCTAGTGCCTAAAAGTCATATATGGTAAAATTTCTGTGAATAACTGAGTTAGGCTTTTGCTAAAAATTCCCCTCTTTGGGACAAAGAGGGGTGTCCAAGCGGCAGCGAGGACGGGGTGTTGCTTCCTGCATTGCCATTTTACTACCCCAGCAGTTCTCGCTTCGCCGAACTGACACCCCTTCACGTGGTGAAGGGGAATTTCAGAAAGCGTAACCTCAGGTAATAATATCGCAAAAAAAGAAGCCCGTCCACTGGGGACAGGCTTCAAGAAAAGTTACTCTCAAAAAATTACGATTTACTTCCCAACACGCACCGTTACACCTTCCGAGTGGCTTGAAAATTCCGGCGCATACATACACTGAATCGTCGTGATGCCGTTTTGAAATTCCCCTTCGTGGCTCACACGCAGCGCGTACTCAAAGACATGAACTCCCTTCGGCAGCCAGCCGATGAAGAAGTTTGCCGATGCGTCTTTCATCGTTTCGTAATAGCCCAGACTGCCGCTCCAAACATACCGCGACAACACGTTCACCGGCTCTAAACCCGCACCACGCATATCGCGCAGATGAACGTACTCCATCGCGCGGTCGGTGCGAATCTCGCAGCGTACCTTCACGAGGTCGCCCACGCTCAGAATCGTTTTTGCCGTGATTGGCTCCAGTTCTACACCTTTGGCGGTGTTGTTTTGGCGATAGAGCTTTTTCTCAATCTGAAGCGGGGTCTTTGCGGGCGTGATTTTATCCAATCGCTCGAAGTATTGCCAGTACAAGCCGCCCCACGCAATGCCCGCATCGTCTTTCTTGAGTGTGATGTTGCCCATTTCCGGCGTGATTTCCCCGCGTCCCCACGAGACTTTGTAATAACCCGTTCCCGCTTCAATGCTCACATCGTCCATTTTCTTCGGCTCCACAGGCTTTCCGCCAAGCGAAACGCCAACCAGTTTTGTGGATTCCAGCCAGTCCGCACCGCGCAAGAGCAGCGCGTAGCAGGCTTCAGCAGTGGCTTTCGTGGTTTTCCAGTCGGTTGTTTGTTTTTGCTTAAGTAACCATACTTTCATGTCTTCCACGTCGGCGATTGCTTGCTTGTCCTGCGGAACTTCACCAAAAGTCTCGATGAGAAGCGCTTGCGTTTCAATCGGCGCTTGCCACCACCACCAGCCATTGTCAATTTTCCAATACATTCCCATTTCGTCGGAGTGCAAGGCGCGTTCGCGGAACGATTTAACAATAAGCGCCGGAGTGTCCTTCACGCCAAAACGGTGCAGTGCCAGCGCAATCATGCTTTGCCCCATCATGCCCTGATTTGCCCAATACTTCGCCGCCTGCTTTTTCCAAAAGTTAAATGCTTCTTCCGTTGCACTTGGAATGGGCGTTTGCGTGAAAAAGCTGCGAGCGTAGAGATACTGCACCGCATCATAGCCAAGATATTCATTCTCCGGCTTGAAGCCTTGTTGCGCCCTCAGTTTAGCATATTCCGCAGCAATTTCTTGGTCAATAAATTCCACCGCACGCTGACCTATCGTTTGCAAACGACTTGCAAAGGTCGTTTGTGGCGGGAACGTGATACCCATTTTTTGCAAATGACCAATCCCCGCCACAATGTATTGTGTCATAAAGCGGCTTGCGGGCATATCGGGGAACCACGAAAATCCGCCGTTGCCCGACTGACGCTGTTCCAGTTTTTTGAGTGCGCTTTCGAGTTCGTCCGCCATGCGATTCAAGTCGAAAAGCAAGCCTACGCGCCGCTTGCGCTCGGTTTCGTCTTTACCGTCCATCACCCAAGGCGTTTCTTGGAGCAGAAGCGATTTCAGTTCCTGATTTTTTTCGAGATTAGATAAAAGCCCTTGCGGAGATTGCTTCCACTGCTCAAAGACTGATTTGATGCGGGGTTTGGAGTTTGCCAAATGCGTCGCAATCGCATTTGCGTAGAAGCGATTCCACGTCTGCTCCACACAATCGTAGGGATATTCCATCATCATCGGCAGCGCCTGAATGGCGTACCACGCGGGATTGGAGGTCATTTCGAGTGTTAATTTCTGATGCCGCAGCGTCGTAGATTTGCCGGATTCCACGAGCTTTTTCAGCTCAAAATTCTTGCTTTGATTTCCTCGAACATAGAGCGGAAGCGTCTCTGTGACCATCATGCGGTTCGGTAAAACAGGCAAAACAGATTCTTCACCGTCGGAGAAACTCGACGTGGAATCACCCGCCTTTGCCACAACACGGTAGAGTACCGTTTGCAAGCCTTCGGGAACGGTAATCGTCCACGAAACGACCGTACTACGTCCCCGCACGACGGTAAACGGCTTCTGACCAAGCGGCAATTTGAGTTCTTGCATCGTGCTTGCGTCGAAGAGCTTCAGTTCGGCGGCTCCCGTGAGGTCTTTAGTGGCGAGATTGCTGATTTTGACGGGAAGCGTGATATTATCGCCCTCGCGGACGAAGCGCGGCATATTCGGCAGCAGCATGATCTCTTTTTGCGTAACGGCTTCTTTGGCAAGCATACCTGTTTTGAGGTCGGTGGTGTGTGCAAAGGCAAGCATCTTCCAGCGCGTGAGCGCCTCTGGCATAGTGAAAGTGAGAACAAAATTGCCGTCGGCATTTGCGCTAATTTGCGGGAAAAAGAATGCCGTTTCGCTGAGGTTTGTTCGTGCCTGAACGCCTGATAAATCGACGTTTTGCGGCTTTTCTGGCTCTTTGAGCGACGGCTGGGCGGGTTTCTTGCCTGCGGCTCCCCCACCCTTGCGGAGCGGCTCTTCCGTATCCGCCATTGTTGCTTCGGCAAATGACCCCGGCGGTGCAGGCGGCGGCGTTGAGGTTGCCATATCAAGCGACATACTCTCAGTCCGCATTTGCATCATCGGCTCGCTGTCCAGCACGGCACCATTTTTTGCTCTGGAACGCGCTGAATACCTTGGTAAAATCGTGCCGTAGAGCGCTCTTTGGATGATTTCAAAGTACACATCGCGGTAGGTTTTGTACAACGAAGGATATACGTGGTCATTCCACCCGAAGTCGTATATTCGCGGCTCGTGCGTACCAAAACTCATGCTTTGCATACCGAGTTTTGCGTAAAATGTTTGCCACGAAAAACCCTGCCACGTTTGCGGTAAAATCGCATCCAGCGAAGCATCGTACATGGCGGCGAGGAGTTCCGCAGCGATTTTTTCACCCTTCATGCCACTCACTTTCAAGCGCCATTCTTCCTTGCTTGCAGGCAACATTTTGTCGCGGAATACCGATGTTTCCACGCGAAGTTGCTTGTTAGTCCAAGGAACGATGATTGTTTGAGTGCCGGAATACAAGCGATAATGCCGGATTGCCGTCAAATGCAGCGTTACATTTCCACGAAAATCCTCCGTAATCGGCACAGAAACAAGTGTTTGCCCATTCGACACCGTAAGCCATTCTTCTTTGATGATAGTGCCGCGATGCTCCAAACGCGACAGAATCTTGACATCGGTGTACGACGTGGAAACAAGTATTTGTGCGGTCTCGCCGGGTTCGTAGTTTGATTTGAGCGCCAAAGCGGTAAATGGCTTGCGTGAAGCTGTTTTGGGAGATTGTACATCAACAACTGCAAAGTAGCGTATTTGCTTGATGGTCTGCCCCGAAACATCTTTAACTTCAGCCATCATGCGGTATTCCCCCGGAACGAGTGTGCGAAGCGCTGCCGAAAATGCTGAATTATCAAGGTTTACTGCCCCTTCTGCGTTGCTGGTGAAGTTTTGCGCAAGGATTTCTCGCTCCAATTTCCAGTTTTCGCGCTGATGTTCATTCTGGCGAATATCCTGCGGGAAGGCGCTTGAAAACTGGCTTTCGGAGAGTAAGAAGCGGTCGGGCTTCGGTAAATAACGATCTCGCATAACACGCTCTGGCGCGGCAAGTTTCTCTAAGCGCACTGTTCCTTGCGTGGAAAGTCCAACGCCGTTGAGATTTGCAGTCCGAAGGCTGATTGCTGCTGCTGTCGCTGAAGTGATATTGTGCGAAAAGAGAATCTCCGATGCGGAAAGTGCAAGCGCAACGGCTGTATAGCCTACCGTTACACGGCTTTGGTCGCTGCGCGTCTCGCCGGAAATATCCGTAACATCGGCATAGACGTAGTAGGTAAATTCAGGCAATGTGCTTGGAAGCACGGATTTATCGGGCTGCGCAAGAAATTCTACCATAAATTCACCCTTCGCATCAGTTTTTATGCGCCCTCTGGTAATTTCTTTTTGGTTAGACTGAGGCGGATTTCCCCACCACCAATACCAATAGGGAAATCGTGTCTCGCGCACAACACGGTAGCGCACTTCCGCGCCATCCACCACCGAACCCGCGTAAGCACGAGCGTTGCCGCCGACGCTCACTTTTTCACCCAAGCGGAACGTACCTTTGGGCTGATCAAGTTTCACCTCGAATTTCGGTCGCTTGTATTCTTCCACCTGCACAGAATGGTAGCCGCTTTCGTTGCGAATGCTCATACGCCCGTTTAATGCGCCTTTCGGGGCTATGAATGCACCGTGAAATGAGCCGTAATCATTTGTAGCAAACGTTTGTTCGGCAACTTTTTGATTATTCACATCGAAAAACTGCACCGTTGTAGAACGCTTGGGAAGCACAGCGTTATCAGGCTTTTCCTCGTTTCTGCGCAGCATCACACCTTTGAAATAAATCGTTTGTCCGGGGCGATAGAGTGCTCGGTCGGTGAAAAAGAGCGTACTTTCTTGTTCAGTCTGTGGAGAGTGATATAAGGCGCGAAGCCACGTTTCATCGCGCAATACATCACGCTGCCCGTTTATTTCCCGCACCGCTTCGGCAATGAGGCTGTATTGCTTGATTGCCTCGTTGGTGATAGAGCAAAAGCCGTTTGCATCGGTTGTTCGGGTTTCGGTGAAAATCTCTTCGTAACTGTTTTTGCGTTGGTTATATTCCTGACGGTAGAAATTTACCTTGACACCGCTCAGTTTCTCGCCTGTGAGGGCATCGCTGATGAGAAGCCTTTGAGTTCTATGACTGGTGGAGAGTGCAGAATTGTGGCTTTCATGTGTGATTGCCAAGCGCGAAACAGTGAAGTGGGCAACGGTAAGAATATTTGATTTCTGGGTAAAATCCTCGCGGGGGCTTGCGACCAGCATATATTCCCCAAACGTCAGTTTTGATGAGCCTTGCGCATCGGTCGGTAGCAAAGGTTTGGTATCGGTGTTGTGGCTTTTATAATCCTGCACGCCGCTTGAATCCTTGATAGGTAGCTGCACTTGCCACGTGGAGACAGGTTTGATAGTGCTTAACTGCGTCAGTTGTTCGTCAGAGCGAATATAATCCCGAAATTGCTGCTGTGTATCAAAGCGAAGAAGACGAAAATACACGGTTTCCAGATTCCGAAACTGCACATTGACGACAAAAGGCGCATTTGGCAGAACGTTCTTTTCCGCATGAATCCTGAGTTCTTTGGTCAAAATTTCCGATTCCAACACGCGAGCCAAATCTGCACCGTAAGATTGGGGATGCCGTTTCATGGCTTCACGACTGCATTCCAGCGCTTTGACGTAATCTCCTCGCGCAAACCACAGCCGTGCTTCGGCGTGAAGATATTCTGCACAAGCCTCATATTTGCTGTATTCTTCGGCAATTTGTCGGAGCGATTTTTGATACTCATCATCAACACCTTCGGCGAGAATATGCTCTTTGGCGTATTGCAATCGCGAGAGATTCACGTCCAAGAGTGCTTCAGGGCTTGAGTCTGCAAGGTGCATTGCCGTTAGTTCTTGATAGAGTTTTATGGCGAGATAGTTCGCATCGGTTTTGTCGGGTGTTGTAAATGTGACAGATGCAAAAGTTTTTGCGGGTGCGAGTGCAGTGAAATCAAGAAGTTCAAACTCTGCTTCAGGCTTGGGCAGGTCGTTGGCTGTATTGCCAAGCATAGTCAAAGCGCGGTGGGCAAGCACATCGTAGAGCGTCGGGCGGAGCGATTCAAAGGGATATGGTGGCTCGGTGAGAAACATTTTTACGCTTTCCAAAAGCGTTGTTTTCAGGTTTTGCGCCTTTTGTGGCTCGTCAAAATTGAGAGATTTGAAATGAAGCTGGCGAATGGTCTCCACAAAGCGTCGTGTGTCCCATGAACGGAAGTCGGCACTTGAATCCTGCGTGGCGGTGCGCTGCCGAATTTTCCAGCGTTGGCGGTTCAGATATTGCGTGTAAAATTCTGCCAGTGCCGAGCGCAGAAGCGATGCACCGAGGAGGTCGTTTGATTGTTCGCTTTCTTGAATTGCTTTATTGATATCCTGAACGAAGGAAGGCTCGCCTTCATCTTTTGTTTCGCCTTGCAGTGCGGCTTTGTAGAGCAATGCTTTCGCCGCTTGCCCCGTAATCTTGTTTTTTCGCGCTTCGGTAAGAATGGTCTCAACGACTTCCAAAGCAGATTTCGGCAAATCGCGGTTCATGCAGCTATCTACTTTTTTCCACTGCCGATTGTAGAAGCGCTCGGAGAGTGAATCGGGCATCATAATTGTTAGAATGGGTTGGGAAGTTGAAGCGGGTAATGGCTGATGAGACGGAGCGGCTTTTTTTGCTGTTGCCGCAGGCTTTGCAGCTGTGGTCGTTGCGGTGGGTTTCGCTGATGTCGGCTTTTCCGAACGCTTTTGTGCAAAAAATTCCGCATTGGAACCAATGCCCGGAAGCATCATGGCGATAATGCTGCAAAGGAGAAGTGCTTGAGGGCGAAAGCGCTGGAGATAGCTCATGGAGGACTCGCTGGGAAGTGTGAGAGAAGTCGTTATTTGAAGCTGCACTCTGGAACGGCGACAGCTTTACATTTTTTACAACGCACTGGTTTAGAACGCAATGCTACGGATTCCGTTTAAGGTGCGCAAGAAAAAATCCCAAAGCAAATAATTCCACAGCAAATAATCAGGAAAGAATTTGAAATTTCTTGACGATGATGCTGAAGTTGTTTAGCATTTTTTCAAAAAACACAGGAACTCCCATGTCATCGTCGGTAAAGGATATTTCTCACATACTCTTCACCACCATACCATGCAATGGAAGTCCTGTCATCGTCAAGTATTGAAACGTACCTAAGTACACGACAAAATT
Organism: uncultured bacterium; assembly: GCA_937899715.1. GTDB lineage: Bacteria > Bacteroidota > Ignavibacteria > Kapaibacteriales > UBA4661 > PH2015. The sequence goes on along the minus strand of CALCNX010000104.1, from coordinate 34 downwards.
TTGATAGCGTCACTCAGGTCATCGTTTGCTTTTT
>CALCNX010000103.1 GCA_937899715.1 uncultured bacterium | reverse complement strand
TTTCGTAGAAGATGCAGGTTGGGTACGTCTTCGTGAGGTATCTATTAGCTATCGTTTTCCAAAAGAACTTCTTGATGGAACAAATTTTGTGAAAAGTTTTGAACTCTTTGCAGTTGGTCGTAATCTATGGCTTTCGACTGCTTATAAAGGCGTTGATCCAGAAACCAGTCTTGCCGGTGGTAATGGAGCGCAAGGCTTGGATTACTTCAATACTGTTGGTACGAAAACCTACTCGTTTGGCGTTCGTATAGGCTTCTAAACTCCTGTATTCTGAATCGCCCCGATTCAATTCACAGAATTTTCATATTATTGATTATCATAATGAAAACACTTCAATCTCGCCTCAAGTCTGTCGCGCTTGTAGTTGCGACAACATCCCTTGCAGCGATTATCACATCCTGCAACCAATGGATAGATACATCACTAAACACTGACCCGAACAACCCCAGTACCGTTAGTATTACGAGCCAACTTCCTGCTCTTGAAGGCTCACTTGCTTTTACAAATGGAGGCCAAATAAGCCGTTATGCTTGTATGTTTACTCAGCAATATGCAGGGACTGATCGCCAACACGCGGGGTATTATGCCTACACGATTACCGAAAATGATGTAGGGGGTTCAATATGGGATAATTATTACTCTGTGGTGATGAAAAATGCACAGAATCTTATGCAACAGTCTGGCAACGGTTCACCGTATTTCCGGGCAACCGGGCGCATTATTCTTTCATATGCAATGGCTGCTGTATCAGATGCCTGGGGCGATGCCCCTTATTCTGAAACTTTCCGTCTTCAGCGTGATGGTACAGGAACATTAACGGCAAAATTTGATACTCAACAATCAATCTATACCGCTCTACAAACGCAGTTGGATTCTGCAATTATTGATTTGAACTCCTCTGTTAATGCAATCCCGTTAGATTTTTCTATCGGTGGTGTACCTATTGACGCAATTTATGGCGGTGACAAGCAAAAATGGCTTCGAGCTGCATGGACATTGAAAGCTCGTTTGGCGATTCACACTGTGAAACGTAATGGAAACACTGCGGCACAAGATGCGCTGCGCTTTTTGCAAAAAGGACTTCAATCAAACGCAGACAATATGCAATTTGCTTTCGGCAATTCTGCTGCAACACCGAATCCCTTATTTGGATTTATGCGTGACCGGGCTGATATTGATATTGGTCCTGTTATTGCCAAGTTTCTCAATGATCTAAAAGATCCTCGTTCGGAGCAGTTTTCGGGTTTGGCGGCAGGTAAAATTGCTTCTGGCGATCTTAATGGCTTTGGTCCATTGGTATCGAGTAATAATTCTCCCGTAGTGTTTTTATCATTTGCGGAAGCAAAATTTATTGAAGCCGAGGCAAATCAACGCTTGGGCAATGTGGATGCTGCTCGTGCTGCTTTTATTGCAGCCGTGAACGCTTCGCTTTCTGCCACAGGTGTTTCGTCTGATGATGCCAAAACATACACCGACCAAACAGCTGTCGTTCCCACAAGCGGAATAACGCTTCAGCGAATTATAGAACAAAAATATATTGCGCTCTTTACTCAACCAGAAGTGTGGACGGATTGGCGGAGAACAGGCTTCCCCGCACTTACACCTGTCAGTGGTAATGCAGTTCCTCGTCGCTTGCCGGTACCACAGAATGAGCGCCTTTACAATGGTGCGAATGTTCCGGCAGGATCAAACCAATCACCATGGCTCTATACCCGTGTGTGGTGGGATGTACAATAATCAGTTTTTTGTAAAACTGCTAAATCTGTATTTCGCTATTATCAGTAATTCAGTACTTTTTTTACATTTTTTGCAAAATAGCACCTCTTTTTTTCTTTTATATTTTTGATATTGCAAAAAAAGTGATAGATTTTTGATAACAGAAATAATAGCAATAAAAATGGCGTTATTGAGTAAATAACGCCATTTTTTTATTGTTCTTGTTTTATGATTTAATTTCCTACAGAGCTGCTTCATCACAAAAGAAGTAGCTTTTTATACTTGAGCGCTGCAAATCAAGTCCACTTCACAAATTGACCTCTTGACAAAGTGCAGGTAATTGAGTATTTTGGGCGCATGAAATTTTCTTCATCATGTTGAGTTGTAATCTGAGCTAGTCTAAATATTCAGAAATTTGCAGTACTAAATATCTAATTTGGACATCCTAACGGTTCATCTGTGTGGAAATAGTCGTGCTGGAGTGGTGCGTTATAGCTCTGCTTCGAAAGGCGAATGGCGACCACAGAAACCATATTTTTTTCATTCCAATCAAGGAGTTCTTTATGAACACTGTTGATACGCTTATTAAGCAATCAACATCTCACCTCCTCATGTCGTCAGTGCGTTTTTCGCGCATGGCGGCATTAGTCGTGTTTGGTGTTATGTTTGCCTTCGCTGGAGAAATCTTTGCGCAGGTCTCAGGTACGGTTAAGGACGAAGCCGGTCCGCTACGCGGTGTTACTATCCGCGTCAAAGGTGGCACAAAAGGTGCTGTTTCCGATAAAGATGGTAAGTATTCCATTGCTACGACCGATGCAGACAAAGTTCTTGTCTTTAGCCTTATTGGTTATGCAAAAAAAGAGGTTACAATTGCCGGTAAATCGGTTATTGATGTTGTGATGAGCCTTGACGTGCAGCGTCTTGAAGATGTTGTCGTTGTGGGCTATGGCTCGGCAATTAAGAAAGACCTTACAGGAAATATTGCGAAAGTAAAAGCCTCGGAGATTTCGGATGTACCGGTACCATCGTTTGATGCCGCTATCCAAGGTAAAGCTGCTGGCGTTGTTGTAACCCAAGGTTCAGGTAAACTTGGTCAAGGGATGCAGATTCGTGTTCGCGGTGCTTCGTCTATTTCTGCAGGGCAAGACCCGTTATATGTTGTAGATGGAGTTCCACTTACGGCTGCTCTCGGCGGTTTTGCTGGTGCGTTTACAAATGGTCGTTCGGTTAACCCGCTTGCTGACATCAACCCACAGGATATTGAGTCGATTGATATTTTGAAAGATGCTGCGGCGGCTGCAATTTATGGTTCCCGTGGCGCGAATGGTGTTGTTCTTGTTACTACCAAAAAAGGTAAAGCTGGTAAGACCAACATCAATTTTGGTTTCCAACGTGGTTTTAGCTCTCCGGCAAAAACACTGAAATTCTTAAACCGTGCTCAGTATTTAGATCACTTCCGCCGCGCCGCCGGTAATAGCGACCGTATTGACGGCATTGATCCTAAAGACCCTGATTCCTATACAGCTAGTATCGAAGCATATATTCAAGAGCAGAGTCTTGGTTTATATGATCCGGCTAAACCTACGGATCTTTCAAAAGTTCCCGATACAGATTGGGGAGCTGCAGTACTTCGTAACGATGCACCAACAACCCAAGCTGACTTTAGTATGAGCGGTGGCACTGATAAAACAGCATTTTTCCTTTCTGGACAATTATTTGAACAAGAAGGTATTCTTGTTGGAAACAAACTCAATAGATTGTCGGGACGTTTGAATGTTGACCACAAAGTTTCCGACAATTTCAAAACAGGTTTCAATCTCAACATTACTCGAACAAACAACAAACGCTTGGCGGGTGATAATGCATTCTCAAGTCCTTTGCAGGCTGTCGCGCTTGCTCCGGTAACACCGTTAATCGACCCTACAACGGGTTTGCCGACAGGTACACCGCCCGGAGATGCAAATATTCCTGTCTATTATAATCCGCTGGTGGGCATTAATAATTCCTATCGCGATTATGTGAACTTGCGCAATCTTGGTAATATCTTTGGTGAACTCATTATTATTGAGGGATTGAAATTGCGTGGTCAATTCGGTTTTGACCTTGCGACACAGTCCGAAGAACAGTGGTTTGGTGCCAAAACAATTCGTAATAGTGGCCTGCCACTTGGGGGTATTACAAATCTGAATCAGACGGTTGAAAATTTCTCGGGCGCGGCGTTTCTTACTTATAACAAAGTATTTGACGCTCATACTCTTGAAGTTACCGCAGGTACGGAGTATCAGCAATCCCGTTCAAAAACAAGCGTTGTAAGTGCTCAAGACCTGCCTTCAGACGCATTCCGTCTTGCGGCAGCAGCGGCAAAGCCGACTGGTGTCACCGCAAGCCAAACAGATTTTACATTCCTTCGCTACTTAGCACGGGCAAACTATAAGTTTTCGGAATGGCTTCTTGTCTCCGGTAGTGCTAGTATTGACGGTTCTTCTCGTTTCGGTGCAAATAAACGCTATGGTTTCTTCCCGGCGGGATCTGTTGGTGTTGTTCTGTCGGAAATGGAATTCTTGAAGGATAACGAAGTTCTTTCGTTCTTGAAGGCACGTGCGAGCTTCGGGCGTACGGGCAATGCTGAAATCGGTAACTTCGGCTCACGTGGTCTTGTCTCTGGTGATGCCGTCTATAATTTAGCACCCGGAACACGTCCGTCTCAGCTACCTAATCCAAACCTATCATGGGAAATCACTGACCAAGCTAATATTGGTGTTGATTTTGGTTTCTTGAATAATCGGATTACAGGCGAGATTGATTTGTACACCAAGAATTCAACTGATTTGTTGTTGACTATTGATGTTCCCGGCACAACGGGCTTTGCTACACAAACCCGAAACGTCGGCTCCCTGCAAAACAAAGGTATTGAGATTGTCTTGAATACTGACAACGTGAATGTGGAAGGTTTTTCTTGGAAAACAAGTTTGAACTTTTCATCGAATACCAATCTTGTTCAAAATTTGCAAGGACAAATTCTTCGCGGTGGTATTGGCGCACTCCCGAGTCGTGCTCAAGAAGGGCAACCGATTGGTGTGTTCTTTACTCCTGAGTATGCCGGTGTCGATCCTACTAATGGTAATGCCATCTGGTACCGCAATGATACTTTGGGCAGCCGTACTACGACGAGTGTATATAGCCAAGCTAAACAAATTGTTGCAGGAAGCCCACTTCCTGCGTGGACAGGTGCTATCACAAATAATTTTTCCTTCTTAGGAATGTTTGATTTTAGCTTCCAGTTTAATGCGGTCATCGGCAATACTATCAACTTCTTTGGCGTAGGTCAATATTCATCAGCAGGCAGCAGCTTTGAAGATAACGTTGCGGTTGACCAGTTAAATTATTGGACACCGACGAACAAAAATTCGACGTTACCAGAAGCACGGTATCTCAAAGCAAATGGTGGACAAGCTTCTTCACGTTTCTTGCTTGACGGTTCGTTTGTTCGTTTGCGTAATGTTACGTTGTCATTTAACACACCAAAATCAATCTTGAACGATTTAAATATTGGTATCACTAGTCTTCGAGTGTATGCTACGGCATTGAATTTGATGACCTTTACCAATTACAGAGGTTGGGATCCGGAAGTGAATTCAGACGACTTTGGTGGCAACATTGCTCAAGGGGTAGATTTCTATACAGCCCCGCAGGCACGTACAATTACGTTTGGTATCAATGTTGGTTTCTAAAAAAACCATCTTTGTTTTGGAAGCGTGATGCTTCCAAAGCATTCCAAACAAATTTTTCAAATGAAATTATCTAACATTATGAAATCTATTCAAAAACTAACTATAGGTTTAAGTGCGTTGGTACTGATGGTGATAGTATCTGCGTGTGCAAACTTGTTAAATGTTGATCCGGTTACCACGATAGATGGTTCAACAGATTTAAAATCAGAACTTAGTGTAAAAGTAGCCCTTACAGGTGCGTACGACGGACTCAGCAGTGGATTTATCTATGGTGGTGAGCAGAGTGTCTATTCGGAACTTCTAGGTGATGATGGTGAAATTCGTTTCCGCGGTACGTTTGCTTATTTAGGCAATGTTTGGCGGAAACAGATCCTCCCACTTGATGCTAGTGCGACGACGACATGGATGAACAGTTTTAGCACAATTAACCGAGCTAATCGTGTTTTGGCAAATATCGACACATTACTTCCGGAAGACCGTAATTCGGTTCGAGGGCAGGCACTATTTATTCGTGGTGCTGTGTATTTTGAACTTGTTCGTTTCTACGGAAAAACGTTCGGTGACGGTAATAATGCTACGAACCCTGCTGTTCCTCTTATTACCACACCACTCGCGGCATTTTCTACTGGTGTGATTACATCGGAAGACTCTCGTACTCGTAATAGCGTTGCTGAAATTTATGCTCAAGTGGTCAGCGATTTGACCACAGCAGAATCGCTCTTGCCCGCAACCAGTGATGGAACACGTGCTAATAAAGCAGTTGCGGCTGCTTTACTCTCTCGTGTTTACTTGATGCAGGGTGATTATGCAAACGCTCGTGATGCTGCAAATCGTGTTATCGCAACCAATCGTTATACACTTGCCCCAAACTTTATTGAATGTTTCCGTGAGGCTTTACCCGGTTTTAGCGGTGAGACAATTTTCCGTATCCCTGTTCTTGAGCAAGATGGTGCTAATTCGTTGAATACCTATTATTCAGCAACACCGGGCGGGCGCCGCGATATGGAAGTTTTGGCGAAACACGTCGCACTATATGAGACAGGAGACGCTCGTGCATCTATGTTCTTCACTAGTAGTGGTCGTCGGTTATCCAGCAAATGGACTGACCAGTATGGTGACGTTCCTATCTTCCGTATTGCGGAGATGTATCTTACCCGAGCAGAAGCTAATCAACGCCTTGGTACCGAGGTTGGTGCAAAACCGCTTGATGATATCAATCGTATTCGTGCTCGTGTTAAATTACCTGCACTTACAAGCCTTACGTTAGCTGCAATTTTGAAAGAACGCAAGCTGGAACTGGCATTTGAAGGGCATTTGCTGCATGATTTGAAACGTACTCGTTCCAATATTTCTGCCGCACTTCCTTTTAGCGCAAACAATCTTGTTTTCCCAATTCCACAGCGCGAGATTGACGTTAATAAAAACCTCGTTCAAAACCCCGGCTACTAAGCCCAAAATTTTGCGCGAAACCAAAGCCCGAAGCCTTACCGCTTCGGGCTTTTTTCTTGTCCGAGAACGAAGAAAAAAGTATATTTCTCCATTGTCAATATCCAATCTCTGGAGGTATGAATGGAAACGATGCTTGAAATCGAAGAAGAAATAAGCGACTATGAATTAGAACGGGGAAAACCAATGCCTAGTTTAGCACACGCAATGACGCAATTGAAATTATCGCTTCTTATCTCAGAATATAGCGATTATGTTCCCTTGCCCGAACTATCACTCGATTTACAAGGTTTTAAACCCGTGCCTGATATAGCGGTCTTTTTGAAAAGCACAATACAAGGACGTAAAGACAGCTTACGCATTTCAGAGCCGCCTTTACTCGCGATTGAAATTCTTTCACCCAAACAAGCACTAAGCGACCTCTTCGCTAAATCAGACGAATACTTGACTCATGGCGTTGAAGAGGTTTGGGTAATTATCCCTGAAATCCAATCCATCACCGTTTGCAAAAGGCTGAGTGGGCAGCAAACATTTATTTCCGGCGATGTACGGCATGGTTCAACGGGAATTGTAGTGAATATCGAAAAACTATTTACTGCATGAAAATTCCTTGAGATAAAAATTTCTATCGCAAGCCCGAAGACTCAAGGCTTCGGGCTTTTTTATTCTGTGGGAAACTTGTTGAAACGGAGAATTTTCCGTAGCTTTGTAATCTGTAATGGTCATTTTCCATCACCATTTTCGATACATCGCCATGTCTATCCATCTTGTACGCCGTGCAACTGCTGCGTTGATAATGCTCGTAGCATTTGGAGCAATCGTTATGTTCGCAACCGCTAACACCACACCAAAGGACATAAATTCTATGACCGCCACCTCGCCATCCGCAACATCTATCTATGAATTTTCCATGAAAGATATTGACGGCAAAACCGTCAAACTGGAGGATTTCAAAGGAAAAACTGTCTTGATTGTGAACGTTGCCAGCAAATGTGGTAATACACCGCAGTACGAAGGTTTGGAAAAAATTTATAAACAATACAAAGACAAAGGCTTTGTAATTCTTGGTTTCCCGGCAAATAATTTCATGGGACAAGAACCCGGCTCGGAAGCTGACATCAAGCAATTTTGCACCACAAAGTATAACGTAACGTTCCCGATGTTTTCCAAAATTTCGGTGAAGGGCGATGATATTCATCCGCTCTACAAATATCTTACACAAGCATCTAACCCAACGGGTGATGTACGCTGGAACTTCGGAAAATTTTTGATTGGGAAAGACGGTAAAATTCTTGCCCGTTTTGACCCCAAAACATTACCCGAAAGCCAAGAAGTTACCTCCGCAATCGAATCAGCGTTGAAGTAGTAGCTATGAGTAACAATCAATGGAGCACGAACGAATGTTCGTTCAAGGCAACTGTAGCACGAACATTCGTCCGTACTTCGTATTTGTGGTGTGTTTGTGCGTTTGCATTGCAGGGGTGCGGTGCGAATCTGCATCCTCAAACGATTACCATGAAAAAAGAACTTGAAGATTCGCTCGTGAGCTATATGCAAATCCGCAGTGATGACGAATTTTTCCGCAAGTATATCGCCTTCAATGTTCGCTTCACGCTTCGTCACAAGTGGGAATTGAATGATACTGTGATTGCCCGTGAACTTAAAAACGAACTTGCGAACATGGCACTTGTGCAAGCAGCGCAGCGCCGCGTGGACGCTATTCAAGAAAAAACCGATTAACCCTTCTTTTTCAGAGCCTTTCTTCAACTATGAAATATCTTCTCGTTTGCGTTTTCTCTTTTTTCTGTGCACTTAACATACAAGCACAACCCAAGCCGTTGCCGACAAAACCGGCTATTCCCGTATTTGCAAAACCGGTGTTGATGTTCGACAACCCTTCGGCGCTCATTGTCAATGCCTCATCTAATATCGCCAACACCGCCATTAAACTTCTTCAGGAGCGTGGATTTCAAGAGGAAATGGTGCCGATGAAAGATAAAAAAGGCTTGTGGCGCATTGCGTTTATGGCAACAGGCAACAACCAGACGAACTGCACACCCTACGCTGATATGTATTTCGATGCAAAAGAGCGCTGGATTTCGACTGAAGAATTTTTTAGTATCAAGACTGATAGCTCAAAATCAGAGCTTGTTAATTTGATAAAAAAATTTTCATCAGCCTTAGATGCCAAAGGATATCGTATCGGTATTTGTGAAGAGGGTGGTGGTCAGTCACTGTGGAGAATTTCAACGCCCGTGCTAATATGGTACGAGTGCGAGATTTTTAAGAAAAGTGCCGACAACATTGCTCTTGCCATCACGCTCGATAAAGAGCCATTCCGTGCTCCCAACCAGAATATCTACGGAACTGCTTATTTCGATGCCAATGGAAATTTGGTGCGTGTGCAGCCAAAATCAAAAGTGAAAACAACCGCCGCAAATTGAAGACAATGACAAAATAGAAATTACGAATGACGAGATAATATCATGTAAAAGCCTCGCAGCAAGGTTTTTGCAAGCCTACCAACTTTCTTTTTTCCTATCATGCTTAATATTCCTGAAGTTCTTGCCAAAGAGCTTTCCCTTGCTATTGTCAATGTTCAAAATGTCCTTGAGCTTCACGAAGAAGGAGCAACTGTACCATTTATTGCTCGTTACCGCAAGGAGCGCACGGGCGAGATGAACGAAATTGTTCTACGCAATCTCATTGACCGCTTTGAATATCTGACCGAATTAGAAGAACGGAAGCAAACGGTCTTGGAATCTATCGCAGGACAGGGGAAGCTGACGGATGACCTCAAAAACCGCATTTCGGCTTGCCTTCAGAAAAATGAATTGGAAGATTTATACTTACCATTCAAACCCAAGCGCCGCACCCGTGCTACGATTGCGCGAGAAAAAGGTTTAGAACCGCTCGCAGAAGCAATCGCTGGGATGAATCAGCCCAATGCTCCTATAGCCACAGCGTCGCTTATGGAACTTGCTACTGCATATATTTCCGTAGAAAAAGGCGTGGCGACGGCGCAAGAAGCATTGCAGGGGGCATCGGATATCCTTGCTGAAACTGTTGCCGAAAAAGCGGAATTGCGTACGGCACTCCGCTCTTTCATTATGAAGAATGCTGTGATTACCTCGTCCGTGAAGCCTGAGTTTCCCGAAGGTACGACCAAATTTGAGATGTACCGCACGTACTCAGCACCCTTGCGCGACATTCCGCCGCACAATATGCTTGCACTTCGGCGCGGCGAAGCGGATGAAATTCTTACGCTGAGCATAGAATTTGACGAAGAATATGTCCAGAAATATTTGGAAAGTAAAGAGCTGCACACTGCGAACAACGAGGTCTTTACCTTCATCAAAGCAATGCTGAAGGATGCGTTTGACCGCTTAATGAAATTTACCCTCATTGGCGAAGTGCGCCTTGAGAAAAAACGGGCGGCAGACGAAGCCTCCATCGGCAATTTTGGTGAGAATATGCGCAATCTTTTGCTTGCAAGTCCCGCAGGGATGAAGCCCACGCTTGGTGTTGACCCCGGTTTTCGCACGGGATGTAAAGTAGTGGCTCTGGACACAACGGGGAAATATCTTGAGTACAACGCCATTTTTCCGCACCAGTCCAAGCACGAGCGCGACCAAGCTGCAAAAACACTTGCGAACATGATAGAGCGCCACGGAATAGAACTTATTGCGATTGGCAACGGCACGGCAAGCCGCGAAACAGACGAGTTTGTGGGCGAAGTTCTGAGCGGTCTTACGATGGCGAAAAAGCCCGTGAAAGTTACCGTTAGTGAATCGGGTGCGTCGGTGTATTCCGCAAGCGAAGTTGCAGGCGAAGAATTTCCTGACCTGGATGTAACGGTTCGTGGTGCAATCAGCATCGGGAGACGCTTGCAAGACCCGCTTGCGGAGTTGGTGAAGATTGACCCAAAGGCTATCGGCGTGGGGCAGTATCAGCACGACGTTGACCAAAAACTGCTCAAGAAAAAATTGGATGAAACGGTAGAAAGTTGCGTGAATTTCGTAGGTGTGGACGTGAACACCGCGTCAAAAGAGCTTTTGCGTTCGGTGGCGGGTATCACGGAAACCGTTGCAAAAAATATTGTTGAGCATCGCAATCAAAACGGTGCTTTCCTGAGCCGAAAAGATCTCTTGAGCGTGGCAAAGTTTGGCACAAAAACCTTCGAGCAGGCGGCAGGCTTCCTTCGGATTCGTGGTGGCAAAAATGCGCTGGACAATTCGGCGGTGCATCCTGAGCGTTATGCGATTGTGCAGCAAATGGCTCAGGATGTGGGCGTGGAGTTGGAAAGTCTCGTGGCATCACCTGAGAATGTACGAAAGATTGAACTCAAAAAATATGTGACTTCAGAGGTCGGAGAGCCGACCTTGCGGGATATTCTGAAAGAACTGGAAAAGCCCGGACGCGACCCGCGTGCTGAGTTCCGTTACGCAGAATTCCAAAGCGGTATCAATGACATGAAAGATTTGCAGCCCGGAATGGTGCTGGAAGGCGTGGTTACGAATGTAACAAACTTCGGCGCATTTGTGGATATAGGAGTGCATCAAGACGGGCTTGTACATATCTCACAACTTGCCAACCGATTTGTGGCGAACCCGCTGGAGGTCGTGAAAGTGGGGCAAATTGTAAAAGTGCGTGTGGTGGAAGTGAATGTAGCACTCAAGCGTGTAAGCCTCAGCATGAAAAGCGAGGAAACGAGCGGAAAAACACACACCGCCAAACGTCCCGACGAGGCGGCAAAAAAATCCGCTTCGGAAAGATCGGAAGAGCGTC
>CALCNX010000102.1 GCA_937899715.1 uncultured bacterium | reverse complement strand
ATAACATATTCCAACTTTTTCGGTGCTTCTACTTTCGGAAAGATAATGCCTTGTTCCTGAAGGTCTTGCTTGTAGGCGGGTATATTTTCCAAATCTTTGCGAGTTCGGCGAATAGTGATAGGCTCTATCACATTTTTCCTAATTGCATCGTATATTCGGCGTAATTTTTCTACATCCAGTGTTTCAGCACGTTTGAGACTTTTATATTGTTCAGTGAGCGGTGCAAAAAATGAGGTTAAATTGGGAACAGGAAGGGACGATTGCCGCAAGTCCTGAAACATAGAAATTTGGTGATAAATGTCTTCGGGACGATTATTAAGCGGTGTTGCCGAAACCAGAATAACCATTTTTTGTACTCCTTCAATCATACCCACATTTGTACGGGGACTTTTGCAAATTTTTTGCAGATTATCGAACGCTCCGGTGGTATGATTGCGAAACTTGTGCGCTTCGTCCACAATCACCAAATCATATTCTTCTTTTGCCCAATAGTCTTGATGCCCACGTACAATTTTATCCAAACTCCCATTGGTAATAAACTTTGTGTATTTATCTAGTTTGAATTCCTTGAAGGTATTTTTCCAGTTCTTTTCCACGGCAGGCGGATAGACAACCAATATCTTTGAATAATCTCTTCCGTTCTGCATAAGAAATTTCTGTGCAACAAGCGCGGCAACAACAGTTTTTCCCAAACCAACAACATCGGCAAGGATAAAACCATTATGTTTCATCAGCATAGAAAAGCCTTCATTGACGGCATCAACCTGATAGGAAAGTTTTTTGAAATTCTGTGGCACATCGCCTATGGAGTCGGGATCGTAGTCAATATTTTTTCCGAAGTATTCTGTCAAAAGTTTGATGTACAGCTCAAAGGGCGTAATTTCATCGTTCAAATACGTCTCTTTTTTGATGGGCTGAATATCCGCAGGTAAAATATCTATTGCCTCTGCCCACAACTCTTCAAATTCATCGGTTGCAAATTTGACATCATCGTAATCGTTAAGCTGGACATTAAATTCATAGTTGTACTTATTTCCAGCACCCAAGCCTGCATCCGTAAGATTAGAAGAGCCAGTAATGATGCTTGCAGGAGTATGCTCGTTAAACGGTTCAGGTCTGAAGATATAGACTTTGGCGTGTAATTTCTTGTCGGGGTGAGCTTTGACGTGAATTTTATTTTGTACAATATCCTCAATGAATTGAAGAATGCCTTCTTCAGTCTCTCTGGTATAATCTGCTTTTTCAATGTCTTGACGAACCTTTTGCAAGAACTCCTCTTTCGTTTTTTCTTGATTTTTGAAAAAGTCTAATCCTGCTCTTTGAGCCTTTGCCAAAAGGGTATCCACATTGATACCAACAAGAATTCTTATATGCGGTATCTTATCCAAAAAAGGTCTAATTCTGAAATACCCTGAGCCTCGAAAGTACCCCACTAAGGCATCAAAATTTTGGATATTTGCGTTGTAGGAAAAAATCCCTTCAAATTTCTTGATGAGAGTGTTTTCTTCTTTGTTGGTAAATATTTTGGTGGACATGGTAGGCGAGGATATTGTTTGAGACTTCAAGGAAATCGAAATGCCATGTTCTTGCAGACCAGCAATCAAGAAACAGCACAAACTTTGCTTCAACACTACATCTTCTGAAAAGACGCACAGTGAGGGACTGCAAGATAAAACTCTCATTGCGGAACTCCAACATTTTTGTTCTGTCAAGCATTCCCTCCCTTTATCACGTCAATTTGTACACGCCGACCAAACCAAGCATCACCAGTCCGCCTCCCGAAGAAGGCGGACTATGCACACAATAGCAACACTTCGTACCTGTGCAGACACGACAAAAAAACCCTCACCGCCACTCCGGCAAATGCCCATACAACTTCGCCAAAAACCCCGACGACGGCTCCGGCAGCAACACCGTCATCGGCGGCAAATAGCGCTGATGTTCGTGCTGCGGCGGTGCTTGCTTGGCTAATGCCGCTTTTTTTTCTGCCATTCTGTCGGTCGCGCTCATAATACTGAGCAGAAGCTGCACACGGCTGAGTTTGTGCTTCGGTAAGAGATTGTCCGCGCCGAGACGCTCCGCCTCGCGTGCCACAAAGGAATGAGTGATGGCAGTTACCAAAATAATCGGCAGCGTGGGGTAGAGACGCTTTGCTTCCTCCAAAAAATCCAAGCCGCTCAGCGTCGGGTGATTCAGCGCCACTTCGAGAAATACGACCGAAAGCTCGGGGGCGTTTGCTCGCAGATATTCCCAGCCGGAACGCAGCGTGTAGGCAGTTTTGCAGACAAAGCCCTCGTCGGTCAGAAGCGATGCCAGGTCATCGGCGAAGGGTGCGGAATAATCAACAATGAGGATGTTCATAGCGAAATGTGGATGGTGAACGGAACGTGTCCGTGTACAGGAATGTCCGTGTACCGTAACTTTTTATCTCGGTTTTCTCAAAGCCCGTGCCACCTCTGCGAACTCCCTTCGGAGTGAGTATTGGCAAGACTTCCAGAGGTTCGCGGCTTTTGGTCGTGCGGTATTGTCCACGCTGCTTTACACTTCCGTGCCTTACAGTGTCAACGCTGCACGACACTGTGCTTGACACTTTGTAGATTTTTCATACGAGAATATGCCGGAAGCCGCATAAAATCTCACGGGCACACAACAGAAAAAGAATGGCACGCTTTTGCAGTAGAACGCATCAAGAGCGCAGATTTGCGCCCAAACATTTTCTTCTCACTCCTCACAACCATTGACATTCTATGGCGCATCATTACTCACCGTTTCATCATTGTTTCATTCCAAATCGTGTGAGGATATATGCTGTTTTTTCGAGTGATGCTTGTATGCGCCACGCTGTCTCTCGTGGACACGTTTCCGATGACACTTTCGGCACAGATGCTCAAATTCCCGATGGAATATGACAGAGCAAATAATGTCTGTCTGCTCAAGACCGACGACGGTAAGCCGCTTGCGACGATGCCATTTTGCGACGGATATGATTACAAAGTTCCCAATCGGGTTATTGTCAAGCAAGTACAATCGTATGGTATGCTTGATTGGCTTGGCAATCCGGTCGTTCCGTTTATGTATCAGGATATTGACTTTTGTAAAAATCTTGCGCTCGGCTATCTGCTCAATTATTCGACGACGCCGATTCTCATGTTTCAAGAGCGTCACCGCTTTGGTCTGATGGACATCAACGGTACTCTTCTCGCTCCTGCTGTCTATGAAGAAAATTTTCGTTCTTTGTGGTACAACGGCACTGCCGTCATCAAGCGAGACGGGAAGTATGGCTTTCTTGACACTAATGGCGGTGAAATTGTCCCGCCCACCTATCAGGCGAAAGGTCACCACACAAAAAGCGGGCGAATTTGGATGAAACGCGATAATCTTTGGGGTATCTGCGATGCGAGCGGAAAAGAGCAAACAGCATTTCTTTACGACAGTGTACTGGTGTATGTTGGGCTAGAGAATCAATGGGCAATGGTGCGCAACGAACAAGGGAAATGGGGACTGGTGGTGAGCAGTACCGGCACTATCGTTGTGCCGTGTGAATATGAAGACATGAGACATATAACAGACAAACCCACCTCTGTCAGCGTTCGACGCAATGCGCAGTGGGGGATGATAAAAATAACGGAAACGAGCACTAGCTCTAGCACCGGCACTGCGGCACTGGTCGTACCGATACAATACGACAAACCGCTTGAAGCGCGGTATGTCAATGATGCTCCATCATCGAACTATTTTCAAGCACAGCAGAAAGGAAAATGGGGCGTTCTGGATTCATTAGGCGGCATCATTTTCCCTTTTCGGTTCGATGCTCCCGTAGAACAAAACGGTTCTTCCTTCACCACAAAAATTGGGACGAGCGCTGTACTCATCAACAAAAACGGCGAGCGTATTACGCCGCTTGGGTACTCAGATCTTTCGGTTGGAACGAATGCTAAAACGGGGCATCAAAGTGTTTTGACAATAATCGGCACAGGCGGCAACCAACGACAAGGGCTAATGACCAGTTCCGGAACGGTCGTCATAGAGCCGCAGTTCAGCGCCGTACTGGACGATAGCGGGAATGAGCGAGCGTATGTAGAGGTTCCGGGCAAGCCGAAGGGGGCTATTCTGAACATGGCAACCGGCAAATTCATCACCGAATTTATCTATGATTATCCCAATACAGGGAAGGGACCTTGGCTCTCTTGGTGGAATACCAACAACGAAGCAAAAAACGTCAGTGTTGAGCGAGACAACTTGTTCAGTGTGATAGACTCAACAGGCAAAGCAATACTCCCCTTTGCATTCACGAAAGTTTGGATATTCAAGAGTGGTGCGATTATCGCAACACATCCAAGCGGTTTGTATTCCGTCTTTAGCCCCACAGGTGAGTGCTGGCACAAGGAGAAATTCACCGAGATTTGGTCATACACCGAGCACGAAAGTCTTGTCAAACAAGGCAGCAAATGGGGAATAATAAGCGACACATCGGGAATGATGATTGTGTCTCCACGATACGATAGCGTCGTCGGCATGAGGAATCGTCAATTTTGCTATGCCCAGCGAGATGGTAAATGGCTCCTTTTCGATACAAAATTACAACGGGAAGTAACACCGCCCAAATACGACGAGATTGTGGAACAATTACAAAACCCCTTTGCTTTGCCAATAATGCCCCTCGTGCCAATGCGCGTCGGCGACAAATGGGGCATACTTTCGCTTGATAGCATTGATGCTGGGAAAGAAGTTCTTCCTCCACGTTACGACGCTATGGGCAGAGCAGAGGACGGATACGCCTGCGTTCGGCGGGGGAAATACTATGGCGTTATCAGTCTCTATCCCGATGAAGTGGGCAAAGAAGTTGTGCCGATACAATACGATTCTGCTCTGGAATTGGAAACAAACCAACAGAAACAACAATCAACCATCTGCGTGGTCAAGAGCGGTGCGGCAGAGCTTATCTCCTTGCCGTTACGGTTGCCTGCGAAAAAGTAAGAAAAGACTCGTGCGCACCTCAGCAGCACCATCCGAAACCCTATTTGCTGTCCACATCTGTTCACAATTTTTTTCTGTTATTTTTTTCTTCTCGCCATGAATACACTCCGCATCCTGACGGCGTGCGCGATAGCTCTTGCGCTGAACTATGCGCCACCGCTTTCTCAGCTTCACGCACAAATTTTTGTTGAATCTGAAATCATTACCTTCGACAAGCTCACCAAAACGATTATCCCTTTTCAGGCAACCCAAAAGCCAACGGTGAAGATTGAGCCAAACATTGAAGGACAGAACTTCACACTGAATCTGAAGGGCAATGAAGGAACGCTCACATTCACCAAGCCTGTTCCTGCCGGAGACTACACCATTTCCTACATTTACCCCGGACTCACCGTGAAGACCGCGTGGAAAGTACTGAAGAGCGAACTCGACCCCAAGTATAAAAGTATTCGTTATCTGAAATTCTACTACGGCAAACGAATTTCTTTGCGCTCGAAACTTCCGGCTGAGGCTGAACTTCCTTTACAACAGTTCAAAATTGATTACCAACTCGGCAATGAATCGAAAGTACTGGACAACGCATATTCCGAATCATGGGTGGGACCCAATGTTCCTGCTTCTGCCAAAAGCGTCAAATACGCTATCGTGTGGGTGTACCCACTGACGGGCGAGCGTGTACCGCTTTTTTCAGCAGAAGTTCGCCCGGAGCAAACGCCGCTGGATATTTTGTCCAACTACGCAACTGCTGAATATAAGTTGCCGGATGCCGACCGCGTTCAGTCGTCTTCGCAAGGCACGACGCAAAGCACCACCTTCGATATTGTCATCAAAGGTATTGATGTGGAATATGATGTCCCGATTGATGCCGACAACAGCAACCCCAATGCCAGCAAATCTATCAGAGCAACGCTTGGGGACGTAGAAGCGGAAGCAGTAACCATAGATTACGCAAGCCCGGAAACCGTACTTCGCATCTACAATGGTGATGAAATAGACAAAAGCAC
>CALCNX010000101.1 GCA_937899715.1 uncultured bacterium | reverse complement strand
AGTGAGAAAGGTAAAATTTTCCGTTTTATGGAGATATCTCGCAACAAACGAGATCGTTACACTTTACTATCGGGAAGGTATTGTTGAGCAGTCACCGCCTAGTTTTAATTGCTCATCAGCGACAACTTTCTCGACGTTTTCGAGTGACTCAAATCAAGTAGATGTTCTCATAAAGAATGTATTTGTGGATTATGCCGTACCGATTGATGCGGATAGCTTAGGTCGGGCGATAAAAGCTACTCTTGCCGATGTAAAATTTGATGGCGTTGTGCTTGATAGCGGCAGGTCACAGCTCAGCCTTGTATCGGTCAACGCCAGCACGCAAGCGACTCAAGAAGTACCGCCGGGATTGATATGCCACGCGGAGATTCTTGGTACAGAATACAATCCTCAAACAGCGGAAATTTCAATGCGTGTACGCATCAGAAAACCACAGAACAGAGAGGCAACCGCACTAGGATTCTCACGCATTCAAGGTTTTCTGACATTTCAGGTGTCGGCATCCATTGTGAATACCAAAGCAGGTAAGTCGAGCAATACTCCCCAATCCATGCAACTACCTATCAAGATTTGAAGCTACCGAGCAAACTTCGCAATCAGTTCGGCTGCTTTGGCAGGATTGCCAAACATCCGCCGCACGTCATCGTAGTAGCGGTCGCTTG
The DNA here is from genome assembly GCA_937899715.1 of uncultured bacterium. Lineage (GTDB taxonomy): Bacteria > Bacteroidota > Ignavibacteria > Kapaibacteriales > UBA4661 > PH2015. The sequence goes on along the minus strand of CALCNX010000101.1, from coordinate 26,374 downwards.
TGGGAACGAGCGCGTCTGCCAATTTTGCTTCCGTCCAGCCGTCGCGGAGAGCGGTAAATGCTTCGGGCGCAGTATGCTCTATGCCCACAAGCTGCTTAGCTATTGCCTTGCGCAGCGATGGTGACAAAGACGATTTGACTACAACGGGACCAAGTTTAATATCGGGCGACATCCACAGTGTTGTGAGTTTTGGCGAGGGCTGCAAGGAATCGTGCGAACTGTTTTCATAGACTTCCGATGCCAGCACTGCAATATCTACCACGCCGGACTGCACCATTTTAAGCGCTTCGGCGTGTGTGCCGGCATAAACCACACGGGCAAAAGCGTTTTCTGCATCCGCTATACCCTGCGAAGCAAAGTAAAGACGTGGAATCAAATTACCAGTGGTCGAACCGGGCGACACAAATGCTACGGCGAGCGTTTTTGCCTTGCTGCGAAGCCACGCTCTACCCGTGATTTCAAGACCACTTCGTGCCAGAATAATCGTGCGATAGTTGCTTGACTTGCCCGCAGGAATCCGAAACGTTGCTACGGGAAGCCCCTTTTGCTCACGCGACGCTGCCAATAAAAGATAGCCAAAGGTATTCATTACCGCCACGTCCACTGCACCGGACTTGACGGCATTGGCAAGCGACGGCGGGTCGGGGAAACTCACCGTGCGCACAGGACGATGCAACTGTCGCTCCAGAAATGCACCAAGCGGAGCGAGATTCTGCAAACGGTTGTTGGTTGAGTACGTGTATGTGGCAAGTGTGAGCGTGTCCGTTGGCTGTGCAGAACTTGCGACGGCGAAAATGATAGTATACAACAGGCTTAAAAGCGTCTGAGCAAGCCGTGACGGGCGTAAAAGATACAATACCATAGGAATCGCTGACTGGGTAAATTGCTGGTTTATTGGGTAATTCTAAGATTTGCAAAATCTCCATTCGATTGGTCGCCAACCCAGAGACCAATTTTCCCGTTACCGCGCTTACTGAATTGCTCAATGCTGAGAGAAGGCTCTTTATTGCCATTCACAAAAACGCTTACCTTCGGGTGCAGAACAACAATTCGCACATGGAGCCATTCATTTGCGCGGGGTGCAGGCGTAATTGCTTTTTCGTACTGCCCATTTCGCTCTTCGCGCAGACGCTTCCATGTAAATTCAGGGTGCGAAATATACTGAATTGCATGAATACGGCGCACAGAATCCGTTGACTGAAAATTAAACGGGCGGAAGTACACGGCATCATACGTCTTATCGTCCGCACCATGAAAAGCAACCCCGACAAAGCTCTGCTGCAAGAGGTCTCTCCCTCGTATATCTACTTCGATAGTACCGTTAGCAAACGTCATCGCATTTATCCACGCAACGCCGTCATTGCTTTTTTCAGAAAATCGAAGCCCTTTGTACTGACCATCTTCAAAGGACGTTGCTTCTCTATTGTACACCTGTAGCTGTCCTGCCTGCGCAAGATGAAACAAATCAGGAGTGACTGTGCTACTTTGTGCAAACGTGAGCGATGAAAAGCAGAATAGCAAAGCAATAAGGGCATAAGCCGTGCCGCGAAGAGCAATCATGATGCAAAAGAATAATTTGGAAGTGGGGAATCGTTAGCGTTACGGCATTGTCGGAGTTACTGCTTGGCAAAACTGTCCAAGAGTTGCAACTCTTTCTCAAATATTGGCTGCAAAGCTCTTGTCGTCAGGAACTTTTCAATGGAACCAAGCAAGCCGCCGCGTACCGTGACCCGTGTGGCAATGGTTACATCTGCCTGAGTGCCATCATTACGCGGCTCTACCGTAAAGGTAGTCACAGAGCCGCTTGCAGGAATCGTTTCCACAAGAACGTGACCCGGCTCCGGCTCAGTAATGACGGCATGAAAGGTTTGCCTACGCCCCGCGATTTTCATTGTACAAGACACTTCCGTTCCCGCACCGATGCCGCCTTTTTCAACAGTAAGCGACTCAAAGGCAGGCTTGGGCAAAATGTGTGGGTGCCCGTTCCGGTAATCCGCAATGATTGAATACACCTTGTCAGCAGGCGCAGTGATAAGCAATGAGGCAGAAACTTCGTGGTAGTTCATTTGATTGCAGAACGATGAAAGTGGAAAGAAGAGTTATACGGCTTTTCGTCAGGCATTGTTGCAAACATACGTTGTTGCAAACATTTACCTTGCAGATATTTACCTCACAAAATATATCCACACCGGAATCAGCGCCAGCATTCCCGGCACAAGCACGGCGTAGATATATCCGGCTCGGCGCACCAGCAAGGCTGAACGCGACGACTGTAAGCCAAAGGTCTGAAGCGCGCTCTGTACGCCATGTGCAAGGTGAATGCCGAGTAGAATCATTGCTACGACGTAAAACACCACGTACCAAGGGTTGCCGAAAGCAAGCCGCGTATCGGCGTATAAATCCAAATGGCTTGTGTGCAAGACTTTGTGCGGCACGAAAAAGCGCCCCAGATGCACCGTAAGAAAAATAAACGTAATACTTCCCGACAGCAGCATTGCCCGCGAGAACCACGCTTTGGTGGAGCGGCGCTGCACAGCATAGCGTGTAGGACGCGCTTGGCGGTTATTGAACTGCACGAGCAATGCTGAAGCAATATGCAGCGCGAAGCCAAGGAACAAGCCGATTTCCAGAATCCGAATGATGATATTAGTTCCCATAAAAGCTGCATACGCAAGGTATGGAACGGGGTCGGGATTGAGAAGAAGAAGATTACTAACGGCGTGCTCCAAGAGAAACCCTACGAGCGAAATTCCCGTGAGAGCAACCGTAAATTTTTTGCCGAGGCTACTCGTCAGAAAGACACTCGGCGAAAGAGTTGATGCGGTATTCATATCGGTTTAGAAAAAGTGAAACAATGTATCTTACCACCATTTGTAAGCAGTCGGAATTCTAATTTCATACACAGCACCTGAAAATACAAGCAAAATCAGCGTCATGGTGGCAACTCCTATTCCAACAATCGCCAATGCTTGTGTTTGTGCGCGTCGTGCGCTTGTGCGAGGAAGCATTTTTTGATAATGAATACTTGCCACGTGCGTAAAGACCGACACAACCGACAAGCCATAATACACCACGTAAAAGAGCCACACAGGGCTAAAAAGCACGGCAGAGGCAAAGTAAAAATTCGTGTCAACGTGAAAGAAGTAGCGCCCCATCATCACGGCAAATACGTGTGCGACAAGAAAAAATGCTAAATATCCACCCGAAGCCACCTGTGCCCGCTCTGCAAGCTGCAATCCTCGCCATCCCTTACGCCGAACGAGCATAATTCCGCTTGGCACCTGCACCATAATCGCCAGAAGCAGCAATGCCTCGCCGAGAGGATTGCGATAGACAAGGCGCAAAGCGTCCATAACTTTGATGTGCTGCTCAATCGAAACCAGTGCAAAAAGGTGGTTTGTGAGGTGCAGTCCGATAAATACCGCAAGTGTCATTCCGGCAAAACGGTGAAGTTGGCGAATACGATGAACGTTTATTTTGGTCGGCGAAGCGCTTTGAATATGTTCTGTACGCTGAACGGGAGAGTCAATCAAGGAATTCATAGTACGTCATAAAAAGTGAAACAAATTGTTGATAAAAGTAAGACCTCCGAGAAGACGGTTTGTGACAAAACACCTCGAATTTTTTCGCAACATTTTTTCCAGCTCCGCCGTACACAAGCCACAAACCGCTTCTTTGCTTCTGCTCACGGTTTTTCAACCTCGCTAATTCCATCTGGATATGCTTCCTTCCTTTCTCAGTCAAAAGTTTCGCTTTTGGGCATTTATTTCGATGTTGCTTTTGGTATTTGTTCACGGCTATAATCTCACCGACCGCTATTTGCAGCCATTTTCACTCGTTCGTGAACCCCTGACGTTTACCAGTTTTTTTGAGTATTTCACCGCCAACGGCATTTTTCGCTTTCGCATCCCAATGCTCTTCGCCATTTCGGGATATTTATTTGCACTAGGCGACACGAAGCCTTACCAAGAGCGCATCCAATCTCGTGTGCGGACGCTCCTTCTGCCCTACGTGCTGTGGAGCGCATTGGGTCTGCTTCTGACGTGGGGATTAGAACAATGGTCTCTTTCGGTGGAATCAGTGCGGGCGGCACATTTGAGCGAGCCAATCGCAATGTACCAATGGTACGATGTGCTTTTTCGCCTCATAATGAATCCACTGCCCTTCCAGTTGTGGTTTATTCGGGTACTATTTGTCTATAACGCTGCATACCCACTTCTGCTCAGGGCAGTCACGAACGCACCGAAAGTGTGGTTTTCTATCATCGCATTTATTTGGCTCACGATGCCGATAGGTCTTGGTTTTGCGGAACCTGAGGGTCTGCTCTTTTTCACGCTGGGTATGTGGTTGCAAAAAAACAACTTCAATCTTGAAACTCCTCCGAAGTGGCTCAATGTCAAGGTTTGGTCGGGCGCATGGATATTGCTCGCAGCGCTTAAAACTGCTGTTGTATTTTTTGCTCCCCCTTCGCCAGCAGTGTTTATTGGGCTAATCGTCGGGCATCGCATAGTGGAGGGCTTGGGAATTGGCGTGGCGTGGTTTGGAATGGATGCACTCGTGCGGTGGTGCATGGGGCAGCAATGGTTCAAATGGTCTTCGTCGTTTTCATTTATCATTTACGCGCTTCATGTACCGATGGTCAATTATCTTTTGCACCCTGCGTTCCAGATGTGGAGCGGGTTACCGATGTATCGCTTGGTGCTTTATGGTGCGCTGCCCTTGGCAGTAATTGGCGTGTGTATTAGTGTGGGAGCGGTCTTGAGGCGTATTTTGCCACAGGCGTATGGGGTTTTGACGGGAGGGCGAGGCTTACAGTGATTGGGTACAACTGGAAAAAGATGACATGAACTATGCAGATTTCTTCACCAGCCCTTTGATTTTATCAGGATTCCGCACCGAATACATCTCCGTAATCCCCTCATCATCAGCCTCCATCGTGAGTATAGCGATAATTTCTCCGGTTTCATTGTGTGTGGCAATCGCTCCCAAGCGCCCATTTACCCAATAGGGAAGCCACGTGGAAGGCTCGTTTTTCGCTGCCCATTCAGCAATATTGCGAAGACCGAGAATATTTTTCTCACGACCATGCACGGAAATACGCGAAGCAATGACTTTGCCGCCGCCGTCGGAATACATCACTACGTCTTCTTTGAGCAGGCTGCGAAGGTCATCATATCTACCTTCTTGCGCAGCAAGCGCAAAGGCTTGAAAAAATTCGGTGTGGCGCTGCGGCGTAGCGGAAAAACGCTTTTTACCTGATTCCAGTTTGGCATGAGCGCGTTCCATGAGCTTTCGCGCATGAACTTCAGTAATATCCAGCATTTCTGAGGTTGCCGAGTAGGGTTCGTCAAAAAGTTCTGCCAGCACGTACACTGCGCGCTCAAGTGGCGTGAGCGCCTCCATAAGTCGTAGAAGTCCGAGACTCACTGCCTTCGGGGTATCAAAGTCCTGCACCCGTGTTTCAGCTCCGACATCGGGCAAAGCGTCCGTCAGCGAGGTAACAAGCGGTTCCGGCAGCCATACCCCCCAATACGATTCCGCCACTTCGCGTTGCATTGCTTCTTTGCGCGTCAGTGCTCGGTTCACAACTGATTTTCCGCAATAAGCTCGCACGTTCTGTATCTCGACGTGGTCGCGCTCGATTTTTTCCCAGACCCTCGTAATAACATCTTGCACAACATCTTCGGCTTCAGCCCGTGCGCCCAAGATATTGTATGCCAGATGGAATAAATATGGGCGATACTGTTGTAATGCGGCGTTCACGTCGTTCATGGTGTCAGTGACTCCTACTCGTGCAAATGTGATGTGTCGGCACTTGAAAATTCAACCAGAAAATCAGCCAAACATGCAATAACAGCATCCAGAAAAGCCTTTCCTTTTTCCGGCGTGGCTTTGTAGGGATTACCAACGCCTGTATCGGCAGAAATTTTCGTCCACGGACGTGGTGCCCAGACTTTCCCCTCGCGCATAGCTTTGATGCGGTTTGTGCGTTGTTGCCCATCGCCGGCTTCTTCCAATGGGCGCACCAGATTCGGCGCAATGTGCATCATCACACTTGTCTCCAATTCGTCGGCATGGTCACCGCTTTCCTCAAAAAATTTTGTGCGGTCGGCGCATTGATACCAGTTCGCCGTACAAAGAAAGACGCGGGTTCGCGGCTGCAACTCCCGTATCATCTGGCGGAAATCATTTCCACCATGCCCGTTCAAAATGAGCAATTTATAAATCCCCTGCACTTCGAGCGAATGAGCAATATCTGCCAGCAAAGCCGCTTGGGTAGCGGGGTTCATGTTAATACAGAGCTTGATGTCCAATTGCCCTGTCTGCACACCAAAGGGCACACACGGCAGCACTATAACCTTTGCGCCACGCTCAAAAGCTCCCTTCGCTGCTTCGGCGGCAACAAAATCAGCTTGAATAATGTCCGTCGCGTAGGGCAGATGGTAATTGTGTGCTTCCGTCGCCCCCCACGGCAGTACAGCAACGGTGTAATCAGTATTCTGTACAGTTTTCCACGTGGTCGGGGCAAGAAGATGATTTGCAGACATATTCAAAAAAATTACGAATTACGAATGAGGAATTACGAACGGGCGTGATGCCTTTAGTAAAATCAAGCATAGTATTGGAGCGGGCTTGACGAATTGACGAGCGCCAAACGTGCCGAAGTGTGCGTACGCTCGGTTTTATTTGCCATGCGAAACAGCAAAAGCGACCAACAATGTTCGTAGGGCACAATTTCCAAAGTAAGTGCTTCCACAATATCAAATGTACGCGCCGAAATAAGCCAATCGCAGTATTTCCGAGTCTTGCGGAGGGTTTCATTTAGCTCAAAATTACACGTGACTGCGTAATTGACCATGCGCAGAAAACATTGCAGACGATAATTGACAGCATCTTTTCGCAGGTATTTGTCGTGATAGAGCAGCAATTCTGCATTAACGGCAGCAACACCTTCAAAAGCGCCATCATCTATGAGAAAAAGCATTTGCGCCAGCAGCCACGCGCAATTCGCAAATGCGTCTTCTGCACGAAAGACAGGGCGTTCCGAAAGCATTTTTTGCACAGAGAAGCGAGGCTTGAAAAGCGTTGGGCGCTGCGGCATCTCGCCTTTGAGCAGAAAACGTGCATACAACTCATAGACGCGCCATCGTGCAGAATTTTTCTCCGCAAATCGCGTGAATGCTTGCGTCTGAAACGCGCGCTCCAGAATCTCCGGCAGAGCATCATATTTCTGACTATGCACGGCTGTCATGTAATAATACTCGTACACCGTCAGAATTTCCGGCATTTCGGGCATGATCCCCTTCACCAACCGCTCCACGGCTTGCCCTGAGCGCTCAAAATCTCGCGCAGCAAGAGAATATGGAAGCTCTTCGGCGGCAAATTCGCGCCGCTCTTCGTTTTCAAGCCCGTGCGGGTATGCGGCTTGCAAGCGCTCGGCGGTTTGGAGGAGCGCAAGCGCCTCGGAATAGCCCTGACGAGATTCAGCGAGATACCGTGCGGATTTCCCCGCAAGAGACATTAATGTGTAGGTCGGATGCAACCCTTGAAGTCGTTCAATCTCAGCATGAACCCTCTTGCACATCGCTTCGTGCTCACTGCCAAGCAAAGTTTCGCGCGCCTTGAATACTTCAACTTCCCCAAGGAGCATCTCTGCCTGCATTTCTGCCGTTTGGTGCTGAAGGGCGCTTTGCAGCAAAGCATCGTACTTTTTCAGCAAGACCATTGACCCCTCACGTGCATGAAACGTGCGGATGTGGCGATAGGCAAATATACACACGTCGCTCCAGCCAAGTGCTTCGGCTTCTTCGGCAAGTTTCTCAAGGCGCTGCACGGCGGTTTCAGTAGCGCCCACGTGCCAGAGCGCCCACACAATAATTTGTTCCTTCCAAGCGGCATAGCGACGGGCTGTACGGTGCGAAAAATTTTCGGTCGAAAGGAAAAAAAAACCGTTTTCCATGCGGTCTTTCAGGCGGGACTTGAGCGTAAAATAGCGGGTGGTGGTCTTTGAGTCGTGTGCACCGAAGAGGTCATCGGCGACATTTTCCTCGCTCTCGTGATTGCCCTTACGGATAATATCAAAGAGTTTGTCGTAGTCGCCGGCGACTGTTTTGCGTGGGTAATATATTGCCTCGTACTTTGCCGGATGCAATGTTAATACTCGCACTAAATCCTGAAATGAACGCAACATATTGCGTAAGAAAATACGGTAAAAAGAAAACTATTTTTCGCAATTTTTATTACGAAAACCTTAACTAACCTGCACCTCAACAACGTGTGACAGGGATTATTTCCAGACATTCCAGACAAAATAAGCGACTCCGACAGCTCCCGCAACAATCGCTGCGAGCTGTACATTATAGACACGGTTGAGCGTTTTGAGGGCTTCGACCAAATGGTCAATATCGCGCGTTTGAGTGGTGGTAATTTTACGAAAAGCCTGCCCCGCATAGATAGCAAGAGCACCGAAGGCAATAGCCAAGCCGGCAATGAGCAATGCCAAAAGATTACCCGTGCGTACAAACATCATCAGCAAAACTCCTAAGCCAATCAGGAAACAGACAAAACCGATAATGTTCAAGCGCATTGCCAGACCTTCAATAATCGCGTTTTGCTCTGTATCAAATTCATAACGTTGCCGTGACATACAAATACCTCACTTTTTTGATATTTTTTGTAATAAAAAATGCAATAATTTTCGTTTCCAAGATTACAAAATCTTGCCCAAACACACAAGTTTTTTTGCAATGTCAAACCTGACTAGATTAACTTACGCAAGTGTGGAGCGATTATCAAGAACTTTCGGAAAATTTCGTCCTGCGCGATTGTTGCGAGGTTTTGTATTTTTGTCGGTCGGAATTATTTTGAACGCCGATGACGCAGATTTGGCAGATTTTCACTGATTTATTGTAGGATTATGCAAACACATTCTCTTCCCTATCGTATCTTGCTGTATTACAAGTATGTACCGATTTTCGATTATGAAAGTTTTGCTGAAGAACACCTTGCTTTTTGCGAAGCACTGGGGCTAAAAGGTCGCATTATTGTTGCGCCGGAAGGAATAAATGGGACGGTATCGGGTACGCCGGAGCAAACGGACGCATACATACACGATATGCGAACCGACTCACGATTTGAAGACCTCTGGTTCAAGATTGACGAAGCGCCCGAAAATGCGTTCAAAAAAATGCACGTTCGCGCCAAAAGCGAGATTGTGACGTGGCGCTTCGATACGGAAGTTGACCCCAACGAAACGACAGGACAGCACCTTTCGCCGGAAGAATTTCGACGGACGATGCTTGAGGAGGATGTCCTTATTCTGGACGGGCGCAACGGCTATGAATATGATTTAGGGCATTTCGAGGGTGCTATTCGCCCCGACGTGGCTTCATCGCGGGATTTCCCGCAATGGATTCGGGAGAATCTAGCGCCGTACAAAAACAAAAAAATCCTCACCTACTGCACAGGCGGTATTCGCTGCGAAAAACTGAGCGGTTTCCTCATCAAGGAAGGTTTTACCGACGTGGCGCAGCTTAATGGCGGAATCGTGAGTTATGCAAAAGACCCCGTTGTGCGTGGAAAGGGCTTTGAAGGGCGCTGCTACGTCTTTGATGAGCGCATTTCCGTTCCTGTTGACCAAGATGATACTTTTACGGTGGAATACTGCGCTACTTGCGGGAAACCTGCGGACAATCGTGTGCATTGCTCGCGGCAGGTGGGGTGTGAGTTTGTAGAACTGTAAGCAGCCTATACCCAGCGAACTACAAACCACCCAAACCAAGCCGAATACGGACTTCTGTCAGCGAGAATGCGGGTGCGCCCTGCTCTTCTGCTTTGGCTTCGCGCAAATCACGCAAATCTTCGTAGTCTTCCGCTATTTCCCGAAGTGCTTCAAACTCTTCAAATGGCAAAGTCATAGAAAAAGTTCCTTTTCAAAGGCTTCTTTTGCTTCGCGCCGTAGTCTCGCCGCTTTGTCGCGCAGTTCTTTGATGCGAGATTTCATGCGGCTTACCGTCTCTACGATTTCTGCTTGAACGTCGAGCGGGGGGAGAGGAATTGATAAATCTTCAAGTTTATCAGAATCTATACTTTGTACTGTTGTGCTATTTTTTACTAATCGAAGTAAAATTGTTTGTGCTTGCTCCAAAAAGTAAAACAAAAATTCAACTGTCAAACGTGAATCATTCAATGTAAATGCCCGCAAATCCTGATTTATTGTAACAGGAACAAGATTGATTGCTACTGGAACCAGACGTTGTAAAATACCACTACGCACGACAATCAAAATGGATTTTTCCGTCAACAACGATAGTGTATTATCTTCGATTGCTTTTTGTGAAACAAAATCTTGGGAGTTTTTTATTTTATCCGTTTTCATGTCCTTTGGTGAAATCCAAGGAATTGATCCATTCCAATAGGCGGGATTTCCTTTTGAAGGCGTTGCACCACTTTTTGCCTTACAGAGTTTCCCCAAAACTTCTGTTGGGTATGAACACTTGTAGGTAGTATCTTTATTCCCAAGAATTGCGTCTAACGACCACCGTTCCACATCCTTAAACCGCACAAACTGCAAGCCCTTTTTCTGTTCTGCTTGTGTAATTTCAATACCCAGCGTCTCCATGATATACCGCTCTATCGCCTGTTCCGTTTCTGTGGCTTCGCGCTCGCAGTCAACAGCTTCTTGTGTGCAGTCATGATGAGCAGCAACGAGGCGTTCTTGCACGTCGAGCGGAGGAAGCGGAATAGCAAAATTCAAGAATTTCTGTTCATTGATACGCTGTCTCCCCGTTGTGCCGGTGCTGCTTTGCTGACAAATACTGTGAAAGTGTTTTGTGGTAGTCAGAAGGTTCAAGAAAACCGGATTGATGAGGTCTTTGCGTATGTTATATGCTAAAAAATCTGCAGTAACAATCGCCAGATGAATTTCCTGCGGAGCAAGACCAAATGCGCCATTGCGAGCATCAATCTTGGATAGCAAGAATTGTCCTTGCTTCACGACAAATTGCTTTTTTGTTCCAATCGTTTTTCCATAGACTTCATCGCGGGTTGTAACGCCTTTGTTGTAGAGACGTATCGTTACACGTTTGTACAATACTTCATTTTGGACAATAATATCATCTTTGCTACGCTCAAGCACCTCGCCTAGTTTTGCAAGCCGAAAGGTATCATTATAGCTTTTCTGTGGCTGTAGAACAGCTTGTACGCTCCATGTGGCAAACTCCCGAAAGCGCACAAGTTTTAGATAATTATATTGGCTGGGCTGTTTGGTCATGATTTTTCTCCCAAAGAATGAGGCACAAAACCGATAGGATGCTTGGGTACGGCATCGTCTTTCATCAACTGCTTGATTGCTTCAAACACACCACGAAACTGCTCGTCGTAGCGCTGCTCCAACGCATCTAAGCGAAGCGAAAGTTCGTGATGTGAAGCCAAGATACCACGCAACTGCACGAATGTTCGCATAATAGCGATATTGACTTCAATGGCGCGGTCGCTGCTCAGAACACTTGAAAGCATTGCCACACCTTGTTCGGTGAATGCGAACGGCATATAGCGCGTACCACCACGTTTTTCTGGGCTTTCATTTGAGGTACCAAATGGTGATCTCAAAATTTCCTTGTTTGAGGTCACAATTTGAGATCTCAAAACTTCAAACTCTTCTTTGGTCAGCTCAAACATAAAATCGGACGGAAAACGCTTGATATTACGTCGTACAGCCTGTTTTAAGATTCTTGTTTCTGCTCCGTAAAGCATTGCCAGATCAAAGTCCAGCATCACTTTTTCGCCGCGCACAAAATGAATGCGCTCGGCGATAACATCAGGTTTGAGGATAATATTTGTGGGCATACGGGCGTATTGATGACGGTGTTGGCAATGGGTTATCAGTTTGGTGTGTGTACAATGCGGACAACGGTTTCATTCTCAACAAGATATTCTACGCACGGCGGCTTTTCTTCCCAGAGCGCATTTGCCTTGCGATAAGCAGTAAACTCTCGCAGCACTTCGTGTAATTCGTTTTCGCCCACCGCGCCTGTGCTGGTGATGCCAGCCTTTTCGACCTGCACAATGGGAATAGCATAATCAAACTGTGTTTTCACTTCTTGCTTGATTGCAGTCTCCTTCCTTGCTTCTGCGGCTTTCACCTTGTTTTGTGCTTGTTTCAATGCCTCCTTGCTAACGGGTTTTATGGATTTGAGTGTCTTAATGGATTCCTCTGCGGCGGTAATTTCCGGCTCAAATCGTGCATTCATAGCATTTGTAGAGGTAGCAAGAATATCCGCATAACGTTGTTCCTCCTCTGCGGTGAACTTTTTGAAGAACACAATGCTTGGCTTCACCGTCGCACTTGCAGATTTGAACACATCTTGCGGTAAGGAGACGACGAGTAAAATTTTGGCTTTGCCTTCGACGTACTCACGAATCTTTTGCAAATCACTGTTATTGAGCATACCTTCCGGCAAGACAATACCCATGCGCCCACCACGTTTCAGCAGGCGTAAGCAACGTTCAATAAAAAGACATTCCGTCAATGTGGTTTTGTCTCCCAAATCGAACAATGAAAGAACGGTATTTCCAATATTGTCGTTGATTTGTTTCAGGGCTTCGGTGTATTCTTCGCCATAGCGCTCGGTGTAATATTTGATTTTGTCCGTGTTTTTGTAGGTATCAGTTTCTTCAATAAGAAGCGATTTTGAAACATTTGCACCAAAGGGTGGGTTCGTCAATATCACGTCAAAGCGGTTTTCAAAAATACCATTCACATTCAAAAGCCCGTCGTGGTGGTGTACGCCTCCGTGTCCGTCGCCGTGCATAATCATATTCATCTTGGCAGTGCGAGCGGAACGAGGTTCGGCATCCGTACCAAAGATACGCCGATACGACAAGTCGTACAGTCGTCCGTGAGCATTGGAAGGAGCAAGGTCTTGATTTATTTCTGCAAATGCAGTGTTTACGGCAGTTGTTCGGCGTTCTTGCTCTTCATCGGTCTGCCTCCCGAAATCTTCGCCCAGCATCTCTTGACGAAGACGCTCTTTCGCTTGCTGTATTTCTTTTTCAATCGCACTGCGTACATATTCAAAAGCTCCAATCAAAAATCCGCCCGTTCCACAACACGGGTCGCAGATAAGCTCCGTTTCTCGCGGGTCGAGGATTTCTACCATAAAATTAACAATCGTGCGTGGCGTGAAAAATTGTCCCAAATCTCCACGAAATGTTTTACCCAAAAATTCTTCAAATGCAATGCCCTTCACGTCATCGGATGTATCGGAAAGATTGTAGCGTTCTAGGAGTTTGACGATTTGCAAAAAACTGGTTTCGCGTAGGCGGAGCGCATCAGTGGACTCAAAAATCTCATCGTTGGCAAAGTCTCGTTTTGTCTGCTCAAAAATGTCTTGGTAAAAAGGCTGCGGGTCTTTGGTACCGTATTTTCTGTTGTATTCTTCGTACTGTTTTTTGTCGTTCAGAAACTCTTGTTGCGAAAAGACAGTACCGTTTCGTTCCTTGCGCTCGAAACGAATTTTCATAAAAAGAATCTTGCTAATCTCGTCAAACGCCATTTCGGGAGATAGTTTATCGTTGTTGCGAATCACGTTATGGCACGCAAAAAGAAGATCTTGGAAGTCTTTACGGGTAAAGATTTTTGTCGCTTCCAACAAACGTTTGATTTCCTTCTCATTATCCGCATCCTTTGATTTCGGAATATCGCTAATCTCATATAGTTCGTCAGGAATGACATCTTCTAACACTTTGAAAAACTTGGTTTCTTTTTCATTTGTGGTAACAAAAAATTGAGCTTTTGCCCATGTTGCGTAGTTTAAGCCTTGATAATAGTCCTCCTGCTGAATCTTGACATTTTCGGCTTTACACTCAATAACGATAAATGAACCTTTGTTGGATTTTTTGTCCGCTTCATTCTTCCAAATGATAATATCAGCCCTTGCCTTCCCTTGACCGCGTTTGGAATTACTTACTTTTACTTCTTGAGCCATTTGTTTGAGGTCATAGCCATAATGATTCACCAAATGACAAATGAAATTCTGCCGCACACGTTCTTCGGGAGTGAGAACAAGCCATTTGCCTTTGAGCGGTGCAAAGATTTTATTGCCGTCAAGTTGTAATTCAAGAGAAGCCATGCGGAGAATAGTACAATGAAAGATTCTTTGTTATCACAATTTTCCTGCAATAGTTGTGCCACGATTGTAGTAAACACATTACCATAAACGCCAAACTTCACGCCATATTTTGCAAGTCCGCGTATTTATCGTATTTTTCTGCCTTAATGCCTAGATTATTTTCATTTCTATTTTGCCTCGCATGGCATCCATTATCACATTTTCCTCATTGGATGAGGCTCTACGCCGCATAGAAGACTTTGCCAACGATGGCATTGAACCCAAGCCCGGCAAGTGGTCGCTCTACAAAACGCTCTCGCATGGAGCGCAGAGTATAGAATTTTCGCTTGTGGGCTATCCGGCGCATAAATCCTCATTGTTCAAAGGGACGGCTGGTAAACTGGCGCTGCATCTCTTTCTTGCACGAGGCGCAATGGCGCACGACATTACGATGCCCATTCCCGATGCCCCGCCGCTCCAAGAAGACGGCAGCGCAATGCAAGGCTTTATGAGGCTTCAAGAGGCGGTACAAAAATTCCAGCAGCACACAGGCGAGTTCAAAGACCACTTTGCCTATGGAAAATTGACCAAAACCCAATACGACAAAATTCAAGCACTCCACCTCGCAAACCATCTCACGGAGGGATTCCTGCTATGAGCAATGTTCAAACAAGCAAACAAGAGCCTTTGCACGGCGATTCCGCAGTGGAGCCGTCGCCCGTATTTTCGTCGTGGCAAGCGTGGTATGGGCTTGTGCTGGGCGTGTTTGCCGCCATTGTTGGCTTCATGTATTGGTTTTCTCACGCTTTTGCTTCTTAATTTTTCTTGAATAAAGGAATTCATGCACCTTCTTGACTGGATTGTTCTCGCCTCAGCACTGTCGTTTGTTGTTCTCTGGAGTATCCGCAAAAGCCGCCTTGCCTCGAAAGGCGCAACCATGCACGACTTCGTGCTTTCAGGGCGCGAAGCAAAATGGTACACCGTCGCTATTTCGGTCATGGCGACGCAAGCAAGCGCTATCACCTTCATTTCCCTGCCCGGTCAGGCGTATGTGGACGGAATGCGCTTTGTGCAGTCCTATCTGGGCTTACCACTTGCGATGGTGCTGCTCTGCGTGGTGGCGATTCCGATGTATCACCGATTAAACGTGCTGACGGCTTACGAATTTCTCGAAAAGCGTTTCGACCTCAAGACCCGCACCCTTGCTGCGTCGCTGTTCTTGCTGCAACGTAGTCTGGCTGCCGCTATTTCGATTTACGCGCCATCCATCGTGCTTTCGATTATCATGGGTTGGAATGTGAGTTACGTGATTTTTGTTATCGGAGCATTAGTGGTGCTCTACACCACATCCGGTGGTACACGCGCCGTTAGTTGGGCACAGTCATACCAGATGGCAATTATCACGCTCGGTATGGTTTCAGTGGGGTTTCTTGTGGTGTGGTCATTGCCGAAGGACATTTCTTTTTCCGATGCCCTGCACGTAGCGGCATTTTCGGGCAAATTCAACGCAGTAGATTTCACCTTCGACCTCAATAACAAATACACCTTTTGGTCGGGTTTGTTGGGCGGATTGTTTCTCCAGCTTTCGTATTTCGGCACCGACCAATCGCAGGTACAGCGCTATCTGAGCGGCGAATCCGTCACGCAAAGCCGATTGGGACTGCTTTTCAACGGCATGATGAAAATTCCGATGCAGTTCGGGATTCTCTTCATCGGCGCAATGATGTTCGTGTTTTACCAATTCAGCACACCGCCCATTTTTTTCAACCAAAGCGAAACTGCGAAACTCGCCGGAACACGCTACGAAGCTGAATACAAGCAGCTTTCCAGCCAGTACGAACAAGAGTCTGCAAAACGTGCCACTGCATTACGCACCTACACGCAAGCCGTTCGCACAGGCGACAACGCCAGTAAAGAAGCGGCTTCAGCGCATCTTGAAACAAGTACACAAGCACTCACAACGCTCAAAAGCAAGGTGCGTTCGCTCTTGGAGCAAAACGACCCTAAAGCTGTCACTAATGACACAAATTATATTTTCCTTACCTTTGTCATCAACCACCTGCCCATAGGCTTAGTGGGGCTGCTGATAGCCGTAGTATTTTCAGCCTCCATGTCGTCGGCATCGTCGGAAATTAACGCCCTTGCCTCCACGACGATCATTGATATTTACAAGCGCCTTTTTCAGGGTTCGCTCACTGAAGCGCGTTCCGTCTGGGTTACGCGGTTGGCAACGGTCGCATGGGGAACAATCATTGTCGGTTTTGCGCAGTTTATGGGCAGCTTGGGGTCACTGATTGAAGCGGTCAACAAGGTAGGTTCGCTCTTTTACGGTGCGATATTGGGAATTTTTCTGGCGGCGTTTTACCTGAAGCGCACGAGCGGCACGGCTGTTTTCGTGGCAGCGCTCATCACTGAAGCAGTAATTTTTTGTTTGAACGCCTTCACTGAAATTGGTTTCTTGTGGTACAATCTTATCGGCTGTGTGCTAGTGTTGGTAATGGCTCTGGCGGTTTCACCATTTTTTCCACTTTCAACCCGACAAGAAAAAAGCCTCGCAGACAAGTAGCTGCAAGGCTTTGAAACTAGTCTTTGAGAAGCGAAATCATCCCGGAAGTTTGGAGAAGGTCTTCTCCAATGTACCTTCGATTTGACTTTTCGCCATTTTGCCAAACATGGAAAGATCTACGGCAACTTTCACTTCATTGTCGGCAACCGCAAATGATCCCTCCGACACAAGACCGGAGCTAAACTTCAGCGTATTGCCTTCCCACGACGTGTCGCCAAAAAACATTTGTACGTCCTGACGGGAAAGAACGTCATTAACTAAAATTTCTTTCATTTTGTCAGCTGGTGTGCCGGTGGGGAATGTTTTTTCGATGTCCATTATGGAACCTCCTAAAAAATCAGCAGAAGAAAAAGTGAGTTGGTTTTGTGCGCCGAATATACAAAAGTTTTTTGGGGAATGGCAACAAAATGTGAAGGAAAAATCTTCTTATTGCTAATGATGCGAACATATAGATAGTCGCTCAACAGCTTTCTCAAAAGAGATGGATTCCATAAAATATATGGGAGAAAGTGCATAGACAAAATTCAATGGATTATCTTTATGCTATTGAAATTTACTGAACCTCTGATTGTTTTTTTTCATAAACCAAGATTTGATAAACTGTTTGACGTGCCATTGATGGTTTTCAAGCACAAGTATAGCATAATCGCCTGTGCCAGCCCACATCTCCGCGGGAAGTTCGGCATTTCCGCACCAAGATACTTGTTTTCTGCTGTTAGGAATTGGATCAATAACCTCAAAGTAAACCAAAGCCTGTGTTTGTTTTGTATTAAAACCAACTCTGGAAAATTGGATACTCCATCCAAGATCTTCTTTAGTAAATCTAGGTAATATGGTTCGTAGCACTTGTTGCTTGATACACGTCCAACTTAGGCTATCTTCTTTGACAAGATGAGCAAAGAGGTCTTGGTTATACAACAAAACAGCATACCGTTGTACAAATTCAAATTTCTCAGACCGTTCGGAAATTTTTAGTCCTTGGGTTTCGATAAATTTCTTGGGAATTTGTCGTTCAAGTTCGTTCTGCTGAATAAATGCTTGGACAAGAATTGAGTCTATATGCTGTCTTTGACGTTCTATTTCATGTCCGGCAATGGTTAAATCTATAAAAGAAAAATTGGAATTACCTAAGCGAAGATGCTTGAGTACAGTGGAATAAACGTTTAACTCATCACGCGAGGAGGTATCACGAACCATAGCAAGCAAGTCTCTCGTGCAAAGCAAAGAGAAAAGATAAAGCAATATGATAATTGATGCTTTCATACTTTTTCCACAAAAAACTATACCGCATCCAAGTTCATCGGCAACGTCCGAAGTCGCTTGCCTGTTGCGGCAAAAACAGCGTTAGCAAGTGCCGGAGCAAGCGGCGGCAATCCCGGTTCACCAACACCACCGGGCGCATTGGAACTGGGCATAACGTGAATTTCAATCACGGGAACTTCGTTGATGCGCAGCACACGGTAGGTGTCAAAATTCGTCTGCTCGGTGCGACCGTTTTTGAACGTGATAGCATCTTTTGTCGCTGCTGCCAAGCCCATGATAATATTTCCTTCGGTCTGTGCCATCACGGTATCGGTGTTCACGTGCATACCGCAATCCAGCACCACCACAACCTTTTCCACACGAAGTTTGCCATCTGCGCCGCGTCCTACGGTTACGGCATGAGCAGCAATACTCTCGAATGACCGTGCAACAGCCACACCGCGCCCTTTACCTTGCGGGAGTCTTGCTGATGACCAGCCAGACTTTTCTTTCAGCATCGTGAGTACGGCTTGGAATCGTGCGCCCGTCGAATTGGGGGCAGGATTTGCTTTTGCCAAAAGTTCAAGGCGGAAATCAAGCGGGTCTTTTCCGGCAGCAGCAGCGATTTCGTCAATAAAACTTTCATGCCCGAACATATTCGTGGAAGCATAGACCGAGCGCCACCACATCACGGGCGTTGTAGCGGGTGCGTGGGCATACTCAATCGCCACATTCGGAATCGCGTAAGGGCTATCGTCCGGCTCAATACCTTCCAACGCCCAATCGTCAATTTTTCCGGCAATGTCCGCTCTGCCCTGAAACTGAATTGAAGGACCGACGACGCGATGACGGAAGCCCGTTACCGCACCATTTGCATCCAATGATGCCGTGAGCGCGTTCACCATCCCCGGACGGAATGGTCCTTGCGTAATGTCGTCTTCGCGCGTCCAGACAAGTTTCACGGGCGCTTTGACCTGCTTGGAAATGTGAACGGCTTCCATGATAAAATCGTCCAAACCGCCCTTGCGACCGAAGCTCCCGCCCAGAAATTGCGGATGCACGGTTACTTTGTCGGGCGTTGTGCCGAATTGCTTGGCAACGGCACGTTTCGTCCAAACCGGACCCTGCGTAGAAGCCCATATTTCAATCGTGCCGTCGTTTTTGTAATCCGCCACGACAGCCTCCGGTTCCATGGGCGCATGAGCCACAAACGGCGTTTCGTACACGGCTTCTACCGTTTTGGCGGCGGACTTGAACGCACTTGCCGCGTCGCCTTTGCAGGACTCAGTACGAATACCATCTTTGGCGGCAAGTGTGCGCATTTGCTCGTAAAAACCGTCGGTCGAAAATTTATCGAAGCCGTTGGTATCCCACGTTACGGCGAGAGCTTTGCGCCCTTTCACGGCTGCATAGTACGATTCAGCAACAACAGCAACACCCTCCAGCGTGGAACCGAAAAGCGGGCGCTCCGACTTCACGACGTGCTTCACGCCCTTGACTTTCAACGATTTTGCATCATCAATCTTGGTCACTTTGCCCCCAATCGTGGGCGAACGCTCAATGCTTGCATATAGCATTCCTGCTACCTTTGCGTCTATCCCAAACTTCGCCGTACCGTCCACTTTCATCGGCGTATCGGCACGTGGAGCGGGCTTGCCCAGAATGGTAAAATCTTTCTGGTCTTTGAGTTTTGGCTCTTTGGGAACGGGTATTGTTGCTGCTTTTGCAGCCAGTTCACCATAACCAAATGAACGTTTGCTTGGTGTGTGAATAATCCGACCATTTTCTGCACGACACTCGCTTGCCGATACGCTCCAGTTTGCCGCCGCCGCCGCAATCAGCATTTCTCTGGCAGCTGCACCCACCGTGCGGAGCGGCTTCCACAAACCTCGAACACTGCTGGAACCACCGGCGTTCTGATTACCGTGCTTCGGTTCGCCTTCGGTTTGAACAATTTTCACATTATCAAGGCTAATACAGAGTTCCTCAGCCAAAAGCGCGGGCATGGACTGATACGTACCTTGCCCCATGTCGGGACGCGGGTTGAAGAGCGTTACCGCACCGCTTGGGTCTATCATCACGAAGGGTGTAATTTCGTGATTGGCGGAAGCAAATGCTGCCGACTCAATGGAATCGTGAGCAGAGGCTTCGGAGAAACCCAGTACCAGAGCGGTTCCAGTAAGAGCGGACGTTTTGAGAAAGTCGCGGCGAGAAGCTATCGGTGTACTCATGGTGGGAAGGAATAAAGTAGGAAAATTTTCTATGATTTGCATTTATGGACAATTAAGAAACTAAAGTTACACTTTGTGAGCGGTTCCCCTCTTTGGAACAAAGAGGGGTGTACGAGCGGCAGCGAGGACGGGGTGTTGTGTCGTACATTACGGCTGACTACCCCGTCAGTCCTCGCTTCGCCGGACTGCCCCCCCCTTCACAGAGTGAAGGGGGATTTCAGAAAGCGTAACTTCAATCAAGGAAGAGCGCTTACGTTTTCTGCGGCGGAATGCAGATTTTCAGGATTACAGGATGAAGAGAAATAAACATCACTGGTACAACATCTATTTTTGCTGTACCTTCGGGGCTACATCGGGAACAACGACAACAGCTTCAATCTCCAAGAGCCAATCATCGCCAAAAAGTTTTGCAACGACAACCGCCGTACTCGCCGGACGCGGCTTTACCGAAGCGAGAATTTCCTCGCGTACTTCGCGGAAAGCGGTGATATTAGCAGCGTCGGTGAGATAGGTATTCATTTTCACAACATTCGACCAATCAGCTCTAACGGCTTCCAGTGCGGCTTTCAGGTTTGCAAAGACCTGCCGCGTCTGCGCCCGTATGTCGCCTTTGCCGACCACGTTGCCTTTTGTATCTTGGGAAACTTGTCCTGAAAGAAAAATCATTCGCCCGCCGCGCACCTCCGCAACGTGGCTGTATGCCGTCGGTTGCGACATGGTAGCCGGATTGCTGAAGCGTACAAGAACATTGGTTTTTGCTTGTCCGAATGTTACGCTGGCATTCAAGCATACAATCAAGGAAGCGAGGAAGAAAGCAGTTTTCATCTCGTAATGGCTACGTGTGAGAAAAAATCGGGCAAATCTGTGTGTGTTTATCGGCTGCCGGAAGGCTTCATTGCGGCTGCGCGGTGAATTGCCTTGCGAATACGCGGATACGTCCCGCAACGGCAGATATTTCCTTGCATAGCGGCATCAATTTCTTCATCGGTCGGATTGGGATTAGAAGCTAAAAGCGCAGAGGCGCTCATAAGCTGACCCGATTGGCAGTAACCGCACTGCGGCACTTGCTCCGCTATCCATGCTTGTTGGAGCACGTGTGAGCGGTCTGGCGACAAACCTTCAATGGTGGTAATCTTCTGTCCCACTGCCGCCGAAACGGGAAGCGAACACGAGCGGACAGGAGCGCCGTTCAGATGTACCGTGCAAGCACCACACTGTGCAATGCCGCATCCAAACTTTGTTCCTGTCATATTAACTTCATCACGAATGACCCAGAGAAGCGGTGTTTCGGGGTCAACGTCCACTTTGTAGGACTGTTTGTTGATGGTGAGGGTAAGAAGTGCCATAATTCAGAAGAATAAAGGTAGAAAAGCCGTAGAATCGTGGTTAGAAGAGCGATGCGAAGGTAACGGAATGACGAGGCAATATACGGAAAATTTGTGACAAAAGATTCACCTAACACATTCACCAATGGTGATTTGTAGCACCAAGAACGTTCAGCGTTTTTCCATGCTGCGCATAAAGAACAATGCTACATCGGCGCAACGCTACATCCGAAGGAATTGGTACGACACATTGCCCCTGAGCCGACGCTATTGGTACGCTCACAAAAGAACGGACAACATTGACGTGAGAGAGCTTCCGTCCTGAGTTTTCACCTGCCGAGACGCTTATTGCCTGCATATCCTGAACGAGGGCGACATTCAAGACAGCTCCCTGCCATGCTCCGGCGATATTGTAGGTACAACGAAGTTCATTTGGACGCGAGGAATCAATTTGCGCACTTATTCTCAGCAACGGCGCGGTTTCCAAAGCAGAACGAATGCTACGACCAGCACGCTCCGCTTGGGAACCGACAAATTCTTCCCGACCATTCACAATCATCTGTGGCGTATATATTGTTTCGCCTCCAAACACCGTACCATAGCGACGCTGGCGGTCTGAAAACTCTTTTTTGGCGTAAGGATCGCGCCAGCCCAAATGATTCCAATAATCAACATGAAAGCTAAGAGCATAAACTGGTGCATCAGATGCGCGTGCCGAACGGGCGATTCCTTCTAGCACACGGTCTGCGGGCGGACAGCTGGAGCAGCCTTGTGATGTAAACAGTTCAACGAGCGCAAATCCAACAGAGTGCGCCGAAAAAGAGGATGATTGTGCCAAAGCAGCTATCGGTCGAATGTTAGCGACACCGCCACAAAGGATGAGCATGGCAAAAAGTATGTATTTTGCTTTAAACATCGCTATTTCCTGATGATAAAATTTTCAGAAAGCACACTACACACGGTTTTCGAGGCTAGTCGACGGCAATATCACAGAAGGCAATTCCACAACAAACGTCGCGCCCTTGCCAAATTCCGATTCGCACCATACGCGACCATTCATAGCTTCCACCATTTTTTTGACGATACTCAAGCCCAGACCGGTAGTATATTCGCCGCCTGTGGGTCGTGCCGAAAGGCGCGTGAATTTCTCAAATAATTTTTCTTTGTCCTGTGCGGACAGCCCCGGTCCTTCATCTTGTACTTCAATGCGGGTAGTTGATTGGTTGCGTGAGAATTGAGACTTAGCGACTTGCGGTAAAATGCGGATAAAAACATTTTTGCCATGCGGCGAGTACTTGATGGCGTTGGACACAAGATTATCCAGCACTTGCGGCAGAAGTACAGCATCGGCGATTACTATCGGCTGCGCCTCGCGTCCGTTAGCGCCCTGCCCCCACGTTGCGGCATCCTGTTCATAACGCAGGGTGATATTTTTCGCTGCTGCCCGGGCTTAATAGTTCTCCACAATCGCCTCCGTCAAAACACCAATCTTGCATGGAACCAGACTTATCGTCATTTTCCCGTTCTCAAGTGCGTTCACATCCAGCAGTTTTGTGATAAAATCAATCATCTGCTCGGCAGCGCTTTGAATCTTGTCGAGATACGAGAATTTTTCTTCATCGCTCAATGTCGGGAAACGCTTGCGCAGAAGTTTTGTTGCCAAAAGCGTGGAAACAAGCGGGTTACGGAGGTCGTGCGATACAATGCCCAGAAGGTCGTTTTTTTCCTTATTCAGCAAATGCAGTTCATAATTCCGCGAAATTAAAATCTCATTAGCAGCATCCAACTGAGAATATGCTTTTTGAATTTCCTCTGCTTGCTCGTGCTGATGTTGCATCTGGCGCTGAACTTCTTCGTTTGCCTCGCCAAGCCGCGCGTTTGTTTCGGTCAGCACATGCGTTCTTTGTTTTACGAGTCGCTCTAAGCGCCTCGAATTCTCACGTAGCGCATAGATACGGGCTTGATAGACGATGTAACCAAAAGCAACAACAGCCACAAAAAGCCCCAGTCTAAAATACCACGTTCCCCACCACGGCGGCGTAATGACGAGCCGCAGCGTTGCACCTTGAATATTCCAAATGCCGTCATTATTGCTGCCTTGTACGCGGAAGGTGTATTCGCCCGTCGGCAAGTTGGTATAGATTGCCTCGCGGCGCTCCCCTGCATCTACCCACTCCTCATCAAAATTCTCCAAAATATAGCGATAACGATTTTTCTCCGCACCGATATAATTCAACGCCACAAACTCAAAGGTACAGTTGTTGTATGTGTAAGGAATGGTCAGTGATTTTCGCTCAATAATTGTGGTATCCAGCGAAAGGCTTCTGCCGAAAACCTTGAAATCGGTCAACATCACTGGCGGAATACGCCCGTTGTCACGTATAGAATCAGGATGAAATGTATTAAGCCCCCCAATACCACCGACGTAAAACCAGCCATCCGAACCATGCAACACGGCGTGCCCATTGAATTCATTGCTCTGCAAACCATCTTGCTTCGTGTAGGATTTGAACGTACGTTTATCGGGATGAAATTGCACCAATCCTTTATTTGTCGTAAGCCACAAGTATCCGGAATTATCTTCCAAAATCCCGTAAATAACTTCATTGGGCAGACCATCTGCTTCAGTCACAACGCGAATTGCCCCTGTTTGGGGGCTGACGCAACTCAACCCGTCCAACGTACCGACCCAGATATTACCTCGTTTATCTTCGTGAAGATAGCGAACTGTATTGTTGCTAAGTCCGCCCTGCTCCGCAGTAGCGCTTTCGTTATGGCGGTATGTTGCTTTTACTATACCACGGTCTTTGTCAAACGCCAATAGACCTATATTTGCCGTACCAACCCACAGCGTACCATCGGAGCCATGCAAAATGTCACGTACATGGTCGGAAAGGTTGTCGTCGGTTGCTATCATCACACTATCTGTAGGCGGAAAACGGTATTCCACAAAAGACTCTGAAGCCGCATCAAAACGGCACATTCCGCCCAGCGACGTACCGACCCAGAGAACACCGTCGCGGTCAATATGCAGCGCACGAATTGTGTTGCCGGAAAGCGAGTTCGGGTTCTGCGGGTTATGCCGATAGACCTTTCGCGTTCCACGCACAGGGTGGTATGCAAAAAGCCCATTTTGCGTTCCCACCCAGATTGTACCGTCCTTCGCTGCTGCAAGTGCCCACACGTCTTCACTACTAAGTGCAGTATCGTTTTTCGGTATATAGGAATGATGCTCAAACGTGCCGTTACTACGCACAAAGCGGTCTAAGCCACCATCCACAGCCCCAACCCAAATACTGCCGTTTATATCCTCACAGAACGCCCGCACTGTATTGGAGGCAAGGCTTCGCGGGTTCATAGGTTCATGCTGATACGCAACGAACCGGTGCGCATTGGGCGCGTAGGTATTGACTCCTCCCGTGACAGTGCCAACCCATACAGTCCCTACATTGTCGCAAAATATCCCGCGAATAACATTATCGCTGATACTGCGCGGATTCAGGGGATTATGCAGATAGGCGCTCATAGTGCCGCTCACGGGTTCGTAGAGACAAAGCCCACCGCCCTCAAGCGCTATCCAAAGCCGTCCGGCAAAGTCCTCACGCATAGCAAACACCTCATTGTAGCCGAGCGTTTGCGGAGTAGTCGCATTGGGCAGAAAGCGCGTCCATGTTCCACCCCGCACATCCACACGTGCAACGCCGGCGCTACGCGTACCCACCCACAAAATGCCTTTGCCGTCTGCATACAGCGCCGAGATGTTGTTACTTCCGGCGAATGTGCCGCTATTACGTTGTGTTCCCTGCCGCACACTTCCGCGCATAGCGGCAGAATTTTCAGCATCAAATTTTATCCGCACAAATGATGAATCTGTGCGGTTGAAATAGCACAAGCCGCCATCCAGCGTTGCTATCCACAGCGTTCCGAAGACATCTTCGGTTATATCACGAATACGATTTGCGGGTAGGCTTTTCTCATCAAGCGGGCTGTACATGAAGACCCTTGATTTTCCCGTTTGCGGATTGAAAAGGTTGACACCGCCGCGCTCCGTGCCCACCCATAACATTCCCGCACGGTCTTGATAAATACACTGCACCGTGTTATCGGAAAGGCTTTGAGGGTTGTTTGCCTCACGCGTATAGGCAGTAAACGTTTGATTAACGGAATTGTATTTATTCAGTCCGCCGCCCACTGTTCCCACCCAGAGAATACCGCTTTTGTCCACAAGCAGACTTGTGGTAAAGTTATTGCGTAGAGAAGCAGGGTTCGTGCGGTCGTGACGAAAAATCTTGACGTGATAGCCGTCATAACGACATAAACCGTCTTGTGTGCCGAACCACATAAAACCGTGCTTGTCTTGCGCAATAGCAATGACGCTATTTTGCGGCAGTCCATTGTCTATGGTCAGATGCTCAAAGACTATTTGCGGCGCATACACTCCCTGCCCCGATGCCAAAACAGCACCGAGAAAAAAGATGGCAAGAAAAGTATGCAGAAGCCGCATAAAAACAGGAACAAAAAGTAACAACAGTGGTAGTTCTGAGTTTTGTCCGACACACTTTAGCCCGTGTGCGCTTTGAGCGGTCCGATAGCTGTGCGGAAGAGGTTCGATGTACCACGTGCAATGATTGTACCATCTTCCAAGCGCAGTTCACATTGGACATTTTTGAGATGCTTTCCGGCGCGAATCACTCGTGCTTCGGCAATAACCGTAGCGCCAAGCGGTGCGGGCTGCAAGAAATCAATATGGAGATTGGTATTGACGTGAAAATTATCCACGCCACCACCGCCAAAATAGGAATCGTTGCCCGATCCGCCGAAAAGATCGTCAGCATATTTCCCGCCGCGCAGGCTATCATCGCCAGCACCGCCCTTGAGGATGCTGCCGTCCGCATCAGC
>CALCNX010000100.1 GCA_937899715.1 uncultured bacterium | reverse complement strand
GCCGGCGGCGTAGTGGTCGACGACCTCCGCCAGCGTCGCCAGGCTGCCATCGTGCATATACGGGGCGGTCACGGCGATGTTGCGCAGGCTCGGCACGCGGAACTTGCCCTGGTCGCGCGGATCGCCGGTGAACTCGTACAGCCCGCCGTTGCCGTAAGGATGTGGCAAAAGCGCTGTGGAGTCTTGAGCATTAGACATATACCGCTTAAAACTCCGACCGTTGTATCGGTACAATGAACGTTCGGTCAATATCCACAAAAAACCGTGTCGGTCTTGCAGAATACTTTTTACGCCTTCGTTGGCAAAACCTTGCCCACTGGCAAAGTGCTCAACGCTGAAATTCCGAATAAATGACGGCGGGTGAGACGGTGCATTTACCGTTACGGTAAGTTTTTGAATAGCCTTGTGTGTCGCATTGGAGGATTTATTTTTATGCTGGTATTGCGCAGAAACAACAACCGTTACTCTGAGAAAAACGAAGAGCACCAAAGCCGCAGACAGCCATGTCTTTTGTTGAAATTTCATCACTGTGGTTCTTGGTGATTTCGTTAGAGAGGAATAAACGATATAGCCGCAAAGCAAGTAACAATCGTAAGGGGGTGGAATGAAGAACAATACACCGAAGGGAAGATAAGAAAATTGACGTGCAAACACAAGTTTGTTCTGGTATCGAAAACGAATGATGAAAAGCCCGCCGAAAGCACGATGAGCGCAAAACCGCCAGAAAACACCTTTTCAAACGCTAGGAAGTTCCACGATAAACGTTGCTCCTTTGCCCAACTCAGATTCGCACCATACACGCCCCTGCATAGCTTCCACCATTTTTTTGACAATGCTGAGACCCAGACCCGTACTGTGTTCGCCGCCCGTGGGACGCGCCGAAAGACGCACAAACTTCCCGAATAGTTTCGTCATCTCTTCCGGCGAAATGCCGGGTCCTTCGTCCTGTATTTCTATACGAATGGTCGAGGTTTGGCTGCTTGAGGCTTGGCTACTTGAATCTTGGCTATCTGAACTATGAATAGCACGAACAACTATCTGCTTTCCTGACAATGAAAACTTCATAGCATTGGAGAGCAAGTTATCAACTATCGAAATGAACACTTGTTCATCAACAAGCGCAATAGCTTGTGTCGGGGGCTTCTCAGCGTGTATGGAAATATCTTTAAGCCGAGCAGAATCCTCATACTGCCCAACAATACTGTCTATTATCGGTAGAATGTTGACGTGCTTTATCTCGAAGGAAAACACTCCCATTTCTAAACGATTCAACTCCAATAAATTTTTGACCAGCTCCAGCATTCTATCCGATGTCAGAATGATTTTGTGAGCCATTTCTTGTGTTTCCTCCGGTGGCGCAAAGTTATGATAAATAAGTCCTGCCATGCCGTGAACAACACTGATTGGATTTTTCAGGTCGTGAGCAACAATGCTCATTAACTCATTTTTCTCATCATTCAAACGTACCAGTTCTTGATTAGAGCGCTCAAGAGCAACATTGGCGGTTAAAAGCTGTTGCGCTGCCTGTTCCGCAGCCTTATCGCGCTCATAGAACAAATGTAAAAAATATAGAACAATGGCGATGTTCAGATAAACAGCAGAAATATCAAGAAATATTTGTACCCAGCGTAGTGTCTGCGGTGGAAACAACACCGGCGGCACGGAATAGTATGAAAGCACGACAAAACTACTTAAAAGAACTAACTCAAATGCAATCAAGCGCAAAAACACTGTGCGCTCTGCGTGATTACTAAAAAGAAGTGTCGTACCACCAATATGCAGTAGAAAGCATGATGCCAACAGAACCTGCCGACCGGTGTACAATACAGTCAGCCCAAAAGCCAGAAGGACACTGAGTGTGATGATAATTTTTGCCAACGTGTAGCGTTGTCGGTAGTTATAGTAAAGAACGCACCCGTAGCCCGGAAGAACAAGGGATATAATGGTCGCAATCACATAATACTTCTGCTGCACCAAACCGAAAACAAGTGGCAGCGTATTGAGTCCCCCCACAAGAGCAATAAAATTTGTAAGCCTGACGGTGATTGCCATTTGCTTAGGCGTATGCTCATCTATACCGATAGACATAATGCTGGAAATACACCGACAACACAACGCCCAAAGAGTTCGTAGTCTGCCCATTGCTCCTCCATCTCACAAGATGATACAAAAAATAAGTGCTGTACGCGGTTAGCAATATCTGAGAATAATACAAATGATACCAATAAAAAGTTACTTGAAATCAAGTTAGTTTCAAGTGCAGTTCAAGAGTAGAAATTGCTTTGTGGAACCAACCCTCATCTCCCGTCTTCTCCCAGCAGAAGAAGGAGCTAGGACAAGAAAGAATCAATCTGTCCTGAAGCCATCGCCCTCTGGGAGTGGGCGAGGGGAGTTTACACAAAACAATTTACAATTTCCATAGTATGCGTGTAAACTTCTTCAACCCGTGTCAAAATTTCTCATCGTTTAGTTCGCATCAATGATACCCCTTGGCACAATCAACTGCCTACGCTGATGACGGTAACTCCACAATAAACGTTGCACCCTGCCCTAATTCGGACTCGCACCAAACTCTCCCGTTCATAGCTTCCACCATTTTTTTGACGATGCTGAGACCCAGACCCGTGCTGTGTTCACCGCCAGTGGGACGTGCTGAGAGACGAGCAAATTTGCCAAAGAGTTTGGTCATGTCCTCCGCCGAAATGCCTGTGCCTTCATCCTGAACTTCCACGCGCACGGTACTATCACTTGCTTTCAGGCGAATAAATACATTTTTTCCGTGCGGTGAGTATTTGACGGCATTGGAGACGAGATTATCCAGCACTTGCATCATTGCTTGCTCATCGGCATAGATAAGAGTATTGGCGGCTTCATTGCTATAATGAAGCATAATTTGCTTCGCAGCGGCTTGCTGCCGGAAATGCCCCACAACGCTTTCCGCAAGCGACGAGACATCGAACTCGACCATTTGAAACTGCATTCCGCCTGAGTCCAAACGATTTACATCCAGAAGATTAGTGACCAATTCCAACATTCGGTCGGCTGTCGTAACGATTTGCCCTAGCGCATGAGGAGTATCTTCCGGCGGCACAAACCCGCTCTGTATCAGGTCTGCAAAGCTGCGTACCGCACCGATGGGATTTTTTAGGTCATGTGCCACAATGCCCATCAATTCGTTCTTTTCTGTATCAAGTTCACGGAGCGTCTCGTTTTGCTCTTGAAGCTGCGTGTTAATGATTTCAATTTCCGTTGCCTGATGCTCCAGCACGTCTTGGCGACGCTGAAGCTCCTGATTGAGTGCGAATGCTTCCGCGTTCAATCGTGCAATCGTGTTGCGCTCTTCTTCTACCATTTTGCGCTGCCGAAACGCTTCAGCATTGCGGCT
>CALCNX010000099.1 GCA_937899715.1 uncultured bacterium | reverse complement strand
AACGATACCGGCGGCGGCATTCCTGAGGAAATTCAAGCAAAGGTATTCGACGCATTTTTCACGACCAAATCGGCGGGCGAAGGCAGTGGCTTGGGTTTGGAGATAGCTCGGCAAATAGCGGAGCGACATGGCGGGCGAATCTGGTTTGAAAGCCGAAGCGGTATCGGCACGACGTTTCACGTGTGGTTACCGATTGGAAGTGTTGCATTGGCAGCCCATTCATAACTATTTTTTGCGTGGATAATCTTTGTATGTGAAGAGAACTTTGTGTGTGAAGAGAACTTCAACAAACCCAACTACTTTATTGTATCGGAGAAGCAATGAGTAAAAAAGTCATACTTTGTGTGGACGACGAACCCATGATTTTGGAAAGCCTTGAAATTCAGCTTCGTGCACACTTTGGCGATAAATTTTTGTATGAAGGTGCCGAAAGTGCCGCCGAAGCAATGGAAGTTATCGAAGAACTTGTCGGCAGCGGTTTGAGTTTGCTGGTTATTGTTTCCGATTGGCTCATGCCGGGTGTTCGGGGTGATGAATTTTTAACGGAAGTGAATCAGAAATTTCCCGGCATAGTCAAGATATTACTCACCGGGCAGGCGGACGATGCGGCAATTCAACGAGCTTGGCGTAATGCAGATATACATCGTTGTCTGGCAAAACCATGGAACCCTGAGGAACTTTTTGAAACCATTGGCAGCGGTCTTACATTATTGGAGCAAAGAGGCTAACAATGGATAAAAAACCTGTAATTATCTGCATAGACGATGAAGACGTTGTACTGACAAGCCTTGAGATAGAGTTAAAGCAGGCTCTGGGGACAGTATGCCGAATTGAACTGGCTCAAAGTGGCGACGATGCGATTGAAATGCTGCTTGAATATATTGAGAATGCACAACCAATTTCGGTCATTGTTTCCGATTACATCATGCCCGGTATGCGTGGCGATGAAGCGCTCAATAAAGCCCACTCTATCGTCCCTTTGGCAAGAAAAATCATGCTCACCGGGCAAAGCAACATTGAAGGTATTACCAACGCAATCAACCACGCCAATTTATATCGCTTCATTGCCAAGCCATGGAGCCGAGAGGATTTGGCACTCACCATTAAAGAAGCCCATCAAAGCTACGTTCAGCAAGTACTCGTGGAGAAGCAACGCGAGGAATTGGCAGTACGCAATAGAGAACTGGAGGAGTGGAACGCTTCTTTGGAGCAGAAGGTGGAAGAACGGACGCGGGAAATTGAGCGTGAGCGGAGCGAACTATTTCTCTCCAATAAACGCTTGGATGCTGAACAGCAAAAAACCGAAATGCTCATGCGCAATATTCTGCCCGTTTCTATTGCCGAGCGCCTGAAATCCGGCGAAACTAAAATAGCAGAACGCCTTGAAAATGTTACTGTTCTTTTTTCCGATATTGTTGGCTTTACAAGGCTTTCGAGCCGTCTTTCGCCCGAAGAGGTTGTATCGGTACTGGATGAAGTCTTTACCATTTTTGACGAAATAGCCGAACGATACAACTTAGAAAAAATCAAAACTATTGGTGATGCGTATATGCTTGTAGCAGGTGTCCCGGATGCCCATCCTGACCATTGCGGAACGATTGCCCAGGCGGCATTGGAGATGCAGGAACGTATAGCTACGCTACCCGATGAATTGCAGCACCTGAGCAGCAAACTCCAAGTTCGTATCGGTATTCACACGGGCACAGTGGTGGCTGGCGTTATCGGCAAAACAAAGTTTGCCTACGACCTTTGGGGCGATACGGTCAATATTGCCAGCCGCATGGAATCGCACGGCGAGGCGGGCAAAGTTCATTGTTCCGATGAGGTCTATCAGGCGTTGAAAGACCGATTTATTTTTGAGGAGTGCGGAGAACGCGAGGTCAAGGGCAAAGGCATGATGCGGACATGGTTCCTCACCGCAGCAAACGAAGCAGCAAACTAAATCACTATTTTCAAAAAAAGACTTGCTTTTTACCCCGCTCCGTACAATTTTTGCTCACCGAACATTCGTTTCTACGGAACGACGCTTCAAACCATTACCACGCTATCATGCTTCTTGTTGTCATTCTTGCTTTGTCTGTCATCGGACATTCTGCTGTGACTGCACAACATCAAGCAGCCAGCATCTCGCCCGCCTCGCAGACACCTAACGCTCAATCCGTGCGTGGTCTCGACCCACACAAAGCCCTCACGCAGTACACTCTGCGACATTGGGACAACGACAACGGCTTGCCTTCGCTCACCATTACTGCCATTGAACAAACTCCCGATGGCTACCTTTGGCTTTCCACCTTCACCGGACTCGTGCGCTTCGATGGCGTTACTTTCACCGCTTTCAATCCCAAAAACACCAAAGAAATCACCGTCAACGCCCTTGCGGCGCTGTGTGTAGATGATGACGGCAATCTCTGGTTAGGCAGTGAAGGCGGCGGCTTGCTCCGCTATTGCAACGGGAAATTTCGCGTCTTTACGACTGCCGAAGGGCTGGTAAGCAATACCGTGAGCAGTTTGAGCAAGGATAAGAACGGCACGCTCTGGGTCGGTACAACAAAAGGTCTTCAGCAAATAATCCTTTCGCGGCAGACAGACTCCGTGCACATCTCGTCTAATGTGCTTTTTCGCGGTGAAGTGGTACAGAAAGTCCTCAGCGACACACGCAGCCGCCTTTGGGTGGTAGTACGCAATCAAGGCGCGTTCATGCTGGAAGACACACGAGTGCACGAACTGAAAAAAGAATACCCTGCACTGCCCTTCATCGGCGTAACTGATATTACCGAAGCACCGGACAGCACCTTGTGGATGACGACGCTGGACAAAGGACTCCTCTACTACAACAATTCAGGCGCGGCACTATGGGACAATGCAGCAACCGAGCGCATTGAAGGCAATGGCTATGCACTTCGCGCCGATAGACACGGTACGCTCTGGATAAGCACAAGCCAAGCGCTGTACCGCTTATATCAGGGTCAGGTATCGTCAATCAAGCATGATAAACGTCTTTTGAATGCACGGTTTCTGGAAGACCGCGAAGGAAACTTGTGGGTAGGCACATACCGCACAGGGCTTTCGTGCCTGAGCAATGGGAAATTTACGACCTACACCGAAACCGAAGGTCTTGCCGATGATGCGGTACACTGCGTTATTCAAGACACCGACGGCAGTATGTGGATTGGAACGGAAAATGGCTTGAATCATTTCCGGGATGGTCGTTTTACGACGTTAAATGCTGCCAAAGGGCAGCTTCCGAATAAGACCGTGCGGGATGTCTGCCGCAACGCGCGGGACAATCTTCTCTGGATAGCCACCAACGGCGGGCTTGCTCGCTACGACGGCAAACGTATTCAGACGTTTTCCGTGCAGCATGGTCTTTCCAACGGGCGTGTGCGATGCTTGTTTGCCGGGTCTGACGGTACGCTGTGGGCTGGCACGGAAAGCGGTTTGAACGCGATAACACCCACGACATTTCGCAACAACACCCCGCCCCGCGTCTATCTTGCGAAAGAATTTATTCACGCCATTCACCAAGACCGTTCGGGAACGATTTGGGTTGGCACAAACGGCAACGGTCTTTTTGCTATCAACGGCGACAGTGTGCGGAATTACAGCAAAGGTTTTGGTTTGTCCAATAAAATTTTTGGTATTTGCGAAGACAGCGATGGTGTATTCTGGCTTGCGACGGATAACGGATTGTGCCGCTTCCAAAATGGTACAATCACTTCCTACTCCGAAGACACGGGTTTTATCGCCGTTAGCAATACAGGTCAACTCATTGAGGATGGAATTGGCGGACTTTGGACGCTGACCAACGGCAAGTTTATACGAATAGAAAAAAAGCAGTTGAACGACTTTGCTGCGGGAAAACTGCATACGATTTCGCCCACGCTGTACGATAAATTTGACGGCATTCGGCTGTCCAGCAAAGCCTCCAACAGCCGAAATTGCCGCACGAGCGATGGCAAAATATGGATTCCGACCGCAGGTGGTATTCTCGTTGTTACACCATCAGATATTCCACTGAATCCCTTCGTGCCTTCGGTGATGATTGAGTCCGTAGCGCTGGACGACAGTATTACGAATCATTACAGCATCCCGGCAGAAGGTGCAATGCGGGTTGCAGCCGGAGTAAAGAAATTTGCGTTTACCTTCACGTCGCTCAGTTTTATTGCTCCTGAGCGCATCCGTTTTCGTGCGCAGTTGGAGGGATTCGACGACACACCCTTTGAAGTTGGCAAGAACAAACGCTCTGTGGAATACACCAATTTAGAGCGCGGGAAAACATATCAGTTTCGCGTAACAGCGAGCAACAATGACGGCATTTGGAACGATACTCCGGCATTCATTAATCTATACCTTGAACCATTTTTTTGGGAGACGCGCTGGTTTGTGGGGCTTTGCTTGATTGCTACAGCCGGAATTGGCTATCAAGGCTTTCAGTGGCGTGTCCGGCGTTTGCGAGCGAAGGCAAAAGTATTGCAGCAGATGGTGGCAGCGCGAACGCACGAATTGGAGCAAGCAAACGAGGAAATCCGCCGACAAGTGGATATTCAGGTGCAGCAAGCGCAAGAAATTGAACTGGCAAATACGGCTTTGCAAGAAAAGAACCAAATGCTGGAACACCTTAATACCGAGAAGAACGAGTTTCTGGGCATTGCCGCCCACGATATGAAAAGCCCACTCGCGGGCATGATGATGAACGTGGGGTTGCTGCGGCGCTACTACGATAAGATGAGCACGGAGGAGCTGATGAAACAATTTAGCTCGCTTGAGCATACAATACGGCGCATGAGCGACATTATCTCGAATTTGCTGGATATTAACGCCATTGAGACAGGCAATATGAAGTTGACCATGAGCGAGATAGACGTTGCACCGCTCATGCAGCAATATGTTCAGGAATATACCGACCGCGCCGCAGCCAAAAATATCACAATACATTTTTCTACCGATGCAGAACACCT
>CALCNX010000098.1 GCA_937899715.1 uncultured bacterium | reverse complement strand
CGCTCCTTCTCCCTTTGGGAGAAGGCGGGGGATGAGGGCTGTTTACACAAAACTCCGCACACACTCGAATTAAAATTCCGCACTCCCTGTTTTTTGCGAAAGTCCTAATGAAAAAAATCCGGCTTTGCAGTGTTCATTTTCAACTACTTTTTATTACTTTTTTTGGAGTTAATACGATGATAGAGCAAAAGAAAAAATTGCGCTTGGATGAAATTCATGTGAATAGCTTTGTAACAAAAGCTGATATTGCAGAGGGAACCGTTAAAGGTGGAACCGGTGCCGATACAAATGCCGTATTCCTCTCCGTCTGTGCGGCATGCAATAGTATTGCCGCGAATTATTGCACTGATCCGGGATACTGCCCAGTTTCTAATGAAGGCGGATCCATTTGTATTTGTACATTACCCGGTGAAGCGTTCTGCTAGAAATTTTCAACGATAAACAAAAAAGCTACTCAAGACCCTGAGTAGCTTTTTTGTTTTCTTCTTCTTTGATTCCAATTTCTCGAAGAATATGAAGAAGTAGCCGTTTCACTCACTCCACTTTTTGCTACACTCACTCCACTTTTTGCTACACTCACTCCACTTTTGCCACCACTCACTCCCGGTCTCTTGATTTCGGGTGGGGAAATAACGTAATTTTATAGTGTTAATTTCAATTCCTTTTTTATTCCCTTTTTGGAGTTTTGACATGGGTGAGCAAAAGAAAAAATTGCGCTTGGGCGAAATTTCTGTTGAAAGTTTCGTTATCAATGAGAAAAGTGCAAAAGGTGGTACCGGTACCGGATGCCGTTATCCGACATTAGCAATTGATAATACTTGTGATGGGCACAATGCAGGTTGCGGGCAAAGTGAATTTAGCTGTGACGGTGCGCAAACATGCGGTCAATCCTGCGCTCCTCAAATTACACAGGTCGGCTGCCCGGAATAAATGATTGTTGTATAGATTCAGAAATGTGCTCTCTATCCCCGCCCTTTTCCAGATATGGAAAAGGGCATTTTTATTTCTGTGCCATTGTTCACTTGAAAAACGCGGAGACGTAGCATTTTCATTCACTCCACTTTTGCCACCACTCACTCCACTTTTTGCTACACTCACTCCACTTTTTGCTACACTCACTCCCGATCTCTTGATTTCGGGTGAGCAAATAGGGTAACTTTGTAATGTTAATTTCAATTCCTTTTTATTTCCTTTTTGGAGTTTCGACGATGATAGAGCAAAAGAAAAAATTGCGCTTGGATGACTTGCAAGTGGATAGTTTTGTTACAAATGTTATGCTAGAAAAAAAGGGAGGATTACCTCAAGAGTCTTATTATTGTGATGGTAAAAGTGAATACTGTGCCGGCACCGGAACAAATTGTGGAGAGTGTAATCAATTTACAAGAATTTGCACGGAGCTTGTTATTCCTGAGTGTAGAGCACTAAATAGCGTTACAGGGTTTCATGTATGCGATTGTCCAACGGGTTTACTTATTTGTAACTCTATTGTTAACGGCGCTCCTTGCTAAAATAAATCCTGCTTTTTCAAGCCTGAAGATACTTTTTTCCAATGCCGGGTATGCTTGTGGTGATAGCAGAGCTATTTGCTGATATACATATACAAACAAATCAAAACGCTCTTTCTCTGAAAAATAGAAAAGAGCGTTTTTCTTTTAGCCTGTTCTCCTGCCGGTACGACAAAAAATACGTTGGGATGCACACAACAAAACGGTAAATTGCTTCTTCTCACGGCTTCCAACACTATACTAGAGTTTATTCCGAAAAAAAGAACCAGTTTTCTTCCCGCGTGAAATTTCATTCCTTCCCTTTTCTACCGCTCACAAACAACATCTTGGTCACGTATCAGCAAAGCGGTAGATTACACGTGTAGTGATATGTCTATCTTTTTCATCGTAATTCCATGCAAAGAAAACTGACCCTTACAATTGAAGAATCTGTCTATAACGGACTCTATACGATAGCTGGTCAGCGCAATATCAGCCGCTTTATTGAGTCGCTTGTCCGCCCCTATCTTCCTTTAGAAAATCTTGACGAAGCGTACCGTGCAGTGGCACTTGACGAAGAACGCGAGCGCGAGGCAATGGAATGGTCGGAAGGTACAATAGGAGATATTCCTAATGAAACGCGGTGATGTGTGGTGGGTCAATTTCGATCCCTCTGTCGGCGGTGAAATTCAAGGCAATGGCAGACCAAATAGCAACCGTTAGTAAATCACGCTTTCTGAATCCTATCGGTCATATTTCTGATAACGATATGAAAACAGTAGAACTGGCTATCAAAATTCAACTCGCAATCTTGTAGATTTCCCCCCATGAAATTTCGTTCCTTCCCTTTCTATCGCCAACTCGAATCCATGGACTGCGGTCCGTCGTGCCTCCGCATGATTGCCAAGCATTATGGCAAAGTCTATTCCGTGCAGTACCTTCGTGAACGGGCATACATCACCCGCGAGGGCGTTTCGCTTTTGGGCATCAGCGATGCTGCGGAAGCCATCGGTTTCAAAACGCTGTCGGTGCAGATTCCTTTCGAGCGCTTGGACGAAATGCCCCTGCCCTGCATTGCGCATTGGAACCAACGGCACTTTATCGTCATCTACGACATTGACAAAAAAGGAAACATTCATGTCGCCGACCCCGCACATGGGCTAACGGTCTTCACGCCCGAAGAGTTCAAAAAGGGTTGGTGCAGCATCGGCGACCAAGGCGTGCTGCTGCTCATGGAAACAACACCCGCTTTTTACCAAACCGAAGATGAGCGCAAAAGCAAAGACGGCTTAAAAATCGGTTTCTTCATGCAGTATCTGAAGCCGTACCGCCGATTTATCGTGCAGCTTTTAATCGGGATGTTGGTCGGGTCGCTGTTGCAACTTGCCGCACCCTTTCTGACGCAATCGCTGGTGGATTTCGGTATCAACACGCACAATCTCAATTTTGTTTATTTGATTTTGATTGCGCAGCTCACGCTTTTTGCCAGCCAGACGGCGGTGGAATTTATTCGCTCGTGGATACTCTTGCACTTGGGAACGCGCATTAACATTTCGATTGTGTCG
This sequence comes from uncultured bacterium, assembly GCA_937899715.1. Taxonomy (GTDB): domain Bacteria; phylum Bacteroidota; class Ignavibacteria; order Kapaibacteriales; family UBA4661; genus PH2015. The sequence continues at coordinate 31,392 of CALCNX010000098.1, read as the reverse complement.
GACTTCCTCATCAAGCTCATGAAGTTGCCGCTGCCCTTCTTCGATACCAAGATGATAGGCGACATCTTGCAGCGCATCAGCGATAACAGCCGCATTGAGAGTTTCCTCACCGGCACGGCGCTGAACACACTTTTTTCGCTCGTGAACTTGGTGATTTTTGCGGTGGTGCTGGTGATGTACAGCGTTCCGATTACGATTATCTACCTTATAGCAACGGTTATTTCGACGCTGTGGGTCGTTCTCTTTCTCAAAAAGCGTAAGGAACTGGATTACAAACGCTTTACACTTTCCTCCGGCAATCAATCGCAACTTATCCAGCTCGTGACGGGTATGCAGGAAATTAAACTCAACGGCGCAGAAAAAATCAAACGCTGGGAGTGGGAACGCAACCAAGCACGGATGTTCAACATGAGCGTTTCGGGTTTGGCACTGGGGCAATACCAATCGGCGGGAAATTCTTTCATCAATCAACTGAAAAACATTCTTATTTCGGTGTACTCCGCTAAAGCCGTTATTGACGGCGATATGACGCTGGGCATGATGATGGCGGTGCAATCCGTCATCGGGCAGTTAAACGCTCCTGTGGGGCAACTGATAGGCTTTATTCAGTCAGCACAGGACGCGAAGTTAAGTTTGGAACGCCTCCAAGAAATTCACGGCAAGGACGATGAAGAAAATCCTGACGACGAAAAAATTGTCATCTTCCCCGAAGACCGCAGTCTCACGCTGAGTAATGTGAGTTTCCAATACGAAGGACCGCACTCGGAACGTGTGCTGGAAGATGTTTCGATGGTCATCCCGGAGGGCAAAGTAACCGCTATCGTCGGCACAAGCGGCAGCGGCAAAACGACCCTTCTGAAACTGCTTTTGAAATTTTACCCCGTTTCCTCCGGCGACATCACGGTCGGTAATATCGGTTTGGATAATTTCAGCGCAAAACTCTGGCGGCAGCAGTGCGGCGTGGTGATGCAGGACGGTTTTATTTTTTCGGATACTATCGCGGCAAATGTCGCCTTTGGTTTTGAACGCATTGACAAAGAGCGCTTGCTTCACGCCGTGAAGGTGGCAAACATCCAAGACTTTATCGAATCGCTTCCGCTCGGCTACAATACCAAAATCGGACCCGACGGACATGGACTCAGCCAAGGGCAACGGCAGCGTATTCTTATTGCCCGCGCTGTGTATAAAGACCCCGCGTATCTTTTCTTCGACGAAGCCACCAGTGCTTTGGATGCGAACAACGAAATGGTGATTATGCGCAATCTCCAAGAGTTCTTCGAGGGGCGCACGGTGGTGGTGATAGCGCACCGCCTCAGCACGGTCAAAAAAGCAGACCAAATTGTGACGCTGGAAAAAGGGCGCATCATCGAACACGGCACACACCGCGAACTGACCGACAGGCGCGGAGCGTATTATCATCTGGTAAAGAATCAGTTGGAGTTGGGGAATTAACACGATGAAAACATATCTGGTGATTATCGAAAAAGCCCCAAACAACTACGGCGCATTTTCTCCCGATGTGCTTGGTTGTGTTAGTTCCGGCAACACGGTAGAAGAAACGCTGAAGGAGTTTCGGGAAGCACTGCAAGCGCATATTGAACTAATGCTAGAAGACGGAGAGAAAATTCCCGTTCCTCGCCCTGTACAAGATCACATCGAATCATATCGGCGTGAAGATGTCGAACTTGACGGACATGAGTTTATTTGGGCTTTCATTCCCACAGAAGACGTTGTGCCGGAACACTCTACAGTGTGAGTAGAAAGTGAAGAATTAGTTACAGTCGGGAGAATGCAAACTGGCATTAGTGTAGCCTATTTTTTTATCATCAAATAAAAACATCCCACCAAAAACACTGTACCTATGAAGGTATAAAGCCAATATTCGATGTTATGAAACGACAATACTTTAAAATATGATAATTGCTTTGAGATAAGAGTATACTTTACATCTTGTATATCAGCCATAAAGAGCAAACTATTATGGAGTATATGCAGCAAAATACACAGTACAATAGAGTTAGTAGCTACAAAAATACTACAAAGTGCTGCGGCTACTACTATTTGCGATGGAGTTTGTGAGCCAAACCCATGAAGACTCGTAAATATGATAATATTGGATATAATTGCGATACTTTTTCTGTACCGTGTTAAAAAGCTCTGAAGTACTAAACCCCGATAGGTAATCTCTTCAAGACACGGTGCAACTAACGCTAAAAGAAGAAAATGTATAATATTCAGTTTAACGGTTTCTGTAGATGATGTAATAGGTAATGGTGAAAATGCCTCTAAGAGATGCGATAACGGAGCCGCAGTACAAAAACCCAAGAGGACTTCACCGATAAAAAAACCAAATGTCAGCAGGATAAGATAAAAGCCAGGAGATTTAGCATTGCTCCATTCATAGATTGATTGTGATTTTCTATGACGTAACCATATACAGAAACCCAAAAAGATAATATTCATAGACAGCCCGGAAAGCTGTGCTACTAATATATCATCCTTAATAAAAGACGAAAAAATTGGAAATGATATAAAAAGCGATATAAAAGAGAAAATAAGAAGCACTGTTGAGCTAACAATACCCGGAACATTCGGTAGTTCAAATCGTTGAGGAGTATCTTTATCGTGAACAAACATATAGACAGTCAGTCAGTCAGTGATAAATACAAAAACTGGTTCTTAACCTTTTAGGAAATAGGCTAGAACCAGTTTTTAAAACAATAATTTCGACGTAGCAATTTTTTTTATCAATTAACAACAATATGTTTCACCACCGACGCTTACAGGTGCTTCACAGAATTGGCTTTTCTCAAGTTTGCAATCGCGAGTAGGACATATTGCAATAGAAATCTGAACAGACCAACAAACCCATCCCCCTGTCCCGGCACCACCTTGAATTGTTTGTAAGTCAGTAGAAGTACTTGTTACAAAACTATCTACTTGCAATTCATCCAAACGCAATTTTTTCCGTTGCTCAATCATTTCTAAACTCCTGTAAATATATGAAAAAAAAAATTTCCGTAGTGCTCCGCTAGCAAAAAACACCACAACAAATTTACCCCCCCCCCCCACGACATTTCCAAATAAATTTTTCGCCGTTCGGTTTTTTTGTGCGAAGTTTGCAGAGGCGAGCTATGCATTGTGCCTCTGTCTCCCAGCTATTGTATAACCAACATCATCCATTTTCCCTCTATGCCTCACGCCTCCATTGATAATCTCGATATTCGCTCCGAAGAAGTCCAAGAAGTGCTCAGCTTTATTCCCTCGTGGATTGTGCGCTGGGGAATTACCGTGCTGCTGTGTGTTGTTGTGGCGCTCTTTGTGCTGGCGTGGGTGGTGCGCTATCCTGATGTCATTCCGGCAAAAGTGGTGATTGTTACGCAAAATCCGCCCGTGCATTTGCCCGCACGCTCCGCCGGAAAGCTAATGAGCCTGAACGTCGCTGACAAAGGGCACATCAAAGCCGATAGTATTCTGGCGGTGCTGGAAAATGGCGCAACAACGGCGGATGTGCTTGCGCTCAAAGCAACCCTACGCACCGTGCAAACCGCACTTCTCGGCAACAACACCGATGCTCTCCTCCAACTTTCTTTCCCTGCCAATCCTCACTTGGGCGACGTGCAGGCGGAATACGGCGTTTTTATACAAAATCTGAACGAGTACAAATCCTTTCAGCAAATCTACAAACGGTATTTCGACAGCCGTATCGCTGCGCTTTCCACTCAGCTCAACTCCTATTCGGAACTGACGGGAAAACTGATGAAGCAGCAAGACATTGCAAAACGCGAAGAAGAAATGGCTCGCCGAAAATTTGATTCCGACAAGGGATTATTCCAGAAAAAGTATTTGTCGGAAGTGGAACTCAATACGTCCGAAAGCGCATACTTAGCAAAACGCTCCGCACTGGAAAATGCCGGCTCCGGCATCGTGAACAACAACGTCCAAATCGCAACCCTTCAGCGCAACGTTCTCGACCTCAAGCAACAGCGTGAAGAAAAAGAGCGCTCCACAGCACTAACGCTGCAAGAATCGCTCAACCGTTTGCAAACAAGTATTGTCGGCTGGGAGCAGCGGTATCTCATTATTTCTCCCGTAGAAGGCACGGTGTCGCTCACAAAGTATTGGTCGTCAAATCAGTACGTCACGATGGGAGACGAGATGCTCACCATCATTCCGGGCGAACAAAAAATGATTGGTAAAATCACCATGCCCGTAGCGGGTTCGGGCAAAGTAAAAGTTGGGCAGCGCACAAACATCAAATTCGACAGTTACCCGTTCCAAGAATTTGGTTCGGTGGAGGCAACGATTGAAAGCATTTCCCTTGTGCCGAACAACAACCAATACGTGGTCACAATCGGACTGCCGAACGGCTTAACAACGACCTACAAAAAAAATCTCGCCTTCCAGCAAGAAATGCAAGGTAACGCAGAGATTATCACCGACGACCTCCGCATACTGGAGCGCGTGTTCAACCAGTTCCGCTATATCTTTAGCAATGCCGTGCGATAAGGAAAAGAGTTTTACTTGTCTTTGAAAGGTTTCGCTTCTTGCTTGATAAGCTGTTGCAGCACTTCGATTCCTTTTTCCAGCACTTCATCGCGTCCGGCGCGTATGCCGGCGATGGTAGGGTGAACTTCTACATCAGGCAGAATGCCCACGCCCTGCATACTTTTCATGGTTCTATCAAAAACAGCAGCAACTGTAAAATGCACAGTAACATTCATCGGCAGGACAATTTTAATAATATCACCATCTGCGCCTGCGGTTTGTGAGCCGACAATTTTCATATTCGGAATAGTCCTCATAGCTTGTGCGGTAAACTCTCCCCGACTCTGTGTCCATTCATTGACAAGAACGACAACGTTCCCAAAATACTCCTGCTTTTTTCCACAGGAAAGAGGCGCAGGAACACTGTGGTAACCCGGAAATTGCAACATAAATGCGGAAATTGACCCGAATGAGGTTGGATGTACTAATTGCTGCATAACGTCATACATGATGAAATTGGGATATTTCCGCAAATCAAAAATTACACCCGCTTTTCCGGCAAGTATCCGAAACATTGTTGGAACATCATTCTTTTGTGCTCTGCTAAGGTCAACATACACAAGAGTATCTTTGTCTTGATTTTCAATAAACTGATAGTACGTCGTCTGCTGGTTTCCTTGTTGCGTTGCGCTGGTAGAGGGCTGCGAACAGTCTATGGTCAATCGTTGTTTCTCCTTTCCGTTGGAAAGCACTGCCAATGATTCTGATTGCTTACTGTAGCGGAGTTTTCTCGCTATTTCTCGTTTGCGAACGGCGTTGTTGGATGCCGAAACAAGTGCAGAATATGATTGTACTAATGAATCAATCGGTGTGCCGTTGATCTCTTCCACAATCCACCCTTTCAGATTGAGGCTGTCGCAGCAAAAGGTTTCTTGGACAACAACACTCGAATCAAGAATCACAAATCGTAAGGGAATGGTATATTTTCCCAAGACCGATTCCATAGCAGGCGAACTGATAACGGCGTGAGAATCATTCCACCGGGAGCAAAACTTCATCACGAGACGCACATAGTCGGCATTGGTGGCTACTGCTTGAAATTGGGGAATATACTCCACAAGAAGCGTGTCCCAATTTCCGGCACATAGCTCTTTGTGGGGTGACAAATAGTTTACCGCATTCCAGAGAGCAAATAACGACAAAAGGCTCTCTGTTTTGGTTATGCTTGTTCTGAGCATATCAGGTTTCACTGCAATTATCCGCTCGTTGGGCTGACCTTTCTCCAAATAATGAAACGATTGGAGGGGCAGCGACATTGCCGCTACAGCCTCTAGTTTGGTTTGAGTTTCGTTATCAAATACACTGTCCTGAAGCCAGCGAAAGTCAGTATGCCGAATCATACCCGGTCTATCCCAAAAATTCTGCTTGACCGAAGCGGTTGCCGGAGGTACACCAAAATCTTTCAATAAAGACATGACCATACTGTTTATCGAACTGCTTCTTGTGGTCGCTGTCAAGGAAGAAGAAAGGATTTTTTCTATTGAGTTCCGAAGCACATCTTCACGAGATAGTGCCCCTTGAGCTACTATTGGCGGTTGGTAATAATTCAAATATCCCCATACTTTGCATAGATAGAAAAGTTCTTGACGCTTCGATACATCATCATTAGCTTTATGCTGTTCTCCCGCGAAAGCGTGTGCCTTGCTATACGGTAACGAAATAATGCACAGAAAAAAAAATAAGAAGGGACGACAACGATAATAATGATTGGGCATACCATTAACGAAATAAGTTCAAGATACTATGAACAAAAAGAGTAGTAAACTTTTTTAGTTTGCTACTCTCTTGATGAAATTGTATTCTATTTGATGATTAACAGGCTATTGCTACCGGATCTGTTGGTCCCTGGCAACCAATTGTGCAAGCACCATCTCCAGCAGCTTCAGTACATGGATATTTACACGAACCAAGGATAATTGTACATTGAACAATTGAGCCTGTACCACCAGTCACATCTGTGCTTTCGACGGGCACAAAACTCTCGACTTTAATATCTTCAAGGCGCAGTTTTTTCTTTTGGTTTTCCATTTGGGAAACTCCTGTAAATATAAGTAAAAAAGTAATTTGACACGGCTTCTCTCTAGCAGAGAGACCTATGCAAATCTACCCCCCCCCCCTAGCCACATTTCCAAAGGAAAAATACTGCACTGTACTTTTTTCTCACATCACATCTAAACTCAGCATTTGCAACTGACGGTCTATTCGATGATACAAAAAAATTTAATCCACAAAATAAACTTTCCAAACCGAACATACAAGAGACCGGGAGTGAGTGGTGGCAAAAGTGGAGTGAGTGATGGCAAAAGTGGAGTGAGTGAAACGAATTGTCATGTATGAATAAATTGCTAATCCGTATGTAATATTTTGAAATGGAAAATTCAAATCGCGTCTCTGATACCGACGACCGTCACCGTTGTAGAGACGCGATTAATCGCGTCTCTACCGCCTTTGCCCCCAAGAAAAATTTCTATTTCTTCTCTTTTTTCAATAACTCACGCAGCACTTCAATTCCTTTTTCCAGCACTTCGTCGCGTCCGGCGCGTATGCCTGCGATGGTAGGGTGTGCTTCTACGTCAATACGAACGCCTTTGCGCTGTGTTGGTGTTTTATCGGGGTAATATATTCCCTTGCACGTTATCATTATTGTCACTCCACCCGGCAAACTCATTTTTCGTACATCGCCATCTGTGCCTGCTGTTTGGCTGCCGACGGTTTTCATGCCCGGAATAGTTTGTAGTGCCATTGCCGTAAATTCTGCGCGACTTTGTGTCTGTTCATTGACAAGTATAACCACGTTGCCCATGTATCTTCGTTTTAGACCACAAGACAGAACATATTCTGCCGCCCGTCCAGGCAAACGATAATTGGGCGAACGGACAAAAACAAATGGTGTTGCTTCGGCAAGCTGCGACATCATGCCATACAAAACAAACTCCGGATAGCCGCGCACATCAAAGACCACACCTCGGTAGTTCATCATTGTGTCTATGGTCGGAAATATCCTCTGCTGCGTAATTTGCGTGAAGTCTATGTACAACAATTTTTCTACGCTGTCTGCAACTTGAATCATCGGCTTGGATGGCACAACACTTGGCGTATAAACATTCCGATTGACGCACGGTACAAATGGATGATACTTTTTTCCTTCTTGATTGAGCAGTTCCAGCGTTACCGAGGAAGATTCGGTATATCGAAGAAGATAATTGGCAAGAATTTGATTCTTGCCGGATTCATTGGCAACCCCCAAGTACTCGCTACGGCGTTGCATGATAGAATCCACACGTTCACCGTCAATCGCAATGAGAATGTCTCCTCGCTGAATGCCAAACTGTGGGTATGATTCCTTCACAACAACCTTTTCTTCAATAAACGCAAGCGACAGGGGCAAATAATACGTTCCAAAAAACGTGGTTGCCCCACGTGAATTCACTACCGTATGCGTGTCATGCAGTCGTGTGCGCAGCCGGAAGATAGCTGCGGTGTATTCTTTTTCCGTTGTGGCGTTTGCAAATTGGGGGAGAAATTCCGCGAGAACATCATCCCAGGGCTTATCCAAGAGGTTTTTGTATGGATAGAAATAGTGTATAAAATTCCAGAGCCGCGCTAATCCCAAAACACGACGATATTTATCCGGTACACCCGTGTCAGGCTTTGCGCTCTCGTTTGCAAAAAATGGAATCGGGGAACGCGCATTCGTCTCCAAGTGAAGATAATAATTTTCGACTGCTTGCGTGGGGTGCATAAACGCCCGCAATCGCTGCCGGACATCGGGGCTTACAAAAGAGTTTTCTATCCAGCCGAAATCAAGAGCGATGGTTGCTTGTGTACCGCCGGAGGCTTCTCTGTCAAATGGGTTATAGAGCGGATGAGGTTTTGCCGTTGTGTCGGCTGCAGCATGGAGCAGATATTCAATTTCTGTATTGAGGTTTGTGTTTGCTTGTGCCGTGTCAAGACGTTGGAGTACCTCTACGAGCCGTTCATCCCATTGGATATTGCAGCACATATTGGGGTGGTAGTATTTCAGGAAGCCCCATGCTTTGCAAGCATAGATAATGTTTTGTGCTTTATCTGTTTGTGTTTGGAAGCAATAGCTTGCGTAAGAGCAAAGAAAAAACCATATCCAGTACATGATGACGGAAAGGAATATTTCCAATCGGTATTTCATATTTTGAAGCGGGGACATAGCGTTAAAGAAAGAATGGAAAACAGGGCAATGGAAGTTACTACATTGCCCTGGGAAAAAATTTTTATTTCTTCTCTTTTCTCAATAACTCACGCAGCACTTCCACGCCTTTTTCCGAACTGTAAAAACTTTGATTTATGGAGCAAACTTCATGGTAAATGTTTTTTGAGGAGTTGTTTTTCTCAAATAAATAAGCGCGTCAAACTGATTTAAGGGACGTTCTTCAACAAATTCTTGTGCCGTTGGTGTAAAAATACCGCCAATCGCCCGAATGTAGAGTTTTGGTGAATGCCGCACTATTTGTGTAGCTCTCGTGGTATTGAAAGCAACAGCAAATGAGGGGTTTGTCGGTAAAGCAGAATAAAAAATATCTTCAATTGAATTGTTAGGTGGTGTTTGAGTATGAAATTGTTTTGAGTAACCATGTTCATTAAGAGCTAGAAACATACCTTCGTAGAAAATATGACCAATAGGAATATATTGATTCCCGTACTCTACATCTAAATAATACCCAAGACGTTTTGTTTCGTTAAAAGAAATAATTCTCCCAATATGAGCATTATGCGCCCAAACAACTAATTTTTCATCAGCAGATAGCTCTTTGGCAATTTCTTTTGTGTTAGCCGCCCAACAAGAATCTTTATACTTATAGACCAATCCAATATTTTTGTTTCGTGAATATGCCGAGAAGCCTACTTTTCTCGCTAATCCCGTCCACAAATTATCCTGTTCTTTATCTCGCACATCCGGGCGCGCAAAATCCTGAGCAATCATTTTTGCCGCACGAATAGCGGCATTAGCAGTAAATGTATCTGCTTTTTGATAATAGGTGTTTTTATTCAAACAGAGATGACTGTACACTCTTTGCGTCGTTGTTGTCCATTGGCGAATAGAGTCTAATGGTGTTTCTTCCGACCAGTCTTGGGCATAAGTCAGCGTGATATTTTTTGTAGAAACGGGGGCTAATGCGAAGTCATAAAGTTGCTTGTAATTATTTGCTATCGCACTGTAATAAGAACTATCATACCGTTGTATAAAATTCAGGACAATGGGAGCTAATGAGGAGTATCCGCCAAAACAAATACCATAGATTTGAACTTTGCGCAACGCTGATTTATTATATTGCCGAAGCCATTCCAAAAGTTGCTTAAACGGTTGTGCCGATTTAACAGTACCTGCTTGCACTATGGAAGGGTCATCATGGGAAATTCGACCCAAGATATAATCATTGGCAACAACCGAAGGCAAATAATAGCTCTCCATGCAAATAGCTTTGCAGTTCTTGAATTGAACGAGATACTTGATAATTTCACAATTAAGTACCGTAGATTCATGCGTTCCGTGAGTTGATTCACCCAAGCCAATGATGTGCTTGTCCCTAAGCAAGCTGTCTAACGCAATTCGGTTGGCTAGGAGAAAATTTGTAATAGAGTCTTTTTGAAAATACAGAGGAATAGAATGTGTACGAATTAACTGTTTAATTTCTTCTTGGGTTGATGTATCAATTTTTTCGCAAGAAATACAAAGAAAGAGTGATACAAATATGAGTGTTGATTGCAAAAGCCGCATCAAATAAAGCATAAATGTTGCTCGTTTATAACCACAGTAGCAATGTGATTTTTTTCTGAAGCTACCAAAATGAATAATTCGGACATTAAATAAATAATGCCCGAATTATAACTCTTATCATTGATTATCCATAAACAACAGCTGCATCTAATTTTGTATCGCATCCTGCATTAGCTGTACCGGATGCAGTACCCCCCGGTCCGATTTGATTATACGGATGGTTTGGGTCATCCATACAACCAGCAAGCATAACTATCAATACTGATGTGATACTTATTGTACCACCCTTTGTTTCTTCGGCATTGGGAGACGTTACAAAACTCTCGACGTGTAACTCATCCAAACGGAATTTTTTCTTTTGCTCTACCATTGTAGAACTCCTCTAAAAATAGAATTTTTTCTGCCCGAAAAGGTTATATTCGCATCAAGCATGGGATCCCTACAATACCCAATGCGCGAGGCGGTGTACCGTCAGGCAAAAAGTGCGGTACACTGCTTTTTTTTCAGTGTTAAGGGGTTACTATGTTGTGTTGGTTGCAATAGGACATACCATTCTCAGCCGCGAAAAAGGAGGCCGCGAAAAAGGAAGCCGCGAAAAAGGAAGCCGTTTACAATGATAGAACCAACCTAAAGAACAAGGTTACAATTTGACCATTTTTACTTGCTTGAAAATTTATTGAGACATTGAACACAGGATGCAATATGATGTGCATATTGGAGCAGCACGAAAATAGAATTTTATTTTCTTTCTGCAAATAGAATTGTACGCTTTTTTGTTTCTAAAGAAATAATGGGGGAGTGTGTGCAGAGTTTTGTGTAAACAGCCCTCATCCCCCGCCTTCTCCCAGAGGGAGAAGGAGCGAAGACAAGAACAATCAATTTATTCTGAAGCCCTCGCCCTCTGGGAGAGGGTTGGGTGAGGGGGAGTTTACACAAAACAATTTACACTCTCTAATGGGGTGATGTTTCTCCACTCACCCCATTATTTTTTCATTTTCTACACATACCACTGCACCACACACTCAGTCACATATTTCTGCTGCGCTATCTCCGCCATTTGCTCCGAGTTCGGGAGCATTTCTTCTATTTTGAGCGTACTCATCACTTTCGAGAGCAAACCTTCAAAAAGTTTCACCATGAAGGGATTGCGGAAGCTGATATACTGCGGTTTGTAGTCGTCGCGGGTGACGCGCTTTGCTGCATCGGTATCCACGTTTTCTTGGTTGTTCTGGTTTTCTCTGGGGTTCACAAAGAGGAAAATTTCTTCCGGCATTCCTTGTTCGGAGCGCCATGTGTTGAGACGCTCGAAGTATTGCCAATCGGTTTCCTGTTTGGAGCGAAGCGGCAACAGTTCTTTCGGAACAAACCACGCCTTGCGCTGAAGAACAAGCTGGTCTTCATAGACCACACGCGGGCGAGTGCGGATGCGTGGCTGAGGTTTGGCGGATTCTGCCGAACCTGCTGCATTGTTCATTTGTTTTTCTGTTTCTTGTGCTTCTGCTCCTTGTTTCTCTGTTCCTTGTTCCGGCTTTGGTGCTTGGGGCATCGTAGCCGTAGAAAGAGAACTGAGCAACGGATAATAGTTCAAATACTCCGCACGAGTGAATTTTTCCAAAAGCTGGAAGAGTTGTGAGCGTCCGCCATGCCCTTGGAAACCCAAGTCAAAAACGTACGCCGTTTTGTTCAGCATTTTGTGGAAGAGTTCCAAGCGGTCGCCGGAAGCGCCCAGCTTCACAACCAAATCCGTTACGGGAATTTGTTTTTCGGCGGGGAGCGTGTTGTGTCCGCCCGGCATCCAGATTTCGTGCGGCATGAGCGGCGGATGCAGATTTGCATTGAAATACGACGCGTCGCAGTCTTCAATCAAAATTGCATCGTTGGCGGTGGCGCTGTTCCATGTGCGAACGTCGTCCGTGATGCTGCCCTCAAAAATGTGCATAAAGCGGCTAATCATTTTCCCAAAACCACTCAGCGAAGCGTTCAGTACGCCCTTTAACTGTTCGTTGCCGTCGCTATCGCGCTCACGGAAAAACTGCACGAACATCCCGTAGGAACGATTCGCCACCTCGCGCGGGACAGGGTATTCAAGTTCACCCGTTACGCGTTGCACCGGCTCAAAGCGCAGGTGAATGGTGTCCGACGACGACGACGTACTTGTTGCTGCTAATTCCGAGCGCAGAACGTCGGTGTATTTGTCCGTCCACGCTTTATTGCGCTCTTGCCGCTCCTTGATGCGCTGTATGACGGGTGCATCGGGAACAGTTTTTTCCGTCGCCTGCGGTGCTACTTCGGGCTTTGCTTCTTCCGCTTTGACTTCCTCTGCTTTTGTGGCTGCGATTGGTGTTGGTGAATCTGCTGCTTTTTCCTGTTGTTCTTTTTCCTGCTTCTCTTTTTCTTTTTTCTCGCGGGCTATGCGAGCTTGTTCTTCGCGGGCTTTTTGTTGCCGTTCGGCTTCGGGTTTTTTCCACTCGCGGAAATATTCTTCGTAGAACGTTACCACATCAACCGTTGCCGCAGCACCATATTTTTCGGTGAAGAAGTGCAGCATCGTGTCTTGCTCATCCTTCATTCCGCCAAACGTCCAAAGTGTTTGCTGAAGCGTGTGCAGTTTTGTGGCAAGCGTGGTGAGTTCGTCGTGATTGATGACAGGATGCACTTCCAGCGTCGAATCTTCGTAGAACATCTGTTCGGGCTTGTAGGAAAAGTACGTGTTCGACTGATGCTTGAATGCTTCTTCTTTTTTCTCCACGCTGTCGGCATCCTCGCTTGAGGCTTCTTCTTTGGTCTCGTCGGTTTCTTCTGCTTTACCTTCCTCAATTTTATTTTCTTCCGTCGGAATCTCCTCGCCATTAGCTTTCTTCGCTTTTTCTTCTTCAGCCTTTTTTGCTTTGGCTTTCTCTTGTTCTTCTTTCATTTTTTGGCGGGCTTCGGCGGCGCGTTCGTCGGGTGTTTTGCGCTCGTCTTCGGGCAATCCTGCTGCTTCATGGATTTTCATAGCAACTGCACGGAAAAGCGTGTGGGCATCCACAAGAATTTGCTTGCGCTCATCCACCAAGACTTCGCCATAACGCTCGGCGTATTTCCGAATCTGCACGAGTACGTCCGAAAGTTCACCCAGAAGCGGAAATTCTCCGGCGAGTGGCGCAAGCTGCTCACGAAGTTTTATATCCCAATCGGGGTCAATGCCCGAAACGCCGATGTTATATTCAAAAAATCCGTACTCAACCAACTGCTTGATATAGCCTTCGATTTGTTCTTGCTCGGCTTCGATATACTCGCCGTCAATAATCATTTTTGCAAAATCCCGCACCGTCAAGCCCGCAGCGTGTTCGGCGATAAGCTCCAAGAATAAATCCAGAATGGGGCTGGGCGGAATCCGTTGGAATGCCTCGACGTTGTTGCTGTTGGTCAAAAAGAGAAAATGCGTTGCCGTTTTTTGAATGGTCGGATTGGGACGAATAGGCAGGCATCGCGCAATGTCAGGCGATTTCGTCAGCAGCGCTTTCAAAAACTGATACAAAAAGTTGTTCAGTCGAATATGGCTTTTGATGGCAGGTGCTTCGCTCAGGGAGGTGTGGAATGCAGACGACGAATAGGACGTTGTAGGCTCCACCTTCGCCATTGCCAAATTGGTGAACGTGCTGAAGGGCGTGGTCTTGCTGTACATCCGCGAAAGATATTTCACCAAACCCTTTTCGGTTTGGCGGTCTTTGTTGGTCAATTTTTCGGGGTCGAGCTTGAGATAATGCTCATTGATACTGCTCAGGAGCGACTGACTGGAAAGCAACAGCCCTTCTTGAAAACTTTTGCCCTGCACCAATTCACGAAGTTTACCGCGAAGGGCAATAAATTCTTTGTTATAGATGCCTTCGCCTTCGGTTGCAAGAGCATTGATGCGGTCTTTGAGTGCAATATATCGCTCTAACTCTCGTGCGCCGTCAGGCTGAGAATCGGCGGGAAGATACTGTTTGAGCAGCGCGGTTTTTTCGTCGGAAAGCGCACGACCATTGAATACATCGCGCTTGGCGTTGAGCAATTTTTTCTGCATCTCGGCTTCCGCACTCGTGATAACGGCGTAGATAATATCGGAAAGGGTTTGCTTGCAAGCGTTGAGTTCCTGCCGGCACGTGTAGATTTCTTGCGCAATATCGGACGTAGAATGGAAATGTAATTGTTCAAAATGATTAAAAGTACCACCAGCAACACGCACTAAAACGTGTGGAAAAATTTTGATAGACATACAGCGAGAGGGAATAATAAATCAAAAAAAGGAGAAAACACATTGGCGGGGAAACTACGGAAAGGCGCGGGGGTGTGCAAGAAATTTTTTTGTACGAGCAGCATTTTGAAGGAGAGAGCAAAAACTCTTTATGTATTTTAGCGCACCATTGAATCGTATCTCGTTTGTAAGCTATATAATGGACAAATATCAAAACAAATATCGCATACCATCTGCCCGTGCGCCGTTTTGGGATTATGCGCGGAATGCTGCCTATTTTGTGACCATCTGCACACACCAACGCAAATATTTTTTCGGTGATGTCGTTCATGGGGAAATGGTTCTATCGGAAATGGGGAAGATTGCCCATGATTGTTGGATGGAAATACCGAACCATTTCCCATTCGTGAAATTGGATGGATTGGTGGTGATGCCCAATCATGTTCATGGAATTATTGTGATTGATAAAACGGATGCGGGCAACCATAACACCGACGACCATCACCATCACGGTAGAGACGCGATTCATCGCGTCTCTGAACCTGACACCGACGACCATAAAACCGATGACCATCATACCCGTAGAGACGCGATTCATCGCGTCTCTGAACCCGATACCGATGACCATAAAACCGACGACCATCACCGTAGAGACGCGATTCATCGCGTCTCTGAACCTGATGCTGACGACCGTGACGGTAGAGACGCGATGAATCGCGTCTCTACGATGGAAAAATCAATCGGTGGTGTAACCGGGAATCATAACCCGATGTTGCATGAAAACCTATCGCGCATTATACGATGGTTCAAAGGTCGCACATCGTTTGAATCACGAAAAATATCTGCTGACTTCGCATGGCAATCTCGATTCCATGACCATATCATTCGGAATGACCGAGCATATCAAACCATTTCTGAATATATCATCAACAATCCATTACAATGGAAGAACGATACATTTTTTGTGCAATGATGATCATAAGTTTACATAATGGATGTTCGGAACAAACATATGGAAGAAATAGAAATGCTTCATTCCTTATGGACAATCTTCTCAACGTTTTCCAAGCGGCGGTCGCGGTCTTCATCGGCTTGGTGCTTCACAGCGATTTCTTTCTCTATTTGCTGAAGGTTTTGGCGGATGCCTTGAATATCGGCATGAAGCCCCTTCAGAAAATACGCGATGATGGACACCAAACCCGTGATGATGTACAACTCAAGTTTGTCCATGCGTAATGTCCTCCGCCAGTGCATTGAGTGATTTCCATGCAGCATCGAGTTTCTGCGGATTGATAACTTGCTTACCCGTGAAAAATCCGATAACTGCCAGCGCCGCAGCTTGCAGCATTTGAACGATGCTGTCATCTATCGGCAAGCCGAAAAGATTGCCCACGTACGCGACGAGCGCAACAAACGCGACTGCCGTCGTCGTCCAGTTTTTCGCTTGTGCTGAAGCGATGAACCGTTGGATTTTGCCGATGAGTGTTGGCGCAGCGGCTATCCACTGAAAGACCGACGGAACGCGAAAGGTTGTTGGTGATGGTGTTTCTGAAGGCATGATAAGTCTCCGTATCGAAAGTATGCGGTGAAGTGGATAGGGTGAAATACTAACTTTGTTGGATTGATTGCCGCCCAAGACCAAAACGGATTTGCCTTCTTGTCCGGCAAAAAATCCAACGTGTCCGAACTGTGCATTTGCGCCACGAGCATCGTTGCGTGAGAGCACAACAATATCGCCGCGCTCGGCTTCTTCCAGCGAAACTGCCACGCCCCACGTGAGAAAACTTCGCGCTCGTGCGGAGTTTGTGCCGGTGATGGTTGCTTTTTTCAAGCACCAATTCACAAACGATGCGCACCACGCGACTTCATCACTTGTGGCGTGAAGACTTGTTGCGGCGTGATACTCCACGATACGCGCATTGTGCGTGTCGCCGAAAATCTCTGCCGTACCAAGTTCTTTCATGGCGATTTCAAATGCTGTTTTGCTCATGGGTGGTGTCCTCTAAAAAAAGCGGTAGGATAGTTTGAAGCTATCCTACCGCTTTGTGAAAATTACGGAAGCGGAAGCTGCACCGCACCAACGGTAGTTTTTGCAGAGGTGAGCGCAGTTTTCACATTCTCCAATGCCGTGCGAAACGCAGCATCGGGCGTGAACTGTACTTCGCCGTCAACGCCTTTGGCAAAGACGATAACTTTACCGTCTGCGTCAGCTTGCAGAATATCAAACGCCGCAAGAGCGTCGGTGCAATTTTTCTCCAGCGTTCCGATGGAGCGCACGGCGCCGACGAAATCTTGGAGTTCGGTGAACTGGCGGTAATTGCCGTTATCTTGCGTGGCAATACCTTCCAGTTTGGTGATTTGCGACAATGCAATATCCATTGTTGCATCCTTTCTGAGAAATGCCACGGTTATCGTGGCGGTGGTGGTGAAAAGTGGTAGTCATCGTAACAATGACGTGGATGCAAAATAGGGAGACCGAAAGGCGTAGAAAAGTGAATGATAATGAACGTTATGAAAGCGGAGAACCGGAAAAAAGCAGAAAAAAATGCGAAAACGAAAAATAGTTTGTGGGAGGGGTGTTTTGGTCAAATACTTTTCTCCCTTGCACTTAGAAGAAAAAAACAGGGAAAAATAAATGGTGCAACGCTGATTGTAACGGGGTTTTCGTTACAGGTGACACTAGCGCGGTATAACAAATATTTATTAACTTGCTCTAAAGCAAATACGTTGCAATTTTTCTGACATTAAACCTCAAGTTCGTCATGGCAAAAACACAAAAAACGAGTACAAGAACTGCGAAAATTTTTTATACTCCCGCACCTAACCATATAGTTGCTCCAATCTCAGGCGCATTTATCACATCAAGTCTTGATAGTAATTTAATACAAGTGAAATTCTACTTTGAAAGTCCAAAATATCCAAAGGAAACGATGCTAAAATTTGATCAACAGAGTAAAAAATATACAGAGGATTTACAAATCGAAGGTGGGGAGCGAATGATTTTTGCAACATTCAGTATTGACGCTAAAGATGCAAAAAATATCGCTTCCATTTTACTTGAGCAAGCAGAGCAGATACTGCAAAAATAACAAGATAACTTTTACTACTTACAGACATGACATTCCAAAGCAGAAATAGTGATAAAAAAATGGCAGCCTCCACACCACCTTCTATTGTATTTTTACCTATTATAAATACTCGTATCCCTGTTAGGGACAATACTAGCCTTCCAAAACAAAGTAGTAAGCCAAAAGAGTTTACTACTCGTAATCAGCATAAATTAGTAAACACTTCCTTTGGTAAACCTCAAAGCAAAAAGGATATTATCCAAAGTATTGAGACCAAAGAGAGCAAAATCTTTTTTCATTATGCAATACATCTCGAAGTAGAAAATACGGAAGATGGAGTAGCTATAAGCTATCTGCCATTAAATATCCACACATGGGGTGAATCGTATGATGTTGCATTGGAAGATTTTACACGGGAAGTACAATACACATATTTTCGTTATAAGGATAAATCTGATGAAGACTTAACACAATATGCAAAAGCAATTAAATATGGTATTATTGCTTTGGTGAAAGAGGTATGCCGTGGCTAATCTTGACGGTAAAAAGGTTGAAAAAGCATTAAAGAAAAAAGGTTTTATAGAAGACTCCAGCGGAGATCATAAGTATTTTATTTTGCACTATGAAGGCAAAGATACAGCCATCCGAACCAAAACAAGTCATAATAACCAAGATATTGGTGATGGTTTAATAAAACAAATGTACACTCAACTACACATAGAAAAAAGTTTTTTTGTAGCATTTATTGATTGCTCGAAATCTCAAGAAGATTATATAAATGAACTTAAAAATCAAAATCTTCTCTAATTTTTGAACTACGTATTGGTAGGCTATACCACTACCACCGCCGCAAGCACCATTCCCACCAAAAACACCACCACACCCAACCACATCCGCCCACGCTCAAAGAGCAGATACGCCGGAGTAACACACACCAACCGTCAAAAATGTCGAATCCGTTCGCGTGTTTTGTAGGGGTGGTGATTTTTTTGTACATTACCTGTATGAGTACTCTTGATCATCAGGTTCTTGAGCGTCTTGGCGCTCTTCTCCGCCAACGGGTATCGCTTGTCGGACTGGCTGCCTTTGGCTCGCGGGTGCGTGATGATAGTAGTAGTTCTGCTGCGGACAATGACTCTGACCTTGATGTCTTGGTGATTAGCGAGACACTGACCCCGGATGTGCGGCGTATTGTGAGTGATTGTGCGTTTGAAGCAGGATTCGATGCCGGGATTCTTGTTTCGCCCGTTGTCTTTTCCCGTGAGGAATGGGAACATAGCCCTGAAGGAGGTTCGCCCCTTGCTCGGAGTATTCGCCATGAGGGAGTTTTCTTGACACTATGACACCGGAAGAACAGTCCATTCTCCGCACCTATCGGCTCGAACAGGCAGACACAGCCTTGAAAGACGCACGATTATTGGTTGCGCATAGCGGTTCTGCCCTTGGCATTATCAACCGAGCGTATTACGCGATGTTTTATGCTACGCTTGCGCTCTTGCAAGATCGCTCCTCACTGCCTTCCAAACATTCAGGCGTGATTACCCTTTTTGATGTCGAGTTCGTCAAGACAGGTCTTTTCTCCAAACATCTCTCCAAAAGTCTTCATAGAGCATTTGATTTCCGCCAAGAATCCGACTATAAAGCCACAACAATGATTGATATGCCGTTGGCACAAGAAATTCTCACCGATGCGGAAGATTTTGTCGAGACAGTGCGCATCTATCTATTCCCACCCTTGCAACAACCCTCGTAAAATGGCGCTTGTGCTGCAAAGACAAGCAGCATAGTTTACCCCACCACTTTCAAGAGCTGCGGGTTCACGAGATTAAATTTCTGCTTCTGCTGCACCTCCTCCACCGCAAAATCTATCACTCGCGCAATTTCGCTCATGGCTTCATTGAACGTCGCGTCGCGCTGCGCTGTCCATTCTTCATTCGATAAGGCACGAGTCCGGTATTGCAAACTGAAATGTGGGTCGGTGTTGGCGGCTTGGACAAGTTCACGACATTTGTTTGCGGCTTGTGCCATTGAGAGCGCTTGGGTGCTGATGAAATCAATGTCCCACGTCCGATAAATTCCCCCTGCTGATTTCTGTATGCCGTTCAGCTTCGTGAAGTCGCGGATGAGATACTGAGCCGTGCGGCGCTGCGGAATGTAACCTGTCGTCGTTGCCGCTTGCTGAAAAAACATCTGGACATCATGCCCCATGGATTCCACATCCTGAATGCCATTGATGAACAAATGAAACTGCGCACTGAACGGCAACGTCCCAAAAGGAATATTCCCCACAACGTGCTTTACGCCAATGCCCGGATAAGAAATCGTCGGCGTGAAGGTATGATTGCTGATGGTGAACGCCGCACCTTGCGTTTCTTCGCGCCAGATTTGCAAGGTGTACGTGCGTCCCAGAGGAGCGTAAAGGTAGGCATCAACGTGGAAACCTGATGATGCTTCGGGAATAAGGGAAATGTTCATGGTGTTTGGGAAATGGTGATGGATTCTTTCAAGGAATTATAAAGCGTCGAAAAAAGGTGATGATAGTCGGCGTTGGAATCCAAAAGTGTTTCGTGTGTTTTCACGTAATGATGCACCAGCGATTGTGCGCGGTTGAGTTCGCGGGCAATTTCGCTGTATGTCCAGCCGCGTTCCTGCAATATTGCCGCGAGCGCAATGCGCACATCCACCAGTTTTCGCCCGCGAACTTTCGAGCGAATCCGTCGGCGACACGTTTTCGGCGTGGCAAGCCCCAACGCCAGACTAATGTGAGGGTAATTCAGCATAGCACACGAACTATATTTCTTGAAGAGTACGGTAAAAAATTTTGCAGTACAAAATGAATTTCTGTATTTTGCTTTTGTTATTACAGCAAATAATAGTAAATTTTATTCGTTAAAATACACAAAATTTTGCTTTAACAATAATTTTCCTGCAATTTTTTTTATACCTTTTTCTTCGTTTTATGCAGGGCAATACTATTAACGATATCGGACCACGCATCAAGCACTTTGCGAAACGATGCTACCGCACACAAAACAATTTTTGTGAGGTCATCGGTATTGATGCAACACAAATGAGTTATTACGTCGGGCGTGGACGTGTTCCGGGCGGCGAAGTCTTGTTTCGATTTTATGAGGCGGGAATGTCTATCAACTGGCTGTTCAAAGGCGGCGATGATAGCGAAATGTACGCCGATAACGACGCAGGCGAACGCCTCCGGCAAGAACGCGCAGAATTCAAACGCACCATGAACAATGTGAAGCTCCTTCCCCGCGAAGCGCACGAAGACATTGCAGAAACAAAAGTTATCAAGATTGACGACTATCAAAATAATCTGGCAATGTTACAGAATTTTATTACCTTCATGCGCGAGTCGGCGAAATAATTGACCATTCGCACAATAATTGACTTTAACGTAAAAAATCTGCTCTCCCATGATGGACATCTTCACTGAAGCCTTTGATGTGGAACATCTGCATCTGAACGACCTCACTCCCGTGCGCTTCGATATGGAACACGCTCGGATTTGCGCAACGGTTCCCTGTGGCAAACCCACACCGATTTTTTCTCAAGTGCAGGGAAAACTTCTAAGCGAGTACCTGTCACGTAATCCAAAAATGACGTTTCTTTTTGAAGTAACGGGCGATTCGATGGTGAACGCGGGGATTAGCGCCGGAGATGTGGTGGTGGTAGATTGCCGAATGGAAGCGCAGCACGGCAATATCGTACTGGCAGAGGTGAATGGAGAAATTACGCTCAAGCGCCTGCAGATGATACCGAACAAGCGCACGAAGATGATGGATATGGCACTCATTCCCGACAATCCACGGCATCCGCCCGTCAAACTTTCGGACTTCGATGATGTACATATTTTTGGCGTAGCAACGCGGAAGATGCGAATTGAGGAATTGTTGTGAGAAAAAATTATGCTTAATGTTGTACTGGATACCAATGTTCTCGTTGCTGCCCTACAGTCAAAGAATGGTGCATCCAATACCATTGTATCGCTTATTGAAAAACAAATTTTTACCATACATCTTTCGGTTCCCCTCGTCATGGAATACGAAGATGTGCTGAAGCGCCCCAAACATCGTGGTACTTTCACCGAAGAAGAAATTGAAAGTATTATTGATGAATTGTGCTTTTGGGGGCAGAAGCATAATGTTTGGTATCTTTGGCGACCCATGCTTACCGATGCAAATGATGAATTTGTTGCTGAACTGGCTGTTGCGGCATCGGCAGAATATATTGTCACGTTCAACATCAAAGACTTCAAAGGAATGGAAGCATTTGGTGTCAAGGTCGTTCAACCATCTACATTTTTACACCTTTTGAGGAAAGAATCTCAATGAGTGCAATCACTATCACTGTCCCGGAGACATTATACAATAAAGTAAAAGAACTTGCCGAACGCGACAATAGTTCGATTGAACAATTTGCTGTTCTCGCGTTAGCTGAAAAAATGTCCAGCATCGTGACAACGGAGTATTTAGAAGAACGCTCCAAGCGCGCTATACCCGGAGGTTTAAGTACACTTCTTTCTAAGGCACCAAACGCTGAACCGATAGCGGGCGATACAATCCTTTGATTTTCACACATTGAAATGAAAAACACTCATGCAAGCACTTCGCCAATACTACACCGTTCAGGGAAATACCGTACTTCTTCGGCTGCCGGACAATTTTGATGCAAAGCATATTGAGGTAATAATTTTGCCGAGAGAAGAACACGAATCTTCTCCATCAGTCGCATCAGAACAAACACAAGAAACCTTTTCCCTACCTTGGCAGCAGCGTCGAAGCAGTCCGCCACCCCCGCTCCCTGTTTGGACAGAAGAAGAGCGACGAAACTTTTTAACACTGCTCCAAAACGGACCAACCTTGACAGAAGAAGAAATCAGCGAATGGGAAAAAGAAATTGCTTTGATGCGTTCGATTCCGTCGCTAGGATGGGATAACCTATAAGTATGACCAAACGCTACATCGCATATTACCGCGTGTCCACCGCAAAACAAGGTGCTTCGGGCTTGGGCTTGGAAGCGCAACAGCACAGCGTGGCGGAGTTCATTGGCACGGGTACACTTCTGGCGGAATATACGGAGGTTGAGAGCGGCAAAAATAATGTCCGCCCGCAGTTGCAAGCCGCCATTGACCACGCGAAGCGCTTAGGAGCAACGCTTGTGATTGCAAAATTGGACAGACTAAGCCGAAACGTTGCGTTCATCTTTACCATGCGCGACTCCGGCGTGGATTTCGCCTGCGCCGATATGCCGGACGCAAACACGCTCACCATCGGCATCTTCGCAGCACTCGCCCAGCACGAACGCGAACTGATTTCCCAGCGCACCAAAGCAGCACTCGCAGCAAAAAAAGCACGCGGGCATACGCTCGGCACACTGGCAAATCTGACGGAAGAAGGGCGCAGACTCGGCACCGAGCGCACACGCGAAAACGCCCGCCAAAACGAATCGAACCGCCGCGCCAAAGCAATGATTGAACATTTACGAAAGCAACAAATGACCATGCGAGCAATCGCAACGTATCTGAACGAAAACGGTTTTCGCACCGTGCGCGGCAAAGAGTTTTTTCCGGCGACGGTCAGGCATTTATTGGTGACGGAGCGGAATCAAATGACGCGGGCGCTACAAACGGCTAATTACAAGTAATTATCAACTACTTTTAGGACTCACACTATGGATTACTCAGCCATCGCAACCACAGCTATCGCGGCAGTTTCACCTTATTTAGTCAAAGGTGGTGAAGAAATTGCAAAAGGTGTAGGAAAAGATTTATGGGAACTGATAAAGAAGCCATTCAAGGCA
This sequence comes from uncultured bacterium, assembly GCA_937899715.1. Lineage (GTDB taxonomy): Bacteria > Bacteroidota > Ignavibacteria > Kapaibacteriales > UBA4661 > PH2015. The sequence goes on along the minus strand of CALCNX010000098.1, from coordinate 7,987 downwards.
GCGAATGACGAAACCATAGTCAAGCAATTAGAAGAAAAACCTGATGACCAAAAACTCTTGGGAAAAGTAGAAGGAAAATTAGAAGAGTTATTAAAAACTTCACCAGACATTGCACAAGAGCTTCAACAAAAAATTGATGAAGCAAATAAGCCTGAAGAAAAAACGAGAATTACTACCGTTGTAAATAGCAAGAATGTTGCTGTTGGTACCACGATTTCAGCAGGTGGTAATGTTACTTTCGGTGATACTTCTACCAGTTCAAAATAAGGTAAGACTGGAATGTCTGAAGTTTTTCAAAGCAAAAATACCATCGTTGATTCCCGCATTGAGGCTGGAGGAGATGTTTATGTTGGTGATACACGTATTACCAACATTTTCCTATCTGCGGATTACAAAAAATTACGCGATGACATTCAAGAAGCTGAACAAGATTTTAATGAAGCAACAACAGACGAGATGAGGCTAAGAAAAAGCGCCAAACTCAATAAATTACGGGAAACGGAAAAAGATTTCAAACAAGATATTCTGAGGCTAGCTGAGACCTTTTCCCATATTTCTATTGATACGGAACGCTTGAGAAAAGTACAAGAGTATATTGAACAAGGAAATTTCCGCGAAGCCGGTGCGGTGCTGAAGGCAGAAGACCTTAGTAATGAGCAGGAGCAATTACTATCTGCCAAACAAAAAGCATTAGAGCGTCTAGTAGATGTTGATGCAAAACTTCGTAGTAATGCTGAAGCGTTTTTGCTGAAGGCACAACTCACCGCAACTGATTATATAAACCTTCATCGATATGAATTGACTAAAAGATATTTTGAGAATTCAATCAATGCTTTTTCTTATTTCTCTAATTTTTTTGAATATGCCAGATTTCTGAGAGATCATCATAAATATAAAGAAGCAGAGGAATATCTTCAGCAAGCCTTGATTCTAACACCTGATAGCAATAAACACCAAGTTCTTATCCTTAATGTGCTTGGAGTTGTACAAAGCACTGAGAATAAACTAAAAGAAGCAGAAATAAATTTTCAAAAGGCGTTTGATATTTGTATTAAATCACTTAGTAATGATTCTTCATTTCTACCTATTTTTCTACGTACACTAAATTGTTTTGCAAATTTGCAAAGCAAAAATAATTTATTGGACGATGCAGAAAAAAAATTTCAAGAAGCTCTTGATATTTGTAATGAGTTAGCAATTGATAATCGCTCACTTTTTTTTAATGCTCTCGCTGGCTTGTATAATAATCTTGGAATTCTCCTAATCAAAAAAAATGAGCTTCAGAAAGCGGAGAGTAACCTAGAGACAGCATTAAAAATTATTCAGACTGTACAGCTAGATAAAGCTATTCCACCTGATGAAATTGCTAAAACTCTCCATAACCTCGCAACATTACAGCGCCAAATGAACAAACTGGAGGATGCAGAGAAAAATCATCTGAAAGCACTAAGTATTCGTCAGAAATTGGCAAAAGATAATCCTGAAGCATTTTTACTGGACGTTACACATTCACTCAATAACCTTGCCATTTTATATGAGGAGATAGGAAAGCTTGATAATGCGGAAAATTACTACCAAGAGGCACTGAAAATTTATAAACTATTAGTTTCAAGTGGCTCCCAAGCATTATGGAATGATATAGCCACCATATTGAACAACCTCGCTATCCTTCAAAAGAATACAAATAAACTAGAGCAATCAGAAAAAAATCATCTTGAAGCACTGAAAATTCTTCAAAAATTAGCAGAGCAAAATCCACAGGCATTTTTACCTGCTGTTGCTTTGTCATTGTATAATCTTGGAATACTATATCGCAAAGCAAACAAGCCACAAGAATCAGAAAAAAATCATCAAAAGGCACTTGAGATTCGTCGCAAATTAGCCGAACAACACAGACAAGCATTTTTACCCTCTGTTGCAGATTCACTCAATAGTTTCGCAGTTTTACTTAAACAAATGAATAGACACGACGAATCACAAGCAATGCTTCGAGAAGTGCATGAGATTTGCATGGAACTAAAAGAACGCAAAAATGATATGGAACAACCATTGCAAGAACGTTTACAAGGAAAAGCCGTTTCGCCCAACGATGCCATTGCACTCATACGAAAGTATGGTGAAGGAAACGAACCAGAAGAACATGACCGCTTCTAAACACATCATGAAAGTTTCAGCATGAAAGGCATCCAAGACACATCCAACATGACCTACCGTCAGCTCATGGGAAATGGGTTGCGCTATGAAATACCGAAGTTTCAGCGTGATTACTCGTGGGAAAACGAACAGTGGGATGACTTGTGGCAGGATATTATGATGCTGGTTTCCAATGAAGAAACCGAACATTATATGGGCTATTTGGTGCTGCAAACAACGGACAACAAAAATTTTATCATCATCGACGGGCAGCAACGGCTGACCACGATGAGTATTCTGGTGCTTGCCGTGCTGAAGTGCTTGAACGACCTTATTGCTCGTGGTGTTGATAGTGAAAAAAATGCCGTTCGGCGCGATACCTTACGCAATAGTTATATCGGATTTATTGATCCTGTTACGCTTATTACCAATAACAAGCTCAAACTCAATCGCAACAGCGATGATTACTACCGTCGGCACATTGTCTTATTGGAGGAATTGCGCCCATTACGCAATGCGAATACCTCAGAAAAACAAATGCGAGAATGTTTTCTTTGGCTCTACGACAATATCAAAAAGGTTTTCTCGACCGGTGAAGAACTTGCGGGATTTATCGATAGTATTGTTGATAAACTCTCCTTTACAGTCATTAAAGTAACCGACCAGCTCAACGCCTTTAAGGTATTCGAGACCTTAAATTCACGAGGTATGCAGCTTTCTTCATCGGATTTATTGAAAAATTACCTGTTTTCTGTTGTGGATGAGTCCCCACAAAAAGAGCGACAAGAAATTGAGGAGTTGGAAGATATTTGGATGAATCTTGTTGGGAAGTTAGGTGGTCAATCATTTGAAGAATATTTGCGGTACTACTGGAACAGTTTTAATAAAACCGTCCGCAAAAATCATCTTTTTAAGACCATTAAAAAGCAAATTATTGGCAGACAACAAGTCTTTGCATTGACGAGAGAACTTTATGACAATGCCGATGTTTATCTGGCGTTGCAAAGCGCCGAAGATGATCTCTGGAAGGGGCAACCGAAGACACAGCAAGCACTCCACGAACTAAATCTCTTTCATATTAAACAGACCAATTCCCTCTTGCTCTCAGGATATAAATACTTATCTCCCGACAAATTTACGAGCCTTGTTCAGTGTTGCGCAGTCGTATCCTTCCGTTACAATGTTATTAGCGGACTTAATCCCAATGAGCAAGAAGATGTCTATAACACCGTTGCTCGGAAAATTGCTGCTGAAAAAACATTCGACAAGACAGATTTTCAACCTGTTTATGTTTCAGATGCGAATTTTGAAAGCAACTTTCTCTCACGGCAATTCAAAAATAGAAATCACAAGATTGTCAAATACATTCTGGCAAAAATTGAAGAGTATAAGTACAGACACATTCTGGATGCCGAAAGTAGCAAAATAACTGTCGAACACATTCTTCCCGAAAGCGCTGATGAGGAATGGGGTGATTTTTCTCAAGATGCGATAAACCGCTCTGTTTATCGCTTGGGCAATTTGACGTTGTTGGAAAAATCCTTCAACAAGGATGCTGATGTTCGACCGTATCAGGAAAAAAAAGAATTGTATGCACAAAGTACCGTCAAAATGTCCCAAGCCATTGCTCAATACTATGACAATTGGAATGAAGACTTTATTTCTGAACGACAAAAAAATTTAGCCAAAGACGCAAAAGCAATCTGGAAAATTCATTTTTGATGGAAATGCTGAGAATCTTTTTCAAAAAAATGGTCTGTAACACACGTTCCAGACTCTTTACAAAACCAAAACGAACAACATCTGCATATCTTTTTATACACAACCCATTTTTTTCATTGTCATTCCCCCTTCTGCCATGTATATTTGCACTCGACGACTATCACAACGACAATGTGTTCTTTCGACTTTTAATAAAAGAAAAAGCCACATCGACTAAAATGTGGCTTCTTCAATTCCTACTTTGATTTTTGCTCTAAAGAGTTTTGACCGACGCTTTACAAAAATCAAAGGATAATATTTGCTTTCAGTTGCGCAAAAAGCTTCGACACAAATATACTGTGAAGAACATTTCAACACAAATGTAATTTTTTCTCGTTCAGGTGACTGACTCTAAGTTCGCTCTATACTTAGCTTTTGAGCGACACACTTCAGAAAAAAAATGAAGTGAAACCTGCGAAAAAATCCGCATTTTTTTTTGAATACGCAAAAACGCAACCGAAGCGCATCCTTTTTTGTCATGCGTTTCTCTTCACAACCTGCCTTCGCAACCTTCGTTGCACCTTCCTCCCCTCGCCCTAAAGGTAATCTTCTCCACGAAATTTTCGCCACCGATGGCGGCGCTCGTGTCTTTCGCCATTTTGGTTTTGACGTTGGCTCGCGCTACGTCTCCCCGTTCCGCTCCGATGCCTCGCACAAAAACTTTTCCGTCTTCGCCGACAAACGCGGACGCATTTACTTCAAAGACTTTGCTGCCGGCGATGAAGCGTCGGGAAATTTCCTCAAGCTCCTCGAACTCTACGGCTATGCGAATTTTCGCAGCCAACTGGAATTTGCTGCCGCGCTTTATGGTTTTGATTCTCACGGTAAAACATTTTCTCTTCCCCGTCCAACAGCAGAAACGAAAAATTTTGCTGCTGCTCATCAGATTGTACGCAGCGTTCAAAATGAAAACGCCTTTCGCATCACCGCCATCGAAACCGCTCCTTTCTCCGACGAAGAACTTGCGGTCTTGGAAAAACTCTCCGGCGGCTTCATCACGCCCGACATTTTACAGGAACACAGCGCTCGTGCGCTTCGCCGATACGATTACGAGGGCGTGAATAAATCGGGCAGCGCCTACAACGGCACAAAACACCCGCACTTCACGCTCGTTGTTCCCGCCGCCGATGGCAATTATTATGGGTACTGCTACTTTAAGTCCGACACCTATTCCACATTCCCCAATAGCGCGAAGAACTTTCACCTGAAGTTGCGTGACTACACGAGCGATGTAAAATTTTCGTTGGGACTGGAAACGCTGCGTCCGAATGAAGCGGCGTATATTGTCGAGGGCGTGAAAGATTTTTTTGTGGCGCGGGCATTGGGGTTGAATGCTTTTACGTTGGGTGGTGTGCAAACGCGCTTGCCGGATGCGGTGCGTTCGCGTCTTGCTGCCAATGGCAATTCGCTGGCGATTCTTTTTGATACGGACTTTGCAGGGATTTCTAGCGCGAAAAAACTTGCTGCGGCGGTTCGGCTTCAATCCCCCCAGCCCCCTTTGTCAAGGGGGAGTCAGAAACCTTTCGGTGAAATTTCTTCACATATTCTTGCCCTTCCCCGCCTTGCGAGACAAGAAACCAAAGACGCACCCAAGCCCACCGAAAATGACCTTGCCGATTACGTCGTTCGCTATGGCTATGACGTCGAACTTCGTGCTGCACTCCGTGTGCCAGTGCCGCTTCGTTCGATATTGCTCACGCGCGGTGGCGTAACGGCTCCTGCCCGCGAACTTGTCATCACAAAGCATTGCGCTGAAACTCCTGCTACCATCAGCACCATCGAAGAAGCCATCAAGCACACACCACGCCTTTTTCTTTCTGCGCCGACGGGTTCGGGCAAAACATTTCTCATGCTGCGACACGTGGCGATGAATCACCGCAAACGCACAGGAGGACGAACAATTTTTGTTGTGCCGACGATAGCACTCGCGGAGCAAATCGAACAAGAATACCGCGACCTGCCGCTTATCAGCATCACCGGAAGCGATACCGCGCTTTCGCTGTTGGAAGCCCGCACAAGTTCAAAAATTATCGTTTGCACGGCAGACAGCTTGCCGAAGATTTTGTATTCTAAAGAGCATGAGTCTGAAAAGCAAACTGCAAACGGTCTCCTGAACGAAGAACATCTGCTGCTTATCGTGGATGAAGCGCACAAAGTTTTCACTGATTACTCTTACCGCGACGCTGCCATGCGCGGCGTGATGACCGCCATGCGCCGCACTTCGGAAGCACACCCCGCAAACCGCGTCGTTTGCATTTCGGCTACGCCGAATCTTTTCCTGCATCACGCCTCCGCGCTTGACCGCTTTGCGTACCTGCATCTCCGCACACAAGAACAAACAAAACGTTCCCTTGCTTTTTGCGATTACCAATGCCGCGAACAAGAAGCCGTGAACGCAATCTTGCGCGAAAAAGAACACGGCGCGGTCGTCGTGCGCATCAATAGTGAAAGTGCGCTCCGAACCGTTCAGACATTGTTATTGCAAAACGGCGTTTCTCCTGATGATATTGACCTCATCACTTCGCGCCGCCGCGCAGCTTCGCCCGAATACAAATCCATCACGCGCGACGGCATCATCTCGCGCCGGATTATCCTGACCACTTCCCTTTTGGACTGTGGCGTGAACATTTATTCCACCGATGTTCGGGCAGTGCTGATGTTTGATGAGCGCGACCCCGCAACGATTGTGCAATTTGTGAGCCGCTTCCGCCGCGTGGAGCATCTCAGCATCATGCTTTTTCACAAGCACACGCAGAAAGCCGAGCAGCAACGCCTTTTTCCGCTTTCGCCCGTGCAGATGTTCCAGAGTAATTGTTTTCAAGCAGAAATGCGGGCAATGGAATATAATGCTTCGCCTGCCATGCGCGGCAAAAATCTCCATCAAGCCATCGGCAAAAAAAGTGCGTTCCGCCGTTTCGATACGTCCATGATGTTCGATACCGAACGGAATGAATGGATGCCGGACGTGGCGGGCATTATCGCGGGGCTGGGCGACTTTCGGCGGCAAACGCTCACTCGCGCCGAACTCCATGCGGAACTTGAGGACTACGGCATCACCGTTGTTCGCCGCGAAGAACTCTTTGATGAAGCGTCGTCCCCATCGGCAATGATGATTTCCGCCGAAGCCGTTGCCGCGCTCACCGCAAAAGCAAAGGCACAAGCGAAATCCGACGAGCGAATAATTCTCACGATGCTTTCCGAAGCCGCCGAACTCTTCATGGAAGCGCTCTATCACACCACTGAGTCAAGAATGACTCGTAGTGCAATAACAGCGCTCTTCCCCGCCATCGCCGGAAGACCGCACGAGCGACGACGAACGGAGGAATGTTCACGCTTGCTTTTGGAACGCGCTGACCTTTTCAGCACCACGAAACCCGACACGTTTGGCAATCGGTATCTTGAACTTCGCCGCCGACTTTTTGCGCATGACGAAGCAATCACTCTTTTGGAACGCTTCGGCGACAGCCGGATGTGGGCAAGGTTCACTGAACACCTCGCCATGCACCAGCGTTTGGAACTGAAGCGATTGAATTTGCACACCGAAGCGCTCACGCCGCACGACCGCAAAAAACTGGAACGCGAGTGGGAAGTTCGGAATTTTGTTGCTAATGCGGCGACGGTGGGCTTTCAGTTTCATGGCACGACAAAACGCCACCTCAAATTTGCGCTGCACCGCGCGGACGACATTGCTCAACGATTAAACGCTTTCACGGATGATGCCTTCCGTCTGACCAAACAACGAGCGGGCGAACTCGTCAGCGCCCTCTTCCACGTGGAGTACAAACGCGAACGGGAGGTAAGCGAGAGCGGTAAAGTGAATTTTGGCGGGTACTACACTTTTGGGCATGACGAAAGCGGCATCACACGAAAAACGCTAGCGGATTTTGTGGAGGAGTACGGCGTGGATGGTGCGGACTATACGGAACGGTTTGGCGCGGCAATGGAACGAGCGACGATGAAATGGGAAGAAGTTTGTGCAGTAGGTTCGCTATAATATTTTTCTTTGTTACTGAAGAGCGGCACGCGGTATTATTTTGGTCAGGACTTTCGCAAAAGACTTGGGAGTGCGGAATTTATTCCGCTTACGATACGA
>CALCNX010000097.1 GCA_937899715.1 uncultured bacterium | reverse complement strand
CGGTCTAACTTGTATTTTTGGATAGTTTGCAAGCCCCGTGATGAGCCATCACGCGAGCGAATTTTTTCGTTGTCAAAAGAAATATGCTCTGCGTGAGGATAAGTATCCGAACACGGATCAAGTGTATTTGCATTTGGCAAGGTGATATTTGTCATTTTACTATTGCAATCTTTGCAGCAGAGATACAAATTTTCCCATTCAAACGCCAAATCAGGACGTTCTGCTACTTCAATGTAATGGTCTATCACAAACTCTTTTTCTGAAAGTGCTCGTTCGCAATAGAAGCATTTATGCGCGCCCATGCGAGCAAGATAATCTTTGATTTCCGCGTGTGCATATTTACTACCAGTGGGTCGTTGTTGGGGATTTATAGCACGTACCTTCAAGAAATCCGCTGTCCATTGGGTAGCGTTTTTCTCAAGAATATTCGGTTTCGGTAAACGGTGAATACACCTCATTGCTCTGCGCCCTCCAACAGTGCTTCCAGCCGTTTATCAATATCGAAATAGGCAAAATATTGAGGATTTTCTTCTTTCAGCCGCTCTTCAATACGGGTACGTTCTTGCTCGTTATTTTCGTTAATTGCTTTTTTGCGCTCTTCCAGAAGTTTCGATATTTCCTCGCCAAACGGAGAAGTACCGAACACGGGCGATGCCAAAACCTCTTCCACAGGCTTGTTTGCATAAAAATCCGTTTCATCTTCAATCGTGCAGTGGTCTGTATGCGGCTTGCAGACATACACTTTCGCACCTTCCACCGACGAAACGATAAACGGCGAGTGCGTCGTAGCGATAATTTGCAGATTCGGGAAAATTTCCAAAATTGTCGGAATGAAGCGCTTTTGCCATTTCGGGTGGAGGTGGTTTTCCGCTTCGTCTATGAGAAGCAGACCCGGTGTATCGCACAAGGTTTCTGGTGGTGTCTGGCGAAGAATATGTACGGCGTACATCTTGCCCAAAAGCGAGACGAGGCGCTGAATCATGTAAAGATTGCCGCTACTGAGGTTGGAAAGCGGTACTTCCATGCCGTTTTGTTCAATGATGGGCATAAGTTCTGCGCGGCGTACAAATTTGAGCTTGCCGCCATCTACAAGACTTGCTTTGACAATTTTTTCTAATGCACGAAAAACAATCTCACCGATAACTTTTTCTTTAGGGTCGCGGCTATCGCGGAGTACATCGAAATAGCAGATGAGTTCTGTTGTCTCAGTGTTTTTGTGAATGCCTTGTAGTGAGCCTTGGAGATAAGTTTTGAGATTTGGTGCTTTGTATGTGCCGATTGTAAATGGCTCAAAGACTGCGTTTGATCGCCAGTATTCTACAATCCAATTTTGAGGTTCAGACTGATTACTCGCCATTCCGCTTGGCAAATGTGCTATTCCTTCATATCCACCAGTCTTGAAAGAGTTCGATTGAAAATCATTATTGTATCCCAACTCTAGGGCTTCAATAACCTCTTGCTTTTCTTGGGTAAAAAGTCCATCTTTTTTTGCGTCGCTATGACTAATTAGCATTGATGCTTTGAATGCTTGATTATTCCGATGAATCTTGCGCTCAAGTTGTACATAATGATAACCGAACAGCCCCCGTATCGCATCCAAAACAATCGTCTTCCCAGTCCCATTCTCGCCCGTAATGATGGTTACGCGCGGCTTGTCATCGGCAGCAAACTCTAAGTGTGCGTCGTTAAAGGGACCGATATTGGTAAGATGAAGCTCTTTGATGCGCATAAAACATTTTGGAGGTCAAAGCACTGTGTCGCTTTGGTAGTGTGAATGAAACAGCACAAATCAACGACAAAAATCACGACGAACAAAGAAGTTTTTTGTGATAATGCAATGTGCGGTTGTGCAGGAAGGGCATACGCAGATTTTTTCATCGGAGTTTCGCTCTTGTCGCATTTTTCCGTATCTTTGCAAGTCTGGACAGCAACGCTGGCGAATCCCCTAAGTTGTTGAAAATTTTCATTCTCATATTTTATCCGTACACTATGGCAAGTAATGAACGTATCCTTCCCGTGATGATGGAAGACGAAATGCGTAATTCCTACCTTGATTATTCCATGTCGGTTATTGTCTCTCGCGCTCTGCCGGATGTACGCGATGGCTTGAAGCCCGTGCATCGTCGTATTCTCTATGGTATGACCGACCTCGGCTTGGCATCCAATCGTCCATACAAAAAATCGGCACGTATCGTGGGCGAGGTGTTGGGTAAGTACCACCCACACGGCGACTCCTCTGTGTATGACGCAATGGTGCGCCTTGCGCAGGGCTGGTCTATGCGCTATCCACTTGTGGACGGGCAGGGTAACTTTGGTTCGATGGACGGTGACTCTCCTGCGGCAATGCGTTATACCGAAGCGCGTCTGTCCTCAATCGCGGGTGAAGTCTTGCGCGATATTGATAAAAACACGGTGGACTTCCGTCCTAACTTCGACGATTCACTTCAAGAGCCAAGCGTGATGCCGACTAATCTTCCTGCACTCCTTGTTAATGGTGCGGGCGGTATTGCCGTCGGTATGGCGACGAATATTCCGCCTCATAACCTGACGGAAGTTGTGAATGCTCTGCTTGCGCTTATCAAAAAGCCGGAAATGACGGTTGAAGAGCTGATGCAGCACGTTACCGCACCTGATTTCCCAACGGGCGGTATTATCTACGGATATCAGGGTGTCCGTGATGCTTATCTGACGGGACGCGGGCGCGTGGTAATCAGAGCAAAAGTGTTCATCGAAAAATCCAAAGCCGGACGCGAAAGTATCGTTCTGACCGAGCTTCCGTTCCAACTCAACAAGGCAAGTTTGATTGAGAAAATCGCTGACCTTGTGCGCGAGAAAAAATTGGAAGATATTGCCGATGTGCGTGATGAATCCGACCGTGACGGTGTGCGTGTGGTGATTGACCTCAAGCGCGATGCCACTTCGGGCGTGGTGCTGAACAACCTCTACAAGCATACACAAATGCAATCCACATTTGGTGTAATTATGCTGGCATTGGTGAAAGGTCGCCCTAAAGTGCTGACGCTCAAGGAAATGCTCGAACATTTCTTGGAGTTCCGCAATGAGATTGTTGTTCGTCGAACTCGATTCGATTTGGATGCGGCAGAAAAGCGGGCACATATCTTGGAGGGCTTCCGTATTGCGCTGGACAACATTGATGCTATTATCAAGACCATCCGCGCAGCACAAGACACGCTTAGTGCCAATGCTGCGCTGCAAGCTAATTTCGGCTTATCGGAGCTGCAGGCAAAAGCAATTTTGGATATGCGCCTTCAGCGTTTAACAGGGCTAGAACGTCAAAAAATTGAAGATGAGTACAAAGAAGTCATGCAGACAATTGCGCGTTTGCGTGCTATTTTGGAAAGCAAAGCCCTTCAAATGCAGGAAATATCGCGCGAACTCAAGGCTCTGCGCGATAAATATGGCGATGAACGCCGCACGGAAGTCGTTCACGATTCTCGTGAATTTACGATTGAGGACATGATTGCCAACGAAGATGTTATAGTTACTATCACGCATCAGGGCTATATCAAACGCACTTCCGTCTCAAATTATCGCCGTCAAGGGCGGGGTGGGCGCGGTGCGTCGGGCGCAAGCACACGCGAGGACGATTTCGTCGAAACCGTTTTCCAAGCCGCAACGCATCACTATTTGATGATGTTTACCGACCGCGGACGCTGCTTCCGCTTGAAGGTCTATGATTTGCCCGAAGGCAGCCGTGCATCGCGCGGACGGGCGATTGCGAACGTTATCCAAAAAGATAATGACGAGAAAATCACTGCTTATTTGCCCGTGCGCGAATTTAACGACAAGCAGTTTATTATGATGACCACTAAAAATGGAACTTGCAAAAAAACACCGCTCAACGAGTTTGAAAATGTTCGTTCCAACGGCATCATTGCTCTTGGCTTGAACGACGATGACCGTCTTGTCTCGGCAAGACTCACCGACGGTAATTGCGAAATTCTTATTGCCTCCAAAAAAGGAATGGCTTGCCGCTTTATCGAAAGTGATGTGCGTCCTATGGGGCGCACTGCCACAGGCGTTCGCGGCATCAATCTGAACGACGGCGATGAAGTGGTGTCGATGGCAGCTATCAGGCGTTCGGATGCAAATGTAATTGTTGTTGGTTCTAAGGGCTACGGAAAACGCAGCCGACTTGAGGATTTCCGCAGAACAGCTCGTGGCGCGAAGGGGGTAATCTCAATGAACCTGACAGAAAAAACTGGTGATGTTTCGGCAATTCTCGAAGTAACCGACAATGAAGATATTGTCGTGATGACCGCTCGCGGCGTGGTTATTCGTCAGGCAGCAAAAGATATTCGCGTTATCGGTAGAAACACGCAAGGTGTGCGGCTTATCAAGCTTGATGATGATGACTCTATTGCCGACATCGCAATTGTCGTTCACGAGGAAGAGGAAGAAGGTGATGGAACCGAAATTATCACCGCTGAAAGCGGAGACGATTCGGAAATTGTTGATGTTGCTAACCTTGACGGGCACACCGCAAACGGTCATGCCGCAAGCAACGACAAACCTTCTGAGGAAGAACAAGAAGGCTTGTTCTAAAAGACTGAAATGAATTTGTCGATATTCTATCTTGTAGATAAGGCTTCGTTCAAGTCTTGTAAGCCGGATGAAGAAGGCTTCATCCGGCTTTTTTGCACAAAAAGTTACCTCACTCAATCAGAAAATTTCTTGTTGTTCAAGTGCGCTCTAAATCGTAGATTCGGCAATTATGTGCTGACGTACACTTGAATACTAACCGCATCAATACTTAGCTAAAAGGATACCTGTATGGCAATTCGCATTACCTCCGATTGTATCAACTGTGGCGCTTGCGAACCGGAATGCCCCAACACCGCTATTTACGAGCCTGCCGTCACGTGGAAACTTGGCGATAAAGAATTTTCGGATTCTACCTCGCCGGGTGGCTTCCAAAGCGAGTTCTATTCCGACGAGGTGTATTTTATTGTGCCGGATAAATGCACTGAGTGTGTTGGCTTCCACGACGAGCCGCAGTGCGCTGCCGTTTGCCCGGTGGACTGCTGCTTGCCTGATCCCGAAAATGTCGAAACGCGAGATTCATTGTTGGCAAAGGTAGAGTTCTTGAATTCTATTGATACAACACGCTTGCGAAATTAGCATTCGGTATTGCAAACGACATATTTTCCCTTTTGTTTATGGCAAAACAGCACAAATCACCCGCCTCAAAAAACACTGCCAAAAAGAGCGCCTCCGCAGCAGCTCTCGCACAGCCTTTGATCTTGCCGCTCTGGGCAGTAGCACTACTGTTTCTCGCTACAACGCTCATTTTCTTTCGTGCGCAGATATTTGGTTCGGCGTACTTTTGGGAGGATTTTGCCGATTACGTTTATCCGGCGCAGGTATTCGCAGCAAAATTTCTTCATGCAGGTGAGTTACCGTTTTGGAATCCTTATACCTTCTCCGGCGCACCATTTCTGGCAGACGTAGCAGTCGGCTTTTTCTATCCGGCAAATATGCTGCTTGCGCTCTTTGTGCATGACGGCAAATTATCGGCATTCGCGGTAGAAATGGTGATTATTGCGCACTTCGCACTGGCACAGTTCTCAATGTTCTTGCTTATGCGCTCCTTTAAGGTTAGCGATGCCGGAGCGCTCATTTCTGCGGTTTCGTATGGTTTTTCATCGTACTTGGTATGCCATGCGTTTCATCCGATGATGGTCGAGCATTGTGCATGGTTTCCGCTTGCATGGATGTACTTCCGCAGGGCGCTCATTTCTAACGAACCCTTCCGTAGCCGTCTCCATTCTTCGCTTCTGGCAGGTGTAGTATTGGGCCTGATGATGCTTTCGGGACACCCGCAGACGACACTGTATCTGGTCTTGCTGCTCTTTTTCTATACGGTCTGGGCATTTATTACAAATATTACCGATAAAACGGCTACAGCACCAAACATTCTGCATTATGGCGTTTTAGCGGCATTGCCGATAATAATTGGCGCGGGAATCTTTGCGGTGCAACTCTTCCATTCGCAAGAATTTGCGGCGTATTCCGAACGCAATAACTTTAGCCTCGAAAAGGCTTCTATGGGTGCGATGCAGTTGCAGCAGTTGTTGACGTTGGTTGTGCCAAAGCTCTTCGGTTTTGTACTGGCTCAACAGTCGCCAGAAGCACTTTCCGTTCCATTTTACCTTCCCGGGGGCGGATATTACTATTGGGAAACAGCATTTTATGTTGGTATTCCGGCGCTTACGCTGGGAATCATCGGTTTCGCTTCATCTCTTCTCAAGCGGGAACGTGAGAATCTGGGTGGATTGATGCTCTTTGCTGCTATCTTTGCCATCCTTTTTGCGCTCGGCACAAACGGTTTTCTCTTTGAAATCATGTTCAAATTGCCGCTTTTCGACCGTTTTCGTATTCCCTCGCGTATGCTTGTCTATTGTGTGCTGGGGCTAACGATGATGGCGGGCATTGGTTTTGATGCGCTTTGGAAAAATAGAGATACTATCAGCCGTCTCGCAGTTCTTGGTGTCGGTTTGCCGATACTTGTTGCACTTAAAGTTGCCATTGCCGCACCAGCCGAAGCGGGTGAAACGTATGCCGGGTTAGTTCAAGGATTTGGATTGACAGCACTAATTTTTGCTCTGTTGTCTTGCGTCATTGTGTTTTTATTGCAGCGAGGAATATTGTCTGCGACTGTTGGCGGCATCTGCTTTACCTTGCTGTCATTCGTGGATTTAACTATCACGGGCGGCACGTTCAATCAAAACATGGTCAATCCTACCGAGACTTTTGAGCGTACCAATGCTGCTATTCCACAGCGCATGAGAGCAGACGGTATGCCCAAGGACTCGCTATATCGCCTCAGTATCCGTACACGAGGTGCGATGCTCATGTCGCAAAATCAAGGTTTATACACGCCTGTTATGCTTTTTGAAGGTTATATGCCGATTTTGATTGAGCGTCGTCTGCCGTTTGCGCCTACGGGAGAACAAACGCTGGATTTGCTGAATATTCGGTATGCTGTTGCCATTGACAGCGCAAGCGGAGAACCTTTCTTGCGCGAGCGTCCAGGCGCCTTCTCTCGTGCACGAATGCTCTATGATGTCGTACAAACGACACCCGATAAATCTGCTGACCTTGCCAAATCCGGTGTGGTCAATCTTGTTACGCAAGCATTGGTCGAAAAGCCGCTTTCTGCTCCACTTCCAAAGCAAATGCCGTCTGCTGTTCAGCACCGCGTTCACTGCACTGAGTATGGCGCAAACCGTATCGTCTATGACGTAGAAACCGCAGAAAATGGACTTCTGGCACTCAGCGAAATATGGTATCCCGCATGGAAAGCTACTCTGGACGGGCAAGAAACGGAAGTTTTGCGCACAAACTACAGTCTCCGTGGCATCGTTGTGCCGAAAGGCAAGCATACCATAGCGCTGCGTTACGATTCGTCTGCTTTCCGCATGGGTGCGTGGATTAGCCTTGCGACTGTGGTACTGACTCTTGCGGCTCTTATTTTCCTAAGCCGATTACGCCCCAAAATTGCATAAATTATCTGCTCTTTTTCAAAACCGATGAACCATTTTCTTGCTCTTCACGCACCGCTGGTCTTGGCTTCTGCCTCTCCGCGCCGAAAAAAACTTTTGGAGCAGTTAGGTATGGATTTTCGTGTCGTCGTTTCAGCGTTTGATGAAGAGGTAGTGCCAACGCATATCCCACCGCCGGAGTACGTTCAAACGTTGGCAAAATCGAAAGCACTGCACGTAGCTGAAGCGCTTGGCGAATCTGCTATTGTCATTGGTGCAGATACAACCGTTGTTCTACATGGTTATATTTTGAACAAACCCCATGATGCCGCTGATGCCGTGAGAATGCTTTCCATGTTGAGCAATCGAACGCATGAGGTCTTCACGGGAATTGCTTTGGTGGAATGCGCGCCCGATGGCTCAATAGTTAATACCATTACGGATGTGAGCCGAACGGAAGTTCGTTTCCGGCAGCTTTCTACTGAGGAAATTCGTGGTTATGTCGCCGGTGGCTCGCCGCTTGACAAGGCGGGAAGTTACGGTATTCAGGACGACTTCGGAGCGGTCTTTGTGGAAGGAATTCACGGCTGTTACAATAACGTCGTCGGATTACCGCTTGCGCTCTTATACAGACGGTTGCAGGAATTTTGTTAAACCCTATCCGTTCTTGATATGCGTCTCCTTTTTGTCTCTTATTTTATTCTCTTGGCAATTTGCCTTCCGTCGCGTGTTGCCTCGCAAGTGCTGCCGAATCTGCCAACGCAAGCAACGGTTAATTGTCCTACTGAATTCCGGCTGGTCTCGTCAAAAATCTATGACCGCCCGATTGTAGGCGTACGCCTTCGATGTACCTTTACGCATCGTCCAAGCGGACAAAGCCAGACTGTCAGCGGCTTTTGGGCTGGAGATAGTCTTTACGCTGTGCGCTTTGCGCCGACACTTGCAGGCGTGTGGGAATACAGCATCACGGCGAGTGACAGCACCAATAAGGGCTTGCATGGTATTGTGGGAACATTTGTGGCAACGGTGCAGGCAAGTGATAATCCTCTCACGAAAAACGGTTTTCTCGCAGTCGCTCCCAGCCGCCGTACTCTTGTCTATGCCGACGGTACACCTTTTTTCTGGCTTGGCGATACGGCATGGGAAATGTTTATGCGTAGTACAAAAGAAGAGGTGCTACATTTTCTCGATGACCGCGCCCGTAAAGGTTTTACGGTGCTTCAGATTACTCATGCCGCATATGTGGACGATGATAGCCGCAATCGGAACGGAACGCTTCTCTATCTCAACAACGACCGAACCCTCATTAACCCACGCTTCTTTGATGAATTTGACAGCGTTGTAGTGTGGGCAAATGCGCGTGGCATGGTCGTAGCGCTCGTGCCGCAGTGGGCGAATGGAGGCATGGAAGGCTACGAACGAGGGTGGGTGCGCAAGCCTATTACACAAGCAGAAGCGCTCATTGCCGCAGAATATCTGGGTGCGCGGTATGCAGCACATCACGTGGTCTGGGTGATGGGAGGCGATGCTCGTTACGACACGCCGGAACGCCGTGCATATTGGGAGCGCTTTGCGCAGGTACTCCATGATGCCGATGGCGCACGGCATTTGGTGAGTATTCATCCCGAAGGTCTGACTGCCTCGTATGATTTCTTTAGCAATACCGCTTCGTGGCTGGACTTCCATATTCTTCAGTCCTCCCATCAGCCGTGGTCGAACGATAGAACAGCACTGGTGCGACGTGGCTACGACCGCTCTCCGGCAAAGCCCGTGCTGAATGCTGAGCCTCCGTATGAGGACTTTATTTTGAACTCATTTTTTAGTGATATTGAGGCGGCTCTTGTCGGCGGGAAGCGCCGCGCAACGCCCTACGACGTGCGTTTGGCAGCATACATGAGTATTTTTCACGGCGGTTTGGTCGGTATTACCTACGGGGCAAACGGTATTTTTCAATGGAATTCTGCGACTAATCCCAGCTCAGGATTTCAACCACGCTTTACCGTAGATTCTGCGCTTTCGTTGCCAGGCTCGGCGCAAATGGGTATTATGAAGCGTTTGCTGTCGGATTTGCAGTGGGAGACAATGATTCCACGCTTGGACTTAATGCTTACGCTGACTTCCAGTAGTGGGGCTGCGCCATTTTACGGGGTACTTGCTTCGCGTGATGCTTTGGTGGCATACGTCGGCGATGGCTTGCGTTCTGTGACGCTTTCTTGCGGAGCGCTCCGCGGCGATGGGGATTTTGTGGTACGATGGATTTCTCCGGCAAGCGGTGAATCGGTCGTGTCGCTCATGCCATTTTCACTTAGTCCGATAACACTGCGTCCGCCGCAAATCGCTGAGGACTGGCTTGTAAGCATTCGCAGGAGCATATTGCTGCCGGATTCTTCATCTCAAAATATGGGGAATATTGATACCACCGCACTTAAACTGACCTATCTTCATCCCAATAAAGCAAATGGCGTGGTTGAAATCGCCTTTACCGCTCCAGACAATGGGGCGCTGGATGTTTATATCTACGATGTACTTGGCAATGCTATTATGAACCAACGTTTACAAGTGCTTCGTGGGGAAGCGTATTTTGTGCTTCCGATTTCGGCTTCAGGGGCGTATTTTTACCGTGCCGCCTTTGAAAGCGGGCGCTTTGCTAGCCAGATAAGCGGAAAATTTATACAGAAATAAGTATGTCTCATCGTTCTGACCACATTACTTGTCACATTCTGTGCTGCGCGGGTTCTTCTTGCCGGAAGAACGGTGCAGATGAGGTGTTGACAGCGCTCAAGCATGAACTCAAGGAAGAGGGCTTGCACAAGCACGTACATATCACCAAGACGCATTGCAACCACGAGTGCAAGCATAGTCCCGTTGTGATGGTTTATCCCGACGGCGTTTGGTATGAAGGCATGACACCAAAACTGGCGAAAAAGCTGGTAAAAAAACACATTCGCAAAGGCAAGCCGCTTAAAAGGAATATTTTGAGAACGATTCCGTACTGAAGTTACGCTTTCTGAAATTCCCCTTCACCGTGTGAAGGGGTGGCAGTCCAGCGAAGCGAAGA
>CALCNX010000096.1 GCA_937899715.1 uncultured bacterium | reverse complement strand
ATGCGTATCATTGGTGTTGTCGAAGATTTCCATTTTTCTCCACTCTACGATAAAATTGAACCAATTTCATTTACGACAGGATTTTGGAAAGATAGTTCCGGTACTTTAATGCGGGATATACCCTTCCGATTCTTAGCGGTGCGTCTTGCAGCAAGCCGTGATTATCCAGCTACGCTTCGAGCCATGGAAAAAACTTGGAACGAGGTTGCTACTCAAATAGATAAAGATGCGGCAAAGAGCGGCTTGCCGTTTGAATACACGTTCTTGGAAGATGACCTGAATATGCTCTACCGAAATGAGGAGCGGATTCTTTTCCTAGTCAGCGTCTTTGGAGGTTTGACGCTTTTCATTGCTGCTTTGGGGTTGCTTGGCTTAACGGCATTTACGATTGAGCGTCGCACAAAAGAAATCGGCATCCGAAAAGTGTTGGGGGCATCGGTGGCAAGTATCGTCGGGCTACTCTCAAAAGACTTTTTGAAATTGGTGGTCGTTGCTATTGTTATCGCCACGCCGCTTGCATATTGGGCGGCGGGTAAGTGGCTTCAGGACTTTGCCTATCGGGTAGATTTGGGTGCGGGAGTGTTTGTGCTTGCTGGAACCGGGGCAGTGCTGATTGCCTTTGCGACTGTTGCTTCGCAAGCATGGCAAGCAGCGAGGGCAAATCCTGTTCACTCGCTTCGGAGTGAGTAAATCAGCGATTTACAACAGCGTCGCAAGGTCGAGGTTGATTGCCTCGCAGAAGGAAGGACGGTCGGTGATGTCGCCGACTCCGAGCGCATATTTATGCCACTCATTGCGTTTATAGTCATAGACAAATCCTTCTTGAATGCCGTAATCGTTTGTGTTAATGAGCGCACGAACCTTTTTGAGGTCGGATTGTACCATACCTGTTTTTGTTACTTCGATGATAACAGGAGTGTTTTCCAAGACGTTATCGTAGAGCGAAAGGTCGGGAGTGGGGCTTGTTTTATCCTCATCCAGCATCATTTCCGGGAAAGGCTCAAGTGCAATGGCTGCCTGTTTATAGTACAAGATTCCTAACTCTGTATTAAGTTTGGAAATGACACGTTGGTGTGGTCTTGGAGCGTTTACGCCCATGATGATGGCTTCCTCAAGTGTAATCATATTTTCACATAAAAGTTAAACATAATCACAAAAGTACCATTTCAATTTCAATCAACAAAACTATGCTCCAAAGTTATCTCAAAATAGCGCTTCGCTCGCTTCGCAGTCATACACTGTACACCTCCGTCAATACCGAAAATTTGTGCGACAATTCGTGAAACATCAGTGTCCGAGTTTATGAAAGTGATGGATGGGAAGTAATTGTTCTGATGATTGTACGTCCTTTGAGGAAACTTCCTATCACATTTCCATTTCAGAAACGAAAAACGTTCATGCAATTTCCTTCGCCTAACGATTTTTACACTACACAAATACTGCGTTACCAGGCTGACGTGGAGCGATTGACCAAACAAATTGCCCGCATTTCGCTTGCCCGATTGATAAGTTTTCTTGCCGTAGCAGGGTTTGGTTTTTATGCGCTGTATGGAGATTCCTACGGTGCAAATGGTGTTCCCCACACGGTGTGGAATCTTGGTCTGCTGATTTCCTTTGCTGTGTTTGTTTTGCTCGTAACAATTCACGCCCGCTTGTTCGGAGCAAAGGAACGAACCGAAAGTCTGCTCCGCGTCAACGATGAAGAGCTTCGTGCCTTGCAGGGCGATAGAGCACACATCCCGCATGGTGGCGAATTTTTGGGCGATACGCCTTTGTCGGGTACGGAAGCATATTCACTTGACCTCGACATTTTTGGTCACGCCTCACTTTTTCAACGCATGAACCGCACTGTTACTGCGCTTGGCTATAATCGGCTTGCTGAATGGCTTTCAACGCCGCTTGCACATAAAGAGGAGATTGCATCTCGTCAGAGAATGATTCAAGAGCTACGTGCTGCTACGAGTTTTCGTGAGGAATGGTTATCGGCAAAGCGCGAACGAGACATGAGTCTTACTGAGCATGAAGGGCTGCGAGCGTGGTTGCAAAAGGAGAATCTATTTTCAACACATTGGGCGCTCAGGACTGTAATTTGGACTCTTCCGGCGATAACACTTTTCAGTGCGGGAGTTGCGTTTTGGAATGTTTTCATGGGCGTTGAAAATTTCCCGTGGGCAAAACTTGTGTGGGGCTGTATGATTGTCCAGTTCTTGTGTTTTGCTCTTTTCCTGCGGCGCATTACCACCGAGGTTGCACTTCTGAAGCGAGTAGCGGGGCTGCTGAGTGTGTATGTGCGCTTGTTTCGTATTCTGCGTGAGCATGGTGCATCCGCTTCATCTTCGGGTGCTAAATTATTTCACGAGTCTGAGTTAGCATCTATGGTTGCCGTTTCTGACCAAGCGTGGAAAAGTATTCGTGAGCTTGCTAACGCAATGAAGTATTTTGAAATGGGGCAGAACATGGTGGGGGCGGTGTTGCTGAACGGAACGGTTTTCTGGCATTTGCATTGCGTTCGGCTTTTGGAGCAATGGCGGAAGCGTCATGGAAGCGAGGTTGAAGAATGGTTTGATATGCTTGCAAGAATGGATGCTCTTTGCAGTATGGCGGGCTTTGCGTTCAACAATCTCACGTATATTCAACCTGTTGTGCATGACTCCGATGACTTCGTGTTTCGCGCTTTGGGGCTGGCACATCCGTTTTTGGATGCTGACGAGGCTATTCGCAATGCCATTTCGCTTGATACAACATCAGGAACGCTCGTGGTGATAACAGGTGCGAATATGGCTGGCAAAAGCACATTCTTACGGGCAATCGGCATCAATGCAGTGCTTGCGCTCGTTGGTTTACCTGTTTGTGCGGTATCGTTTGAAGTCTCTGTGTGTGTGGTGCTCACAAGTATGCGGGCTTCGGACTCGTTGGAAAAGCATGAATCGTACTTTTATGCAGAACTAAGGCGCTTACAATTTATTGTTGAACGGCTTCGGAGCGGTCACAGGGCGTTGGTACTCTTGGATGAAATTTTGCGCGGAACAAATTCTGCTGATAAAAAATCGGGAACGGTCGGGCTGTTGCAGCAACTCATTTCGCTACCGACGCTGGCGGTAATCGCTACACATGATACTGAAATTGGCGCTTTGGAAACTGAATATCCGGCACTTGTGCGAAACTACTGTTTTGAGGGCGAGATACAAAATGGCGAGCTTTCGTTTGATTATACGCTTCGCCGAGGCGTGGCAAATAACAAAAACGCAACATTCCTCATGCGGCAGATGGGCATTGTTCTTGAAGAATCACCCGCTAATTTCTCCGGCAGAAAAGCCTGATGCCGTTCTTTGCATCAGGCTTGTATTGTAGTAGTAATCTACAATAGTGACTTCAATTTAACCAACCGCGCTAAAGCGTGAGCGTTTTTGGAATCCAGTTCAAAAGCCCGTTCATAGTTTTTGGCAGCAAGCACCATATTTCCTGCTTTTTCGTAGCTTTCAGCTAAGGAATCAAAACAGTTGGATGATTGAGGAAAAAGCCGAGTATTAACGCTAAAAATGAAAATTGCTTCTTGCGTTTGTCCCCGTGCAAGCAGCACGTAGCCTACGCTATTGAGTTCGCTTTCGCTACTGACGATGAAACGTAGTTTAGCCGCCATGCCATAGACACTTGTATTGGTGTCAGACAGAATACCGTTTTGAAGCCACGATTGCACAAGAGGATAACTACGATAATTGGGCGAGTAGCCGCTTTTGCTGAGAATTGCCACCACGTCGCGCTCCAAGGACTCTGCGGGAAACTCCACTATTCGCCCGATTTCTTTTCCAGTTTGCGTGAAAATCATGGTCGGGACGCGATAAATCTCGCGTCCGCGCTCTTCGTGCGTGGGGCTTTGTTTGTAGAGTGAGTCGGCACTGCTGAGGCAAATGAGTTCAATATTTGTATCCGGCACTCCAGCTTTGTGAAGAATTTTTATCATGCGCGGAACTTCGCGTTTGCTATCTCCGCACCATGTTCCAAGAAAAATCTGGATTTTTGTGCCGGAAAGTTCTTTTTGCAAGGGCATTGTTGTAAGGCGCTCCACGACTGATGGTGTGGGTGAATAGTCATTGTACCCTTTTTCAAACCATTCAGCAAAAGGGGCTTGTTTCAGTGCGCCCAGCGACGTTTTTCCGAAGAGGTGTGTTTCTATCGCCTTTTGCGGTGGTGCTTGGGCTTGGACAAGAATCGTTTGGGCAATAGCAAAGGTTGCGTTACTGATAATCAGCAACACGAGTGTACGGAACGGGTTCATGGGAAGAAAAAATAAATGTGCAACAAAAAGCACAACGTTGAGCCGGGGGAAGAGACAGCGCTATGTGGTTTTTCATATCATGTTCATCATGATTTTACACTGGCGCCATGAGGAGCGACCTCTTGTCTGGAGCGTTGGACGAGAAGCAAGGGAAAAAGGTTGACAAACGTGGTAAGCCTTTTGTTTGCGAAAAATCAAGCAAATACGCAAATTAGTAGTGTAAATGCTTTAAGCATTCAAAAACAACGCAACTAATAATAAAGCGAGTTTTATGATAGTTATTGAATTTATTGTCACTGTTATTGCATTAGGCGGAATTGTCGTTTACTTCAGCAATACTCTCGGAAAAAGTTTACGAGCAAAGCCAATAGGCATTGTTCAACTGTTAGACGAGCATTATGATTCCACCGTTGAAAAACATAAAACCCTTTTGCTAATGGAAAACACGGATGATAAAAATGCAGTCATACTTACCGAAGAGGCAATGAAGCAGTATGTAGAAGAGGCGTTTATCATTTTGAAACCGGAGATTGACACGCTTATCGGGCAAATTAATTCCAAAAGTTTTGGAGAAATTAAGACCGATTACGAGCCAAGATACTTCAGAAATCTTGTCTCCATTACAGAGGCATTGATTGAAAAACGGCGCAGAACGGGAACAGGCGAACAACTAAGCGAACGAGACGAAGCAAAACTCTACGCCGCAGTCAAAGAAGCGATACTGGCGGACTTAAAGGAGCGGGCGCTGAATTGGAAGATTGGGAATTTGTGATACGTCTCATTGGGGAATCTTGAATACATTGTGACTTTTTATGAACCTCTGTCTCTTACTGCATAATACCTAAAAAGGAGTAGTTCTCTCATTGTTTTTATGATTATCTCTCAGGAGTTGTTATGCAATACTCTCGTTTGCTTTTGGTCTGCGGATTGTTTTTGGCGGTAGCTTGCGCTCCACTTGAACCAACACCACCAATATCAGAAACTTGTCTAAACACCTACGCAGTTGAAGTCTGTGCAAAGTTAAGTGGTGAAAATCTTCTTGTGGCAAATAATACGGAAAAAGATATTTATCTGTCGGCATTTCCGGAAAGAATTTTACCCGTTGTTCTTTGGACACCCGTAACAGACCCACGTATAGGAATAAAAGTTGCAGCAAAATCATTCGTAAATTTCAACCGTGACCGATTTCACATTCAGGAGCGCGATACAGTCCTTCTTTCGTGGTGGCATTTGGGTGAGTATGTTCGAGACAGCTTGTACAATCCTGATAGCGTCAGAAGTATTCGTGTGTTTCCGTAAGTAAAAGTGTTCTCGTTTATCGAAAAACTGTTCGCAGATGAACATTGAGTGTTCATTTGCGGACAGTTTTTGTTTGATAGAGCGAGAAGCATTTATCTGTAAAGCGCATCAAAACTTAGTTTCAGGTTTTGGCACGTATCTTTTAGGGTTTTTCAAAAACTACTTTTCAGCCATTAAGCGTTTCATCATTATGTTGTACAACTATTTCAAAATTGCATTCCGCAATCTCATGCGCCGTAAGGGAATGACGTTTGTCAATATCTTTGGACTGGCGCTAGGAATGGCGTGCTGTATGCTACTCCTGCCCGCCATACGAGAAGAACTCAGTTACGATAATTTTCATGCCAATAAAGACCGTATTTTTCGGATCTATCATCAAGAGCAGACCGTCAATGGCGAAGGTAAATATACCTCACAGCCGCTTGCTTTTTCACCGACACTCAAGTCTGAAGTTTCTGAGGTGCTGTATGCAAGCCGAATTAATTCTGCAAACCCAACAGCGGTGAAATATAATGGTACGCTTTTTCGTGAGTCGCCATCGTTTGTGGATGCAGATTTCTTTCGGATGTTTTCATTCCAATTTCTGCAAGGCACTCCCGATGCGGCTTTGAATGATATAAGTGCTGTTGTTGTCACCAAAAGTATTGCGGACAAAATGTTTGGTGAAAATGCCAATGCACTTGGTAAACAAATCACCGTACTTATTGGAGGCGAAACAAAGCCGTTTACCATTGCCGGAGTGATTGAAAATCCTCCAAACGCCTCTTCAATCGAGCTATCTGTCGTGGTGCGATACGAAAATATTCCCGACTATAAAGAACAGATGCGGCATTGGGATAATGTTTCCACAGAAGTGTATGTCTGCTTAAAAAATGGAATAACACCAGACATCGTCGAGCGAGCAATGGTGCCGGTTGTTGCGTCGCACTATGCTGAAATTATCAAGGACAAAAAAAATCTTGGTGTCAAGCCTGCGGCTAACGGGAGTTATATCACAAAACGCTTACAGTCGCTTTCGGACGTGCACTTTGGGACCGTACTCAACCCCTCACGCAACGGGAAAGATAATGTGTACATGATTGCTGCTATTGCAGTTTTTATCATGCTCATTGCTTCCATTAACTTTATCAACTTATCGCTTGCTCGGTCTTTCCTACGTTCGCGCGAGGTTGGTATTCGCAAAACAGTTGGTGCTACTCGTAAGCAATTGGTCATACAATTTTTGGGCGAAGCGCTGCTGGTCGTCTTGTTTGCATTGTTTCTCAGCGTTGTTATAGCAGAGATATTATTGCCGGTGTATAATTCTGCCTTGAATGCAAAACATACGCTTCTTATCAAGAATGGTAGCGAGATTGCACTGGTAGAAAATCTCTTTTTCTGGGGTGCGGTGCTGGTCGTGTTTTTGGTTGTTGGTGTTGGAGCCGGAGCATACCCAGCTTTCTATGTATCCGGTCTGCAAGCTGCATCCACGCTCAAAAGTAACACGCAGAAGGCAAGTCCGTCTCGATTGAGGAATATCTTGGTTATCGTGCAGTTTACTTTGGCAGTCGGTCTTATCGCGTGTACTCTTGTCATGCGTGAGCAAACAGACTTTATGCAGCAAAAACCACTTGGCTATAATCGTGATTACGTCTTGATGATTCCGACTGGTGACGGGGCGCATGGTCGTGAGATTTTGGAAAAATTTAGGTCGTTAGTGGGGACAAATCCGAATGTTCTTTCCATGAGCAGTGGTACGAAACCAGTTGGTCGCGGGCTAGATGGTTCAAATACCAATAATGTATCGTTGTGGAATTTTAATGGTGGAGAAGTCGGAGGTGAGATATTGGGGGTAAATTTTGGTTACATCGAAATGATGCAAATACCAATGCTTGCGGGTCGCACTTTCGATAAATTTCATCAGGTGGATACATCAGAATCTATTGTAGTCAATGAAAAATCTGCACGGCAAATCTGGAATCTTCTGCCGGAAACAGAACGCAAGCGCCGTGCACAGGACGGCGAATTTTCACCGTCGGCGGTGCTGGGTGTGCAGATTCCCATCAACGATCCAAACGTAAAGCCCGGCGATGCTGATTACCATGAACCGCTCAATATCATTGGTGTTACGGCAAACTACCACTACGAATCACTCAAGCGTGTGATAAAGCCAGCACTCCACGTTGCGTGGTTGAATTGTCCGGCAAGCTATATTTTTGTGCGAATCCGTTCTGAAAATGTTCCGGCAACGGTAGCTGCGCTGGAAACGGCATGGAAATCAGCAGCGCCCGACACCCCCTGGATTGGCTCCTTCATTGATGAAAATATTGAGCGAATGTACAGAAGCCAATGGCGAATTACAAAAATAGCAATGTCCGCCGCGAGTATTGCGATTGCTCTTTCTTGTATGGGACTTTTCGCCCTGGCGGCAATTATTATCACACAGCGCACCAAAGAGATTGGTATTCGTAAAGTCTTAGGTGCTTCAGTGGCAGGAATTATCGGACTTCTGACGAAAGATTTTCTGAAACTGGTCGGCATTGCAATTCTCATTGCTTTACCGCTTGCGTGGTATGGCATGAACGCTTGGCTTCAGGATTTTGCATACAAGGTGGAACTGCGCTCAGTTCTCGGAGCGGTGATTTTTATCGCGGCGGGACTGGCGGCAGTTGTTATTGCGTTCCTAACGATTGCTTTTCAGGCATTCAGGGCAGCGAAGGCAAATCCGGTGGAGGCGCTTAAAAGCGAGTAGAGGGATTGAGTGGTTGTGAGAAATCATAATCCTGCATGATAATCATACCCTTGTTCCGCCCAGTAGTCAGGCGGGCGCTCATTTGTCAGGATAATGCTACCAATACGTTTGATATTTTTGATGCCGTACTTTACCGGTACAATCAGACGAAGTGGATAGCCTTGTTCAAACGAAATCTCTTGCCCGTTGGACTCATATGCCAACAGTGTTTGCGGATGAAGAGCGCTCGCCATGTCTAAGCCTACATAATATGCTTTATCCGGCGTTGCCATTCCCACGTACCGAAAATCAGTAGGAAGATCATATTTACGAAAAACTTCACTAAGTCGTACGCCGCCCCAATGCTGGATTTCATTCCATCCTTCCACGCACTTGAAGTCGAAAACAATTTCCGTTTTCGGTAACGCCATAATGTCTGCGAGTACCAACTCAAGCGGCTTGCCACTCTTTGTATCCGTAATTGTTAGTTTCCAATCTCCCGCGTCAATGTCTTCGTCAAGCCCTACGTCTCCATTGGTGCGGGGTTCAGCTGCCGCCGCAGAACGTGGGTATTCCGGCGCTAAGTGCGCATTGCTGTAAAGCACGGTTTCGTTCAAAAAGCCGTTTGTTTCAAGCATGGTACGAAGCGGAGCGACCGTTCCATCCACACTAGGTTGTTTGCGAACCCAATTCCATCCTAACACACCACCCAAGGCACCAAAACCAAGCGTTGCAAAACTCAGAAAATTGCGCCGCGTGATGATTTTTTTTTGCTCAGGAGTGAGCGTAGATGATGATTTTGGGGGCTTTGGCATATAGTTGAGAATTAAAAATTACAAGGTAGTTGGCTGTGTGGGAGTGTTGTCGTCTATGATAGGAGTCAATTCCTCACTTGCTTCTGGGGGATTGTCAGCGACTTCCTCCAATTCAAAGCCGGAGACCATTGCACGAAAATTATTCCATCCCGCACGTATAACTTGCAGCAAATGAACAAGAAAAAATGCGCAAAAGCCAAGCGTGAGACAAAAATGTTCAAGACGTGCCGCTCCATACCCGCCAAGCGCATTTGTGAGCCAAGAAAGTTGAATGGGCTTGTAGATAGCCAGCCCCGTCAGCAATGAACCAAAGCCCATAATGAGGATGCTTGTATATGCGAGGCGCTGTGCACCATTAAACTTTGCTTTTTCATGCGTATATTTTTTGATGAAAAGGTCGTTCAGCAAAACTTTCCACGCCTCGCCCAATGAGGATTTTTTAGGTACGATGAAACGCCACTCGCCCGACATAACCAGATACAAAACGTAGAGCAGACCATTGATGGCAAAAAACCATGCAAACGTAAAGTGATATGCCATACCGTCCGCCAATCGTGCACGTAAATCCAGCGCGTCATAGAACGCCTTTGGAAAGAACTTTATGAGTGTTGTGGAGTCAAGTTTAATTTCATAAATATCATTTGCCCAATAGATAAGCAATCCGCTCCAAATCATCACCATCAGAACAGGGAAATTTATCCAATGAAACCAACGCACTGCAAGGGGGTGTTTCTCTACGATACGTGTTTCTTTCATAATTTCGATAATTGCTTCGTGGAGTGAGAAAGAAAAGAAAATTTACAACATCTGCCGCAATTTCGATAGAGAAAAGAGGTTCGTTTATTGGGCTTTTTGCCGAGCAAGGAAGCGTCGGACAAATTCATCCACCGACACTCTGCCTGCACCAAAAAATGCGACAATAACTGCAGTCAGTAAAAAAAGGAAGGGTGAGGCTGCTGTAAAGTCATCTGGTTTGGTGAAAATAGCGTGAAGCGCATCGGCATCGGCTGTGAGATAAGCAACCACCATTACCACGGCTAATTGTAAACTCACAAGGCGCGACCCCAAGCCGATAAGCAACAATAAACCGCCGATACATTCCGTCGAGCCAGCCAAAGCAGCATTGATCGTCGGAAAAGGGATATTTAAACTCGTGAAAAAATCAACGGTGCGGTCAAAATTCATAAGTTTTCCTTTGCCTGTTTGGAAAAACTGCCAGCCCCAGTAGAGGCGCATGGTCAGTAATAACAAGTCTTGACCATAATTGAGGATATTTGCCAGCCGCACGTATAGATTTTGGACAGCGAGAAAAAGAGGTGATGTAAACATTGGTAAATAGAAAAATGGTAAAATGAAGTAGTGAAATTCAAAGACATAAGTAATACATACCCAGTTTCGGATGAGCAAAGTAAGTCCTACCGAAAGAGTAAATATTTCGGGAGAGGAAAGGGCTGCTGATTGTGCTTTATAGGGAAGTTTAGGTGCGAATGGCTGCAAATAAGCCCGACATCATCCACTCTTGAAAGCGTGATGTAATGTGTTGCTGCGCTTTTTCAGCGTCGGCGGGATTTTCCCCAAAATGTTTTTGCACGGCTTCAAAAGCGATACCGAGCGGCACAGATGCTGTGAGCGCGGTCAGCAATTCATATTCAGCTTCGGTGAGCGCCGTATGTTCTGTGTGATAATCTGAGCGGTGAATACACACATAATTGTATGAAGGCTCCCCAGAAATTGCTAATAAAGTTTCATCTTCTGAAGATTTTTCCTCAAAAGCACAGAAATAATCGTGTACAGGATAGGTAAACGCATGAAGTTCTAATGCTGCAATAGGTACGAAACAAACGTTCTCCCATGCGTCTGCGGGTACGGCTGCAATCTGCTCGGCGGTTAGCGGTGGAGTTTCCGGCGCTTCTATTACCCGACTAATCGCCAGCTCCAATTCCGCAAGTTCCGCCAAAAACTCCTTGTTGGGAAGGGAAGATTCGCGCACGAATGTAGGAAACATTAGCCCCGAATCATTGAGCGTATATGACCGAGAAGGGTATCGCGTGAAATATTGCTCAACGACCTCTTCAAACAAAGACTGACCAAGAGCAAATCGTATAGACGGAACATCAATGAGTAAGGCATCCCTCATTCTGAGGAAGTACATCCGGCGATAAATCCCTATTCGCTCGTACTCTGTTAGTGTTTGTGAAGGCAAAACATTGCCCAAAGCCCGTTCATGGCTGAGTTCGGTGGTTGCACCTTCGGAATTCCAAGCCTCTTCATCTGTGCCGAAGTGCGACACGACGGCTACCATCCAGCGTTGGAACTCGTCAAGATGTACGATTGTGGATGCTTGCTCGGTGGTACTCTTAGGCATATTCTTCAGCAAATTTTGTCAATAATTCTTGTGGAGTTTTGCCCGTTGGCGCTTCGGTAAGTAGTTCTGTTGTATTTTTGATTGTATCTCGGTACTCACGTGCTTTCAGCGCTTCGGCATGAACAACTTCAAACGGTGGAATATCTTCGTCCCATTCAAGTAAGGTTGCGCGTCCGCCGGAACGTGAATAGGCATAGCGATAGAGTTCCCACACACCTTCTACAACGTGGTCGCTGTGGGTGTCTATAATGTGGGTGCCTTTGTTAGTGTGACCCGCAAGATGATATTGGCAAATGCGGTCGGCGGGAATGGCATCAATAAATTCTTTTGCATCGAAGCCATGATTGAACGCACTGACAAAAACATTGTTCACATCCAAAAGCAAGCCGCAATCGGCATCTTCAGCCATGCGAGCGATGAACTCCCACTCAGTCATCGTGGAGGCTGCAAATTCCACATACGTCGAAACATTTTCCAAGACCACCCGTCGCCCCAAAAAGTCTTGAATGGTGCGAATCCGCTCCACAACGTGTTTGAGCGTTTCTTCAGAGTAGAGAATTGGAAGAAGGTCGTGTGTGTTCCGTCCGTTCACACCTGTCCAGCAAATGTGATCACTTACCCAAGGTGTATCCATGAGGTCAGCAAGCCGCTTCAAACGCTCAAGATAGGTGAAATTAAGCGGGTCGGTGCAGCCAATAGAAAGCGATACACCATGCGTCACAATCGGATAGCGCTCCCGAATTTTTTCCAGCGCATAAAATGAGTAACCGCCCTGCGAGAGATAGTTTTCGGAGATTATTTCAAACCAATCCACAGGCGGGAAATTTTCTAAAATGTAATCGTAATGCACTGAGCGCAATCCAACACCGAAGCCTAAATCTGGCAGATTCCAACGATTCGGAAGCATAGAAAAAACGAATTAATGTGAAAA
The DNA here is from genome assembly GCA_937899715.1 of uncultured bacterium. Taxonomy (GTDB): domain Bacteria; phylum Bacteroidota; class Ignavibacteria; order Kapaibacteriales; family UBA4661; genus PH2015. The sequence goes on along the minus strand of CALCNX010000096.1, from coordinate 2,799 downwards.
ATGGCGTAAGCGTAAATAAAAAGCAGAACGGAGAACACAGACAAACGACTATTCTTTAAGTATGCGTAAAGTTTGGTCTTTCCCCTCAATGTATTTGGAGTGTCTTTTGTCCGGTTCCCCGTTCGCTTCTACGAAAAATTATGCTGCGTTGCCTTTGCAACCGTCTTTGCCTTTGCAGCTATCTTTTTTCTTTTCCATTTTGGAGTCTTTGCCCTTGCAGCTATCTTTTTTGGTTGCTTTTTCGGTTTTAGCTTTTTTGGTTTCCGCAGGTTTGTCTGCAGGTTTGTCCTGAGCCATAAGAGCAGTACCCGAAATCATACCGGCAACAGCAGCACCGACCATCAGTTTGGAAAAATCTTGGCGATTCATAAAAATCTCCTGATAAATAAATGTGAAAAAAAAAAATGAAGCGGGAAATGCCCACTTTGTTCTAGTACGTTTTTTAAGTAGTCGTGGATTTATTCTAGACCTTACAGAAAAAAAATATTTTCAGAAAATTTGCTCATACTATTTACTTTTTCTGAAAAAATAAATCATTGCAGGATGCCGCCGACCGAGAACAGATGCTCTTGCGAATGGCTGCTAGCGGAGCTTCATCGTGAAATATCACCGTTCCATCTGTTCGCTCAATACCTAAATCAAGCCAAAGTTTTTCTAAATCGGGTTTGTATGCGGTCTTGCCCATTTGGAGATACAGTTTTTCAAGAATTGAAACTCCGATATATTTGTCGCCCGTGCGCAGGACTGTGAGAATATCTCTGTCCTCGTTCATTGTGCCTTCACGCGCCATAATTATTTGTAACACTTCTTGAAAGCTATGTTTGTTCGCCGTTTTGAGGCGAATTTCAATATCTGCCCTCAGACAAAACAGCGCACCACCCCAATACACGCGCCGAAAATCGCGCACACCATCAAGACCTGACGTGGCATTGGCAAAAGCCTCCGGGGTTTTATTAACCAAATCAAACCACACGCTTTCGACGGGAATTATTCCTGTCATTGCTCTGGCAATCGGTTCCACATACGTAGCAATGCCTTCTTCCAGCCAACGATGTTCGCGGTCTAGCGATGGAAACGTGATATGTGTCATCTCGTGGCACATCACCCACGATGAACGAAATCCTTCCCGCGGGGTCTTTGTGCCGACGTAAATTGTCAGGCGTGGCATTTCGCCGGGCATTGCCTGTCCATAGCCTATTTCACTGCTGTTGCTGACTGCTTTGAGCGTAAGGGTCAACTCTTTGAGGGGGAAACGCCCATAATATGCTTTGATAGCGCAGACATTGAGTTCCAACCACGACTGAACGAAAGCATTCGTCAGATGAGAAAGCTCTTCAGGCGGGGTTTCATAGAGTATTCGTGTTCCATCTCTGAGTACAAGCGGCGTTGTGGTTATCGCTCTATCTTGACATTGTGCGTGTGCAAAAGCAAGCGCCACGAAAACGAGTACCGATAGCGCACGGAACAGCATGAACTGTGCTGGTATGGCTATCATTGCTCACCAATCGCTGCTGTAAGGGCTGTTTGGATGCGTACACGTGCTTCTTTGGGCATTGCCTCTGGAAATGCACCTGCAATGTTGTCTGTTTGCGCTGCGGTTTTGCCTGTTATTTCGGATGTGTTACCAAACGATTCACGGATGATTTTTTGCAGAGACTGAATCTGTTTGTTAAATCGGTTACAACCCGAACAAATCATAAAATGGAATTGCAGCGTAAAACGCTCTCTCAAGGTTAATGGTGTGTCTATCCCTTTTGATGCGAGAAGCGTTATTTCGCTACATGGGGGCGAAATATGCGCCATATACATTCTGGCGAAGCGTGGCAAATTCATAGCAAATGTCCTCTCAAAGCAATAATTGTACAGTATTGCCAACCTTTTAATCTTGGTCGTAATGTACGCATATTTTCTTACACAAGAGTAGAAATTTGCTCTCCGAATGTCTTAGCGCTTATTTTTTAACTCTCGCAAATGCCGCAAAAGAACTTCAGGCTCGGAGCGTTTTCGATAATCGCTTTCAAGAAACGAGTATGATATTATTCCATCTTGGCGAATAATGTACGTGGCTGCGATTGGCAGTTCAGTGGCTCCAGTACTACCATTATAGCGTTCAAGGTATTGTTTTTGTTGACTCGGAACGGTAAAGAGTACGTTGAACATTCGCGCAACATTGCTCCCGACATCGCTGAGAACCTCGAATTGCAATGAATTACGTTCCACAGACTTTAGTGAACTATCGGGAAGCTGTGGACTAATTGCGATGATACTTGCGCCCGCAGCCTCGAAGTCTTTCAAGCGTTGCTGTAAAGCGCGAAGTTGAAGGTTGCAAAAGGGGCACCAATTACCCCGATAAAATGTGAGCACAACGGATCCTTTGGCGAGTTTTTCTGAAAGCGATGTTTTGCTTCCACGTGCATTGGGCAATTCAAACATTGGAGATTTACTTCCGACCTGCAAAGCCTTGTGCGTAACTCCCGTCTCACCAATCGCTCGAAGGGACTCCTCGTATTTTGCTGCTCGTTCAGGCGACATGGATTGGAGAGAGCGTTGCTGAACTTCCAGTAATTGTTTTGCAAGCGTCGAATCGTCGTGCGAGGGTGGATTGGTTGCCGTTGCTACTTGACCAAAGGCGGTATTATGCGATAAGAGACAGCGAAGTGCAAATATGGCAATGGAGGTGGTAAGCAATCGTAGTGAGAATGTATATTTCATGTGGGGATATGAACTGGATGAGAGAAAATTATTAGGACTTTCGCAAACAACAAAAACAAACATTACTGGAGTGCGGAATTTATTCCG
>CALCNX010000095.1 GCA_937899715.1 uncultured bacterium | reverse complement strand
AAAAACTTGACGTGATTCAACGTACTTAATAATTCTTATCCCGAATTCACGTTAAATAAGTGAACGTACGCCGTGATTGTCTCGTATGTAAGCACCGATCGGATTTCTCTCGCAAAACTTGGCGAAGGTTTCTCCGATGTATAATGCGGTTGTACGGAGTAACTCAGAGGAATTTCCTTTGGAAGCCGAGGAATTCGGCTCCCGCTCTACGAAGTCAAATTCACCGGTTGCGCTAACGCGGCGGTAATTAGCGAATTCCGTCAATTCTCCGGCATCATTGAGTACACGTACACCAAGAAAATCAAGTGCAATGAGATTACTCAACTCATTTGCGACGCTACTGAACATTGCGTCGCGGTCTTTAATCGTTTTGACGGTCACAAGCGCATTATTCACAGCGAGACGTATGATTGCTTCTTGTTCGCGGCGGCGAAGCTCGTCGTAGGTGAGAGTATTATTCACCGCCACCGAAATCTGCCCCGCTACTTGCTCCAGTAATGCCAAATCAGGCTTAAAGCGTTTGCGCGAAGCAAGCACCAGCAATCCAATCACACGTCCCAGCGACCTCAAGGGAACAACGGTGATTTGCTTGATATGTACTTCCTGCATATAGCAAAAAGGTGCATAATCAGGATAGAGCTTGAAAAGCCGTGCCGCATCAAGCACCTGTGCAATCGGATTTTCTAAAAATAATTCCGGCGGAGAGCCTTTGATAGGGTTCCGAAGCATTACCATTCCATGCTTCTTCATTTCCATTCCTACCAAATCCTCTTTTCTTATTTTCGTTTGCCCCTGAAGTAATGAGGTCTGAACTCTAGTTGTGCCTGTCTCGTGTCCGTTTTTGCCTGTGCCCGAAATAGCCACACTGCGCATAAATGCTTGGGTGTGGGTCTTTTCGGGGTTGAGAGTTAGAATGATGCACATATCAAACGGGAAAAGTTCACGCAACGTATCGGCAATAAATTTGAATACTTCTTCACGATCGCCAAGCGTGGCAATTGCTTCATTGAGGCTGAGAAGAGCAGGGAGCATATTCGTTCGCGGTGAGATTGGGGAAACGGGGGTTTTCCTTTTAGAGTAATTTGCTGAAATATCAGCGATTTTCCCAAAGTAATTGCTGAAATATCAGCAAAAAATATCTTTTTCTATAATCATGAAAAATATCCGTAACTATAAATGTTGAAAATAAACACTTTACAAAAGCTGTTGATTCTTGGCATAGAAATTGGCTTTACAGTAAAAAAATATACAATTCTTGTTTACTATCGTCTATGTACTGCGTCATGAAATCTTTGATTCTTTCCGCTCTTGCGCTTTTTCTTATTGTTATTGAAATCAATGCGCAAACGGCTGTTCCGGCACCGACTGAAGTTTCCACCACCAATCTCAGTTTGCAACAAGCAATCGGTCTTGTGATAGCGCGACATCCGCAAGTGATGGATGCTGCCGAAGGATTGCTCGTTGCCGATTCCAAAATAAATCAAGCAAAAAGCGGCTTCCTGCCTACGGTCAACGGCACGGCTTCCTATCAATACGTTGCGCCGATTTCCTCGCCCGATATTCCGTTCAAATTGCCCGACGGCACAAAGCCGAGCCTGATTTTTCAGCCTAATAACAACATCAATATCAATGTTGGTGCTGCATACACGGTGTTCGATTTTGGTCGCACGGATGCTCAGGTCGCTACGGCACAGGCTCAAAAAATGACAGGGGAGGATAACATTGTACAAACCAAGCGGACGCTGGCGTACTCAACCGTACAGTCGTTCTACGCGCTCATTTTTCTCCAACAAAGTCTTGGCGTGACTGAAACACAGATTCGTGATTTGAACGAAGCTCTGAGCCGGACGCAAAAAAGAATTAAAGAAGGAACCGCGACTGAATTTGACGCTCTGACAACGCAAGTGCGCATTTCCAACGCTGAGGCGCAAAAGTTCGATATTCAAAATTCGCTCAAGACGCAAGAGGTCATGCTCCGCCGAATGTTGGGCATTAGTTCAAGCGCTCCTTTGAGCGTGAACGGCTCTTTTGATGCCTCTTTTGCACCGCAGAATACCGAAACACTGATTGCGCAGGCGCTCCACGACCGCATCGAAGTGAAAACTGCTCGTGATGCGCAGTCTATCGCACAAGCAGTCCGCGATGCCTCGTATAAACTGGATTTGCCCTCGCTCGGAGTGAGTGCTAATACGGGTTTTCGCAATGGTATCGTCGGGGATGGCTATTCTATCAACGACTTGCGGTTTGCATACTCGGCAGGTGCGCAAATTTCAGCACCAATCTTTGTTCCGCGCAATAAAACGCAGCAAGAAGAGGCTGAACTAAGCGTAAAATCAAGCGAGTTCAAAGTCCGTGATGCTGAATTACAAGTCGCTGCCGACGTACAAATAGCTATTGCAGGATTGGAAGCGGTATCGGGTAAGTTAGCAACGACGCAAATTCAAATTACGCAAGCCCGCGAAGCTGCACGTCGTGCCCGGACACGCCATGCAAACGGTTTGGTGACCAATCTTGAGCTTCTTGATTCGGAACTTGCTCTTTCGCAAGCAGAACTGATGCGCCTGCAAGCACAATATAATTACACGCTCAGTGTCTATGCGCTCAAGCGAGCCGTTGGCGAGGTCATCTGGTAAGTAAAATTTTTCGCAATACTCACAAAGCAACAACCATTTAACAATTTCAGGATACAGACAATGGCAAACTCCACAACACTCGCCCCGGAAAAAACTGTCCGAGAAGCAGTCAATACTAATCTTCCTAAACCTTCCCACTCCATGAGCAACACCGCTACACCAACGGCAGCAGAACACGCACCCGAATTGCAAAAGGGTAGTAACAGAAAAAAAATTATTCTTCCTCTCATTGCACTTGTCGTCTTGTCGCTTGCGATTTATGGCGTACGGACGTACATGGAATCATTGAACTACGAAGAAACCGATAATGCGCAAGTGGACGCTAATATCTATCCCATTGCCTCAAAAGTTGCAGGGCAGGTGCAGACGGTTCATGTGAAGGATAATCAGCGTGTACAGGCAGGCGATGCACTTGTAACCCTTGACCCGGCAGATTATGAGGTGCGCAAAGACATTGCCGCCGCCGCGCTGGAAAATGCACAAGGCGCTATTCTGACCACGAAAACTAATTCGGCAGTTGCAGAATCCAACGCCGAAGTGATCGCTGCTAATGCCGGTAAGATCAATACCGATTTGCAGCGCAGCACGAATTTGCGCCAGCAAGATGTCATTTCCCAATCAGAATATGATGCCATCAAAGCAAGTGCTGATGCGCTTGCAGCACAATATAATTCTGCCAAAGGGCAAGTTAAAACAACGTTCTCGCAGCTTCCGGCACAACAGGCAAACGTGAAAATGCGCCTCGCCGACCTTCATAATGCAGAACTTCAGCTTTCCTATACGACGATGAAAGCTCCTGCTGCGGGCTACGTTACGCGTAAAAATGTGCAGCGCGGACAAATCTTGCAGCCCGGACAAAGCACCATGTCGGTCGTGGGAAGTGATGATATGTGGGTTACAGCTAATTTCAAAGAAACACAAATCGGCAGCATACGCGAAGGGCAAGATGTAAAGGTAACAGCAGATGCCTATCCGGGCGTGGAGTTTAGCGGGAAAGTAGCTTCTATTGCTGCCGGAACGGGGGCGAAATTTGCCTTGCTGCCGCCTGACAATGCTTCCGGTAATTTTGTGAAAGTAACGCAGCGTATTCCCGTAAAAATTACCGTCACGCCGAAATCTGATAAACCCTTGCGTGCAGGCATGAACGTAGAAGTAGCTGTTCGCGTAAAGTAACCCTCAATTCTTTAGAAAATCTATCATTGTAATTTAATTTTCATTATGGCAACAGCAGTAGCTTTTGCACCTCCGCAATCAAGCATTGAACACGGCTTCAGACGTGTTATTCTGACCATCACTGTTATTCTCGCCGCCGTTATTGAACTTATTGATACCACCATTGTCAACGTGGCACTGAATCAAATTAGCGGCAACCTCGGCGCTACGATTGAGGATGTTTCGTGGGTGGTGGTGAGTTATTCGATTGCGAATATTATCATCATTCCTCTTGCCAGTTTCCTCGGTGACCTCATCGGGCGGCGTAAATACTACATCGGTTCGATCATCATTTTCACGATTGCATCGGTGTTGTGCGGTGCTTCGACCAACATTTGGGAATTAGTGTTTTTCCGTTTTGTGCAGGGGCTTGGCGGGGGGGCGCTTATTGCTACGTCGCAAACAATTTTATTTGAAAGCTACGCACCCGAAGAACGCGCGATGGCTTCGGGTTTATTCGGGCTTGGTCTGGTTATTGGTCCCACGGTCGGACCTTCGCTTGGTGGCTATTTGGTGGATACGCTTTCGTGGCACTGGTGTTTTTTTGTGAATATCCCCGTCGGGATTTTCGCAGCCGTAGCATCCTTTTTGTTTGTTCGTGAGCCGCTTCAGCGCCGCATTATCAAGAACATTGATTGGACGGGTATCGGACTTTTAGCGCTGACGGTCGGGTCGTTGCAATTTGTCCTCGAAAAAGGAGAATCGAAAGATTGGTTTGAAAGTGGTGCTGTTGTTGCGCTCTCCATCATTGCAGCCTGTTCGCTGGTGGCGTTTGTTTGGCAGGAACTCCGCACGCCGGAACCAGCAGTGAATCTGCGTGTACTTACGAAAAGCCGAACGCTGGTCATCGGCTCGACTCTTACATTCGTGATGGGGTTTGGATTGTTTGGTTCGCTGTTTATCTATCCGGTGTTTGTACAGCGTTTGATAGGCTTTTCCGCTATGCAAACGGGTCTCAGTCTGCTTCCGGGGGCATTGCTCACGGCTTTTCTAATGCCAAATGTCGGTCGGATATTGCAGCGAGGAGTCTCTCCCAAAATTCTCTTGACGATGGGATTCATGGGCTTTGCCGGATTTACGTGGATGATGAGCTTCGTTACCTTGCAATCCGGTGCGGATGATTTTTACTGGCCCCTGATTTTACGTGGTGTGGGAATGGGATTCTTAATGATTCCCATTACTGCCTTTTCGCTCTATGGTCTCGTCGGTAAAGACGTAGGGCAGGCTTCGGGGCTGAATAACATGAATCGTCAGCTTGGCGGAACGTTTGGTATTGCGCTCATTAACACGTTTGTCGCGCAGCGTATGGCGACGCACCGCACTGAGTTGCTGACAAATATTACCGCTTACAACACCCAAGCAATGGAACGCCTAGCGGGGCTGACAAACGTTTTTTCGGGCAAATCTCCCGCCGAAGCGCAGGCATTGGCATATAGCGCAATGGAGCGCACAATTTCCGCACAAAGCCTGCATTTGGCGTATATGGATGCGTTCAAGCTGACGGCAGTGATATTTGTTGTTTGTGCACTGGTTGTGATGTTTGTTCAAATGCCTAAAGGGACGACGAAAGCGGCTGATACATCGAATGCGCATTAAGCGGCTGCCGTCAAAAAACTAGAGTTTATATTTCACACCCAAGCTGACCACGCGCCCGTCCACCGGACCCCAGACCACGCCACCGCTAAAGGTGGATGAGCGAGGAGAACCGCCCAAGTACAACGGCATATACCGCGTCTGGCGGAAATCCAGCAGATTTTCTACGTTTAAGAATACCGAAAGCCCGTGAACTTCCTCCCACGGCATCCAGACTTCCACCGAACCGCCCCACGTTACGACGGTCGGGGATTCCCGCAAATACTCGTTCGTGGGCAAAAGTTGTGGCGATTGGAGCATGAAATCACTCACCACACGCACCACATTCGGAATTTCCCAAAGTGCTGCGGCATTGATAAAATGAAGCGGCGTGAGGGTTTTTCGTGCGAGGTCGTTAACGCTTGTGTTCAGTGTGCCTTCGCGGACATCAGCAAACGTGTAACCGAAAAAGAGGCTCAGTTCGTCAATTTTTGCATCGAAAATGAGTTCCGCACCTTGCGAAATCAAGTCTCCACCACTCGACCACGTATAGACTCGTTGGCGCGTGGGGGCAAGCGGGTTTAGCGCCGTCAGTCCCGCACGGTTGCCGATATGCGTGAAAAAGCCGTTCAGATTTGCATTGATGACCGCTTCGCCTATGATGAATTTGTATTGTGCATCAAGCGTCAAGCCTTCCGAGCGCTCCGGCTTGGTGAGCTGCAATGCAGGAACACCCAAAAACAAACGCTCTTCAGCCGTCTCGTCAAAAATGGTGGGCGCTCGCCAGCCCTGACCACCGCTTAGACGGATGATGAAATTTTTGTCCGGGCGAAACATAAATGACGGACGCGGCGAAGAAAGAAAGCCGTAGCGCGTGTTGTAGTCAAACCGCCACGAAAGGAGAAAGGAAAACATCTCCGAGAAAGCATATTCACCTTGCCAAAATGCAGAAAGAGTCGAGAAATTGAACGAACGGTTTTCTCCTGTCAGCACGTCATTTCCTGTTTCGGTAAAGGCTTGATTCATTGCCGATAGCCCCAGCAAACCTTGAAATTTCCCGATTTTTACCGACATCTGTGCATCGGCATAACCAATGGTTTCTGCACCGTTGAAGATAGTTGTTTGCTGATATGAAGCACGGTTGGTATTTGTGTAGGCAGCATTGACTACAAAGGTCGCAATGGAACTTGCTTCGGTAACAAATGTTCCCGTTACGTTCACGCGCTGAAGCCGTTGTGCTGCTGCAAAAACAGTGTCGCTGCCCTGTTCGTAATTCTCCGGCGCAGACATTTCACCGCCCAAGCGTCGATCGCTTGAAAATGCGCCACTTAGAGTGAGTTTAGTTTTTGGAGAAAAATCGTAGGTGAGTTTGGGGTTCACCGAAAAACGTTGCTGTGCCGGAACGTCCGCGAAGCCGTCGCCGTCAAGGTCGCGCCGCACTTGGGTGTTATAGGTGCTGTGAAGAGAAAATCCCAGATTATCAAATTTCTGTCCGTAAAAAGCACTTGCATCGAAGCCGCCAAGCGAGTTGTAGGCTGCTACCGCCGTGAGTTCGGGCGTTTCTTTTTCAGGAGATTTTGTGATATAATTGATAATGCCACCGATAGCGTCAGCACTATGCAAACCTGCCGCCGAACCCTTGATGATTTCCAACTGCCGCAAATTCAGGGGCGGGAGCGTCAGCACCGAAAAGTTCATATTCAGCCCGCCAAACGCCGGAATACCGTCCTGTAAAATTTGTGTGTAGCGTCCGTCCAGGCCGCGAATACGAACCGTTGCCGCTCCAATACTTGCCGAATTTGTTTGCGCCATTATGCCCGGAAGTTCGCCCAGCACCATTTTTGCCGAGGCAATACCGACGGTGATAGATTCGTCCAAGTCCGCAGCCGGAATAACTTCCACACGAATTGGAATGTCGTCAATCGCACGGGCAATGCGGCTTGCTGAGATAACCACCTCATCCGCCTCCGCTTCCATCTGCTCCATGACGATTGCCAAATTGATTTCGTTCAGCGAATCATTGCCGACATTCAAAGAAATTGTTCGCTCAAATTGTTTGTACTCCGAATAGGTAGCACGCAGAGTGAATGATTCTGTAAGGAGGTTTGCAGGAACGCGCAAGCAGAATTTTCCCGCAGTGTCAGAGATTGCTCCTGCAAGAAGATTCTTTTTTGCGCCGAGCAGTTTTATCGTTACGCCTTTCATCTCTTCTTTTGTGACGGCATCAGTAACGGTTCCGCAGAAGGAATGCGTTTGTGCTTTTTGTTGCGCTTGTAGGCTCACACTACCGCTCAAGAGGGCTGCAACAAGCAGGGATAAACAAAGGGCAGAGAGCAATGTGGCGGAAATGAAATGTGGTGTTGAAGTCATTCGGAAATAGTCAATAGTTGTGATAAAGTAATTGTATGCAATAAAGTCGCATGTAATAATGCTTTCACGAATAAAAGCGTACGAGATCTTTATGCTTTTTTTACCTTCAAAATCTTGCCTTTTTCGTCCATAATCACCTCATTATTCTGCTTGCCGACAGTGGTGACTACTTCGTATTCTACGACTGCACCCCGAATGAGTTTTTCTGCTTTTTTGATGGGAGCATTGGGAAAATGTGTACTCAATGCCTGAGCAACAGACGCAGGAAGGCTTGCGGGAGTGACAGATTCTTCAATTTCAATGACTGTACCGTCAGCAGCGTAGATAATATCTCGCGATTGAGCGCCGTCCATGCTTTCGAGTTCATAGCAGGTTTTGCCGCCGTTTTTCTCGCGGGAAGCCGATTTAAGCGTTGCCGAAGGGTATGCTTTCTCAAATGCGCTCACGACGGCTTTGGGAAGTTGTTCTTTGGTCATCGTTTGTGCTTGTATGCCCGAAGTCGCCGATATACTGAGTGCTACGGTGGCGACGAAAAATGTGCGAATAGTCATTGTCATTTCCTTTGAAAAGGTGGGTGGATATAATTGGACGCAGAGGGAAAGGGAAGCCAAGTGATTTGTGCTTCGTTTCCGTTGCACTCATTGGCTATTTTCCGCAATGCGTTTATTATCTGCGGTAAAAATACTATCCCAAGATGAAATGAAGATGAAAGCGGTTCAGGCAGGAAGATTGGAGAGGGGAAGGAGCACGGTACAAACGACCGTTGCATTTTGTGTTTCGATGGTAATAACTCCGCCGTGTCGCGTGATAATTTCTTGAGCGATTGCCAAGCCCAGTCCGCTTCCGTTTGCTTTTGTGCGCTCCCGTTCTCCGCGATAAAATCGCTCAAAAAGACGCTCCAGCTCGCCATCAGCAATTTCTCCTGCGTTGGAAAAGATAATCTTGGCTGTTTCTGCATTGGTAGCAGACTCGCTCGGTGGGGAATTTGTCGGCAAATTCGTTGCGCGGTGTAAACTAACCGCAATACTCGTTTGCTCAGGTGCATACATGACCGCATTTTCGGCAAGATTTCCCAACGCTCGTCTGAGGTAAAGAGCATCGGCAGTAATTTCCAGCGCTTCGTCAATAAAAAAATCAATCGTAACAGATTTGGTGGCAGCAATGGGCGTGATGGACTGAACACACTCAATGAGCAGTTCATCCAGACGGACAGACTCAAACCGTAGAGGTAATGCGGTATCTAAGCGAGCCAATGTCAGCAGATGTTCTGTCAGGCGTTCCAGTCGCGTGATTTCCTCCAACGCATTCGAGATTTTGCCGCCGATGTTTTGCGGAGTGCTTTTGCTATCATTGCCGGCGTTCTCTGAAACAATTTCCAACTCGCAGCGCAAGGCAGTTAGCGGTGTGCGTAATTCGTGGGCGGCATCGGCAATAAAATGCTGCTGCGCTTCAAAGGATGTTTGCAAGCGGGAAAGCATCGAGTTCAGAGTTTCTCCGAGCGTATGAACTTCATTTTTTGTTTCGGGTAGTCGCAAGCGTTCCCGAAGATTGCCCGCACTCATCCTTGCGGCTGCATTGGTCATAGTCATAATCGGCTGTAAAGACCTGCGTACGGCGCTGTATGCCGCCAAGCCTGTAATCAGCGTAACACCAATAACAATAGCGATAAGCAATACACGAAAACGAAAAAGTTCTGCCTCCGATGCTTGCAAATCTGCTGCAACGATAATTGTATATGTGCCCTTTTGTTGAAAGTGGTACGTTTGCTGCACAAGCCGATAAGAACGAGACTGAATTGTGACAGTGCAAACCGTATCGCGCTCGAATTTTGTGAACAAAGCTGCACTCGGCTGTGGAATAGATTGCTGAGTAGGCGGCGGGGTGGAGATAATAATGTTTCCCACACTATCCCATACCCACATCCGAATATCATGCAGTCCTTCTGTTTTGAGATTGCCAATGTCTTCACGCTGCCGAGTATGCCAGGCAAGGGAGTCGCGGCGGGCATCATCGATATACTCTTCCAATTCGGTTTCGATTTTTTCTACATGGCTCGACAAACGTGCATCCAGCGCCGCTATAAGTGATGTTTGTGCAAAGAAATATGCTCCCGTTCCAATTATGCACATCACCACGCCTACCACAAGCATACTCCCTAGAGTAATCTTGACAGCAGTAGAGAGGTGTTTTATCTGAAACTGATGCGGCATATTGATATTCCGATAACGAAGAAAAACGCGCTCACAGCGCTTATTGCGGCTCTTGGTCGCTGAAGATATAGCCCGCACCTCGTAGGGTATGAATAAGTTTTGGTTCACCGTCTGATTCAATTTTTTGGCGCAAGAATCGCACAAACGATTCAATAACATTGCTGCGCGGCTCAAAATTCATGTCCCACAAGTATTCTGAAATGCGCTCACGGGAAACAATCTCGCGGGGATGAGTCATCAATAATTCCAGCAAAGCAAATTCCTTTGCGCTGAGGGTAATCTCGCGCCCATTGCGCTGCGCCCTGTGGGTGGCAGAATCCAAGGAAAGCCCAAAGATTTCGAGGCTGGCGCTGCGCTGTACACTGTTGCGGCGTGAAAGAGAGCGCAATCGCGCCAGAAGTTCACCATTGTGGAAAGGCTTGGTCAGATAATCATCGGCTCCTGTATCTAAGCCGCGAATGCGGTCGTCCACATCGCCGAGTGCGGTGAGCATCAGAATCGGTGTCAGAACACCGCTTTTGCGAAGATTGCGGCAGGTTGTCCAGCCGTCTTGTTTCGGTAGCATCACATCCAGAAGTATCGCATCATATAAATTCACCTCGGCATATTCTTCTCCAAGCAAGCCGTCAAGCGCTACATCTACAGCGTGACCGTTCGAGCGCAGCATTTCGGGAATGCTCTTGGAAAGGCGTTCATCATCTTCGATGAGTAAAATTCGCATGGTGTTGTAGTGGGGCTTCCGTGAAACGACAGTGAAGAGCAGAGCTGACAATCAAAAGTGACAAATACCCAAAACAATATTATTTTTCAGCATGGAGTTTATGAAGAAACCGATGAACGACAGGCGCAAAGGTAATGCCTGCAACGATAACAACCGCCAAGCCGCTATACAACGCATAGCATCCGGCAAAAATTTTTCCTACGGTTGTTTGCGGCTGTGCCAGTGGTCCCATGCCTGAAAGTATCATGGCAGCATTGGCAAAAGCATCTACCCACGACATATCCTCGAAGGCGTGATAACCTGCCATTCCAGCCGCCAATGATACAACGACCAATGCTATACCTGCAAGTGCTGTGCGGGCAAAACGCAAGAGAAATTCTTTGCGATGAAGCAAAGGGGCGGAACGATGCTCAAAAGAAAACATAGTGCTGTAAAGGTCTGGTATTGTCTGAAGTTACGCTTTCTGAAGTTCCCCTTCGCTCTGTGAAGGGGTGGCAGTCGAAGCGAAGCGATGACTGACGGGGGTAGTCTGGCAGCAATGCAGCAAGCATGGCATTATTCCTTCCGAAGCACTTTCCTCTCAATAAAACCCGAAACGCAAGCGCGGAAATCATGAGATATCCGCGCTTTTTTTTATTATGACCTGACTGAATCATGTCAGGAAGCGAATTGACGCTGCAGGCTATCGTACTTAGAACTCGTTATAGGACTTAAAATCAAAGAGTTTACCTTGTTTCCAAAGTTCAATCTCTTCTTCCAGATGTGGTTTGCTGCGCTTTGTTGTTGCTTCCGAATCTAAGTCCGTGATATTCGGTTTGCCTGCATTTACCCATGCTGTGTACCAAAAACTTGCTGTCACGAGAATCGCCGCACGCATCTGGCGTTCGACCATCCCGTTCAAAGCCGTGTGGTAGCCTTTGGCATATTCGAGGGTGTGCATTGGTTGCCCGAAAGTATTTTTCTTCATGTTTTTGTTGCTGTCCAACTGCCAGATTTGCTCCTTGGGCAATTTTGCTTTGAGTACCCGTTCCACCGAAAGAAGCGTGTCGGCTGTGGCATTACTTTCCCGAATGATACGCCACGATTCTGCCGTAATGTCCTCAATATACCGAGCCTGCCCAACGTTAAAATTATAAGTGCTACCAAAAAGTTCCGGCAAACGCGATTCCCAAAATGCGTGAATACCACGCTGGTCGGTAAATTGTCCATCGTGGTTGAGCGAGGTGTGGAGCGGCATATGGGCATCGGCTATGTAGTGCGCCATGTCCGATGCGAGAAAGAGAATTGCATCTCTTTTCCGTTCTTTGAAGGCAGTCGTGAGCTTAATTTGCATTTCCTGCAAGTACCACGGGAGAATACCTTTGCGCTGAAGCGTGTCGCTGCTATACTTTGCTTTTGCTTCTTTCCACGTTTTGGGGAGTGTTTCAAATGGCTTGTCGCCAAATGCTTCCACATCAATAAAATGCCGAGCAAACTCCTCACGGTCGCTCATGGCGTACTTGCGCACGTCGGGAACGCTG
Organism: uncultured bacterium; assembly: GCA_937899715.1. Classification (GTDB taxonomy): domain Bacteria; phylum Bacteroidota; class Ignavibacteria; order Kapaibacteriales; family UBA4661; genus PH2015. Next base: position 8,148 of record CALCNX010000095.1, on the reverse strand, counting down.
GATTCTTCGGTGATGTAATCAATGTGATTATAGAAAAAAATACGCATCTCCGGCGGCAATGCAAAGACCGCCGCATGGCTGATATGCTGGTGTCCCCACACGCCCCACGAATACAAAATCGAAGAGGTTCCGGCGATAAATACGGCTGCTGTGAGGCATACGAAAGCGAGTCGGTAGAATTTCGACGTGTTCCTTGTACGGTTCTTCTTTGCAGTGTTCTGCCTTGTACGATTTGTCATTGGTCGGTCCCTTAACGTTATTGATAAAATGAACGGTGATTGTGAGCGTTGATTGTAAGCATAGCCGTTGATTATTTTGGACGCAATATACGGCTTTATGGCTTAAAACCTTTCTTCGGTTACAAAATTCACCGCGTCATTCGCCCTCGTGCTAAAAATAAGCCGTATTCTGCTTTGTTGTATTCGTTGACTATCTGTACATAATCGTTCTGCGCTCGCGTCACGTAGTCATATGCCTGCAAGACTTCAAATGGTTTTGAAGTGCCGAGTTTTTGCCGACCGATGCTTTGCTCTAATGCCTCTCGTGATGCTGCAAGACCCTCTCTGGCGTACGTGAGCGCGGGGCGCAGCATTTGGAGTGCGCCGACAAATGACGCAATTTCACGCTCAATCTGATTGGCAAGCACCTCCGTTTGAGCCTTACGAACATTCAAGGTGCTTTCGAGCTGTTGTGCCTGACCACGCCCCAGCAAGTCAGCAATTGGTGCCGACCATGAAATGCCAAGCGTAGAAGCCGCTCTACCATACTGCGGAAGCGGTACGCCCCCCAAAAGTGTTGTGGAAAGATTGAGCGTCAGGGTTGGTAGAAGCCGCCCGGTCGTCAGGGCAGTTGTTTCTTCGCGGAGAGCGGAAAGTTCATATTCAAAGCTGCGAATCTCAGGGCGCGTTGCAAGCGCTTCTCGCGTCAGCGTGTCCAACGACAGCGAATCATTCAGCATAATCGGAACGAAGGCGGAATCACTTGCTGTGATAAGGCGCGGCGAGGGTAGATTGAGCGCTGCGGAGAGTTCTGCCGAGCGGCGATAGACCTCCGTCGCGGCTTGCTGCGAAAGAACTTTCAAGCGGCTGAGGGAACTTTTGACAAGTAGCACGTCCGATTTGTAACTCAAGCCTGCGCCTTGTTGCAGTTCCAGTTGCACGAGTAATCGCTCATTCAGTGCAAAGGTCTCTCCTAAGAGCCGAATACGCTCTTGTGCGGCTGCAAGGTCAAAATACGCCCCGATGACGCTTGTGAGCGTACGAATGCGCTGTGTGGCAACATCTTCCTGTGCAGACAGCGAGCGGTATTCGGCTGCTTTGGTGGCATACACGGCAGTTGCAATGCCCCATTCGCCAAGGACACCGCCCACAAGCGATGCGTTATTGGGCGTTACGTTCTGAAAAAATTCACCCCGTGCATTCATGACCGTTCCCGAAGCACCATAAATACTTGCTCCGGCATAAAATGTCGGAAGAAACCACGCATTGATGCGCGTCTCGTTGGCACGGGCAAGCGCAAACCGCGACTCTGATTCTTTGATGAGCAAATTGTCAGCGCCGGCACGTTCCAAAACGTCTTTGAAGGTCATGCGCAAGGGCACACCAAAGATATTCGCGGTGGTTGTGGGCGATGGTGTTTCCGATGGCAGCAGCAGTACCGACTGCTGAGGGATTTGTGCTTGAGCGCTTTGTGCTTGAGTGCTTTGTGCTTGAACGTTCTGTGCTTGTGCGGTGTCTGCTGTGGCAAAAAACATCGCAGCCATGATTATCCCAGCTATGGTGAGTATGAGCATCATCGTTTTATTGTTGAGTCGTCGCAACATTGTCGCCCTCCGTAACAAGTTCTTTACCGCGAATAATAATAAAATCTTCAGCCGTGAGTTTACCGCCCGGCAGCACCTCGCTGAATTTTGTTTCTCGAAAGCCCAAACGCACTGGAACGCGCTCGACGACATTCTTCACGACCCTATAAACACAGGGTTCACCTTTATTGATGGTAATAGCTTCATTCGGGATGATAAGTGCGTTCGGGTGTGCCGAAAACTCCATCATCACCGAAGCCGACATTCCCGGACGAATAGCGCGGTTGGGATTGCGAACATCCAGTTCAATGCGCATTGTTTTGGATTCGGCTTTGAGAGCGTAGGAAATACGGCTCACCGATGAGCGAATTTTGGTATCAGGCAGTTCAAAAAGCACAATATCGGCGGGTGTTCCTTCTCGAACAAGCGGAACGTCTGTCTCCGGCACATCCACAGCAATTCGCATCACGGACAAGTCCATGATGTCCACAATCGGAGCCGCTCCGCTGGATGTACCGCTCTGCACGATTGCGCCTTTGTTCAGATAACGGCGCGTTACCACGCCCGAAAAAGGCGCTCGTACCTGCATGAGTTCTACGGTTTCGTCCATTCCTTTCAGGATTGCTTTTGCACCCGAAAACTCAGCTTGAGCACGCTCCACGTCGCGGGGCGTTACTAAGTCCGGCGTTTGTTTCGCAATGGAGGACATTCGTTCGTAATTGGTTTTTGCAGCCAGAAAATCCGCCTCCGCTTTCTGTTGGCGTTGCGTGATTTCCGGGTTTTGTATGCTTGCCACCACCTGACCGACTTGCACAAAACTTCCAATATCAACCGAAAGAGAATTGACCGAGCCGCTCACCATTGCGTAGAGTTTCACTTCTTGATTAGGAGTAACTATTCCCGGCAATTCAACATTACCGGCAAGTGTGCGCCGCTCCGGCTTGGCAACCATAACCGTTATTTTGCTTTGGCGTTGTGTAGTCGCGGATTCGTTCTTGTGCTGTGTGCAGCTTTCAATACAACAAAGCAGCACCAAGCAGACAATGAGATGTGAGGTTCTGAGTATCATGCGTCTGTCTCCGGGGAAAGGGAGTTGTGAGAAATATCGCCCGATGAAAGTATTGAGGCGGGGTTGTGGGTGTGTACATCGTCATCATCACCGATGGCGGCTTGTTCTTCCTTCGATGCAAAGACATAAAACAAACATGGCGCAACAAACATGGTCAAAAACGCCGCAGCAAGCGTTCCACCGATAATGGCACGCCCAAGTGGCACATTGGCTTCTCCGCCGCGTTCCAGTCCCAGCGCCATCGGCAAAAGCGACATCACTGCCGTTATCGCTGTCATCAACACCGGGCGCAAGCGTGAGGATGCGCCGATGGTGATTGCATCTGTGAGCGGAAGGCGCTCTTCGGTGCGCAAGGTGTTGATTCTATCCACAAGCAAATTGGTATAAGCAACCGTAATGCCGACCATCATAATCACACCCAAAAATGATTGGATGTTGAGTGTCGTATTTGTTACAAAAAGAGCAAAGACCACGCCCGTCAGACCAAGCGGAACGGTAAGCAAAATAATGAGCGGCAGCTTGAAGGAGCGCAAAAGGGGAACAATCACCAAATACACCATGATAACGGCGAGCACAAGACCGAATGACAAGCCGCCAAATGCCTCCTTGAGCGATTGGTACTCGCCGCTTACGCGCAGGGCATAGCCCGCAGGAAGGCTGCGTTGTAATGCTTCCAGCTTCGTTTCGATTTCTGCCGAAACCGACCCCACATCGCGCCCTTCGGCGCTTGCGTATATGTTCACCACCTGTTGTAAATCAGCATGATTGATTTCCGGCGGGCTGGCGCTGACACGCACCGTAGCAATGTTCTTCAGTAAGGTACTCACGGTTCTTTTTTTGTTGTTAATCGTAATATTTTCGATTGCATTCTGAGCATCTACCTTGCCTTCGGGATACATTACGCCCACGTAGTAGAAGTTGCCTGTGCGCTCGTCCGTCCAGATATTGCGGTTAAAATTAACGCTTGAGCTAACGGCGGTGAGCAGGTTTTTTATCACCTCGTCTTGCGTTAAACCGAGTTCGGCAGCCTTTTCGCGGTCAACCTCCACAAAAAGTTCGGGTTGGTTTTTTCGTTGTTGCACCCGCACGTCAACAGCGCCTTCCACTCCGCGAATGATGTCGCGGGCTTGCCGTGCGATTGTGTGCAGTTTATCCGCGTTTTTGCCCGTTATCTGTACATCAATGGGGGCAATAGCACCCAAATTGAGAGCCGCAGTGATAATGCCGCCCGCATCGAAGGCAAATTCGACTCCGCCAAACTCTTTGGGAAGGCTCATTCTGAGCCTGCGAACGTATTCAAAGGTGCTTTCCTTCCGCTCGTGCTGAAGTTGGACATTCACAAAAGCGTCAAACGTGCCGGAGTTAGGTGTGTAGGCGGCAGGCAGACCGTAGAGAATACCGATATTGGAGACGATAGTTCCGGCATCATTGCCCAACTCACGGCGGACGGCTTCTTCGACTTTGCTGACGATGCGTTCGCTGCGTTCAACGGTATAGCCGGGTTCCATGCGAACATAAACGGTGAATTGTCCGGCATCGGAGGCAGGAAAAAGTTCCGTACCCAACTGCGTGGCGAGGACAAGGGCAAGCGCAAAAAGACCCACGGCTGCGCCCAAGACATACCACCGAAAGCGCAGTACCGCCATGAGCAGCGCTTGATACTGATTCTCAAGACGCTCCAAAAATCGCCCGACTGCGTTTGCCTCGCCCTCGTGCGGCTTGAGGAATTGAGCGGCTGCTACGGGAATGAGCGTAAGGGAAAATACAATCGAACCAATCATCGAAAGCGAAACGGCGATTGCTAAGGGCGGGAAAAGAAACTTCGCAACGCCGGTCAGGAATAAAATCGGCAGAAAAACGATGATAAGTACAAGCGTTGTAACCGTTACCGGAAGTGCCACCTCCGATGCTCCATCAAATGCAGCTTGCATCGGTGTTTTGTGGAGTTTGAGATGTTTGTCAATGTTTTCTAGTACCACGATAGAATTATCAACCAGCAAACCGATGGCGAGTGCCAAACCGCCGAGTGTCATGGTGTTGATAGACTCGCCCGCCGTCAGCAGTCCGATAAAAGCGAACATTGCCGAGAGCGGTAAGCTAAGGGCGACAATAAAAGCCGGTCGCAAACCGCCCAAAAAAATGAGAAGCATCACGCAGACCAGTACCAGTCCGATAATTGCCTCGCGTGTAAGCCCCTCAATGGCGCTGCGGACAAAAGCAGACTGATCCATAATCACATCCATCCGCGCCGCGCCCTGCAATCGTTCGCTAATACGCTTCAAACTAGTTTGTACATTATCAATAGCACGAATCGTATTTGCGCCCGGACGTTTGTAAATGGGAATATACACTTGGGACTTGCCGTTGACGTGGACAATGTTGGTCTGAACTGCGTTTGCGTCCAGTGTTCGCCCAATATCGCGCACATAAATCGGAGCGCCGTTATCGTCAAATTTGATGATAACATTGTCAAAATCTTTGACGTTTTGAACGAGTGCATTGGCATTCACGTTGTAATTCACGCCGCCGATTTGGGCATTTCCGGTCGGAATCATCACGTTGCTATTCGAGAGCGCCTCCACGATGTCCAGTTGCGAGAGTTTACGGGCTTGAAGTTTGTCGGGGTCAACATAGACAAAGACGCGCCGAATTTGTCCGCCAAAAACCGTCGGAACGGTGATGCCTTCTACTGCGCCAAGGAGGGTGCGGATTTCAAAATTGGCGAGGTCATAAATTTCTTTTTCTGAGAGCGAATCACTGCTCACCGCTAAGAGCGCAAGTGGTACGGAGGCAGTGGGGTCAAACTGCGTGATGAGCGGCGGCAGTGTACCCGGCGGCAAATTCCGCATTGCCGAAAATGCCAGAGCCGACACTTGGGTAAGAGCCGCTGCCGGTGGTGTTTCGGAGGTGAAAAAGTTTTTGACGATACTCGCGCCGTTCATGCTTTTGGATTGCTGCTGCGTGATGCCGTCCGCCTGACCTGTCCAGCGCTCAAGGCGGCTTGTGATGTTGCGGTCAAGCACACTTGCTTGCATTCCATTGTAAATGGTGAGTACCTGAACGGCAGGGATTTTGAATTGTGGCAAAATATCAATGGGCAGCCGCATCGTGGCAACAACGCTCATCACGGCAACCAAAATAGCAACGACCACAACCAAATACGGATTTTTGAAAGCAAGACGAATCATGGTGTTGAGAAGATTAAAGGTAAAAATTGTTCAAAAATTCATTTGCGCATTGAGAGAGGAGGCAGTGCAAAAAAGCAATGACAGCAGTTTGGAGATTGCGACCAAAGGAGTGCAGAATTTATTCTGCGTATAGCATTGAAGCTATCTGCAAGAGCAAAAGCGGAATAAATTCCGAACTCCGATTGGCTATAACCAATCGCTGAACGGCTTTTGTTTGCACGGTAAGATTTGTTGAGGCTTACTTACGAGGGAAGCGCGGTGTTATCTAAATGCGAAAGGTAGCGTTCAGAACGCAGAGATTGGGCGGGGCAGCGAGGGAGAGGATACAAAACGTTGATTTTTCGCGGACAAAGGAGTGTGCCTGTGGGAAGAGAGAAATAAACGCTCCAGTGAGTGTGGGAAACGTTTTTACGAGCGGGGTAGAAGAGCAAATATCAGATTGGCTTTGTGCCATCGGGAGGGTGATACTCGACAGCGCACGGGGCATTTTTGCCCTGAGGGGCTGGCTTTTGACGGGTTTGTGGAAAGGGTTGTAGTTACGGGCGTTGTCTTTGAGGCTTTGAGAGAAATCGTAATTGTAGGCAACGGTGCGGGCAAATAGCGAGAGGACAATGACAAGGAGTAATGCGCTCTCCAGCCGCCACGTGTGTTTTCTGTCGGGAGAAAGCGTGATGTTGGCTGATGGTATGTTGAATGGGGAAATCATTGTACAAACATACAGAAGTAGAACGGTTTCAAGCAAGAAAAAATTCTCGCGTTAGTCCACGTGCTGCATCCACGCCATAATCCCACCGCGTAAATGCTGTGCAGAAATCCCATGCTCCATTGCCAAGCGCAGCGCATCAGCACTCCGTTTGCCGGATTGACAATGAAAAACGACGGGACGAGTAAACGCAGCAATTCTATCCATGTTTGCGGCAATCTCACCAAGTGGTATGTGCTCGCTTCCTTCAATGTGCGAAATTGTGCGCTCGTACGCTTCGCGGACATCAATGATGATAAATTCTTGCTTGCGGTGAAGTAGTTCTTGTGCTGTAATTTCGTATGCCGAAATTTCGTGTGCCGTTACGTCGAAAACAGGCTTTTGCGTGGGTGAGCAAAACGCTTCGTAATCCTGCAATTCTGTGATGGTTGGTTCTTTTCCACACAAGGCACAGTGTGGGTTGTGCGGTGTATTTAATCGTGAAAATTGCATCGTGAGCGCATCCACGAGAAGCAAACGCCTATGGAGCGTTTCACCAATACCAAGAATGATTTTGAGCGCCTCTGCCGCTTGAAGTGTACCGATTATTCCGGGCAATACTCCCAGTACGCCGCCTTCAGCACAGTTTGGCACAAATTCGGCGGGCGGCGGTGTGGGATACAAGCACCGATAGCAGCCACCACGCTTGGCATCAAAAGCGCTCACTTGCCCGGTGAAGCGAAAGACACTGCCATAGACAAGCGGCTTACCAAGCAGTCCGGCGGCATCATTCACAAGATAGCGCGTCGCAAAATTATCCGTGCCGTCCAGAATAACATCATAAGCGCTGAGAATCTCAAGTGCATTGTCGCGGGAGAGCATTGTGGTATGCGCTTCCACGGTGATGGCAGGATTAAGCGCTTGAAGGTGTGCTTGTGCGGAATCCGTTTTTTGCTGTCCGATGCGCTGGGTGGTGTGGAGAATTTGGCGTTGCAAATTGGAAATTTCCACCACGTCAGCATCTATTATTCCAAGCGTACCTACTCCTGCCGCAGCAAGGTACAATGCCGCGGGGCAGCCCAATCCTCCCGCGCCGACGACGAGCACACGCGATGACTTGAGCACTAGTTGCCCCCGTAAGCCCACTTCCGGCAAAAGCAGGTGGCGACTATACCGTGCCGCTTCGTCGGATGATAGTGTTTGAGCGGTGTGTGGATGTTGCGAATGATTCATTGCGGTAGCGCGGTTTCAAAAAAATTCTGCAAAACAGGTTGTTTTCTCGCTATATTAGCACTGTTTCTCTCACGCACCAACGAAAAAATATGCAACTCCCGGTTCTGCCGTCATCCGCGTCATCGAACAATCGCTCAACTGCCTCAGCAAATACGCCTCTCACGGATAATTACGG
>CALCNX010000094.1 GCA_937899715.1 uncultured bacterium | reverse complement strand
TCGGGCTTTGCCCGCTTTTTTTACCTACTTTCCGACTTTTCAAACAAGCTCTTAGTAACATTATGCCATATAGGGAGAATGACTTTTTCTCCTGCAATTTCTTTAGCTACCAACGAATTAAGTTCGTACTTGGTCCAGTTTTTATCTAAAAATTTCTGAGATAATATTACAATACCATATCTAGAGTTTACAAGTCCTTGGTCAATAGATTCTCTTAAACTATCACCTATTTCTATCTCAAATTCATCATACCAAATTCTAAACCCATATTTTTTCAGCAATCCCGCTAGAGGTCTTACTAAATCATCCTTATCTTCTGTAGCATGAGAAATAAACGCGTCGTATCCGATTTCTTTGGGAGATTCATCAGGCTCAACATAATTCCTTTCCAGCATACGAATCATTATTCCTGTATGAAAGGAGAACGCTTCGTCAGGAGAGCTAAATTTTCTGACATCATAAAGGTTGAAAGGAGTGTCGCCGCCAACAACGTACCATTCAGGAAAATCCTTGTCGACCGTAGTAACCTTTAAGATAGAATTATCTTGACTAAGGAGCCTAAAGTTTTCTATAAACTCAACTTTCGTTACCTTGGTCTTTGTTTCAAGCTCTACATATTCCCATGCTATTTGTTTAAATTCTTCAATATTCATTGCACTATTTGTATTGCAGCCAGCATTCAGTTTTCCTGTAACCTACAAAATTCCGCCCTCTCTTCAAAATCAAAAGCCCCATACACAAGATTTCATGTTGCATACAGGGCTTTTCCGTCAAAATTTCACTAACCTGCTTACGCTACATCAAGGCAGTCCAGATTCATTACTTTCGACCATGCTGCTACGAAGTCGTAAATGAGTTTCTTGCTACCACCTGCGTGACCTCTCAAACAGCACGTTTTGGTATGAGCACTTTGACTGCCCTCAACACCAGATTTCACCGTGCTTCAAGGGCGTTTTTTCGCAAACTGCCCTTGAAATGGGAAAGCCCTGTACGCGATATTCGGTCTTGCGTGCAGGTTTTTTTGTCAAAAGGTGCGCTAATCTTTTACAATGCTCTCAAAAAGTCATCAAACATTATCACATTCTTAAAACCTTGTTTCCTCAATCCCTGATACAATGGTGTGTCTCTTGTCAGAAGCGGTAGCCCCAACTGCATAGCCAAGGCAAGGTAGGGAAGGTCTTTCATATCAATTTTTTCAAGCAATCGTGCGGACGTTGTGATATGGTATTCATCCACAACGTAGCGAGGAAAAATCGTCAGCTCGGAAAATACAAAGTACGTCCATTCGACGAGTTGAAGCGCGGACATCACTGTTTTGGTTTTTAGGGTGGTGTTATACTTTTCAATTTCGACGAGGGCAAAATCAGGAAGGATAAAGGTATTGAAGGACAAAATAGGTCGGTAGCCCGCTTTGCCACTGATAAGAATACTCATCAGAACATTAGCATCAATGACAAAATCGGTCATTTGGCGGTGAAGTATTTATGATGTTCTTGTTCCCATGCAAGACGGCGAGCTGTTTGCCAGTCATTGTCGCTATTGAGGTCTATGGTTGTCCAATCTTCTAATACATCCTGTGCCGCCGCTTTCAAGACCATTTTTTTGACGACGCTTTGTAAGTATTGTTCGATATGAGCATGTCCAAAGGTACGGACAACGCTTTCTTCAATTTGGAGAGTAAATTCTATCATGGTGTTCTCCTTGAGCAATGTCAAAGTGTTTTTTACAATCTACAACATTTCCTCGACCTCTCAAACTGCGCGTTTGGGTGCGGACATTTCGTCTGCCCTTAACACCAGATTCCACCGTGCTTCAAGGGCATTTTTCTGCACACTGCTCTTGAAATGGGAAAGCCCTGTACGCGATATGTGGTCCGGCATACAGGGCTTTCGTATAGAAGAGTGCGTGAGTTGCTAACGAGAAAGCATTGGCGAAGGTGATTTTTTAAAGCACAAAAGTTCAATTAAGCACTTTTGCAGATAGAAAGCACAAATGCTTTATTTAGCACTTCTGTCTCACTTTCGCCAATGCAATGTGAGCGGTTTGGGCATTTTTAAGTAGAATGGCTTTCATTTTTTGTTTTCCAATTTTGTCGTGTCAATACCCTTTATAAGTAACCACAAACAAACTGCCAATTCCCCTATAAAAATTGGAATTGCAAGGTAAATGAAGAAGGGGTTTATAAATCCTTTTGAGAGAAACATTGTAAAGCTGTTTATCAAATAACATAATCCCGCTATTGCGTACAAAACTCCAATAATTTTAGGCATTGCATTCGTTTTGAAAATTACGTATCCAATTAGAATGCAATAAAATCCAAAGAATACTAAGCCAATTCCATAACCTTGTGCCTGAATATTTAAGGACAAAAGAGAAAGAGTTGCTAGTTGGTTTAGTTGAAAAGTGTTTAAATAAGTGTCATTGCTTAATAGTAACAATGGTGTAATTTGATTCAATAGATTGACTGCAATAATTGCCGTTTGAATGATAACCAATGCTAAAGCAATTTGCAGTATGATCCTATTTGATTTTTTGAAAAAATGATAAACTATCAATATAGTAGGTATTCCGACTACAAAATTGATAAGGTCTGCCACAAAACCCCAACGAAAAAGCATTTCATTAGTTTGAATGTTGTGGGCAGTTGCCAAGGCATTGTTTGAGACTTTTAATGCTTGCCTTACAAAAACCTCCGAAAACAAACCTGTAGTAATCACTACTAAGTAGCAAAACCCTGCAATTCGGGCTAAATTTTTATCTGAAATCATTTTATTGTTAGTTTGATATAGTTGTTGTAAAAATATTTCCAAGGAAAAAACAAGGCAGGAACAATAACCCAAATAAAAATAGTAGCTAATTCTTCCGATGGCGAGCCTACCAGCTTGTCCGTTTTCCACAATGGGTATGCCACAACGAGTAGCCAAAGTGATTTGTAAAAAATCATAAAAAGTAAAATGGGCAACATTTTAAGGGTATTATAAATACCAAAAAATGAAATAGTCGCATAAGCCGCCCAAACACAAAATGTTACACCAGTCATTGGTTGCCAATCTCCCTTGTGTGTCAGAATAGATGACCAAGCTGTAAAGCCCATCATAAAACACATAAGTGCAAAAAATACTCGAAGCACATAAATGTTTATAGGTCTTACTCCTTCAAAATTCTTAAAGTCGGATTTGAAAATATTTATCATAAATTTATTTTTGTTAGGTTTTATTTTATAAGTGCTGTGCTTTTCTTGCCTGACCGCCAACTCTCAACCATACGAAAGTTTGTCGTACTTGTTTCAAAAAATTAAAACCCCTGCACGCAAGTAACCACCTTGCATGCAGGGCTTTTTATTGTCAAAATTTCACCAACCAGTTACACCACATCATAGCGGTCAATATTCATCACGTTCGTCCATGCTGCTACGAAGTCGTGCGAATAACCGCAAGCCAGGTTATTGCCACACTGACTTTGGATGCAGTGTTTTTTTCTTCTTTAAGTGTTCAAGGATTTGTTCGGGTGTCATCCCTTTCAATTCGACGCTGATGTTGTCCCTGATAGAACGAAGGTCGGTCAGAATTGATTTGCCTTTTTTTACTTCTTTAGTCTTCATATCCTACAATTTCTCTTGGTGAACGAATATCAAGAATTTTGTGTCCGTACTTGAAGTTTACGGCATTGTAGCCTCGTACTCGCAAGTGATTGACAATGTGTTTGAAATTCCAGCTGACCAAAACATCTGCATAGTTCAATGTTGCAATGGCGATGTGAATACAGTCGGAATGACTTGTTTGCCCAACTACTTTTTCTGCGATGTATTTGTCTGCCAGTAGAATAGCTTCCGACGTAATGTCTAACCATTCGATGCTATCTTGTGGTAATGATTCCGCCAAATCACGTACTTGCTTCGGTGCCTGTGCCAGTTCAATATCGGTCAGTCTTGAAACGAGTGCTTTCACTTCATTGGTAGAAATTCTGGTAAAAAGCACTTTTGTCCATAGCTCAAATTCCGGCTCAAAGTATCCGCCAAAAACAGAAGTATCAAGATAAATTCTTTCCACAATATACTCTTTCCATACATCAGCAATAGAAGTTGGTGCTGGTGTTCAATGTTGGGTGGTTGCTGCCAGCCTCTTGAACAATTATTTTCAACAATCTACAACATTTCCTCGACCTCTCAAACTGCACGTTTGAGTGCGAACACTTTGACTGCCCTCAAAGCCAGATTTCATCGTGCTTCGAGGGCATTTTTCCGCATACTGCCCTTGAAATGGGAAAGCCCTGTACGCAAGATGTGGTCTTGCGTACAGGGCTTTTTTGTAAAAAAGTGCATTTGGCAAGAGTACGCATTCGCTACGGTTTATCTGTTTTGATGGTGTCAATAATGGTCTTGAGCGTCTTTTTGCTAATACTGTCAAATTCTGATTTGTCGAATATGGTCAGTAAATACACCTCGTTATCATCTGTTACAACGTAGGTGATTACTCGCGTTCCGCCGCTTTTTCCTTTACCTTTACTCTGAACGGCAAGTCTGATTTTATAGGTGTTGTTGCCAAGCGGAGTACCTGTTTCCGGAGTTTTTTGTAATGTTTCATTCAATTCAGCCAACTCTTCTTTCAACGATGGAAATTTTTTGACAAGCCGCTTTGCTGCTTTCTTGAAGTGGTCGGTGGGAATAACGTTAAAGCTCATGCAAAAACTCGCTGAGTGATTGCTTCCGTTTTTTGTTGTGCTGCATGGCACGTACATCGTCAAAAGCGTCATTAAGGTCGGATTGAAGATGTAGAGCCTGTTCGTATTCCTTTAGTTTGCGCATGACTTTTTCCCAATCGCGCATGGTGAGCTGTACAGCGTGAGTTTTACCATTACTGTCGCTGAGGTATTGAAGGGCAATATTCATACTGTTCAATGATATTGAGTAAAAAAATCAATGGGAATCAGAGAAGCACTGCTAAAGTACAAAAAATCTCCTCATGCAACAACACGTAGCCCGTGTATTGCTCATGAATGCTTGCTTCGACGGAACTGTGATGCAGTGCGGAAACTTTTACCGCCCTCAAAGCCATATTCCACCTTGCTTCAAAGACGTTTTTCCGCAAACTGCCCTTAAAATGGGAAAGCCCTGTATGCAAGATGTGGTCTTGTGTGCAGGGCTTTTTTGTGGGGATGTACATATTATTTCGGTGCGCAGTCTTCCTAGTATTCTTTTGGGCTAACGATTGCTGTTTGTTTGAACTGACGAAAGGTAAAATCGTTGAAATTTCCTGTAATGATAAAGTCTGCCTGACATTCTTCAGCAAGTTCCAAAAGCATATTGTCATCTTTGTCGGCAATCAGGTCTATACTTGTGCTTGGCTGAAATTTACTTGCTTTTGTGTCTATGTCCGTGAGCAAACGCTCGGCTCTAGCAAAGAAATCGGGAAACCGCGCAAATTTTGGTCTTGAAAGCACCTCGTAATATTCGGACATAAGTTTTTCCGATACACACACGGAAATTTCATCATCCACGAATAATTCGTAGAGGATTCTGTACGGGTAGCTGCGTTGGATAAGCGAAGAAACAATGACATTAGTATCAATGACGATTTTTTGCATTACGCACAGCTTTCACTTCTTCGTCAATATCTTCCATTGTCATTGACGAAAGACCGTATTTTTCGGCTAATTCTACGGCTTGATTCAGGTTTTGCCGCATGAGTTCTCGGCTGATAAGTTCGAGAAATTCCGTAAAGGTGAGGTTGTCGGCTGTAATGCCAAACTTCTGCCATTCCACGTCCGAAATAGAAATATTCAGTGTTCTCATGGGTAAGTACCTTTTGGGGATGTGAGCAATGCAGTCGTGTGTGGTTTAGAGGGAGAATTGCTACTAATCTACGACATTTCCTCGACCTCTCAAACTGCACGTTTGGGTGCGAACCACTTCGACTGCCCTCAAAGCCAGATTCCACCGTGCTTCAAGGGCGTTTTTTCGCAAACTGCCCTTGAAATGGGAAAGCCCTGTATGCGAGATGTGGTCTGGCGTACAGGGCTTTTGTGTGTATTTTTTACTTAATACTTCTCCATTAAAAAGAGATATTCCAAGTACTTACCATCGCTATTTATCCACTCATTTGTCCATCGCATTTGCCCCATGACATTCTTTTTGTAATCAATTTCTAATGCTCTGACTAATTTACCATTGGAGCTAATGATGTCATAAAGTTCTTCTTTTGTTGCCCGCCCGCCCGAACTGTATGAAAGGAGGACATAGTGGGATTTCGTTTGTTGAAGCAACGCTCGTATAGATTGCATAGCGATAAAATGCCCATGTTCATCTTTCCTAAACTCCTCAAAAACAGATGCTGCAACTTCATCTCTGGAATCTTCTCTTCTATTGACTTTGCCAAATACTTTGGGCTTGTCATTGAGTATGACGCTTGTCCAAATATGATAATAAGAATTATATCGCACTCTACTTGGAGGCATCTTCTCGTTATTGGAGCCATATGGAGGGTCAAAATACGCTAAATCATATTCACGAGTAGGTACAATATGAAATATATCACCCCTGAATACTCTGTTTTCTTGGTTGTTGATAAATAATAGTGGTAGTTGTAGCTGTAAATTATTGTATGACCGAGGAGACCAATCGGCGAGATAGGCTGCATAATGTCCCAATGTGCTATCAACTTTATCAAGGGCAAGAATCAAACTTGTCAGTGCAACCGCCTTTTCTATCTCATCTAACGGCATTCTATCAATTTCTTCACGAATAGCATCAAGTTTCATGGTATTCTTTAATTGAAAAGGACGTTTTCCCTTATTGCCATCTGTGCCTCCGTAATGCTCTGAAAACCAGCCTTCATAGCCCGTTAAAGAATTTAAGTGTTCAATAATTGGAAGGTAATGCTTGGGTTCTTTTGTATTTGTAATGTATGCCTTTGCCAACGTTTCCGACCAAACGGCAATATCACTCGAAGTCGTCTGAAAACCTGCCTTTGCAAATGCTTGTGTTACCCGCGTTGAGCCGCTAAAACCGTCCAGAACACTATTGACCTCTATGCCTGAGAGCATATCAAAAATATAGGGTAGAATTTTTAGTTTTGAGCCGGCATACTTTATTCCTTCTGTTTTTGGGGCTTTAATTCTTGGTGTACCAAATAAATCTATTGTCGCGCTCATTTCTTTACCTTCAAATTGTCAATATCTTTTTGTAAAATTTCGTTTGCTTCTGCGTGACCTTTTTCCGTAGCATTCAATGCAAGGCTGATAAGTTTTACCAAAGCGTGATTATGAGAATAATCAATCCAACCATTTG
>CALCNX010000093.1 GCA_937899715.1 uncultured bacterium | reverse complement strand
CTCCGAGGACCTTGACATTGGCCTGCGTGACGGCGTCGGTGATTTGGCTGTTGACGGCGGTAGGAAATGCCATGGGCGTTCGCTTTCTCGGGTTGGTTTCAGGATGGGTTGCGCTTGAACTGTTGGGCCATTTGCTCGACCGAGCTGGCCACCGCCTGCTCGGCGGCCATCATCGCGGCGGCTGCCGCGGTTGCCTGCTGCGCCGCGGTGTCCCCTTCGGGTTGATCCGGCGGCGGGACATCGGGCTGGTCGGGTGTTTCTGGGTCTGGCATGGACGGCAGTTTGCCGCGGACAAGCACACCGCGCATCCTCCAAATGGAGGAGAAGTCCGGTGCAGCCCAGTCCCCTTGAACGCGGGGTTGTTGCCCTTGCCAGGGCTGGGTACAGTTCGGGCTTCCCTACCGGGCTCCGTCCATGCCGTACCTCAAATCCGCCATTGCCTTTGCTGCCCTGAAGCCGCCGCTTTCCAGCACGTATCGGTACACGCCTTGTGACAAGGTGCGCGTATTGGCTTCGACAGAATAGTGTCCGCTCGGCAGAACCTGTCCGTCGAGGAGGGTTTGAACCACATTTCCCAGTTGGTCGTAGAGCGTAAGCCGCACAGGAAGTGTTTCGGCGATGTTGAATTCAATCGTGGCATTGTCTGCCGTTGGGTTCGGATAGCTTTGGAATAATTCCGTCAGTACATTACCGCCGCCTGATTGTGGAAATCGGAGAAACGTAATGTTGCAAATGCCGTCGGTCGTCCATGTAGCAAACGTCGAGACAGGACGAATCCTCACAAATATCAGGCTGTCAGAACGGAACGAGGCGGAATCACTGCTCACAATCATCGGCGTAATGAGCGTGTCCGGCACTGCCACCACAAACCGTAAGAACGCAATCGTTCCCGCTCGCAGCGAGTCAACATTAGTGAAATCAAGCGACAAGGAGCCTCGGAGCGCCGTGTTTTTCGGAAATGTATTTTGTGCTGCGAGAACAGCGCCCGCAAGCGGTGTCGAAGCATTCAAGAATTTCAACGAGTACGGGCTATATGCCACGTTCACGTTGAAACGGAATTTTCTGAGCCAATACGTGGCTCCGCTTATAGCTGTCGCTAAATCACGGTTAATAACGAGTGGTAGCGTAATTGTATCGCCAATCGTTCCACGCAGCGTGGCGCTTGTGAAGGAGAACACAAGCGGAAATTCAGGTCGGAAGCCACGTCCGGCAACAGTTGCGTAGGTAACGCTTGTGCATGGCGCGTCCGAGTGTATGCCAAGAACAGTATCTATGCGGTTTTCAGAGCGAGGGCAGTATTGCAAGGTAAGCGTGAGCGCTTGCCCCACGCGCACGGAGTCCGTCAGAGGCGGCACGGCAGCTACGATGCGTACGTCCGGCGGCAGATTCACAAGCGACCACGCTCTCACCGCCACATCGCCCGTATTGCGTACCACAAGCGTCCGCGAGGCACAGCCCAAAAGCTGTACGCTGTCAAATTGAACGGTTGGCTTAGGAGTGAGAGGCGCATCAATCCTTGTTTCTTGAATAATCATTCTGCTAAATGACCCCACGGGCGAGAGCGAAAATGCACCACCGCGCAAAATATTTACGCCAATGCTGTCAATGGTCATCGTCAGTGTGGCTCTTCGCTGCGAGAGTGATGCCATTTCCACGCGAAAAAGCGCCCGAACGGAATCCAAACGAATACCATTTAAGCGTAATTCCACGCCGCCTGTTGTGGAGCGCATCTCAACTTGGTTCTGTGCCGCAATATCAGATACAACGCTGACCGCACGAAGGCGCGTGGTATCGAAAGCAAGGCGCAAGCGAACATTTAGCGAGTCCGATGACTTGCGCGGAGAAAAAATTGGTACGCTCATCGTGCCGCACGTGGTAACGCGGAATGTATCTATGCGGGCAACACCATTGTTGAACCAAAGCGGCATTTCGAGCGGCGAACCCTGAAAACTTGCGCCCGAAAGAAGAACCGTCGTGTCAATATCACGGCAGGGCTGCGACTGATACAAGACCATTCGTGCCACATATGAACGTTTTTCTAAGGGAGTGAAGACCACGCGCACTGGCACTGGTGCTTGATTCGGCTGAATGGTAAAACTTCCCGTTGGCGAAGTGACGCGAAATGCCTGCGGAGTTGTCGCAAAGCCGTCTGCGCTTTGGAAGCCGATAGAATCTATCACCACAGGCTGCGGCGAAGGATTTTGCGATGTTCCCGTTGGGATGGAAAGATTGATGGTCACGGGAGCAGCAGGGGTGCCGACCAGCGGATCGGGCGAAATCAGAACTTGCGCCGGAGTTGGCGTGAATACAAGTGTTCTTCGTCCTGTGAGGTCAATGGAAAATGTTTGCTGCTGTGCGGGACTTTGCGCCGTGATAGTCATGGTGGCGGCATTCAGAACGTCCAATGCTGTCGAAAGAGAGCGCGGACAAAAACGAATCGTGATGGTGTCGGTCGCTTGTGGTGGAATCTGGTACGGGGTCGTGCCATTTGGCGAAAACCGCGACGACCACGTAAAAAACTCCGGTCTGCTGGCGGCAGGTTCGTTGATATTCGTACCAATCGCCGCGCTTTGGACGGTGTAGGTGTTGGCAAAGGAGGCATTAAAAAGCGTTGTCATACTCGTTCTACATGCACAAGGTCGTGTAAAGCTGATATTGACAGGGTTTGCGCCCACTTCGAGATCGGCTCTGATGCCGCGCCCTTGAAAGCGCCCCGTAACAGTGGTAGGGCAGGGCGAGGTCGAAGTGGCGGTAACAGTTCCGTCGTAACGAATAACATCTGTTGGTGAAAAACTTACCCCAAAGCTCACCATTCCTCGTGGCGGAATCATGGTTGGGAGCGTTTGCTCGCTCCAATACAGCACGTAGCCGGGTGGCAGCGAGAGATTGTCAAGGCGCACAGGCACAAGGGATAGGTTCTCAATCGTGATGGTATCACGCTTTGTGTCGCCAATTTCTATCGTGCCAAAGACCGTGAGCGGCGTAATGAAGAGCTTCGGCGCAACAGATGTACCACGAATACTCAGCGTCCAATCCTGCCCCGCAGCGCGAAAGGTGATAGAAGCAGCGTCGGAGCGGTCTTGCGTGAGGTCGCTGGGAGTGTAGCGGATAAGCACGGGAAGCGATGTACCGCTTGGAATACTTGTCGAAACAACGTTTGCGCCATCCAAGCCTGATATAAGCTGGAAGCGCCCGCTTGGATTGTTGAACTGAATGTTGGTGAGCAGTTGGTCTGTGCCGGAAGTATTAAAGATTGTAAGTGTCTTTTGAGCTACTGCGCAGCCTAGCACGCCATCTAAGCGAGTGGCGACCGAATCAAAGCGAAAAATATTCTGCACACCGCGCCCTTGAAGGCTTGCGCAGGTGGTGAAAAAGCAGCGCTGCTCAGAAACGCACAGGTCATCGGTAAAAAGCGAGTCAGCACTTGGGCGGAAAGCTACTGGAACGGGTACGGTCGCGCGCGGAGGCAGCGTGAAAGAACGTGCGCCCGTCAGGAAGAAATTATCGCCGCGCCGAAGATAGACGCTTACTCTGAGCGTGTCTTCGGTGCTGGGGTTCGTGATGGTGGGCGTGCTTGTTCCTTGCTGCCCGACGACCACATTTCCAAAATTCACTGTGCTTGGCGTGATGCTGACTTGAAAGGCATTGCCGCGCCCGGAGACATAGATTTTTTTCTCAAAACTGCACGTCGAACCGCCCGGTACGCCGCTTGGCAAGCCGCTTGGAACGCTGGCGCGAATGATGACGGAATCCCGCACGAAGCCCGGCGTGAGCGGTGCAAAACGCAGAAAATTGGGGTCGGGCAATGTACCCGCACTGATAAGCACCGGATACCGCAAGGAACGAGCACGGATAAACGGCGGAACAATGACGGTATCAATGCGAACATTTGTGCCTGAAATAGCACTTTCCCATGTAAAGGCGAAGGGGTCAGAAATGTCGCTCTGCGGGCACTCGCGTCCGAATGTAACACTATCCAAACGTGCAAGCCCATAACCGCGACGAATAATGATTGCCTCTTCGATTCGTCCCGCCAGTGGCAATGCCAGTTCCGGCTGGCATACGTCGCCTGTGCGAATGCGGAGTGTGTCGAAATAGGTGTTTGCCGTGTCGGTGGCTGCGAAGCGCACTGTTATTGGCGTAGAAGCACCAGCTGCAAGAGTTTGCGTGAGATTGCCCAGAATACCAAACATCTGCGGGCGTTGCTGCCGAAAGCCTTGCAATGCAATCGGCTGTGTGCCTGTGTTTCGCAGCGTGATTGTTTGCTCAAGAAAAGGTACTTCGCGGCAGCCCGCATAGAGCGTGGCAAAGGTAACACTTGCCACCGAAGGCTGCAAAACGGTCGTGCGGGTAAGATTGAACGGTATTTCGGTGGTATCGCCGCAGAGATTCTCGCGGGCAATGCGGAGCGTGGCGCGAAGGTTGCCGGTGAGTTGCGTGGAAAGCTGCACCGTTGCTTCTGTGGAAGCGCCTGCCGCGAGTGTGAAACGTGAAGGGCTTACGCTGAACTCGCCTGCTGCTGCGCCCGCAAAGGAAAGCACCATCTGTTCGGAGCAGCCCACCGAGGTACGCTGAATGCGCACGGTGTAGGAGCGAGTCTGAGCGCATTGAAACATATCATTCACCGCTTGAGGCTGCACAGGTTCTAAAAAGGGCGGAATAGTGCGGTTGACCGATGGTGCTTGCGTGCGAGCACCGGAGCGCATTTCGCCAATATTGTTATTCGGTGTGGCATCGCAGAGTGCGGTGCGGTTTGTGGCTTCATTGCAGCGATAATACAGCACGAGATTTTGTTCATTGCCCCTGAGGGCGCTGTACTGACCGCAGAGAACATCACTTTGCGTGAGCGCCCGCGACCACAGCCGTATTTCGTCCATTTGCCCGCGAAACGTAGCGTTTTGTTCGCCGATATTGCCAAGCGCGTTGGTACTCCCGATTTGCGTGAGGTATGAAGGCGTTTGCATAGTGCGAAGGCGGCTTGCAGGAGAGGTCGCATTGCGGTTCTGTGCGGCTTGCATCCCGTTCAGATAAAGCGTTACTGTTTGTGTCGCGCCGTCGAATACTGCGGCAATGTGCGTCCATTTGCCATAGTTCTGTGTGAAGAGTGTGCGAGCAATCGTGTTGTCCGCTGCTCCCAGTGATGTCGTTGCACCGTTGATTTCAAAAACAAGTTCGTCCTGCGGCGAAATATAGACCACCCACACGTCGTTTGCGTCAGCGCTTGGTCCCCAGAGTCCAGCGATAAATTGTCGAAGATTCGGTGTGCGCTGAGGATTTATCCATGCTTCAAAGGTGAGAGCCGTCGTGAGTGTGTTTTGCGAGGCGGTTTTCAGCACATCCACGTACTGAGGCTGTGTGCTTTGTGAGAGCGTGAGGACATTGCCAAGGCAGGTTTGAAGCGTGTCGCAGCGTGATTGAGCGTTTAGGCGATGGGGCAAGAGTACGTTACTCAGAAAACTGAGAACGGCAAAAGTGCATAGAACGTGGGTTATATTTGCATGAAGTAAAGTCACGATGATTGCAAGGTTTGTGGAACAAAGTAGCTGAGGAAAACAAGACGAAAAAAGATGATGGTCGTAAGTGAATGCTCAGTAACGCTTTCAGAAAATTACACGTAACACTCATCACTCAAAATCCATCACTCAAAACTATCCTCTTTTCCCTAGCCTCCGCGCGGCGTTTGGACATTGATACTCACCGTGCGGCAGTAATAGCGCCCTTCGGGAAGATCGTTGTCGAAAGGAAGTGTGGACGCGCCTGTGCCACGCACTTCTTGGAAGCGAATGTTCGGATTTACGCGGCGCATAAAATCTTGCACTCCTTTGGCGCGGGCTTCCGAAAGTTCTTTGTTGTATTTTGCTTCGCCTAAGCGGTCGGTCGAGCCTGTCACGGACACGAGCGAGTTGGGCTTGATGGCATCCGTGACGAAGCCACGCATCATTTGCCGATTTGATTCGAGCATATCGTCGCGGTCGAAGTCAAATACGATAAGGTTCAGGCGGCTGACCTCGTATTGATTTTTGATGGTCTCCACATCAATGCGGGTGCGAGCCAAGAGCGTTTGTCCATTGCGTTGCTTCACTTCCAACGTGCAATCGGCGGAATCCAGCGACCCGACCGTTTGCGAAAGTTTCGCGGTGAATTTTCTTCTGAGGGCAAACGGCAGGCGTGCTGGCGGCGCATCTGTACCGGAGGTAACAGCAAATGGTTCGTCGAGCGCATTAAGGTTGCCTTTGTAGCTTTCCGCCACATCGGGATTTTGAATTTTGACGTTCATGTAATGTTCCGTCCGCACGGGCGTATATTCCAAAAAGCGATATTGCACGACGGGAGCAAGCAGTTCGGGGTCGTTCGAGGTTAGCTCCACACGCCTGTTTTCCTCGTTTCCTTCGGCATAGCGGTCACTGGAGGCGAGCTTGGGCGTATCGCGTGTACTCATTTTGAGGCGGCTTTGTGCGATTCCCCAATAGCCCATGAGAAACCCAGCCACTGAGCGAGCGCGTTGCTGTGCCAGAATCTGGCGTTGGTCGGCGTTTGCCCATTCTTTGCCGTCGGTGGTGCCGATAATCGTTAGGGTGAGCTTCGGATTTGCCCTCATGCGCTTGCCGATGATGTGCAGCAGGTGGTAATAAATGGCAAGAGTTTCTTTGGGAAGGTTTTGTTCATCGAAGCTGGCTGCCGTGCCGATGCGAGGGTTATAGCGATTCTTCACGACTACGCTTGCACTGTCAAAAAAGATGTAGGGCAAGAGGGGAAACGTTTGCGTAACAATCGTTTCCTGAATCTCCAGAGGCTTCCCAATGATAGACTCAATCTGAAGCCTTTTTGCGGCAATGACCGGCGGAGTTTTTTCGGGTTGTGGTGGTTCTGTGCTGTCGTGCTTGGTTTCTTCAGGAATGAATCGCCAGCGTAGCGTTACTGCACCCTGTAAACCATTCGTGCGCCAGTCAATATCCGTGCGCACCGTGGTCAACCCGTAACGATATGCCGCTTCCACGCCTAGAAGCAAGCGCTGTTGCAAGGGCACTTCTACGCCGATTGCACCTGTCGCGCCAAAAGTCGGGCGCGATAGACGTGCTGCTTCGTGAGGATTAGTACGGGGATTGGTGCCGGAGGGAAATTTCATGTTTGGGAGTCCGAGAATCTCTTCGGTTTCTCGCACCGCCACTTGCGACGAGAGCGCAAAGGAGGCATCAGCACTAAGGCGCACATAAAAGGGGAAATTCTGAAGCGGCTGCAGTCGTGCGCCAATATCTGCCGCAAGGTAATCTACCACAGTGCTATAATCAAAGCGGCGCTCAAGCCCGCTTGAGGTATAGCCGCCAACGCCGTCGAAGACCTCGAAATTGACTGACGAATTGTTTCTGCTGACCACTTGCGAGAGTGCAAGCGGTCGTCGGGCAAAAAGCGCCCGCGCACCCACTTCGATAAGCGGTTCATTTGCTTGGGGCATGAAAACGTAATCGCCGGAGAAGCCGCCCCACCAGCTCCACGACTCGCCGCGCTCGTAAGAACAGCAGCGTGGGTCAGTCGGAATAATTGGCAATGCTGAGGTGTGGTAGAGCCGCGAAAGTCCGCCCAGAGCGCCCAAACGCCATTCGTTGTGCGAGTGAGGAGTTTCTTGTGCGGAAATGTGTAGAGTGGTGGTAAGAGCAACGACAGCAGCAGCGATAACCCGTAGGAATATGCGCTCTACGAAAGGAATGGTCATAGTATTGTGCGGGGTGCGGTAATTTTGTCATCAAACAACCAATGACAAAATAGGATTTTTTATTGCCATTTTCAAGGCTTCGTGAAATGTTTTCGTCTTTGCGTGGTTATAGCGCTGTTTTCACCTTGTTTTGATGGCGGAAATCATTATTTTATGCGCTATTATTTTTGCCGCGACTTTGACCTGCTTTTTGCCATCGCTATCTTGTTATCAGAGATGAACACAAATATTGCACGATATTTTCTGCCAACACACATTACCGACAAACCCAATTCTGATGAGTATTGGAAGGCGCTTTTGTGCTCTGTTTCCCTCGTTCTGACGATTGGCTTGACAATTCCTGCGGTGTTACTATATGCTTTCTTGCTTGGGGGTGGATTGTTTCTCACCATGACACTAACAATTACTCTGGTGAATGTGCTGCTGCTTGTGCTGCTGCGTTTTACAACGTCGCACCGATTGATATTTTATCTAGTGGTGTTATGGCAATATGCTATGCTGCTTGGTGTAACAGTAGTGATGGGCGGAATTTCGAGTGTTGTAGCCGCAACGCTTTTCAGTCCTGCGCTTCTGGCATTGATTCTTTTGGGGTATTCTGCGATGTGGTCTATGCTTGGGATTATTCTTGTCGGTATTGGCGGGCTGACGACGCTTGCGCTGTACGGTATTCAGATGCCAACGCAGTATCCTGCTAACGTTGCGCCCTTGATAAATGGTTTTGTCAATATGACTATCATCATGAGCATCGTGGCATCGTTCTATTACTTCGACCGTGTTCGCAAGGAGTCGTATAAGGCACTGCAAAAAGAGCGCGGTGCATTACAGGAAGAGCGGGATTCGGTGCAGCAGCGTGTGCATGAAGCGACCAATAGCCTCGAAGAACAAAATACCACGCTCCAAAAAGCATTACAAGACTTAGAAATCGCAAATATGCTCAAGTCGGAGTTCTTGCGTAATATCAGCCACGAGATTCGTACTCCGCTCACGGCAATTCTAGGCTTTTCGGAAATTTTATCGGAGCGATTGGATGAGGAGAGCGATAACCGACCGCTTGTTGACCATATCACGCAAGCCGGTACAAATCTTTTGAGCATTTTCTCGAACATTCTGACGCTCTCACAAATTGAAGCCGGAGAAGCCAATTACCAGCGCAGCCTTGTCGGGACGCGCTATATCCTTGAACACGTTTGTAATGCGGTCAAGCCCAAAGCGCACCTCAAGGGCTTAGAGTGTGTGATGGATATTGACGATAGCGTTCCTGAAAACATTGTGATTGACGGCACCCATACGCAGCAAGTCTTGATTTACCTCTGCGATAACGCGGTGAAATTTACCGAGCATGGCGAAATACGGCTTGCTGTCAGGTTTATGGGCGGCGAGAATACTCGGCTGGTGTGCAAGGTCAGTGATACCGGCATTGGCATTGCACCGGAATTTCTTGACAGACTTTTTATTCCTTTTCACCAGCAGGACGGCAGCAAAACACGTGCTTTTGGCGGTTTGGGGTTGGGCTTGGCAATTACGAAGCGTATTCTGGATGCTTTGGGCGGCTCTATTGCCATTGCTTCCGAACCCGGCAAAGGAAGCACCTTCACAGTCGAGATACCGTGCTCGGTACAGCAATAAAATTCCGTGCAATGACCGACGTAACTCCTATTAGTTTTTTTCCTTGAGCAAGGTATTTTTCGCCTTTTGAAGCGCTTCGCGCTGCTCTTTGCTGACTTCAGGATAGCGCAAATCCAACTTCTCCAGCGTGTCCGTAATTACGTCGTTCAGAACAATGCGGGTAAACCATTTGTTGTCCGCCGGAACGATATACCACGGGGCGAATTTTGTGCTGGTGTTCGTGAATACATCTTCGTAGGCGCGTTGGTAGTCGTTCCAGTACCCACGCTCTTCACGTCAGAAAGGGCAAATTTCCAGTTTTTATCGGGGTTGTCTATGCGTTCCAGAAAGCGGCGCTTTTGCTCACCTTTGGAGACATTGAGGAAAAATTTAAGAACGAGAATACCATTTTGCACAAGATGTTTTTCAAAGGCATTGATTTGTTCAAAGCGGTCTTGCCAGATGTGCTTGTGACGGGCTTCTTCGGGGAGTTGCTGGCTTTCTAAAATTTTGGGATGCACTCGTGCAATCAATACTTCTTCGTAATACGAGCGGTTGAAAATGCCGATACCGCCTCGCTCCGGCATATCTTTGTGTGCCCGCCAGAGATAATCGCGGTCAAGTTCAAGTGCCGAAGGAGCTTTGAAATTGACAACGGTGCAGCCTTGTGGATTCACCCCCGAAAAAACGTGCTTCACAGCGCTGTCCTTGCCCGCAGCATCCATGGCTTGAATGATGATAAGCAGCCCATAGGTGTTCTGGGCGTAGAGAATATCCTGTAATTTCGCCACTTTTGCGATACCTTTTTGGAGTTTTTCGTTGGTTTCTTCAGCGTTTTTGTACTTGCCTGTAAAAGCGGGGTCGTACTTGCTGAGTTTTATCGGTTTCCCATCGGTGGGAGCAAGGAATGGAGAGTGTTTCATGGTAATTGTGGAATTGTATGCAAAAAGAAATTGGGGATTGTCCTCGAAAGATGGACAATTTTTTTGGAATATCAAATCAATTTTTGCCGATGCGGTGTACAATGGTACGAATTACAAAGATGAGCAATTTTGACACGGATTGAAGAGGATTGCACAGATTACACGGATAGTGAAGAGACTTATACGCATGCAAAATGGTCTTAATTTTTCAGAAAATCCGTGTAATCCCCGAAATCCTATCTCATCCGTGTCAAAAATCTGTACTTGAAACTAGCTTTTAATCGGCATCAATGTTACGATTTGGTAATATTATGTTTTTTTGCTGCTTCCAAAGTCTGTGCTTTTATATTGCGGCAACTGTTCTACACGCCGTATTATCACGCATTGGTTGTAAATACTGATGATACAGATTGTGATACAACTTGCTTGCAAAACATTCGGTGGAATCTAAGGGAAATGAATAGGAGGACTTCCCGGCGGCGTATCCCACCCAAACACTCAGGAAATGGAGAATTGATGAAACAACTGCGACTATCGCTGTACCAAAAAATTGTCGGTCTGGCGTGTATCATTCTTGCGTGTAGCGGGGTGATTATGCTCCTTAATTCCACCCAACGTGAAGCACTGAATGAGCAAGGTACAATGCGCTTGGCAAAGATTTTTTTCTTAGAAGCACGTTCCGCCGAGAGGGATTTTCTTGCGAAGCGCGATACTGCACTTATTCGTATTCTCGAAAATAATGTGGAAGCGCTTGTGCGCACGCTTAGTGTGCACGATGACCCTGCAATAGCACGTGTCGTGGGGCGTATTGCTGAATACCGCACTGATGCTCGTGCGCTTATTGCCGATGTGAAAAAGCGTGGACTGACGCAGGATTTGGGGATAGAAGGAGAATTTCGGAAGCAGGTTCATGCGGTGGAAGAAGCCACAAAGAAGTCCGGTCAAATCGGACTTTTGGCGGAAATGTACCTTGCGCGGCGGCATGAAAAGGACTTTATTAATCGTGGTTCTACGAAGTATATCCAAAGCGTCAATGAGACTGTTACGTCCTTTCTTGAAAAACTTGATAAAACCTCACTTGGAAGCAGCGAGAAAGAGCAGCTCCGCTCACTTATGCTCACGTATCAAAGCGGCTTTCGGGAGTACGTAAGCGTGAGTAACAGCATCAATGCTGCGCGAGCGCGGTTGGACAGTATGAGCATAAATCTTACACCACAGATGGATGCTATTGTGCATGACCGCGACTCGAAAGCAGAGCGTTTCCAGACCTTCACGCGCATTGCTGGGGTGGCGCTTTTTGTTTTGGCATTGGGAATCGCGCTTTATTTGGCGCGGCGCATCACCGAGCCAATGGAAGTGCTGACTCGTGCCGCCAACGACATTGCGTCGGGCAAAAACGGAGTGCAGGTGGAAGTGCGTACCAACGACGAAATTCAAGCATTGGCAGAATCATTCAATATGATGGTTCACAGTTTGCACACGTCGCTCGAAGAAGTACGCGAAAAGAGCGCAGAGGCGGAGCGCTCTGCAGAGGAAGCACAACTGACGCGGGAAATAGTCGAAGAGAACGGTGTCCACTTGGCGCAAAGCATACAAAGGATGCTGCTTGCGATGCAGAACTTTGCGATGGGCGACCTGACGGTGAAACTGCCTCAAGACAGTGATGCAGCTATCAATAACCTCTTTCGTGGTTTCAATAGTGTGGTTGAGGATATTGGATTGCTTGTCTGGGAGGTAGTGAGCGCCACACAAGCAATTACACTTGCTTCGTCGCATATTGCACGCAGTACAGGTGATATTGCGGTCGGGATGGAAACACAAAAAGAGCGTACCGCCGAAATTGCGGCTGCCGTGGAAGAAATTAGCGCGACGATTGGCGAAAACACAAAGCAGGCGGCGTTTGTGGCGCAAGAAGCCCATGAAGCCAGTGCTGTGGCGGCGCGTGGCGGGGAAAGTATGCGGCAAATGGTCAGTAACGTTGAGAAAGTCGCCAAAGTAGTCATGGATTCTTCCACTACGATTCAGCATTTGGGTACATCAAGCGAGGAGATTGGCGAAATTGTGTCGGTCATCGAAGAAATTGCCGACCAGACGAATCTTCTGGCATTGAACGCCGCTATTGAAGCCGCTCGTGCAGGCGAGCAAGGACGTGGTTTTGCGGTTGTTGCCGATGAAGTACGCAAGCTCGCCGAGCGAACACAAAAAGCAACCAAAGAAATTTCGACAATGATTGCACAGATACAAAAGAACACCCTTCTGTCGGTACGTTCTATGGAGACCGCAACAGCGCTTGTAGCGGAAGGTGGTCATTTCGTAGGCGAGACCACAGAAGCACTCTCGGACATTATCGCCAAAACGCGCACAGTTGCTAGTTTTATGACTCAACTATCCGATACCACACGCGAGGAAGCAAAAACAAGCTCCATGATAGCCGAGCGTATCGGCTCGGTGAACACGCTTACCGAGCAATCAAATGCTAAGGCGCATAGCATAGCAGAAGCGGCAGATGAGCTTGCGGACTTGACGGAAAAATTACAAGCAGTTGTCAGTAGATTTGTGCTCGTAAATAATTAAATTGCCGAAGTGTGGTCAAAAACCAATTTCGGGAATATCTCACGTTTCAGGACTGCACCGTGTTTTCAGAGTTGATTTCGCTTGAATGTGCAAAATAACAGGTTGAGGCAACGTACCCCCTTTTTTCACTATTCACATATCCTACTATGAAAAGATTGATTCTTTGTTTTGGCGTTTGTATCCTGCTTTTGAGCAATGCCGCGCCAATAGTACGTGCGCAAGGTGTGACCACCTCCGCACTTTCCGGTGTCGTCTCCGACGGCACGGATTACTTGAGACAGCTTGATGAAGCACTTGCGGGAAAAATTACGATGGAGCAGGTGAAATTGCGTAGCCTCTCCGGAGCGCGTGTTTCTGTTGTTCACGTGCCGTCGGGTACGCAATACAATGCCGTTGTGCGTTCAGATGGGAACTATAACCTGCGCGGCTTGCGTGTGGGCGGTCCTTACACGATTACCGTCACGTTGCTCGGCTATAAAAAAGAAGAATTGAAAGATATTACGCTCGGCTTGGGTGAAAATCGCCGTGTGGATATTTCGATGACCGCACAAGACGTAACTTTGCAGGGAGTGCAAGTAACCGCTAACCGTGAAAAGGCTGCATCACGCATCGGGGCGGGAAGTGAGATTTCGACAGCACAATTAGAGCGTACGCCGAATCTTTCGCGCTCTTTCCAAGAAATGACCCGCACGAACCCTCTTGTCATCGGCTCCAATGTTGGTGCGGGCGATAATGTGGGCGGTATTAACATTGCCGGGCAAAACAACCGTTACAATAATATCCAAGTGGACGGTGCGGTTATCAACGACCTCTTTGGTCTTTCCAGCACAGGTGCGCCCGGCGGTCAGGCAGCAGCACAGCCGATTAGCCTTGATGCGATTGAGCAAATGCAAGTTTCCGTTGCTCCCTTCGATGTGCGGCAGAGCGGTTTTACGGGTGGTCTGGTCAATTCTGTTACACGCTCCGGCACAAACACGCTCTCAGGCTCCGCGTATGCTGTTCTCAAAAACCAAGCACTGGCAGGGCTTAGTCCCAGTGATAATGCAGCGCAACGCACTCCGCTTAGTACCTTTAGCGATTTCACGGTTGGTGCGCGTTTGGGCGGAGCATTGGTGCAGGACAAGCTCTTTTTCTTTGCGAATTTGGAAACGCGGCGCGTGTCGCAACCTGCGGAATTGTCCATCAATCAACCGGGCGCAGCCGTGAATTTTCCTGTTTCCCGCGCCACGATTGACCGCATTATTTCGATTGCAAAAACAAAATACAACTATGACCCGGGCAATTACGACACCTTCACAGGACAAATTGGCGATATTAAAGGCTTTCTGCGTCTTGATTGGAATATTTCCGATGAGCATCGTCTGACCGTGCGCCACAACATTGTCAGCGCAACGCAGGACAGAGGCGTGGACAGAACGCCGGCTGCTCTCTCTCTTTCGGGGTTGAAATATGTGTTCTCCAGTCTTCAGAATAATACCGTTGCACAGTTGAACAGCAGTTTCGGAAGCGATGCGGCAAATGAACTTCGTGTTTCGCTCATGAATGTAAACGACCGTCGCGGTAATTTTGCAGGCGGTATTTTTCCATATGTGAGTGTGATAGCGGGTCCGAATGGCGAAGCAGTCACAATGGGTGTGGAGCCGTTTTCGCAAGCAAATTCGCTGAACCAAACGATTATCGAAGTGACGGACGATTTCACTATGTTCTTGGGCAGCCACTCGCTTACCATCGGTACGCACAACGAGTTTTACTCTTCAGCAAACGTTTTCTTCCCGTGGTATTTTGGAAATTACCTCTTTGGCAGCGTGGATGATTTCGAGAAAGGTACGCCATTCGGCTACATTAACCGATACAGCACCGACGTTGCGAAATACGGCAAAACACCAACGGCAAATTTTGCTTCGATGCAACTTGGTTTGTACGTTCAGGACGAGTGGGATGTGAGCAAGCTGCTTCGTATCACAATGGGTGTTCGCGGCGATATGTTCCTGCTGCCAACGCAACCATACTTAAACCCCGCAGCACAACAAGCATTTGGAAAAGCAACGAATGTTGTTCCCAATGCTGCACTGCTCATCGCGCCGCGCGTTGGGTTTGACCTTGATTTGTCCGACGGCAATCGCCAGACGAAATTGCGTGGCGGCTCAGGTATGTTTAATGGTCGTTCACCGCTAGTCTGGCTCTCGAACCAGTACAGCAATACAGGGGTTGATATTGCCACGAATTTTATTTTTGACGGCTCGGTTACAGGTGCTCGCTATCCGGGACAGTTTATGAACCCGAACAATCCGCCCGCGCAGCAAAGCGGTTTGACTCCGGGTAATTACTTTGCAACGGTGAATTTCATTGACCCGAACTTCCGCTTGCCGCAGACGTGGCGCTCCAATATCGCCTTTGAGCAGCAGCTTCCACTTGGCTTCCTTGCTTCGGTTGAGGGCATATACTCGAAATTATTCAATCAACCGTTGTATCAAAATTTGCGTTTAGGCTCGTCAACGATTAACAGCGTTGATGGTCGTCCCATTTTCAAACGTGATGGCGGTACGGGAGCCGTTGCCGGCAGCTTTGGTGATGCTTTCTATCTCACTAACACGCAAGAGGGGTATCAATTTAATATCGTGGCACAAATTCAGAAGCCCATTGGTTACACGGGCGTAAAAGCGACAGATGAAGAAAATCAGGTATGGAAAAATTTTGGTATGAATCTCGCCTACACCTATGGTGAATCGTGGGATGTGAACTCCAATCCGGGCTTTATTGCGGATGAAAATTTCTTCGTGCCGTCGGTTGACCCGAATAAGTTGCCGCTCACCCGTTCGGTCTTTGATATACCGCACCGTATCGTTGCTTTTGCCTCGTATCGCTTCCAGTATGGAACAACCGAATCACCGTTTGCAACAACAGTGAGTCTTCGCTACGAAGGGCGCTCCGGCAGAACGTTTAGTTATGTCTATAACGGCGACCCGAATAATGCTGCAGGCTTATTTGGTGAACCCGTCAATCAAGCACTGTTCTTTGTTCCGCGCGACCGCAGCCAAGTATCTATGACAGATGCAGGCTGGAACGCGCTGAATACGTTTATCACCAATGACCCTGTTCTGAGCCAATATCGAGGCAAGATTGTTGATAGAAACGCAGGTCGTGAGCCATGGGTCAATGAGCTTGATTTGTTGGTTGCTCAGGATATTCCGACCGGTGTGGGTCGTGTGCAGCTGACGGTGAATCTTTTCAATGTGCTTAATTTGCTGAATCCTGCATGGGGGCATATTCAGTACGTTACTCGTCCCTCACAAGGCGACTTTAGCGGACAGTCCCGTTACGGCTTGGCAAAATTCAACGGCTTCGAGTCCGACGGGCGCATGAAACTGGACTTTCAGACTCCTCAGGGCGGCACTATCTTCGTAAAAGACAATTTGCTTGCACGCTGGCAAATGCAGATTGGTGTTCGCTACACGTTTTAAGAGCATTTTTGGCGGTCGGATTATTGTAGCTTGATTTTTGGCAGTGGCTTCAGCACAAAAGCTGGAGCCATTTTTTTGAACATTTTCTTTGGAGTGCGCTATTCCGTTTGCGCTTCTAGCGAAGAAAATGTAAGTTCCCGTCCACTCATTGTTCAATTTGTTATTCTTGCTCATGTTCTACTTCATCATTGCTTGCATCGGCGGCACTATCGGCTTTAGCGCGGGGCTGTTCGGAATTGGCGGGGCGCTCATTGCTACGCCGCTCTTGAAGATTTTTCTAGGCTTGTCGCCTATGCTGGCATTGGCTACGCCACTTCCGTCGGCGCTTCCGTCGGCAATATCTGGCACAATCGCGTATTACCGCGAGAAACTCATCCAATTCGATGTCGTCAAGTGGGTGCTTTTAGGAGCACTTCCGGCAAATATTCTGGGCACGTGGCTCACCAAACTCGTCGCAGGGGAAGCCATGATGATATACACGGGAGGTTTTATGCTGCTTGTGGGTGCGACGTTTTTTGTGCGGGGGTGGCTTTTGGCGGAGTCGGATAGAAAAGAGAATTTTACGCCCATTAGCCTTGCGCTGACGGGCGCTTTTGCGGGATTTCTTTCCGGTTTCCTTGCTATTGGTGGTGGTTTGGTGATGGTTCCGGCGTTTGTGCGGGTCAATGGGATGAAATTCAAGCAAGCCACAGCAACCTCGCTTTTTTGTGTGGCTATTCTCGCCATTCCTGCCACGATTGGACATTGGATGCTGGGGCATATTGATTGGGGCATAGCGCTGGGGCTGATGATTACTTCTACGCCAATGTCGTTTCTGGGAGCACGTCTGGCTATCAAACTCCGCAATCGCACACTGGAGCGAGATCGGAAGAGCACACGTCTGAACTCCAGTCACTAGCTTGTATCTCGTA
>CALCNX010000092.1 GCA_937899715.1 uncultured bacterium | reverse complement strand
TTCCGATCTGCCCAAGCCACGCAGAACCTGCTGCGGACATCAATACCGTATCGGTCATCACACTTGGATGTAGCAAAAACACGACCGATTCCGAAATCCTGATGGGCATGATTCAGGCGCACGGGATGAACTTCGTGGCTGCCCGCGAAGCCGATGCGGTCATTATCAACACCTGCGGCTTTATTGACAAGGCGAAGGAAGAAAGCATTGAGACCATTTTCGAGGCAATTCGCCAGAAGGAAGAACTGGCGGGCGAGGGTAGGACGCAGAAGCTGATTGTAGCAGGCTGTCTATCGCAGCGCTATGGCGAAGACTTGCGTAAAGAAATGCCGCAAGTTGACCATTTCTTTGGCGAATCCGATTTTGAAAATGTGGTTAAGTCACTTACGCCAAACTTTAAGTATTCGCTTTTGGGTGAGCGTGTACTGACTACGCCGCAGCATTTTGCATACTTGAAAATATCCGAAGGCTGCGACAATCCTTGTTCGTTCTGCGCTATTCCGCTTATTCGCGGCGGTCATCGCTCACGTCCGATAGAAAAATTGGTGGAAGAAGCATCGTTCCTTGTGAGCAAAGGCGTGAAGGAAATTGTGCTTATTGCGCAAGACCTCACCGATTACGGGCGCGATCTGACAGGCAAGCGTGGGCTGGCGGATTTGCTCAGGAATCTTTCGGATATTGACGGGCTTCAGTGGTTACGCCTCATGTACGCTTTTCCGTCAAAATTTCCGACCGATATTTTACCCGTCATCGCCGAGCGCTCCAATATCTGTACCTACCTTGATATGCCGCTCCAGCACGCTTCCACCAACGTTCTAAAATCCATGCGGCGCGGTATTACGCGCAACACGACCGAAAAATTGCTGCAAGAAATACGGGATACCGTGCCCGGAATAGCGCTCCGCACCACATTCATTGCAGGGTATCCGAGCGAGACCGAAGCAGACTTTCAGGAGCTATGCGACTTCGTGCAGGAGCAGCGTTTTGACCGCGTGGGCGTGTTCGAGTATTCGCAGGAAGACGATACCTATTCCTTTATCTTGGGCGACCCGATTCCGGCAGAAGTGAAGCAAGAGCGCACGGCACGGTTGATGGAAATACAACGAGAAATTTCATTGGAGAAAAATGAGGCAAAAGTCGGCAAGCAGCTTAAAATATTGATTGACCAGTCATTTACGGACGAAAATGGCGTGATTGAATATCAAGGGCGTTCCGAAGCCGATGCACCCGAAGTAGATAACGAAGTATTCCTGAAGTCCTCGAAGCCCCTGCAAACAGGTGATTTTGTTCTTGCCGACATCACCGATGCGTCTGAATATGACCTTTTCGGGGATGTTGTTGAGGTTTTATCATAAAGCCCGGATAAGTTGTTTTGAGCAATCATGTCGGGGATTGCACGTTACCGATAAATCCGCCCTCATTTCGCACAAAACCGATAAACCGATTCAAAATCGGACTCTGCGCCAGTGCTTCGGTGCAGCCTAATGCAATCATTCGTTCCCGTGCGCGTGTCAGCGCCACGTTCAGCTTGCGGTCAATACTGCCGTCGGGCGAAAGTGACTGGATGGAGCGCACCTGCGACGGGAAATTGACAGCAAACGACAAAATGATAATGTCACGCTCGCTGCCTTGATAGCGCTCCACCGTGTCAATCGTGATGCTTCCGCGTAATTCTTCCGGCAGATGCCGATGTATTGCCGCAATTTGCGCTCTGAACGGCGTAATAATGCCGATGCTTCCCGCATGAAACCGCTCGCCTAGCTGTTCGTGGAAGTATGTTGCCAGCATTGCTGCTCGCTGTGCCTCTTGCTCATGGACTTTGGTTTGGTCTTCTTTTTGCGATTCCCAAAAAACAAGACGCTTTTGAAAAAGTGTATTTTTGACACAATCTATTTCAGGGAATTGCTCCGAGTAATTATCGTGAACGTTGGCGATAGTCGTTGTTTCAGAAAGCGGTGCGGCTTGGCGTTCGCTGAGATGTGCCAGAGCGCCACCATAGAACGCCGCATTCGGAAATGCTGAAATGGCGTGGTGCATTCTGCCCTGACGGGTAATAATACCGAAACCCTGCGCCCAGCCTTGTGCCTTGCAGCGCGTAAGAAGTCGCTCAAAAACAGACGTGCGCAAATCAAGAAACCCCGCCTCGTTCATTTCTGCATCCTTCACAAATGTACCACGCTCCGGCTGAACAACAACCGCCGGAAGTTGCTTCTCGTCGCCAATCAAAATAAAGCGTCGGAATCGTGCCAGCAGACCGATAATTTGTGGCTCCACCACCTGCGAAGCCTCATCCACAATGAGTGTGCTGAAGTGGATAATAGCAAGAATTTCTTGATTTTTCAGCAACGAAGAAATGGTCGAAACCACAATGCGCTTGCTCGCAAGAAGGTCTTGAATTTCCTCAATCGTCTTGCCTTCGATGAGTGTATAAAGTACACGGTCGGTGTGTGTGGTAGATTCCTTCGCACCAAGACGCATAAAATCAAGGTCTGCATTTTTTAGGGCTTCACAGATTTCATCCACTGCGCGGTTGGTAAACGCCAGAAAAAGAACGTTCTCTTTTGTCTGATTGAACAAATGAAGTGCCATAGACTTCAACATTCGTGAGGTTTTACCGGTTCCGGGCGGACCCTGAAGCAGAAAATAATCGTGGGCGCTCATTGCCTCGGCAAGCCGTGCGTGTTGTTCTTCGGTTAGGTCATTGTACGGTGTATTTTGTACACGCTGGCGTACTTCCTCGTCAAACTCTGGTTCTTGCAGTCCCATCAAGAGTTTTCGTTTGCTTTCTGTCGCTTTCAGAAGTTCGTAGAGCGATTCATACTGCGACTTAAATTCCGTTCCCATGAAGTCCGGCTCAATCGCCCACTGTACCTCGCTTCGGAAGAGATTCTCTGCCCGTCCGTCGGTGGTGATTTGCTTGTTGCGCAGGCTCACCACAACGCTGTCCCGTGTGATGCGCTTGATATATCCCTTCAGCATCGCACCGCGCAAGAACGAGCGCTCGTCAGCCTCATTTTCAAAAAGCGGGTAGAGCATCACGATGTCGCCGACACGAAAATTGGCAAGGGGTGATGTCTCTGCGGTGCGGCGAAAATGCAAGTGCAGTTGAGCAAAATCACTTTCTTCTTTGTCCAGTGCGAGATACGCCAGAATGCTGTACGAATCAGATTTTTCGACGATGCTTCTTCGCCACAACCCCGAAAATCCCTCGCCGCGCTCCCCGCCTCCTATCCGAGCTGACCAATTTTCACGGCTCACAAACGCCGCAAAGGAGCGAAAATACTTGCGTTCGAGAGAGGTCGCCGTAGCGAAAACGCTTGCAAAACGTTGTAATTCTGCTTCCACAAAGCGTGGCATCAGCCCAAAGTGTTCGGGATGAAGCTCTTGCAGTGTCCGTGTGTGGCGGAGCGAGAGCGAGCGCTCCTGCGTAATAATGCGGTTGCGCAGCGCCAGAAGCACTTGTTTTGAATGCTGGTCATTTGGGATATTGCGCAGAGGTCGAACAATATCGCGGGCGTAAAAAATGCAACTGTCGCCGGAACGCTCCCGGAAACACGAGTCCAGAAGCAGGTTGTAGCCCGTCACCTGTGCTGCGTGGTTTTCCCATGTGGCATTGGCGGGCGCGGAACCGCTTTTGAGTTCCACAATCGTCTTACGTTGCGGGTCGTCGGCATATTCTACCATCAGGTCTAAGCGCCCCTGCAATCCATACATAGGCGACATAAAACTCGCTTCAATACTAGCTTTATCCCATGAAAGCGAACTCAGCATTGTGCGGATATTGGCAAAAATCGTGGAGGCGTGCATCCGCAGAAGATTAAGCGATTCCGTATTTTCGTTCTGCAAGGCAATGATTTGAAGAGGTTTCTGGAGAATTGCTTCTCGGAAAACCGTATCAAAATCTGCATCAGGGTTCGACAAAAGCGCAT
Organism: uncultured bacterium; assembly: GCA_937899715.1. Lineage (GTDB taxonomy): Bacteria > Bacteroidota > Ignavibacteria > Kapaibacteriales > UBA4661 > PH2015. The sequence goes on along the minus strand of CALCNX010000092.1, from coordinate 87,239 downwards.
CAAAGCAGAAGTTCGCTATGTTCCCACCCACAAGAGACATTTTTGCTTCGGTTGGTAAAAATTTGCGCAATAAGGAAAGACGCGGGTTTCCACCGAATGGGAGTTTTCCCTGTACACATTCGGCAAGGTCGGTCACATCCAGCAAATAATCCGGTTCCAAAATAACGATAGATTGTGCGGTCGTCTCGTACAGGCTTATTTCAGCCGCTTCCTCGGTCTCGCTTTTAACCAAAGCCATTTTCTGCATACCGACAAAGCGCACGTGAGCAATATGCAGCGTACAAAATTCCCAGCCAAGCTGCTCCATATCGTGCCATGGCTCCCAGAGCCGCACAAGAAGCGTTTCGCCTTCATGCGAGAGTCCTTCAATATCCACAAACGCACGCCCTTGCTTGCTTTCGACTATGCCAAAACTCTGCACGGTGAGCCGCAGCAGTGGTACAATTTCCTTTGTTGTTGCGGCTTCTTTTGTGAATGGTTTTGCGGTGAGAAGTGCTGTGCGGAGCGGTTCCGGTGCTCGCTCTTCCGAAAAGAAAAATATCACCAGTGCAAGCGCACGAGCCGAACTATGAACGGCTTCCACGGTAAGTTTAGAATTTTTTCGTCCGGCACGAGTAGCAATGCGGCGGAAGGCGTGAAGTTCACGAAGAATATATGGCGGAAGTGCGTATTTGTCAGCAACAAAGAGGAGGCGTGAGTAGAGGTCGGTAAAAAGCTGCGGCTCATCGGCGGTTACTGCCTGAAGAATTTCCCGCAAAATATTTCGCAACATCAGTATTTGTGTGCTTTGCAGGGCGTGCTCATCAAAGAGGATTTCGCGTATTTCTTGGTAAAAGTATTGTGCTGATTCCTGAGGAAGCCGGAACAAAGACAAGGACATAGTGGGAGGGCAAAATGGAAACGAAGAAGAGTTATCTACGAATATCACGAAACTTCACGAAATTTCACGCGAAATAATTCGTGATGGTTGATGATAGTCGTGATTTCTTCGGGTGTGCGAAGGGGATTATTGCCAATGAAACAAACACGGCGGAATGAGCAACAAAAGCGCCAGCAGCATGAGTGCAAGTTGAAGCGGCAGCACCCATTTTGCCCATTTCTCCCAAGGAATGTCTGCTAGTGCTAGTACACCAATCGTGATAGCGGATGTGGGGATGATGATATTGGTAAACTCACCGAATTGGAAGGCGAGAATCGCCGTTTGGCGCGTAATACCTGTGAGATCAGCGAGCGGAGCCATGATAGGCATAGTCAGTGCCGCCTGACCTGTGCCAGAGTGAATGAAAAAATTGATGACTGACTGAATCACAAACATCTTCTGCGCAGCGAATATCGGGCTTGATGATTCCACGAACGGCGAAAGCGTAAAGAGCATGGTGTCAATGATGTGTGCGTCTTTTGCCACGACCATCGTTGCCCGCGCGAGTGCAATAATGAGCGCTGTGGAGACCAAATCTTTCGCACCGTGCAGGAATGCTGCCACAAATTTGTCTGCATTCAAGCGCCCTACAATGCCGACCAAAATGCCCATCACAAGGAAAAGTGCAGCAATTTCTTCGATATACCATTTGAACTGAATCACGCCGAAAATCATCACACCGAGCGTCGCTAGAAACATCCAGAGAACTGTTTTGTGGGTTGCCGTCATTGTCGTAAATGTTTCAAAATCGCCAAAATCAAGGTTTTTGCGGCGTTCCGTGTCCTCGGCATAAATGGGACTGAGTTCGGGGCGAGCTTTAATGCGCTTTGCATACCACATCACGAACGCAATCGCAGGCACGTTGGCGATTGCCCAGACAATCAAGCGATATTCTAATCCGGAATACGCCGGCAAGCCCGCTATTCCTTGCGCGATGGCAACATTAAAGGGGTTCAGAAACGCCCCGGCAAAACCGATTTGCACCCCAATAAACGGTATCGCCACGCCCACAATGGAGTCGTAGCCGAGCGCAAGCGCGAGTGGCACAAAAATTAACACAAATGGGATTGCTTCTTCGTTCATGCCAAAGGTCGCACCGCCGATGGAGAAGAGCAGCATAAAAAGTGGAATCAGCATCATGCGTACGAAGGGTGAGCGGGCGTGCGCTTTGGCGATGGACTTAATGAGCGCGTCGATAGCTTCTGTTTTTTGTAACACTGAAAATGATCCGCCGACAATCAACACAAAACCAATAATGAGTGCCGCTTCGACGAAGCCTTTGATTGGTGCGGTCACGAGCGCTCCGAAACCCTGCGGATTGCTCTTGATGTAATGAAATGAACCCGGCACAATAACTGTCCGTCCGTTCGATACCGCCGTCGTATATTCGCCGCCCGGAACGACCCACGTGAGACCTGCAATCACAACGAGCAGCGAAAAAATGAGCATAAACGTATTGGGGAGTTTAAGTTTTTTCATAGAAAAAGAAAGAGAGTATTGGTAGTGCCGGAATGAAGGTGCAGTACGGTTTGTCGTATGAGTGCTCGTTTAGGTTTCACGAATTACTGCTAATGCAATATCGGCAGACTTTTGAAGGTCTTCGAGGTAGATAAATTCTGTGTTTGCGTGTGGATTTTGTGCGCCGATACCGATATTGACCGCCTTGATGCCGCGCTGATTGAATGAATTTGCATCACTGCCGCCCCATGACATTGATGGATTCGGGGTGAGTCCGGTTTTTTCAATAGCACGGCTAATTTCTTGGAACACACGGTCTTCGTTTTTGATGTGGTACGGTGTAAAGTCCCATCGTGCCGCAAATTCAAGACCCGCACCGACTTCAGCAGCAGCAGCTTCAAAAGTCGTTTGAATTTTCTTTGCCAAATTCTCCACAAGTTGCAAATCCATAGAGCGAATTTCGCCATCAATCGTTGCCTGCGGTGGGACGACGTTTACCGCCTCGCCGCCATGAATCATGCCCACATTGACCGTCGTGGTGCCGTCCACACGCCCGATGGGAATATTACTAATGGCTTTTGCCGCCGCCACGATAGCATTGATGCCCTTTTCCGGCGCGATACCGGAGTGCGATGCCTTGCCGATGAACGTGGCTTTGAAGGTAATCGCACCGCAAGATTCGCAGACAAAATTACCCGGGCGCATGGAAGAATCGAACACAAACGCCATGTCAATTTCTTCGCGGAGCGGTATATTCATAGAGCCGTCCAGCGTTGTTTCTTCGCACGTTGTGAAGGCAAGGGTAAAGCCGCGCGTTTGAATATTTTCTTTGACAATTTTTTCCAGTGTGTAGAGCAGTATCGTTACTCCCGCACGATTATCCACACCGAGCGCAGTTGTGCCATCGGAGGTGATTTTTTCTTCATCCACAATAACTTTGGTTTCGGTCGTCGGGCGCGGAGTGTCCATATGGGCAGTCATAATGAAATCGCCACCGCCTGCTACGGGACACAAAATATTGCCCGCATCGCCATTCCAGCGCGTAAAAGTATTGTCTTCGTAGGAATGTAATCCCAAGCGGCTGACAAAATTATGAATGTAATCCGCCATTGGGCGCTCTTTGCCGGAAAGTGCCGGAATAACCGTTATTTCTTTGAATAACTCGATGAGACGGGGCGCTATCATTGATTTTATGTCAGACATATCGGATTAAGTAATTCAATGGTGATAATGATTTTTCGGACTATCCCTCAGACAACGTTTCGTCTTAAAACTAAAGTGCATGATACGCAAAGTATAATAGCGGAAAAATTCCTGAACGATGTGTGTCGGGAAGTTTGTTTCAGTGAGGTATCATACGGGTTTCGGAGTAATTATCGTATAAAGGTGCGAAAATTTTCGCTACAAGCGAATATACTACGCTTTTGCTCAATATGCAAATAATGGCAATAAATTCACAAAATCGCCAATGATTTGTGGTTTTTTCTTCAATTTTTTCATTGTGCGGGTGATTTACAAAAAGTCTTTTCGTGGCTAAAATGGTTGCGCAATGCCGAAGGAGGTTGTAAATTTGCGTTTCTGTTGTCAAAAATCTTTTTCATTCTTTCCTACCATCATGCTTCATCCTTCCACGCACGTTATCCGTAGAGCGCTTATCAGCGTTTCCGACAAAACCGGTATCATAGAATTCGCCCGCAAACTTGCCGAGCGCGATATTCAAATCATTTCCACGGGTGGCACGGCGCAGGAACTCAAGAATGCAGGTGTTCCTGTGGTCAGTATTGCTGATGTAACGGGCTTTGATGAAATACTGGACGGGCGTGTTAAAACGTTGCACCCCGCTATTCATGGCGGTTTGCTGGGAGTGCTCGACAATCCCAAGCACGTGCACCAAATGGAAGCAAATATGATTCAGTCCATTGACCTTGTGGTGGTCAATCTTTACCCTTTCGAGAAAACGCTGGACAATCCGGCTTCCACACACGATGACATCATTGAGAACATTGACATTGGAGGTCCGGCAATGATTCGGGCATCAGCAAAAAATTATCGCTGGACGGCAGTCGTGACGAATCCCGCACGATACGACGACGTTCTCAGCGCCCTCCACACGCACGATGGCGCAATCCCTGAAGACGCGCGGCTTTCTCTTGCGCACGAGGCATTTGCCCATACTGCATATTACGATGGTATGATTGCGGGTTATTTTTCGCGCAAGACGGCTTCGGAAGCCTCTTCAAACCTTCTGCCGACAACACTTTCCATTGCGTTGCGCAAGGAGCAAGACCTCCGCTACGGCGAAAACCCGCATCAAACGGCAGCTCTCTACAAACAGTCCGGTACCGGGGCGGCATACAACGACATTTTTCGCTATCTACATGGTAAAGAACTTTCCTACAACAATCTGCTTGATATGGATGCAGCCGCAAAACTGGCGCTTGAATTTCTGGGAGCCACAAGCGGTGAAACGGCTGTCATCATTAAGCACACGAATCCGTGCGGTGTAGGCTCCGGCGAAACGCTCAAAGAGGCATATCTGAAGGCGTACTCGTGCGATACTACTTCTGCATTTGGCGGAATTATTGCTTTTACGAGCGAACTTGACCTTGAAACGGCAAAAACGCTCGATGAAATCTTTACCGAAGTCGTTATTGCGCCCGGCTATGCGCCCGCCGCACTGGAACTGCTTCAGCAAAAGAAAAATCGTCGACTAATGACGGTAAATTACGATGCCCTCCGCGCGTCGCTCCGGCTGGAAGTAAAAGCAATTGCAGGCGGAATGTTGCTCCAAAGCGCCGACACGCTTCTCTGGAACACTGACGGAACCGACGTTGTAACAAAACGTCAGCCCACGGACGACGAGCGCAAAGCACTCGAATACGCATGGCGCATAGCAAAGCACGTCAAATCGAATGCGATTGTCTATGCCGCTTCAGACCGTGCATTGGCTATCGGTGCAGGACAGATGTCGCGGGTGGATTCGGCTGCGATTGCGGCACGGAAAGCTGAGGCGGCAGGTATAGATTTGAAGGGGTCGGCTGTGGCATCGGATGCATTTTTTCCATTTTCTGATGGCTTACTGGAAACGGTCAAAGCCGGCGCAACGGCAGTTATTCAGCCGGGCGGCTCGGTACGCGACGCTGAGGTAATTGCATCGGCAGACGAAAAAGGAATAGCAATGATATTTACAGGTGTCCGGCATTTCCGGCACTAAACTCGGTGCGTCAACAAACTGATAAACTACAAAAAAGCCTGCTTGGTTGGTATCCATCCAAACGGGCTTTATCGTAAATTTTGCTGTAAATGTTTTGCTTCGCGTAGTTCCCCTTAGAGAACGAATCGTATTGGAATAACGATGACGCTGTGAACGGGCTTGCTATTGCGGAGGGCAGGCGTGAAAGCACATTTGCTCACGGCATCGAAGGCGCTTCGTACAAATGGCGTGTAGCCACCTTGCGCTTCGCCAATATAATTCATTCGGGTAATTTTTCCTTCCGCGTTCAGATAGACAACTATGTCAACTTTACCACTTTTACCTTCGCTGAGAGCGCTTTTGGGATAGTGCAGTTGTGCAGACAACTCTTTTGGGTCGTACTTCGCGGGTGTGTAGGTGTATTGAGTGTTGTTTTCGCCAGTAAGGTCGCTTAGGCGTATGTATTGGAGCGATTCGGGTTTTACGGCTTCTGGTTCGTCCACTGTTTCAGCGCGTACGGAAGTATGTGTGGTAAGCGGTGTGATTGCTGTGGGCGATTGTTCTTTTGCCAATGTACTGCTTACTTGGTTTTGTGCAAGGCTCGTGCTGGCAAAAGCAAGCAGCAGTCCGGCGGTAATCAACGATGTGGCTATGGTGCGTACAAGTACGGATGGGTTTTGAATGTGCGGTTTCATAATAAACCTCTCCATTAGTCTGACAAGTGTTAGTTACAATGGCAAAGATAGGAAAAGAATTATGAATTTTTGATGATTTTGTTTTTAATTACAAAATAATTTTAATAAAAAATAAATAAACACAATAAAATTTTAGTAAATAATTGTATAAATACTGATTAAAATAAGTTTCGACATTTTTTAAAAGGGGAGAGATTTGGGTGCAAAAAAAGCCCGTCGGGTGTGATTCTGCGGGCTTTTCTGGTGTGTTCTTTTTCGTGGTACAAATCATTACCTCATTACTGCACTTTTGCAAAACTACTCATCAGGACAGCTTATTTTTCCGTCCAACAAACCGTATCACAGAACCTTTTCCGTTATGGAATCGCCCTTCCTGTAATTCAACCTCCTGTTCGACCAGCTCTAGGATGTCAAAATTGTGAAAGTCCGATGCAATTTCTTCAAGAGAAAATAGCATCCCTAGCTCTTTCGGTCCACCCATATTTTCGTCTTGTTTGATGTAGTCTAGGTGCTTTTTACTAAATGCCTCAAAAATTACCGTTCCGCCCCTGCGCAGATACGTTGTCAAGATTTTGTGATAGCTTGACTTGGTGTCCGCTGGGAAGTGCGCATAAATTAAGGCAATTGCATCAAACTGATTTGCTCCGTACGACAGCGATTGAAATTCTCCTACCTCATATTTGATTTCAACCTGATGCTTGTCAGCTAATTGTAACGCCTTCTTTTTACCTTCTAGGCTCAGGTCAAAGGCAAACACCGTCCATCCAAGTGTAGCGGCATATACTGCGTTTCTTCCTTCTCCTTCAGCTGGAAAAAGTATTGTTCCCGGAGGAATGGAACGTAGTTGTTCCCGAAGGTAAGCGTTCGGTTCTTCGCCGTAGGCAAATTCCTTTTGCCCATAGCGGTCATCCCATTTTTCTTTCATTGTTGTTATTCGTTGTGAATGGTAAAATTGTTTACTATCCCCTATAAACCATAGAAAAACTTACATCTTTGGGTAAGATACAGGAGCCACTTATTGAAGGAAGTGGCGTAGATTCTGGCGACGAAACACCTGATTCAACAGATGGCAAACAACTTCCTTGCGCAGAGTTCAAACTCCGTAAATTTGAAACTGAACAAATAGAAACAATTTGCATAACACCGCGTTTCGGTTTTGTTAAAGGGCAAACGATAAAATCCGCCATTATTACGGTATCGAAATTTGCACACATGGACTGAAGATTAGTTGGTAGTTGAGTACCGTCACGAACGCCGAGAATCCGCTTAGTCCCAACAATCCAAATCCGAAATATTGGATTGCCGTTCCATGCGGAAAATCTACCGCGAACCGTAAATAATGAACCTGAACTATACTATTCGCTAGCACAGGAGCAAGTATCAATTGTATGTGCTTTGAGCAGGTACATGATAAGAAACAGTTGTACAATGATAGCGTGCATTTGTTTTCATTGCGTTAATGAGATCTTTTTATTGCGTTCAAAGATTCTTGCTCCTCAGCCAGTAACGCCGAAAATTGGCAGCTGTCCATGAATCCTACAATTCGGTTAATTTTGCTACCGATGCGCTACCCAAATGAGCGAATTATAGCGCCAAAAAGCAGTAGGTATTGAAAAAGAAAAAACCCACAGAAGACTTATTTTCTGTGGGTTTTATTGCGGGACCGACGGGGCTCGAACCCGCGACCTCCTGCGTGACAGGCAGGCGCTCTAACCAAGCTGAGCTACGATCCCTTTTTATCAATCACTTCTTACAATACTTCTCCGCTGCGTGGACTCAAGGGGGATCGAACCCCTGACCTCTTGAATGCCATTCAAGCGCTCTCCCAAAACTGAGCTATGAGCCCGCGGAAGGAACTGTAAAAGACTAGCAGAGCAGTACCGATTATCAAAGTGAGTTTCAAATATACGACTTTTTTACGGACGTGTCAACAGATTTTCGCTATTGTACAAAAAATATTCTGTTTGAGCCTTGTCACCATTCTTCACTAGCGAGATTTTACGCGCTCCGGGTTCATCTCAATAAATTCTTTCCACGATGCTGCCGCGCGTTTTCCACCTTTTCCGGTGAGTGCTGCAATCTGGTACGAATGGCATATTGCCACAGCGAGCGCATCGGTGGCATCGTAGAAGTCCGGTGTTTCCTCAATGTTGAGCAGCGTCCGCACCATGTACTGCACTTGCTCTTTGCTTGCATTGCCGTTTCCTGTGACGGCGCGTTTGATGAAGCGCGGTGCATATTCTGCCGCCGGAATGTCCACCATAATTGCCGCCAAGATAGCCGCACTGCGGGCGTGAGCCAATTTGATAATCGAAGAAGCGCTTTTGTGGTAGAAAATCGTTTCTATTGCCAGTTGGTCGGGCAACGAACGCTCTATCACCTTCTGAAGCCGTGTGTAGATGGTCTTGAGGCGCATCGGCATATCTTCGTGCTGCCGCTTTGCTTCTATCACGCCGTATTCAATCAGCGTCAGATTCTTGCCTTCTTTCTCCACCACGCCGTAGCCGCAAACAACACTTCCCGGGTCAACGCCTAGAATTCGCATACTGCTTCGTTCCTAGTGAAATTATTCCTAGAGAATATATTTGCTGAGGTCTTGATTCTTCGCTATTGCGGTCAAGCGCTCTTTCACAAAGCCCGGCGTAATCAGGATTTTTTTATCCGTGATATTGTCCGGCGTATTATAGAGCGTTTCTTCCAAAAGTGTCGTCAGAATAGTATGCAAGCGCCGTGCGCCGATATTGACCACTTCTTGATTGACATACGCCGCCGTTGCCGCAATTTCTTTTATCGCTTCTTCTTCAAAGACCAATTCAACATCTTCGCTCGACATCAGCGCTTGATATTGCTTGATAAGGGCATTTTCGGGAATGGTCAGAATCTTGAAAAAATCGTCTTCGTTCAAGCTGTCCAATTCCACGCGAATAGGGAAGCGCCCTTGCAGTTCGGGGATAAGATCGGACGGCTTGGCAACGTGGAATGCGCCCGATGCAATAAACAGCACGTGGTCGGTACGCACCGAACCGTATTTCGTGGAAACGGTCGAACCCTCTACAATAGGCAATAAATCTCGCTGTACACCCGACCGCGACACGTCGGGTCCGCCGCTACCGCCGCCGCCCGTCGTGGCTACTTTGTCAATTTCATCAATAAACACAATGCCCATGTTTTCGGCGCGAGTGATGGCTTCTTGCATGGCAGCATCCATGTCAATCAATTTTTCCGCCTCTTCTTGTTCCAAAAGTTGACGTGCATCGGCAACGGTTACTTTTCGCTTGATGGTGCGCTTCGGCATCATTCCTTCCAGCATATTTCCCAAATCAATGCCCATATTGTCCATGCCGACGGGTCCCAGCACGTGCATTTGCGGAGCACTATCGTTCATGTCAATTTCAATCATGCGATCTTCCAGTTCGCCATTTTGGAGTTGCTGCAAGAATTTATCGCGTGTGGCTGCATTCTCAACAATCTCTTCTTCTTCGCCCGTTGCAAATCCAAAACTCCCTGGACGGCGAATTTGTGGTGGAATGAGAATGTCCAGAATCCGCATCTCCACTGCTTTCTTGGCGGCGGTGCGGACTTCTTCGCGTTTCTCCGCACGAACCATGCCAACAGCAATTTCCACCAAGTCCCGAATCATGGACTCGACATCGCGCCCCACATAACCGACTTCGGTAAATTTTGTGGCTTCTATCTTCACAAACGGCGCACCGGAGAGTTTTGCCAAGCGCCGTGCAATCTCAGTTTTGCCCACACCCGTCGGACCAATCATAATGATATTATTCGGCATGATTTCATCGCGCATCACGCCTTGCACGTTCTGCCTGCGCCACCTGTTGCGAAGCGCTATGGCAACAGATTTTTTCGCTGCGGACTGCCCGATAATATATTTATCCAGTTCGGTAACGATTTCGTGCGGGGTGAGCGATTGCAGTTTTTGAAGATGCGCCGGAAGTGCTGTTGTAGTCTCGGTTGTGGACATAGTATGAAGAGATTTTTGATGAAATTCAGAAGAACGATGTGCTATGCGATAATCTGAAAAGTTAGAGCAGTTGCGCATCCAGCGTAATCGGTACGCTCAGTATTTTTGAAATAATGCAATTCGTTTTTGCATCCGCAGCAATCGCGGCAAAATCAGATGCGCTCAGATTCGGCACTGATGCTTTCGTTTCCAGATGAATACCTGTTACTGCCAAGCCTTCCATCGAAACAATAGCGTTTGTGTCCAGTGCCGTCGGCGTGAAGCCTTTTTGCGATAATTGCGCTGCTATGGACATTGTAAAGCAGCCCGCATGAGCCGCCGCAACAAGCTCTTCGGGATTCGTCCCAACGCCGTCTTCAAAGCGAGTCTTGAAAGAGTATTGTGTTTTGTCAAGAACGGTGCTTTGTGTAGAGAGTGTACCATTACCTTCGCGGAGAGTGCCTTCCCAGTGTGCCGATGCGGTGCGCTTCATAGCGATTTGCTCCGAAAATATGATTACAAAAAAGAAAAATTGCGACGTGAATATAGCAAATTCCTGTGGTAGAACACGCAGAAAAATGCACGTGCGAAGTTTCCTTGCTTTCCAGTATATTTGTGGGAAGTCATTGCTTTCATAGTTATCCACCCCGCGTTCACGATGCTCAATAATTCTACGCTCATTCCCCTTCACGATTTCTTTCGCAATCCCGAAAAATCGGGCTACCAACTTTCGCCCAGCGGTACGTTTGTTTCGTGGCTTGCGCCGCATGAAAACCGCATGAACATTCACGTCCAAGACCGCCGCGACGGGCGCATTATGCGTGTTACGAGCGAGACTGCCCGCGATATTGCCGGACACTTCTGGAAATCAGACAGCCGCATAATTTATGTCAAAGATTTTGGCGGCGATGAAAACTTTCACATCGTTTCAGTTACAGTCAGTGGCGAGGAACTCCGTGATTTAACGCCCTTCGATGGTGTGCGGGCACAAATTATTGATGCACTCGAAGACTTTGATGATATAATGCTCATCAGCTTGAACAAGCGCAATCCCGAACTCTTCGACGCATACCGTCTGAATGTTAGTACGGGCGAACTGACGCTTGTTGCCGAAAATCCCGGCAATATTACGGGCTGGATGACCGACCACACGGGCGCTTTGCGCATTGCGATTGCTACCGATGGCGTAAACACAACGCTGCTTCACCGCGACAGCGAAACAGACTATTTCAAGCCGTCTATCACGACGAATTTCAAAGAAAGTGTTGATCCGCTCTTTTTCACCTTCGATAACAAATATCTCTACGCCTCCTCTAACCTGAAGCGTGACAAAAGTGCCATTGTGCGCTTCGACCTCGCATCGGGAAGCGTTATGGAAACGCTCTTCGAGCATGATGACGTGGACGTTTCGACGCTTTCCTACTCTCGTCGCCGGAAGGTGCTGACCTCTATCACCTACACGACGTGGAAACGCGAGCGTGTGTTTCTGGACAAACTGGCAAAAAATCTCTACCAACGCGCTGCTGCACGCTTGTCGGGGTACGAAGTCGTCGTGGCAGATATGAGCCGTGAGGAAGATGTCATGCTCGTTCGCACGTACAGCGACCGCTCGCTGGGCGCATACTACCTTTTCGATACAAAAAAAGATAAGCTCACTAAACTGAGCGACGTAAGCCCATGGCTGAACGAAAAAGACCTCTGTGAGATGAAGCCGATTCAGTACCAATCGCGCGACGGACTGACGATTCACGGATATTTAACGCTGCCCAAGCTACCACGAACCCAAGCACCGCGTAATCTTCCCGTTGTGGTCAATCCTCATGGCGGACCTTGGGTGCGCGATACATGGGGCTACAACCCCGAGGTGCAGTTTTTGGCAAATCGCGGCTATGCGGTCGTGCAGGTGAACTATCGTGGCTCGACGGGCTACGGGCGCTCTTTCTGGGAACGCAGTTTTAAGCAGTGGGGGCGCACTATGCAGAATGACATTTCGGATGCGGTGCAGTGGCTCATTGCAGAAGGTATTGCCGACCCGAAACGTGTTGCTATCTATGGTGGCAGCTATGGCGGCTATGCAACCCTGGCGGGTCTTGCTTTTACGCCCGAATTGTACGCCTGCGGCGTGGATTACGTCGGCGTTAGCAATCTCTTCACCTTCTTGAACACGATTCCGCCCTACTGGAAGCCATATTTGGCAATGATGCACGAAATGGTCGGGCATCCTGAGATGGATAAAGATTTGTTCCACGATGCCTCGCCCGTTTTTCATGTGGATAGAATACAAGCGCCATTGCTCGTAGCGCAGGGCGCAAAAGACCCGCGTGTGAACATTGAAGAATCGAATCAAATTGTGGAAGCATTGAAAAAGCGTGGTATTGACGTACCGTATCTGGTGAAGGAAAACGAAGGACATGGCTTTCGGAATGAGGAAAATCGTTTTGAATTCTACGAAGCAATGGAATCATTTCTGGCAAAGTATTTGGCTAATAAGGACGAGGATTGATGTGGCGTTGTGGGCAGTGGTAGCTGCAGTTACACTTTCTGAAATTCCCCTTCACTGTGTGAAGGGGTGGCAGTCTAGCGAAGCGTGGACTGACGGGGTAGTCTGGCACAGAAGCGGCATCAATGCACGACGAAACACCCCGTCCTCGCTGCCGCTTGTACACCCCTCTTTGTTCCAAAGAGGGGAATCTCTTGACAAAGCGTAACTTCAGGTGATAAATCGGCATCGTCCTTTCGGTATTTAACAAAAATTAACATCTCATCTGCCTTGCAAAAGTGATAGTATGCGCTCTTGTAACCTTCTTGCATAATAACCGTCTAAGGTCATAGTGACTATTCACAATTTGAAAAGACATTTCTGTCAGGGAACTATCATGCGTATTCGACTGAGCTTCAATGCTATCACCGTGGCTTTGCTGTTGTTCGGCTTGGGCACATCCTTGCGTGCAGGCGAGTACGGAGATATGAAGTACAAACTTCGCGCCGATGCAAACGGAACAGTGCATCTTTCTGCTAAAGACATCGCCGGAACCCGGGACAATAAAGAACCCATGCTTGGGGTGTATCATCCCGGCGTATGGCGGTGGATGCAAGACGACAAGCCGGATTATGCGCTCCCGCGCTATGACGATACTGCATGGCGACTGGTTAGTAATCTCACGCCCGATTCCCTCAATCCCGATTGGTCGCGTGTGTTGTGGTTCCGAACCCACATCAAGCTCGATTCCTCACTGCGCTATGCTTCTATTGCAATGATGGTGTACCAAGCAGGCGCAGCAGAATATTATCTCAATGGTCGGCTCGTTGCCTCGCTTGGCAATCCCAGCAGTGATATTGCCAAAGAACGAGTCATGCAGAGCAAGGGAAAGCCCGTTATTATTCAGCTCGGCGAAGAAACAGACTATGTGCTGTCTGTGCGCTATTCCTTCCACCAAATGCCAATGGGCTATGCAGTGGTTCCATCCATAAAAGCAGGAAACCTTTTAGCCGTTTCCTTTGCTCCTACCGATGAAGCGTTGGATGTCCAACGCATAAAAGAAAGCTATTTCTCCGTGCGGTACCTCATCGGAATAGGAATGATGCTGGCTTTGGGGCTGCTACATATTGCGCTTTTTGCTTTTTACCCCAAGCAGCGTTTTCATCTTTTTTACGCTGCCTTTACACTTTTGGTGGCATTGCGGTTTCTGACGGTCTATGTGAACTGGCTTGTGGAGCCGCATCCGGGGGTGACTCTGTTCTTTAATGTCATTCCAAATTTTTACAACAATGCAATACCGCTTGCGTGCTGGCTCTTTTTCTATGCACTTTTCTACGACAAAATGCCGCGCCGTCGGATGTGGGTATCTATTACTCTCACTCTGGGTGTCATTGTTGCTATGTTTGCGACAAACGGACAACTGCATAAAATTGTGTACGATATTTCGATGTTTATCATTCTTCTTCTTTCTGCTGATGCTGCGCGTATAGCCTTTCAAGCAGTCCGTAGGCGCGAAGTCGGTGCGGTGCTGATGCTAGTCGGTGTGCTTGACTTTACCGTGATGTGGACGTTCCGATGGTTAGAAATGTGGAAAATTCTCCCCTTTTCTATCATGCCAAATAGCATGGAAACGTTTGTGTATGTAGGATATATGTCGGTTCCGCTTGCAATGTCGCTCTATATTGCGCTTGTGGTTTCGCGGACGCAGATTTCGCTCCAAGAGCAGATTGTCCACGTAAAAGAACTCTCCGAACACGCATTGGAACAGGAGCGGCAGGCAAAAGAACTGGACATTCAGCGTACGCTTCTGGAAGCTGACAACGACCGCAAGACCCGTGAACTGGAAGAAGCACGGACGCTCCAACTCTCCATGCTTCCGGGTAAACTCCCCGACCACCCACGCTACGAGATTGCAGCCTATATGCGCACCGCGACCGAAGTGGGTGGCGATTACTACGACTTTCGCTACTCCCCCGAAACAGGCGCACTGATGGCGGCTGTGGGCGATGCCACCGGACACGGCATGAAAGCCGGTTATCTTGTCTCCACCACAAAAAGCTATTTCCAGACGCTTGCCGACAGCCAAAATGGTGCGGAACTTTTGAGCAAAATTTCCAGCGGCATCAAGAACATGAATTTACGCGGGATGTATATGTGCCTTGCGCTGGTGCGCTGCATCGGCAACGATGTGCATATCGCTATTGCCGGTATGCCGCCGGTGGTGATTTACCGTGCAAAGACGCGCACTCTGGAGCACATCAGTATCAAGGCGTTGCCGCTTGGTAGCGTGAACCACTTTGAATACCGCGAGGTCGTTACCACGCTGGATGTGGACGATGTACTGCTCGTTATGACTGACGGGCTGCCGGAGCTTTTCAATGCCGACAGCGAAATGCTCGACTACGAGCGCTTAGAATCGTGCTTTCTCGCTAATGCACACCGTTCGCCTGCCGAGATTGTGAGCGCTCTCAAGACCTGTGCCGAGGCATGGATGGGCAGTGCTGCTCTCGTGGATGACATGACGTTTGTGGCGCTCAAGATGAAAGCGCTGCCCGTGCAATCACTCTACCCAAGCCCAGTGAACGGGCAAACGCACAGCAAAGCGCAAAACAGCTCGCTGTTCCTCGAAGCTGATACGCTCTAGCGCCGATAGGCTTTCGCAAAAGACTGGAGTGCGGAATTTATTCCGTATCAAGACTTCACAACGGCTGCAAGGGTGTGAACGAAATAAATTTCGTACTCCAAAAAGATTTCGCTGCCATAGTGCAAGTACAATTCAAAACTCAGCACTCAAAACTTCCCAAACCCCATGCCCCGTCCCTCACCACTCAAAAAAATGACGATGCCGGTACTGCCGCTCATCGTTTTTACCGTGCTGCTGCTGGTGCTAGGCGGAATACTCACGTTTTACTTCGGCGCGGAGCGCAGTGCGCGGAATCTGGCAAAGAGTGCATCGGCAGCATTTGTGCAAGGAATGGGGCTAACGCCGTCGGTGAGTATTAACGGGCTGACGGTTATTGAGCAGGCGCAGCCAACACTGGAACTTGCCACGGTGGAACAAACCATTTTCCGCGAATACTCGTGGTCGCATACATATTTGGGAAGCACAAAAACGCTGCTCTTGCGCGGTGAGTTTGTTGTCAAGGCGGGCTTTGACCTGCGCGAGGAATTTAATTTGAACATTGACGAAGAAAAAGCCATGACGCACGACCCCGAACTCCGCATCACCGCTACGCTCCCGAAGGCAAAAATTTTATCGCTGGAAATGAAAACTTACAAGGTGGAGCGCGATGAAAGCGGCTTTTGGAACGGAATTACGCCCCAAGACCGCACCAACGCTGTCACCGCACTTCAGGCAGACGCCCGCTCCGCAGCCGAATCCTCCGGCATCACCCAAAAAGCCGCCCAGATGCTCCGCGAGCGCGTCCGCACGATTGCGAAGGGCAAGGGCATAGAGGCGGTGCGCTTTGCGGGGGAATAAGCATATTTTCACGAAAAAAGGTTTGTCTATCTCCTACCCCAGAAGTATCTTGTGAACGCAGGGAGTTTCCGTTCACTTTTTCCGTTCTACTATGCCGACGTTTTTGCCTTCGTTCCTTTTCCTCCGTGCCGCTCGCGGTCTTGTGTGGGGAGTTGTTTTTTGTTGTGCTTTTTCGCTTCGCCTCACGGCACAAATTCCGCAGTTGCATCCTGAATCACAGGTGCAAGGCGAGTCGCGCGATTTTCGCTCCGTGCGCTCAGGGCGCTGGGTGGATTGGACCACGTGGCAGGTTTTTCGCTCCGGCGTGTGGATTACTTCTCCACGAGAGGTAGGTACACCAAATTGGCCATTTTCCAATGCGTACATTGAAGCCGGACATACCATCATTGCAACACGTGCCACCACTGAATCTGCGCAGTATAACGGCGCTCAAGGGGCGGCTTATCTTGATGTAAATAATCTTCACATTCACACTACTGCATCAATTACAACGACATGGGGTTCTATTGTGGGCGGTTTTGCCCCGACCGATTGGTACAATGGAGATAGGTTTGGTGGTGCTGTTAGTAAAACCCTATGGCAATACTATCCACCTCCGAATCCAATTAGTTTAAGCTTTATTGGTGATTTTGATTTGGATTATAGATTTCCAGGAAGCTTTGAACCTACAATCATTTACCGCCCGCGTAACATGGAATTGCGCATCTACGGCAAACTCCGTTACTACTCCGGCGCTGCCCTTGACCGTAGCGACCACGCAGCCCGCATACAAGTAACCGCCGCCACGATTGGCACCGGCTCCACGCTGGTCTTTCGGGGCGTAACGCGCACTATCACGCAAGCGCACGAATGGTCAACCACGCTTGCCACACAAACCGGATATTTCGACAACACCGCCTACACCGCTTCCATGCTTCAGGCGAACCCACCGGAGCGCCATGCAAATTTTCGCGGACTGATGGGGCGCAACAGCTTTTGGACGGCAATTTTCGATTTGGGGCGCGTCGTTGACCGCAATTTCTCCACCGACCAATTCACCGGACCCACCGACGACCCAAGTACTGCTGTCGGGACGCTGCAAGGCGCGTTCACGGCGGGCATTATTCAGGTGCGGCGCGGCACGTTGCGCGTGGAGGCTCCGGCACTTCTGGCAAATGAAGGTTCCGTTACCTCCGGCGTTCTGCACGTGATGAATAATGCGGTGTTGCAGCTTGTGGGTGATAGAAACTTTGGTAATATAGGTGTTGGGCGTACAGGTGTTTATGCCGAACAATTCGGGAGCGGCAGCGCGAATTACCTCGCCTCCACCGAATGTCGCGTTACCTCGCGTATGCGCTATGCCGTCGTCGAAGAAGGTGGAGCGCTGGAGTTTCCGGGAATTGTGGGCAGCCTCAGTGCTGCCGATGTGCGCTTCAACGGCACGGTCATCTATTCCCGCACGGGCGACCAAACGCTTGTGCAGGATTCGCCGTATTTGTCGTTTAATCCCGCCGGACCTATTGTTGCGCCTGGTCTCTGCGCCGGAGAAAACGGACTCTTTGACCCCTACAACAACAATTTTAACGCCAACGCCGGCGTACAGCAAGCAGGCGACCCCACGAGCGGCGTATTGACGCGCTTTGGTTCATCGCCGTCGGGCTTGGGTATTGGCACGGCAGCGCTCTTCCAACCCTCCACCACTGCCGCCTACAGCCACCTCGTGCTGCGCGGCTCAGGCACAAAGTTTCTGCCCGTTACGACTGTCACCATTTCGCGGGCGCTCCTGATGCAAGGCGAGGCGCGACTGGGCTTGCAGAATCTCGCCTATCCGGGCGTGCCTGTGAGTGCTTTTGGCGGGAATGCCAGTGCTACTCCCATTCTGCCGTATTACCTTACGCAAGCGCGGGGCGGAGAACTTGGCACGAGCGCAGGCGCAAGCAAAGCGGGCTTCTTCCCGCCGCTTGTTTATTTGCGCAGTACGGGGCTGACGGGTTTCCGCGAGGAAAATAACATCGGAACGACGCTTCGCACCTCGCTTTCCAACGATGGTACGGAAACTAACCCTTTCAACGTTACTCCGCAGCCGATGTGGTCTGCCTACGGCGGCAATACTGACCCCGTGGCATTTGTGGGCTTCACGACGGCTTCCACGCGGATAATCATCTACGACCAAGCCCTTTACCCCGAAGGCACGTCCTTCCCCGTCGGTATCACGCTTTCCGCCGCCACGAACCGCGAGCAAATGGATATGTCGCCGTCCGTGAAAACGGCTGTTGTTCACGGATTGCCCGCAGAGCCGTCGTATCTGGGTGCAAGTTTTTCGCACGGCTACGCAGCGCGGGGCGTGTTCTACGGCGATAAGCCGCAAACGCTGGACGGCGCACGGTTCGGGCAGGTAATTCGCCAAACACTCGACCGCGTGAACGGTTCGCACTCTGCCACCGCGCCAATGCAGAAGCCGCTCACGGGCGTTCCGAATTTTGTGAATGGCTTTCCCGTTATCACGAACAGCCTCTATGATGCCAGCATCAACACCACCGCCACGACGACGCTTCAGTACGACAGCGAAGCAAGCGACATCATGGCGCAAATTGAGTTCCCAAGCGGTGTCTGGGGTGCGCATAATGTGGTGATAAACTGTGCCAGTAATGTTTCGCAGACGCTTCCCGTGCGCACGGCAGATTTTCAGTCGCCTACGGCTCAAGGCGTGAATTGGCAAGCGCCGCATCTGAACTTTACCAACCGCACGAGCGTGCTCACAGGCGCAAGTTCAGGAACGGTCATTGCGGGACCCGAACACGTCATCACTGCTAACGGGCATTTGCCGCGCCACGCCTTCGACCCGCGCACGGGGTTGTTTCAGCCGAATGCACTCTACCGCGAGACGGAAAGCGGCACCAGCAATAGCTTGGACAGCATCACGCCCGGAACGCTTGCCAGTGCTTATATTGACACGCGACCAGATGTTGGATATCCCTCAACAAAAATTAACGACCAATACTACTCGACAGGCGTAGGCTTGCGTCCAAGTGTTAGTCTGACAGGAACGTTCGACGGACGCACTCGCACTGGCTTCCCGCAAGCACGGGTCAGCGCTCCAAGCGTTTTCGGCACGACGCAGACTATCACCACGACTGCGCCGAATGACTTCGGGCGACGTGGCGATTTCAATAATTTCGGGGTGTTGGAGTTGCGGCGTGGTAATGTCGTTGTCCAAAACAGTGCGGATGTGCCAAACTACGCTTTCACGCTATCTTCCACCGCAATTATTTCTTCCGACCAAGCAAATATCACCTATCGCGGTGAGGCAGTTGGCAAAGATAACGCAAAAGCAAAGGTGAGCCTTTCGGAAGCAAACGGCGCTGAAGTGTACCCCCAAGTGAGCACGTGGAACGGCGTTGGTGTGCGCTTTGGCGGTGATGGTGTTGGTGGAATTGTGGTTCGTGGTCCGGCAGGTCCTGAGAATATCTTTGGGGTTTTACGAATGGGCAACCGCGCAAGCCTCATAATCACTGGCGGCACGGGCGGTACGATTGAAACCGCCTCGAACTCACCGCTTCTTGCTTTCCGCGCTCAAAGCAGCATCAATACTGGCACGAGCGAACTTCCTGCCACGCTCGGCATTGCGGGGCTGACCGCCTTTCCTGCTGAGGCAAATGCGCCGCTCACAACCGTCAATCCCGCTCCCGACCCGAATGGCTTCAACAACGCATGGAATCTGGACTTGCCATATATTCGCAGTGGTGTCGGCAATCTGACGATGCTGCGCAGCACCAGCAATATCCTGACGCTTGTGGGAAATAATCAAAATAACCAAGAAGGTTTTATTACAACGTTTGAACCGGAACGTTCCGGCTTGCAGGTGTTTGGTACGATTGCCACTGCACGGGGTCGTCTCGACTTGAACGGGCGAAATATCGAACTCGGCGGCACGACCTCAACGCTGGTGGAAGCGTTTGAGCGCTCTGCGCGTCCCTCAGCAATCATCAACCGCCACACCAAAGCGCGGGCGTACATCGGGTTGACTTCTCCACGCGCCGTACCGTTGCTGGATTCCGCCACAGCCGCACAGTCGCTTGCTTCCGGCGGTGTGCCGCTTGTCGCCTCGCTTGCGGGGCTTAGTGCAACAATTATCAATGCCAATTTTAATGCTGATTCCACGCTCTTCCGTGTTCGGCGTTGGCAGACAAATGCCGCAAATGCGCTTACGCGCTTGAATGTTCCGAACGTTCCCGTCGCAAACCGCTACTGGACAATCGAAACATCCGGCACACAAATCGCCACGCGCGTTGGTATGCGGACTTTCGGATTAGTGCTGAATTATACCGATGCCGATGTGCCTCAAAGCGTTGCGCCCACATCACTCGCTCTTCTGCGTGGGCAACTGCTTCCTACGCAAACACCCTTCCAAGCACTTGTGCCAAGCAATCAAGCGGATTCCAACCGAGTGCGCACAAGGCAATATGCTCTTCTGAGCGTCCAGCAAATACTGTACGGACAAACGACACTAGGCACAGGAAACTTTGCACTTCAGCCGGACAGCACCCGTGCGGGTTTTCAGCTGTGGGCGCTGGGCGTACCCGCTCCCGTAGCACTCGTGCTGCGCGGTCAGCGCTTCGGCGGGAAGTTCGGCGACCCCATTGGTGCTGGCTTCGCGGGCGATGCGACGGATATTCTCGGCTTTCCGCCGCCCTTCGGTGCTGCGTGGCAGGGCGGTGGCATCTCGCGCCAAGCAGCAAATGACTTCGGCGCTATCATCGGTCCCTTCAAAGCCGGTTTTTCTACCTGTGCGACGATTATCGGCGAAGTGCTGGATGAATTGGGCAATGTAGCACAATTTGCGCCGTCCACAGGTGCAGCGCTTGTAGTGGGGCAGGTCGGAGGCGGTTTGGGTCCGTGGAATACAGGCGTACCAAGTTTATTTTCGGGAACGAATGGTCGTCCCGATGGAAAAATCGGCGCAGTCTCGCGTGGCGGGCGCTTTGAATGGACAAATGTGCGCTTGGATGGTGTTGCTTCCACGACCGTCACGATGACCTTGATGAATGACCTCGTTGATACCGATGGTGGCGTACCGCGTCCAAACCCCGCTTCCCGTCTTGGCTATGCCGACCCGCAGCCAGTGCAGGTTTCGTTGCAAGGTGGATTTCCTTTTCCTAACGTTACCTTTGCGACTCAACATATCAATAACAACCCCGATGTATCGGGCCAAATTTATCCGGGAGCGCAAGGTCCGTTTGCTGTACCGGGTGCTGTGGCAAGCTATCCGGCGATTGGTGTTATCGGTTATGCAGGCTCTACATCGTACATTGAGGTAGGAAAAACTGTTGTCCTTCCATACTCATCGCCCGGATACAGCGCCATTACTGGCATTGTCAAAGACCGCTTTGGGAATTATGCTTCCTTCCCTACTGTTGCGACTATCTCTATTGGAGGAGGTTTGCCGCCCGTTGACCAGCAGCGAACGCCGCTTGTAGGGCAGGTCTCGGAGAATAAACTTGTGTGGGGTTTGGGTAATTTAGGTAATGAATCAGGTTTGGCAAGGGTGATAGGCAGCATTCCGTCCGGAATACAAAGTGCATCTCGTGTCTCTCCTGCACTTGCGCCAACAGGTGCAGGTTACCCATCATTTAACAACCCGCAGATAAAAGCACATCTTGTTTCGTTTCCCAATTTTCAAATTTGGGGTGCAACTTCCAGCAATGTAACGCTAGTTATGTCTGTGATAAATTTTGATCCAAACGCCCCAGTTGCTTTGGGCTCACCCGGCAATACATCTGCTACCTTTAACCTCGTCCCCGGACCCGCCGTCGGCATTGCACCTGTGATTGTACCCGACGTGTACAACCGCAACCAGACCGAACGTATGCCATCGAAAATGTTTATCGGCGCATCCAATCGCGGCGACCCGCGCACGTGGTTCTACGTGCAGGCAGTTGACCAATTCGGTAATCGCGTTGATAACGGACCCAATGCCTACAACGGCGGCACGGCGAATATCCGCTTCTTTGCCCCCGAAGACGGCTTGCCGAAAAATACATCGGGAACGTTTCAGTTTACGACCACCACGCCGCGTGACCCTTTTGTGCGTCCGAACAACCAGCGCTACACCGCACGCGGCACAAGCGCTCCGGCAGTCAACGGCTTGTACACGTTTAACGATTTTGTGCCGCTTGGTCCGCCAAGTCTTGAGGCGCTTGGTAAGGATGTTGTGCTGACCTTTGAAGATGAACGTCTGAAGGGAATGGCAGCGCCATTAAATAGCGGTGCTGCTGGTCTTTTCCGTCCGATACCGCCTATTACTATTGCTACGACGACGTTTGTTGCTTCGGCGGCAGGGCTTGTTTTGCGTGGGCAGCGCTTCGGCGGGCGCTTCGGCGATCCTATTGGTGCTGGCTTCGAGGGTGCGGGTGTGGATTTAGTCGGCTTCCCGCCGCCGTTTGGCTCGTTTGCAACGGGTGGCGGTATCGTGCGGACTACTGCCGAGCAATACGGTGCTATTATTGGTCCCTTCAAAGCGGGCATTCCGACGTGCGCAACGATTATCGGCGAAATACTGGATGAATTGGGGAATGTGGCACAGTTTGCGCCGTCCACTGGCGCAGCGCTTGTGGTGGGGCAAGTCGGTGGTGGTCTTGGTCTGTGGAACACGGGTGTACCAAGTTTGTTCTTGGGAACAAACGGTTATCCGGGTGGAAAGATTGGCGCAGTTTCGCGTGGCGGGCGCTTTGAATGGGCAAACGTGCGATTGGATGGCGTTGCTTCCACGACCGTAACGCTGACCTTGACGAATGACCTCGTTGATGCCGACGGCGGCGTGCCGCGTCCGAATCCTGCTTCCCGTCTTGGTTATGCCGACCCTCAGCCTGTGCAGGTGTCATTGCAAGGCGGTTTCCCGTTCAGCGTTACCTTTGCAACGCAGAATATGAATAACACCGAAGCAACAAACCTTTATCCGGGCGCTCAGGGACCCTTTGCTGCTCCGGGGCGAGTGGGCGATTATGACGGTTCTATCCCCACAAACAAAACAGGAACACCGGTAAACGGCATCGTTGTTGGGCAGACCGTCACATTCCCTTACGCTACGCCCGGCTTCAGTGCTATCACGGTCATCGTCAAAGACCGTTATGGTAATTTTGCGTCGTTCCCCACAACGGCGACGATTTCCATTACAGGCGGTTCACCACCTGTTGACCAGCAGAGAACGCCGCTTGTCGGGCAGGTAGCTACTTCGACTGTTGTGTGGGGCTTGGGAAATCTTGGACTTGAGGTAGTAGGCGCACCGCAGCTTGCGCAGCCGGGTATCGCTCGTGTGTATGGAGCGAGCGGCGAAGTCGGAACGCAAGCCCCACAAACACCGCAGCAAGTGAATCCCCAATTTCTGCCGACGGGCGTTGCGGCACTAACTAATCGGGCTTCCCTCATTTCTCCTGCGCTTGCGCCCACGGGTTCAGGCTATGCACCGCTCAACAACCCACAAGTAGCAGCGCATCTGGCATCGTTCCCAAATTTCCAGATTTGGGGCGCTACTTCCAGTAACGTAACACTCGGTATATCAACGGGCAGTTTTAATCCTTTTTTGGATATGTGTTCGATTTGTTTTGGTGGCGGCACATCGGCTACCGTTCATATCGTTCCCAGTGCTGCCGTTGCCGTTGCGCCTGTACTGATTCCTGACGTATATAACCGCAACCAGCTCGACCGTATGCCTTCGCGGATGACCATTGGTGTATCGAACAAAAACGACCCACGCACGTGGTTTTATGTACAAGCGATTGATGAGTTTCTAAATCGTGTGGATAACGGTCCCAATACGTACTCCGATGGCACGGCAACCATACGATTTGCTTCACCCCAAGAGGGATTGCCAAGAAATTCCGCCGGAACGTTTCAGTTCTCTGCCTCCGATGATCCTTACACTCGTGCCAATACGCAGAAATACGATGCAAAAGGAATAACCGCGACAGCCGTCAAGGGCTTATACACGTTTAACGATTTCACGCCGCTTGGTTCGCCAAGCCTTGAGCCTTTGGGTAAAGATGTTGTTCTCACTTTTGAAGATCCTGCATTACCTGGGGTTCGCGCTCCGCTTGCGGGTATCCTCTATGGAATATTCTGGACATTTCCGCCCGTCACGACCGCCACGACAACATTCGTTCCCGCGCCCGTGCTGACGCTCTCCGCCAGTGACAGTGTACTGAACGGCGCACGGAAAGCCGCGTCCAATACGTTGTTCTTGCGGGAACGCGCCCGCACCTTCCTCAGCACGCAGGATGCGCCGGAAACGGGCTTCCTGCTCGTGAATCGTCCCGTAACGGCACGCGCCTACGACCTTCCCGTGCGGTATGCGCTGGACTATTTCAACGCCAATAACGGCTTCGATACGACTGCCGTTCGCATCAGCAATCGTGCGGTTCTCACGCCTCTTCCGATGAATGGTTCGACGGTGCTGCAGCTCCCCGCACAAATTCTGCTTCCCACGGGACAGCCCGCTCCTGCTCTTGTGCCGCCACTGCCGCAGCCTGTGCAGACCGCTATCAATGGCGCTCAGGGCGACCTTGCGCCGCGCCGTGTGGGTGATGGGAGCGCTGCGCTTGGAACGTCCGGCACGATTATGTTCAATGACGGAAATCCGCAACTCAATCTGCAATTCACCGCTCGCTTCAGTGACCAGACGTACCCGCGCAATCCCGCACGGCAGGGCGTTCGCCTAGCGGTCGTGCGGCTTCTGGCAGATACCACGTTGCCGTATAGCGTGGAGAATGGCACAGATTCAGCGTTTGTGGTTCTGGCTGACCCCGCACCCGCAGCGCCGCTCTGCATCAATCCTCTGCCCGATAAATTATATCTGATGACCGGAAGCGGCAGCAACCCAATTCAAGAAACCCTCGAACTAGAGCCGCCTGCATGGACGACCCTTGCAGGAAAGCCAGCGCCGTCGTGGGTGTTCTACGACGACAACTACAACCCGCTTCAGTACACCGCTACATCGTCGGACACGGCGCTTGTGCGGGTGAGCGTTGCGGCAGTGGATATGCGTTTTAGCGGTCGTCCGTCGCTCACGTACTCAATTCCGCCTTTCGCGCCTGCCGAGACCAGCGCAAGCGTTACGCTGACGGCATCGGACGGATTCGCGCAGGCGCGGGATACATTTGTGATAGCGCTGCGCCGTCCGGTGAGCGTGGAGCAAGCACAAATGCCGGAGCCGCAGTTCCTCCGCCTGTCGCCCAACCCAGCGACCGACGAAGCGATGATTGAGTTCAGCACTCCCCGTGCGGGCGTGGTGAGTTTTTGTCTGCGGAATGTGCTTGGGGTGGTCGTCTGGCAGCAGGAGCGCAGTGTTTATGCGGGTGAGCGCCTTAGTGAACGTGTGCCGATGCAGTATTGCGCGGCGGGTGTGTATCTGCTGGAAGCACGGCAGGGCGCGGAGTGCAGCGTGGTGAAGGTGGTGAAGGAGTAATCATGTGGCGGAACGCAGATTACAGGATTGCTGGGATTTTCAGGATTTCTGGAGCGTTGAGCGGTGTATGGGAGAGCAAATATCCTCTTCATCCTGAAATCTTGCAATCTGCGTTTCGCCGCTCAAATACTTCATTCGAGCGGCATACAATAAAAAACGGCAGCCTCCCCCTCAGGAAGCTGCCGTTTGTCGCTCGTTACTGCTGTTTTGCTGCTCTATTGCAAGGTGACGCGTGCGCCTGTGTGAGTGCGGGCGATGAGGATTGCTTTATCGCTGTTGGTGCGTTTTGCATTCACGATGCCAATGCTGATTTCTGCCGTACCTGCTTGGAGAGCGGTTAGCTCTGCGGCGGTGAAGTCAACACTTGTGGCTCCGGCAGTGAGTTGTTTCGTGACGGGTTTTGGGAGATTGCGGCGAATTTGCTCAATTTCGCGGCGTGTTTTTCCGGCGAGTGCCGTAGAATCAAGCACGTTTTTCAAGACCACTACGCCATTGGTGAACGTGCCTGCAACACTCCAGCGAACGCTCAGGTTGCTTGCGCGGGAGAGCGCATCGCCGCTTTTGAGCGAGGTGAAGGACACATTGCCCGGAATGTCCAGTGTGTTATCGCCCAGCGTATAGCCGCCCACGGTGAAGGTGGCTGCTGCATTCGCGGGGGTGAGCGTTATGAGAGCCGGAGTGGTTGTGGATGTGGTCGAAGGAGGTGCAGGGAAGACAAAGAGCGTCGAGGCAATGCGCTCTGAGACAAGAGCATTTGCGTGGGTGCTACTCGGATTACCATTTGGGTTGCCGTTCCCGTTTCCGCCGGGACCATTTCCGCCCGGACCTCTGCCGTTGCCATTATTCGGGCGCACAGGTGGTGTTACGAATTGGTAAGTTGCGCCTAACACCGCTACGCTTACACCTGTTACGCCAAGAGTCTTATCGAACCGTGCGGAGGCTTCGCCGCCTGTTTCAGTGCTTGTGGCGGAAAGGCGACGGCGTTTGATTTCTAAGACTGCTTCGGGGCGAGTCTCTGAGCCGCCAGCCAGTGCCATAATGTTGAGTTTCGATTCAAGGTCAAGGTCAAAATCATCGCCCGCAGGCGGCGCTGGTACAGCACTTGTGCTCAGAGATGAAGAGCTGCTAAGGTCGTCCAGTGCTGCAATGGGTGAAGTGGTTCCGTCTTGCTGACAAGCAGTTACGCCTACAAAAAAGGCAAGAGCTATTCCGGCAGCCGCGGAAATAAATGCGCGGCGGCTATTCATGATGGTTTTCATGGTGATTCCTAAAGAAGTGAACAAAAAAAGATGTGGAATTGCATTTCCCGTGTATGCCGAGCGCTTTTGGTCGTTGGTGGTGTATGCGTGTTTTCACCGTGTTCCCTTGCCACGCATCTGTGGGGATAATACCAAAAGCAGCAACTTCAAACATAATCAACGGCGGCACTAATGCTTCATAGAGGAAAATTTCTTGGGTGTTTTTGGGGTAGAAAAACGTTGCAAAAAGTATGGCTATTGCCGAGAAGAATTATTGCGAGTTTTTTAGAAGGGTGTTTGTCAGTCGTTCTGCAAATTGTACCGTTCTTATTCGCTCACAGTATAAAAAAACAGGATAGTGCGGGGAAAGTTACAGCAGGGTACAAGGAAAAGGAGAAAAAAGGGTTCTACGCGGTGTTGTACAATCTCCTGAAAAGCGCTATATTGCTACTTCCCATGCACTATTTCTTCGACAATTTTTTGTAACTATGACATCACGCATAAAGTTCTCCTTGCGATTGCTTTTTTGCTTCTTCGCTGTTGTATTCGCGCCCGACGACATTCTTGCTCAACAGACTCCCCTTGCATGGAAGCAGGCGGGTACCATTCCCGGACAAAATATCATTTGCCTCCACGCCACAGGCGGTGAATTTCAAGGAAATCCAAGCACGGTGCGGCTTCTGGCGGGAACAAACGACGGCGTATTTCGCTCCACCAATAGCGGCGCGACGTGGATTCAAACGCAGGGCTGGAATAAGCAGCAAGTAACGTCTTTTTTCGTGGCAAACGACGGAACGCTTTTTGCAACCACGTGGGGCAATGGTGTCTATCGTTCCACCAATGACGGTGCGTCGTGGACGGCTTCCAATCAAGGTTTGCCGCCCATCAACTACGAAACACGGAATATGGCGCAGTGCGGCTCACGGCTCTTTGTGGGAACAAGCAGAGGGCTGTGTTATTCGGAGGATAACGGCAATACGTGGGATGTTGTTATTGGTGTTTCTCGCGATGTCCGTTCACTGCTGGTGCTTGGGCAGACCGTCTTTGCCGGAACGCTGAATGACGGTATTCTGCGCTCGCCGGACGGCGGAGTAACGTGGGAATTTGCCAACAACGGGCTTCCGGCGAATGCGCGATATATCGTAGCCCTTACCGTCGGTTATCAGAGTTTTGGGGATAATTTGGCAATATTTGCCGCGACGAATCTGGGCGGTGTAGTGCGCTCGCTTGATAATGGCAACACGTGGACATTGCTGGGTAACAGCCTTATCGGACAGACCTTGCAATGCCTCGCCATCAACGGCGATGCCGACAACGAGATGTACGCAGGAACAAAGGGCAACGGCGTGTACCGCTCAAAAAATAATAACCCCGCAATGTGGTCGCCGGAAAATCAGGGCTTGGGCAATCAAAATATATTTTCCCTTGCGCTGAGTGGTTCGGTACTCTTCGCTGGGGCTGAAGACGGCGGCATTTGGACAACCGCGATTACGGATTATTCAGGGTTTTCTCGCGTGGTGAAGAATGTGGATTTGGGCGAAACTACATCCGGTGTCGCTGGTAAGCCACAGGGCTTTTCGGTCTTCGGGCAGGGTATTCGAGGGAATATAACAGTTACCGCACCAAAAGGAGTGGAAATAGCCGCCTCCGCAAACGGGACATATAGTTCAAGCCTCCCGCTCACGGCAAATACATCTCTGTCAAATAATGGGCGGATAGACCAGACCGTTTTTGCGCGGCTGAACTCACCGTCTGCTCTCATTCTCAATGATACGATAACTGTTGATGCGGGCTTTATCTTCAAGATGAACGTCAAAGGCAAGGTCGTTGATCCCGCGCCGTTACAGCCTGCGCTGGGAATATCTCCCGCCACTGTTACGCTTGGCGGCGTGATACAAGGTGAGAGTACAACCGCACAAACACTCACGCTCACGGGAGCAAATCTGACTGCACCCGTCGTCCTTACAGCGCCAGTTGGAACGCTTCTTTTCGACCCAGCAAACCGCATCTGGGCACAAACCGTGAGACTTACTCCAACGGCAGGCAGTGCCAATGTTACTATCAGTGTCCGTCTGGATTCATCACTTACACCGCGCACTGTTATTGGGTTTGTAACTGCCGTGAGCGGAATTACTCAGACAAGTGCAACGGTGAACGGCAGCATTATTGCCAAACCACTGCCGCCCGCACCACAAATCATTGCGCAGCCGTTGGAGTTGATGTTTGGCACTATCATTCGCGGGAATGCTTCGCCTGTGCGCACCTACACGCTTACAGGCGCAAACCTGACCGCGCCTGTGGAAGTCTTTGCACCGCCGGGAGTGTTGCTGCGCCATCCTGCAAGCGGGTTATGGGTAAGCACTATGACTCTTACGACGACGAGCACCGGAAGTCTTGCGCAATCTATTGCGGTGCGCATAGATTCATCCATAGTGCAGGTATTGGGCGGCGGTCTGGCAGCAAGCATACGGCATATCACGACAAATACGAGCGCGACAGTAGCAGTGGAGGGTATTGTGCAAGACCCGCCTTCGCTTGAAATTATGCCGTCTGCACCGTTAGCATTTGGAACGGTACGCCTTGGCAGCACTCCCGCAACGCAACAGTACACGCTCATTGGGCGGAATCTTCTTGAACCTGTTGTCATTACTGCACCGCAAGGAATTGAAATTCTGGACACCATGACGAATAGATGGGGGCGGTCGCTGCGCCTCATGCTCACTTTCACGCCGAACAATGCCGATATCCGATGCAATTTCACTGTCCGCTTCGATGCTACCACCGTCCGAAACCTTGATTCGGTGATTATGAACACTAGTGGTCTCGCACAAGCAAACGTCAAGGTTACAGGTAGTGTTATTCCCCAGCCGGGACTCACTGCCACACCGCTCCAACCAGAAAACCTAGACACCATCATCCGTTTCGACCCTTCGCGTGTTGGTTCGTACTTGCTCACGGGGAGTTTTCTCGCTGCACCAGTCGCCGTTACTGCTCCTGATGGCATTTTGCTTTTTGATAAAACAAGGAACGCTTGGGTGCAAACGCTCACCTTTGCGCCCGATGCGCAAGGAAGCCTCATGCAGACGATTTCTGTGCGCTTAGATTCCTCACGTCTCGGCTCGGTACGCGATTCTGTGCGGAATGTGAGTGGCTCCACGTTTGCAAGTGTGAGCGTTCGCGGTGCAGTCGTGCCGCTTGCGCTGCCGCCGGGCGCGGAAACGACACTGGAACTGCGCCTTCTGGGACAACAACCCTTACGGGTGCGCGATACGGCTCGTGTGCAAGTGTGGCTGAAAGATTCGCGTTTGCTTACGCCACGGCTTATCGGGCGGTTTTTGCGGGCGCTTCGCGTGACGGTTCGGATAGACACGAATAACATCGCAGTGTTGGGCATTTCTCCGCTCACACCTCGTGCGCGAATTGAATCTCCGGCACGTGTTCCTGCCGATACGCCCTTATACACCATTCTTGCCGAGCGCACCGATACGACTTCCGTGAGTAATCTTCTGCTGGCAGAAATGCTTCTCCAAGCCACCGTCGGCGTAACGACGAGCAACACATTACGCATCACTGAGCCTACGGCATGGCTTGGGAGCGACGGCACAACTACTCCCGCAACGGATGTGCGGATAGTACGAGAACCGGAATCGGTGGCGGTGCAGCTTCGTCCGCTTTTTGTTCGGCGAAACGGTCTTGTTGTCGCAGCACCGAACCCGTCGCAGGATCAAGTACGGCTTCTGTACACGCTTGCGGAGGACGCGGCTGCGGCGGTGCTGACGGTGAGCGATGCGTCGGGGCGAGTGGTGAAGCGCGTAGAGCTTGGCGCGAGAACAGCAGGAATAGCACAGCAAGAAACGGTGCGAGTTGGCGAACTGGCGACGGGTTCATATCTGGTGAGTGTGGTTACGGCACGCGAGACGCTCACGTGCAGCCTTGAGGTTGTGCGGTGAGCATTGACAATTCACGGGATGTTCGCAAAAGACTTTGGAGTGCGGAATTTATTCCGCAAACTATAACGATAATAACGCCTTGAAACCAGCCATTGCGGAATAAATTCCGCACTCCGCTAATGTTTATTTTTGCTGTTTACGAAAGCTCTAATTCAAATATTTCTTCCCTTTTTCGATATACCACCAATGCACATTACTCCCATTTCACGACTTGCAAGGGTTTTATTTCTCCTTTTTGCTGAGGCTTTTACATCTCTTTCTGCACAAGAGATGAGCACTGAGCGCTCACTCGTGCGGCTCGGCGTTTGGGGGCAAGCTGTTCGCCAGACGCACACTGCCCGTTTTACGGGACTTGCAAGTCTGTCGGATATTGCTTACGAAAATAAAATTTTGAGCATCGTTTCCACTCCATACGCATGGAGTGCTGGGGCATTAGCGGAATTTCCGTTGCTAGAGTTTGGCAAGGGCGCTTCGTTGGGCTTGTCGGCGCGGCTTGGTGTGTCGTCGTTTGCGGCTGAGTTTGCGACGACAGGAGAATCCTTTCCCGTCGGACGGGATGCAATTTCCGCAAGCATCGAATACCGCTTAGCCACAAATTTACTAATGTTCATCGGTGAACCGCTTCTTACCTTTCGTTTTGCCGAGAACCGTGTGGCGCTCATGGCAGGTGCGCAGTTTACTATGCCGTTCCGCGAAACAACCGTGCAACGTGCGACAATCATGTCCGCGCAGCCAATAAGCGATGAGATTCGTAAGCAGTATGACGCTTCCGAGCAAGGCTCTATCGGCAAAAGCATCACGCCGTCGTTGCTCATGGGTGCATCGTGGGAGATACCGCTCACCGCAAACGGCTCATTGCTGCTTGTGCCGGAGGTCTTTTATAGCATTGGTCTGGCAAACGTCAGTAATGCGCTTGCCACCTTGCCGGGCGAAACCCCGCTTTGGCGCATGAACACGCTTCGGGCGGGCATTGCACTCAAGTTTGCGCCGGAAAAACCACTTCCACCGCCACCATCACGACCCGATGAACCTTTGCCACGTACGCCGCAGCCGATAGCGTCGAACACGAGCACCACAGCGCCGCCCAAAGCCGTTCCCGCACCGTTGAGTGTCAAAATTGCGACGGTGATAGGCGTACAGAAGAGTGGTCAGGGCGTAGAATATCCCACCATCGCCATTGAGGAATTTGCTGCTTCGTCCTCGCGGTATTTGCTGCCGTATATCTTTTTTGATGAAAAATCCGCAGCCATCCCTCAACGCTTCACGCGCCTTAGCCACGACGAAACGGTATATTTCAAGCCTGAAAGCCTTATTAGCGGCACTCTCAAGCCTGAAAATGATTTGGATGCCTACGCCCATATTTTGAACATTGTGGGTTATCGCCTGCATCAATACCCGAACGCACGGCTAACGCTCACGGGCTATAACGATGCGGCTGCTGAAAGTGCTGAAAAATCACTCGACGGAAGACCGTTTGGCGGACAATCACTTGGCTTGCGCCGTGCCGAGCGCGTGAAAGAGTATTTGCAAACAGTTTGGGAAATTCCGTCGAGCCGCATCATCACAAAGTCCGGCGGCACACGTGGCTTGGCAACAGCTCTGGACGCGGAGGAAAATCGAGTGGTAGAAATGCAAGCCTCGCAACCCGAAATTTTTGGCGAACTGCGCTACGACTATACGCTGCGCACACTTGAAACACCCGTGCTGGAAGTAGAGCCTGAAATCACAGCTCCGAAGGGGCTTGCGGCGTGGTCGTTCAGAATTACGCAGTCCAAGACGACGTTGGTGGAATACGACGGCAAACTTGCTCCAAGGGTAATTTCTTCTAACGTGGAGCGAGCAATGGCTACGGTGCCGCTCTCCGACAAGCCAATAACGATAACGGTTCGCGCTGCCGACAGTGCCCGTAATTCTTCCTTTGCGACGGTGCAACTTCCCGTAAAAACACTTACGCTCGAAACCAAACACCGCCTGAATATGCCGGACGTGCGCGTGGGAACATACTGGGTCTTTTGCTTTGACCTGAACTCAAAGCAAATTCTCGTGGACGACCGCATACGCCGTGCGGTGCAAGCCATCAAGACTCACATCACGCCGGGCGCGTCGCTGGAAATTAAGGGCTACGCTGACACGCGGGGCGATGTACAAAGCAACCGAAGGCTCTCCGATGACCGTGCTGAATCGGTTTCGCAGCTTATCGGTGCGCCGTCATCACGAGTGGTCAGCGAGGGGAAGGGTGAATCAACGCTTTACGAAAACAGCCTTCCCGAAGGGCGCTTCTACAACCGCTTTGTGCGCGTGGATGTGCGCACGCCTGTTGTGAAAGGGCGTTGAAAAACAATGAACCTCACAGCCAAATCTCCATCGTATCCCGAAAAACCCCCCGCGCACCAAAGGTTTCTTTGAATTTGCCCAAGCCAAAATTAGGCTGCATATTGAGTGTGAATGTTCCGAAATCATACCATTCTATGCCGCTCCGTGAGCAGGTGCGAAAGATTTCGTAAAAAAGGAGATTGAGTGCACGGTACTCTTGAAATTCTTTGTTGTCGCTGATGTAAAATCCAAGCATCGTGCGGCTATTCGCAAGAAAATTCACCACGCCCGCTATCATGCGCCCGTCGAGATATGCTGCCTGAAGACGAATTCGGTCAGGAAAAGTCGTGGCAAGATATTCCAGTTCAGCTAATGTGTGCGTGGGCGTTACGCCATGCCGCATCATCAAATTGTGCGAAAGAATTTCGTAATATGCCGCGTAATCGGTTGAGGTTTTGATGTGTACGCCCATTTTTTCCGCTTTACGCGTGGAGGTGCGGGCTTCTTGCTTGAAAAGCGAGAAAATATCTGCTTCATCGTGTGGAATGGAGACCACAGCCGTCAATTCGCGCTTTTGATACCGAAAGCCTTCGCCCAAAAGGGCGTATTCACAATAGTTTGTCTGGCGCTTCGCATAGACAATAGGCGGAAGCGTCATCAGTATCCGCGCAAAACCTGTGTCCTGTGCATAGCTCTTCAATGCTTGCGCCCAGCCGATTGTTTGCTCCAGCCCGGCATCTTTGTACACAAAACCGCCATACGATGCACCTCTGTGGGAATAGAGCGTTTTATCCTTATCAATCGTCCATTCCACAGCAGGTAAGAGTGTTTGGATATTGGATTTAGAATAAATCATCAGTGAATGGTCAATAAACCTTTCGGCAGGATGATAGTTCAAAAAAGTACGCTCGTGGAATATCGTACCGTTATCGGCGGCAAGCACGAATTCATCCCATTCGTGCGGCTTGAGGATTGATGGCGACCAGCGTTCGGCGGTATAATTCATATCACCCGAAAAAAAAATCACATTATTTTCAGAATGTGAATAAAAGGCAAAAAAAATTCGTATTTTACAGCAGAGTAGTTAAAGCTATATAACGATAGGCAATCTACGAATTTTTCGCTCAAATTTGTGTGTTTCTGCTCACGTGTTCCGTGTTTCTCTTGTAGTGTGTTCTCTCTGATAACAATTCCATTTTTTGATTTATTCATCATCAGCTTCCCACCTGTGGTGGGGCTTACGGAGGTTTTGCTATGAAACGCCGATTCTATACGCCGCTGGGCGTGTTTTTCGCGCTGGCTGTATGCGCACTTGTTGTTTTTGGAGGCAGCCTGTTTGCACAAGAGGCATCGTTACTGGATGATGCAATGCTTTCCAAGCAAAAAGAATTTACCTCGCTCGAAGAGGCATTAAAAGACCCTGCGAAGGTGTACCGACTTGACTTGAGCCATAACGGGCTGGCAGAGTTTCCAATCGAGATTGTAAAGTTTACCAATTTACAGAGCTTGAATCTGAGCAATAACGGAATCGAGCGCGTTCCGGCTGAAATTGGTAGATTGGCGAAATTGCAGAAGCTGAACCTTGGCACAAATGGCTTGAAAAAATTACCTGCGGAAATTGCATCGCTCAAACATCTGAAAATGTTGGATGTTTCGCAGAATCAATTTCTGACGAGCGAGCTAACGAAGGTACGAACGGCACTGCCGCAAGTCGCAATCAATGACTAATGTTCGGATGAACTCGTTCACTAGAGCCAGTAGAAAGAAAAGCAGTCTTCAAATTTTTTTGTAAAGATTGCTTTTTTGTTGTGCAAATCTTCATGTTTTGAGATATTGAGTGTTTGGATATTCTGAAATGTTCGTACATTCTGAGAGAATTCTAAAAGAATTCAGAGAAAATCTTGAGAGCATCATCTACAACGCGAGGCGCTATGAGAATTCTTGTTATCGAAGATGAAAAAAAGGTCGCCAGTTTTATCCGCAAGGGACTGAGCGAAGAAATGTATGCCGTGGATGTGGCACATGACGGTGAGAGTGGCTTGGAAATGGCATTGGAGAAGCATTACGACGTAATTATTCTGGATGTGATGCTCCCCAAAAAAGACGGAATGAGCGTCATGCGAGATTTACGCGGTTCCGGTAGCGTTACGCCGGTGCTGATGCTTACTGCTCGCGCTACTACACAAGACCGCGTACAAGGCTTAGACCTTGGAGCGGATGATTATCTAACGAAGCCGTTCCACTTCGAGGAGCTTGCCGCCCGTGTGCGTTCACTGCTACGGCGCACCAGTTCTGAGAAATCAACAGTGCTGACGTGCGGTGAGTTGTCGCTGGACACCGTAACGCACCGTGCCATGCGGAGTGGGAAGGAATTTGAGCTAACAACGAAAGAGTATTCACTGCTGGAATACCTGATGCGAAATAAAGGGCGTGTTCTGAGCCGAAGCCTCATTCAGCAGCACGTGTGGTCGTACAGTTTCGATACGGAGTCAAACATTATTGATGTCTATGTCAAGCGCCTCCGCGGTAAAATCGGGGACGAAGAGGTTGCCCGCATGATTCGTAGCGTACGTGGCGTGGGCTACATTATGCGCGAACCGGATACGAACAACCCCGATGGTGAAGATGATGAAAATTAGAGAGCCGCATACACTGCACAATGATTTTCGCCAATTTTACAACGGTATATGATTTTATGCGCTCTTGAGAATAGCAAGATTTTTTAAGATTGCATAACGTTTGAAAACTTTCAAATGTTTGATACGAAACAATAATTTTTCTTGATAATAAG
Organism: uncultured bacterium; assembly: GCA_937899715.1. Lineage (GTDB taxonomy): Bacteria > Bacteroidota > Ignavibacteria > Kapaibacteriales > UBA4661 > PH2015. Next base: position 51,322 of record CALCNX010000092.1, on the reverse strand, counting down.
CAAAACTTCTCCTATTTTGCCGAAGTGTGTTGAAGTCGATTCAGTGTCTTATTTTAGTTTGAAAATTTTCAAACGAATCAAATTAGCACGCTAATAGTTTGTGTGAAAAAACTGTCAAAACTGTGTGTTGAAAAGGACAAACCATGAATAATGCTATCATTCGGGCAACCGGCTCTTACGCTCCGGCGCATATAATCCCCAATAGTTATTTCAACGAGACGCTCGGCGAGGACGTAGATACGTGGCTGCGCGAAAATCTCACAATTCGTGAGCGCCGTTGGTGCGCCGAGAACGAATCTACAGCCGATTTATGTGTGGAAGCCGGAAACAGGACACTTGCCAATGCAGGCATAAAGCCGGAGCAGATTGATTTGCTCATCATTGCCACCGACACCCCCGAATTTGTCTCACCTTCGACGGCTTCGGTTGTTCAGTATCGCTTGGGTGCTCGTCGTGCGGGCACGTTCGATGTAAACACAGCCTGTGCGGGCTTTGTAACAGGCATGGATATTGCCACAAAATTCATTCGCGCCGATGAGCGCTACCAAAACGTGCTCGTGATTGGCGCCTACGCCATGAGCAAATACCTTGACAAAACCGATAAAAAGACCGTAACGCTTTTTGCCGATGGGGCAGGCGCAGCGCTGCTTTCCGCCGAGGAGATGAGGGCAAACGGCACAAAGCAAAAAGGCTATCTTGCCTCAGAACTTCGCACGCAAGGGCAATACTACGACTGGATGGGTATTTACGGCGGCGCGGCGCAACAGCCCTCCACGCCCGAAACGGTCTCGCACAAAGACCACCTTCTTAAATTCGTCAAAAAATTTCCCCGCGAACTCAACCCCGAAATGTGGACAGAGATGATAGAAGCCGTGAGCAAACGTGCCGGAATTGCTCCCACCGATGCCCGCCATTACTTCTTTACGCAAATCAACATCAACAGCATCCGAGACACCTTGCAGCGCTTAGGTGTGCCGGAAACGGCTTCGCACAACATCATGGACAGGTATGGCTACACCGGGTCGGCGTGCATCGGCATGGCACTGGACGATGCGATGCAGCAAGGCAAAATCAAATCCGGTGACGAACTTGTCTTCATGGGTTCCGGTGGTGGTTTAGCATTTGCCAGTTCAATTTTCCGTTTTTAATAAACCATTGGTTTTATCTACATTTCGGAAAAAGCTATGCAAACTGCTCCTCACACTGCCACAGGTTCCGCTTCCAGCCTTTCCACCGCCATAAGCGAGCGTGTACCGCTTTATGCGTGGTTGGTACTAGGCTTGCTGTCGTTGGTCTATACACTGAATTTTCTTGACCGTACACTCATATACATTCTTTTCCCGCCCATAAAGCGCGAAATGGTGCTGAGCGATTTCCAGCTTGCACTCCTAGGAACCACGTCGTTTGTTATTTTTTATACGCTCTTGGGGATTCCCTTCGGACGTTTGGCAGACCGTGTTACGCGCAAATACTTGATTGCGGGCGGTCTGGCAATTTGGAGTATCTTCTCAGGACTGACAGGCTTTGCAGGTGACTTCTGGACAATCTTTTTTTGTCGCGTGATGGTGGGCGTAGGCGAGGCAACGCTTGGTCCCTCGGCGATGTCGCTGCTGAGCGATTACTTCCCTGTTTCTAAGCGGGCTACGGCTCAATCGCTCTACTCTGCAGGCATACCACTTGGCGCTGCTGCGGCATTCTTTCTGGGCGGCGCTATTGCAGAATCGCTTTCGTGGCGCTGGGCATTCTACTTACTGGGATTTCCGGGTGTGGCACTGGCAATCGTCGTACTGTTTATCAAAGAACCGGAGCGGGGAGCAAAGGAGCTTAACACGGCTGCACTACAAGAAGCACCTTCCGAAAGCTCATGGCGGCGCTTGCTGACGAACAAAACCTTGTATCTGCACCATCTCGGCTATGCCTTTTTCGCCATTGCGACCAATAGCCTCAGTATTTGGGTTCCGACGTTTTTGAATCGTGCCTACGGGATGTCGCTTACTTCTATCGGTATGATGTCGGGAACATCCATGCTGCTCGCGGGTGGTTTGGCAACGGCATTCGGTGGCGTGATTGCTGACCGCTTTCGGTCGCGTACGCCCGGTGGGCGAATGATTTTTACGGCGCTGGCAGCTGCTTTCTGTGCGGTGCTATGGCTTACGTTCTTGTGGTCGGGCGCATTGTATGTGATGATTGGCTGCTATTTTTTCCTTGCCGGAATGGGCTTAGTGTGGCTTGGTCCGGGCGCTGCGGATGTTCACGATATTGTCGGTCCGCGACTTCGCGGGCTTGGGGTTGGGGTATATTTTTTCACAGTGAACATCATCGGCTACGGCTTCGGACCGCCAGTTATCGGACGTTTGAATGATATTTTTGGCGTAGCACAGAACCCCTCAGCGATGGTCTATGGCTTGATAGCTTGCCCGATTGCGTGCTGTGTGGCAGCACTATTGCTATATGCAGGCAGTCGTTCTCTGAAAGCAAGTGTGCCTTCAGAATAACAAGGGAAATTCATTAAAGACTGCTATGTATCAATAGTGGTAACAGTGTTCAAATAGTTTGTGTGAGTGAATGCAATAAACAGTTTTTCTTTTCAAATTTTGTTCAGGATGGTTGATATGGTACGATATGTTCTACTTTTCTGCACCGCTTTGGTGCTGAGTTCCGTTGCCAGCTTTGCTCAAATCACGGGTAAAATTACGGATAAAGAGTCGAAAAAAGCGATGCCCGGTGTACGGGTAACGGTGAAAGACACACGCTTCGGCGCTCAGAGCGACGCGCAAGGCAACTTCACCATCAAAGGTGTTCCGGCAGGCACATACAAGTTGACCTTTGGCTACATTGGCTATAAATCACTCGAAGAAGCCGTTACCGTTAGCGATGCTGCTCAAACGGTGAATGTAGAAATGGTAATCGGCTCAATTTCAACGCAAGATATTATCGTTCTTGGCGCATCGCGCCGGGCGGAAAAAGTAACCGATGCTCCGGCTTCCATTCAAACGGTCAGCGCCCAGGAACTTGAACGTACGCCGCTTGCAGCCGTTGGACAGGCGTTTGCTAACCTCAAAGGTGTTGATTTTATTCGTTCCGGTATTGACGGTATCGGCATCAATGCTCGCGGCTTCAATAGTGCATTCAATTCTCGCATGATGGTCGTGAGCGACGGACGTTTCTCGCTTCTGCCCGGAACCGGCTTGGCGATTGGCAATTTGAATACGAACATCAAAGAAGACATTCAGACGATGGAGATGATTCTGGGTCCATCATCGGCGCTCTATGGACCCAACGCGCATAACGGCACGGTGAATATTGTCAGCAAAGACCCGCGTACATCGCAAGGAACAACAATTGCGGTCAACTACGGGCAGCAAAATTACATTTCGGGTCGCATACGCCATGCGGGCGCTGCGGGCGATTTTGCTTGGAAAGCTACCTTTGAATATATGTCTGCCCGCGACTGGAATTTTAGCGATACCGTCTATCAAACAGCCGCCAATGGTGGTTCAATCCCCCACTTTAACCCCGCAAATCCACAAGTTACCAGAACAGGATTTACAGCAGACGGGCGTGGCGACAATACGGTTGATGTTTTGGATGTGCGCCACGTTCGCTTTGAAGGCACGGCGTATTGGAATATGCCGATTGAGTCAGATTTCTTGGGTGGTCGCCCCGACCTGATTTTGTCGTATGGAACCAGCACCAATCGCGGCGCAGGTCCTACGAATGCCGGACGAAACTATATCAACGACTGGCAGTTCTCATACCTTCAAGCAAAATTTGCTTCGCCGCGCTTATTTGCTCAAGTCTATAACACGATGAATAATTCGGGCAATACGTTCCCACTTCAGAACGTGACCAATATTATGAACGGCAATATCGTTCCTGTGCCGACGCTCTTCGGTCCGCTTCGCAATGCTGACTTGGTCTCAAAAGTAACAACGGGTAAAGTTACCGCCGCAGAAGCAATTCAAGCATCCAAATTTGCCGAACTTTCCACACGCTTAAACGCCGAAATCCAGTACAACAACAGCATTGGCGACAATCTGAAATATGTAATTGGGGTCAATTATCAATTGGAATCACCCAAAAGTAACGGTACATACTTGGGCGATAACGTCGCCTTTCGCGGCGACGGCACGACCACGCTTGGTTCGGGAAGGATGCTTTCGGAAGGGTATATCAATATTGCTCCCATCAGTCAAATCGGCGGCGCGGTACAATTGGACTGGGATCCGATCTCGGAACTTCGTGTAACGGGTGCTGCTCGCGTAGATAACCACGCCATTTTCGGAACACTCTTTGCTCCAAAAGTCGGTGTTATTTTCAAAGGCGCAGGAGGCGCATTCCGCGCAACCTACGGTCGCGGCTACGTTACGCCGACACCGCTCAATTTGTTTATTTTCGTTCCTGCTGCTATCGTCGGTCAGTCCACGCTGAGTATTGTTGGTAATTCCGAAGGCTTTACATTGGAAAACGGACAAGTTTTTGACAAACTACGCCCCGAGCAGGTAGATACTTATGAGATTGGCTACAAAGGCGCTCCGGTGGATAAGCTCTTCATTGATATTTCGGCATACTACCAAAACTCCAAAGACTTCATCAGCCCTGCCATCCCGACCTACGCATCAAACTTTGCGACTACCACGCGTGTTGTGAAAGTTGGCTCTACATCTATCCAGCCGCAGTTTATCCAGACATATGTTAATTTTGGGCAGATTGATGCTGTCGGTCTCGACGTTGGCGTAAGTTATGCTATCAGCGATAACTTCTCCATTTCAGCAAATTATTCGTACTTCAATCCGAACTACGATTCTACGCGCCGTGATGGCACAGGCAAACTTGTCTTCGACGTAAACCGCGACGGGCGCGTAACGCCGAATGAAATTGCCGTCAATACCGCACCGCACAAACTCTCGGTTGTTCTCGCCGCTAAAGACCTTCTCGACGGCAAGTTCTTTGCAACACTTTCCGGTCGCTATGTAGCGCAGTACGACTTCGTTTCCGGCGTTCACTTCGCAGGCACGTATGGTCAGAATACACGCCCTCTGGCACTTGGTAATTTCCTCTTCAATCGCGGTCCGCTTGGCGGCTTTACCAGTATTGACCTGAGCGTAGGTTACAAAGTCTTGAGCAATCTCACGATTTCGGTATCAGCTACCAATCTGCTGGACACTGTTCAGCGTGAAATGGTTGCCTCGCCTGCAATCCCGCGATTTATCTTGGGTGAAGCACGCTTCGATATTCCGGCATTTTATTAAATATTGTATTAAATTGACATTCTGTTAAAATCACTCACGCTTTGGGGCGGATACTCTCTGTGTTTCCGCCCCTCTTGTTCTCACCACCTATTTGAAAGAGCTATGATACTCTACGATAAAAAATACTGCAAAATTCAATACCTTGAGGATGTTCGATGTGTACACCTTGATTGGAGTGGATTTGCCAAAAGCACCGAATTTCGGGAAGCCTGCGATTTTTCCTTGCAATTACTGAAAGAAAAAGGCGCGAATACTATGATTGCTGATAATTCCAAAGCCAAAGGAATAAGTTCGGACGACGAAGAATGGATGACAAAAGATTGGTTCCCTCGCGCAATTGCCGCCGGATTCAGAAATTCTGCCGTCATTGTGGGAACCGACCTCTTCCGAACGATGGCAGTAACAAGTATTGTCAACGAACTGGACAAAGACTCGTTTACGGCTCAGTATTTCGACGATTTTTTCAAAGCAAAAAGCTGGATTCGACAACTGCGCCTTAGCGGTAAGTAATTGGTGGTAAGTAATTTCAGCAAGCTGATACCTGAATACTTTTTCAATACGCGACGCAATGTACGTTTTCGATCTTCTCCAAAAACGCACCGAACTTTCGCCGGACACTATCGCCCTCGTGGACACAGCAACGGGACGCGAGTACACATACCCTCAACTCAATGAGCGGGCAAGCCGTCTGGCGGAGTTTTTCACACGCGATTTGCATTTGAGCAAAGGCGACCGCGTGGCTGTGTTGTGCCAGAATTCCAGCGAATGTATCGAAATTCTGTATGCCTCGGCGAAAGCGGGCTTAGTCATGGTGCCGCTTAACTGGCGGCTTGCGCCTGCGGAATTACAATCCATTCTGAATGACTGTACGCCCCGTGCATTGCTCTACGATGGCTATTGTTTAGAGACCGCACAAAACCTTGTTCTTGCAGACAAATACTATATTTGTTTTCGCGCTGATAAACCCGATGGTGAACTTCCCGCCGGACATTTCGCTTACGAAGATGTTCTGGCGGGTGCTTCGAGTAATATTGTTGTCATGCCGGAACGCGATTTTTCGGAATTGTGGTATCTGCTCTATACTTCCGGCACAACGGGCAAACCCAAAGGTGTACTGCAAACTTATGGCACAACCACAATAAACGCGCTCAATATTGGCTTTGCGACGGATTTAACTTCGCGCGATACGACATTGAATCTACTACCGCAATTTCATGCGGGCGGACTAAATCTTTTTACCAATCCCACACTGCACGCGGGTGGTACGGCACTTATTCAACGCTCGTTCGAGCCTGCCGAAACCTTCAGATTGCTTGCGGCACGCGCCACAATGTTCTTCGGCGTTCCAGCAGTGTATTTGTTTTTAAGTCAGCACCCCGATTTCGAGAAAACTTTGTTTGCACAAATGCGCTCGTGGAGTTGTGGCGGAGCGCCCATGCCCGTACCGCTCCTTGAAATGTATGCTTCACGTGGTATTGTAATTCGTCAAGGGATGGGAATGACCGAGACGGGACCAACGTGCTTTTTGATTGATGAAAAAAATGCTGTGACCAAAATTGGCTCAGTCGGCAAACCACAACTGTACGTGGAAACGCGCATTGTCGGGGCAGACGGCAACGACCTTTCTGTGAACGAAGCCGGCGAACTTATTATTCGCGGTCCCGGCATAACGCCCGGATATTGGAATATGCCGGAAGCTACCAAAGCTGCTTTTACCGATAATGGTTGGCTGCGCTCCGGCGATATTGCCCGCCGCGATGAGGACGGCTACTACTACATCATTGACCGCGCCAAAGATATGTACATCTCCGGCGGCGAAAATGTGTACCCTGCGGAAATTGAAAACGTGTTGTACGCTTGCTCCGATATTGCCGAAGCAGCGGTCATTGGTGTTTCGGACGAAAAGTGGGGTGAAGTGGGCAAAGCCGTTGTTGTGTTCAAGCAAGGTTGCACGGCAACCGAAGCCGAGATTATCGCCTTTTGCGCCGAGCGCCTCGCAAAGTTCAAAGTACCAAAATCCGTTGTGTTTGTTGGCGCTTTGCCACGCAACGCTTCAGGGAAAGTTGTCAAACCTGAATTACGCGCAACGTATGGCACATAATACCATGGTACCAAACATATTTACCCGAACATTCTCACAGCGCGACTTTGACCGCTTTGGGGCATTGAGCGGCGATGATAACCCGATTCACGTCAGCCCCGAATTTTCTGCTCGTACACGTTTCGGGCGGACGGTCAGTCACGGGATGCTGCTCTACACCGCCATTCACGGGCTTTTGTGCGCACAATTCCCGAATTTTTCTGCCGTAACGCAAGAGTTGATGTTTCCGAATCCGACGTTTGCAGACGAGGAAATCACGTTCACCACGCAAGAAATTATCGGGAGTGGCAGCAATCTTTCCGTTAAAATTATCCTGACCAAAACCGATGGAATGTGTGTATGCGAAAGCCGCACGGAGCTTGCACCGAGGCATATTTCGCAGGAATCAGCAGCCATGCGCAATGAGACGTTTTCATCCGACGGAACGAGCAACGGTACCGAATCAAACGTGGCTTACAAACACTTGGTTATCGGGCAGACGGCTTCGGTGCAACGAACATTCACACCCGACGACATTACGGAGTTTCTACGCCTTGCAGAACTGAGCGCAGAATCAAGTGCAACGCACGTAGCACAGCCGCTTTTTGCAGGCATGATTTCCGCACTGCTTGGTATGACGCTTCCGGGCAAAGGTACGAATTATCTGAAGCAGCGCTACACCTTATTTGCAGACGCTCTGCCGGACGAAGAACTGACGGCAAGCGTCGAAATTGTGCGGATTCGCGCTGAGAAAGCACTCATTAATCTCCGAACGCTCTGCCGTGCTGGTGAAAGGGTTATTGCCGATGGCGAAGCGCTGGTGCTGGCGCAAGATGTTGAACCGAGCGATACTTCATCATGGCATTAATCCTTCAAGAGCGTCATGGCACAACGGTAATTCTGACGCTGAATCGCCCCGAACGCCACAACAGCCTGATTCCTGAATTCTTGAATGAGTTGCTGGAATCGTTATCATCCGTCGCCGCCGACACAAGTATTCGTGCAGTGCTGCTCAAAGCAAAGGGACGGTCGTTTTCGACGGGCGGCGATGTACAAGAATTTATGCGCCATGCAGACACACCTGCACGACTTGAGCGCTACGCACGGGAATTGGTGGGCTTGCTGAATGAAACGATTCTTGCGATTATGCGCTTTCCCATTCCCGTCATTGCGTGCGTTCACGATATCGTTACGGGTGGTTCGCTTGGGCTGGTGCTTGCATCGGATATTGCACTGCTCACGCCGGAAGCCTCGTTTACGCCATTTTATGCCACTGTTGGCTTCAGCCCTGATGGTGGCTGGGGGGCGCTGCTGCCACGCATCATTGGCACAAAGAGAGCGGCGGAGATATTGTTCGCCGACACTACGCTTACGGCTATGGACGCTGTTGCTCTTGGGCTTGCAAACCGCATTGTTCCTCGTGAAGAACTCGAAAACGAAGCTCTTGCGCTTGCCACAGCGATTACCCAGAATCACGATGGCGCGGTAGCGAGTGCAAAACGCCTCTTGCACCGCGACATACACGACATTCGCACTGCTCTCGAAGACGAGCGTTCGCGCTTTGTGGAACAAATTTTAACTGACGAAGCCCGAAGCGGCATGGAAAGATTTCTCGCTGCGAAGAACAAATGATAAACTTGATGCAAAATCCAACACTATTCCTGCAAATCCATGATACACTCTGAAACCTGTTTTTTTTCCATGCTCCGTGAGAGCCTTTGCTTTGTGGCATTGAGCCTGTTTGGTATCTCCGCATTTACTACGGCAGTTGCTCAAGTGCCTACAACCGCTCCGGCAACCGTATCCGCGTCTGCTCAGACAACAGATATTCCCGTTCTGAAGGGTATCACAGCAAAAACGATGACCACAAGCCGCATCACAACACGTGTTCTCTTTGCGGGAGAAGAGAAAGGTGTTCCAGTGCTGTTCTTGCACGGCAATCTCTGTTCGGCGACGTGGTGGGAAGAAACGATGCTAGCACTGCCAAAAGGTTTTCGCGGTATTGCGCCCGACCAGCGCGGCTTTGGAGCTGCCGACACTGCAAAAAAGGTAGATGCTACGCGGGGTATGGGCGATTTGGCGGATGATGCGTTGGCGCTCATGGACGCACTACAAGCGACAAAATTTCATGTGGTGGGTAATTCGCTGGGCGGCTCGGTGGTATGGCGACTGATGATGCAAGCACCGGAGCGACTTCTGTCGGTAACGCTCATTGCTCCCGGTTCGCCCTACGGCTTCGGCGGCACTAAGGATACCGCCGGAACGCCTTGCTACGATGATTTTGCCGGAACAGGCGCGGGCTTGGCAAACAAGCTGCTTTTGAAAGCCATACGCGACGGAGACCGCAGCACCGCTACGCCTTTTTCGCCGCGCTCGGCAATTCGTAATTTTATCGTCAAACCGCCATTTATTCCCGCAAACGAAGAGGCGTTGCTTTCGTCCATGATGAGCGTTCACCAGGGACAAGAAGCAACTCCCGGCGACATCACGCCAAGTCAGAACTGGCCACGCTTTGCGCCCGGCAAATGGGGCGTTATCAACGGGCTGTCGCCGAAATATGCGGGCGATGTTGCCAAAATTTGGTCGGCAGCCAAGAAAGTTTCCGTGCTCTGGGTGCGTGGCGCAAATGACCTTGCGGTGTCGAATAATGCTGCATCGGATATTGCCACGCTGGGCGCACGAGGATTTGTGCCGAACTATCCGGGCAAGGATGCTTATCCGCCACAGCCTATGCTAGACCAAACACGGACGGTTTTAGAAAAATACAAGCGTAGCGGCGGCGATTACCGCGAGGTGGTACTGGAAAACACCGCCCACGTCCCACACATTGAGAATCCAAGCGAGTTCAATAAGTATTTCCATCACCTTTTACAATTAAAATAAAACACCATGACAAAACGACTTGATAATAAAATTGCTATCATCACCGGCGGAGCGCAAGGAATCGGCTTCCGCACAGCAGAACGTTTTGCAGAAGAAGGCGCAACGGTGGTTTTGTGGGATGTCAACACGGAAAAAGGCACACAAGCAGTCGAGAAATTGACACAAAAAGGCTTCCGTGCAGAATTTCACCGCGTCAACGTAGCCCAGCATAACGACGTACAAGCCGCCGCCAAAGCTGTCTTCGAGAAGCACGGCAGCATTGATATTTTGGTCAATAATGCCGGAATAACGCGCGACGCAACACTTGCCAAAATGACACCAGAGCAGTGGCAACAAGTCATTGACATCAATTTGACGGGCGTGTTCAACTGCGCACAGGCAGTCACACAGTACATGGCAGAACGCGGCTATGGTCGTATCCTGAATGCCTCTTCTGTGGTGGGCTTGTATGGCAATTTTGGGCAGACCAATTATGTGGCAGCGAAGGCAGGACTTATCGGCATGACGCAAGTATGGGCAAAAGAACTAGGCAAAAAAGGAATTACCGTGAATGCCGTAGCGCCAGGCTTTATTGCAACGGATATGCTGGAAACAGTACCTGAAAAAGTGCTGGACGGCATTCGCGCAAAAACACCGCTTGGACGCTTGGGTTCGGCAGATGATATTGCCAATGCGTACCTGTTTTTAGCATCGGACGATGCAGCTTTTATCACCGGTACAGTGCTCAGTGTGGATGGTGGCGTGGTACTGTAACGCTGTTGTTTGTAGATATATTCAAAAAACAATGATGCCGTCAAACGACATTGATACTCATGTTTGACGGCATTGTTTTTTAGTCATCTTGATGCGAGTCGTTTACAGTTGAGCAAACGCTGTGGTAGGATTATCCGTCATTAGCGAAATAGCATAGCCGTATTCCATCAAAATATCAGTAGAAAGCCCCGAAGCATATCGTCCCAATTCTATTTCTCGCTCTTCATCCATCGGAGCATGGACGATAACCCAGATATGTTCTTTATCGTCGGGATTAACTTCGTATCCCTTGATATATATTTCAGGATAGTGCTGCTGAACCTGAGCAAAAAGCCTGTCTATAAGTTCTTGCTGCTTATGATTAATATTGTGCGGTATCATATTCAAGTGTGCTGAGAATGATGGTGACAAACGATTGTACTTGTTTAAGTTGGGCTGCCGCTCGCTTCTTGCCGATTCCTGCCCGATAATCTGCCTCGCCACGAACATTTTGCAAATCTAACAAGTCCGCTTTGAGAGAACTCGGAAAAACTTTGCGCTCGTAAATAAAAAGTCGGTTAAATAATGCTTGTACGGGTTTGTGGTCTATTTCGGGCGTATGTCCGTAGTGCATGAGTGCGGAGATAGCAGCGTGAAAAGCCGCATAGTACGCACGATTGGCGCTGGCATTATATTTCTCTGATGCAAACAGTTCGGCAGCAGCAGCAATATTTTCTTTTGCCCGCGCAAGAAAGACTTCTTTCATAACGCTTCATTACTTTATTGGCGATTCCACACGAATACGAATCATGCGGTTATATGCCTGTGCTTCGAGTTGCTGCGTGTTGCTCAAAAGCGGTGTACCGGCATCGCGTAAAACGGCAGTTCGCGCGTCGAGATTGAGTGCCTGTGCCACAGCACGAGCATTCACATTAGCATTACCGCCAAAAACGGTGATACTCACACGGGACTGCGGCGTAATGGTACGCTTTGCTGCATCAAACGCCGCTTTGGACGAAGCATCCATATCGCTGAGAGAAGCCCCGAAAAGCGCCTCGTAGAGGTTCACGGATTTGTCGGGCGTATTGTTCTTGCGTTTATCGGCAAGGGAAACCTGCTCAACCTTAATAGACTTCAAGGCGGCATCCGGTGCGGCTGCGTTGTTGATGTCGTAGGCGCTGATACGAATACTCACAGGGTCGTTGGATTGCGGAATCGTTGCGGGTTCATCGTTCAAGCGCCATTCGTAGCGCTGCGGGTATGGCTCTCCGCCGCGTGCTTCTTTAATCGTTGTGGGCTGATTATTCACAATTTGCTGCATTTCCAATTCCCATTGCTTCAGCCCCGCACCGGTATTGATTTCCATGCCGATATTGAGCACAGACGGCGAGGCGAGACGCGTGGTGTAGTCAATAGTGAGTGGCGCAAGAACCTCCGCGTTATCGCTTGAAAAGCCGACCGTACGCTTATCGGCTTGATTGCTAGCGTCAGCTGGCTTCGTTGTGCGCGTAAGCCGTGCTGCGGGAATCTTCCACACATCTTGCAAGTATGCTGCGATTGCTTCTGCACGTTTTTCGGCAAGTTTTGCGTCAGCTTCATCGCGGGTTTGCTGCCCTGTGATGGTCAGTTTTGCTGACGACGACGAGAGGCGTTTTCCGATGATGTTCAGCAAATGCGTGTAAATAACAGTGGGGCTGGCATTTGCGTCGGAAGGCAGCTTGTATGACTCGCGCTCACTCCCCTGTATGCGACGATAACGCGACGGTGGCGTGGCGGAGCCTTGGTCGAAGAATATCGTTGGAAGCAAGGTGCGCTGCGTGCTGGCGGCAAATTGCTCGACACGCAAGGTTGGTTCTTCCACCTGTGTGCCGTCTTCTTTTGTTCCGGTAATGGTTGTAAGGTTTGCTTGAAAGACTTTTTTCTTTGTTTCGGTTAGTGCTGTTTTGGTCTCGGTCAATTCAGTGGAAATAACTTGTTTTTGCTTTTCGATGACTGCTTTTTCTGCTTTCGCAATGCGCTCACTAATTTTGGAAGATGCAACAATGAGGTTAATAGCAGAATCGGCAAGAGCGATAGATTTATTGCGAAGATATTCTTGCTGCCCTTGTGCTTTAAGCGCTAGAGAGCGTATGCTGTCTGTCCTGCGCTCTTCGCGTAGGAACTCGTCTTGGGTGTCTTTATTGGTGAAGTTGAAAATGAAACTTAACCCAACCGAGACTGAGAGTGGGCGTGTAACAATAGTATCAAAGCGTGCTCTTGCAGGATCTGAAGCCGGAAAACGGAAATTTGTTGTTGTGTATCCAAGATCGGTAAGTGCTTTCTCCACCTGTGTATTCGCCGTTAAGAGTGCGGAAGAGGTCAACGGCGAGCCGAAAAGCGCATAGCTGGCATTGGCATTGAGAAAAAATGTACCGACATTCTTTATCGAAAACAGAGCTACTTGGACACCTATTCTGGGTTCGACAAAAAGCTGAAGATTATTGGATGCAATCGTCTGGGTCTGCTCCGAAAGTTTCAGTGCGCGCGAGGACTGAGTTTGAATGCTGGAAGTTAAGAATGGCAAAGGCAGTCCAATATTCACACCAAGCAGAAAACCGCCTAAATTGAGCATTGGTGATATGTTCAGAAACTGAAGCGTTGTTTGAAACTTCGCCGTTTCCTCCTTCACAATGTTATCTTTAGAAATATTCTTACCAACATTAGAGTCCAAATAACGCTGACGGGAAAGGTCGTTCAAGATATAGCGGGGCCATAACAGCGTACCAAAACTATACGTGGAAAGCCCAATATCAAGATTTAAACCTGCTTTTTCTGCAAACATCATAGGCGCATAGAGCGTAATACCAAAGTCTGCCTGTGGCTGAATATCAAGCGTAACACCATTTTGCCCAACAAAAACTGAAGGACTACTCGTAAATTCAAATGGCTGAAAAGCTGTATTGACTGTCCCACGCAGACCACCATACAAGCCAATTCCCCAATTTACAACCTCCGACGGCGGCAAGAGTTTTTTATTATCCTCTTCATCAGAGCGAACTTGCGTGTTCGGCGCAGACTGGGGAGATTGAGCAAAAATGAGTACGTCTGGTATGCCCAAAATCAGCGCACACAGACTAAGACAAGTGAGAAATCGTTTCATAGCGTGGCATCCCTAAAAACTTGAAACAAAATAATGTTGATTTGCAGACTGGAAAACGCATAAAGCGCGTCAGAGTCGTAATCTAACGACGAGAACACTTTGACGCAAGATATTTTTATGTGCTGGGTAATTTGTTTTGCCGTCGTCGTCGTTGGTTTATTTCTGCCAGTCCTCGCCAAGCGGCGTTTCGACCGTAACAAGCACCGTGCGCGAGTACATACGCCCTTCCGGCAAACGGTCGTCATAGAGCGGCTTCTGAGAGCCATAGCCCTGCACATCAAGCTGTGCGCCGCGCACAAAGGACTTGAGCGACTGTGCCGCCGACTGCGCCCGCGCACGGGAAAGCCTTCGGTTCGCCTCCTCGTCGTCCGATTTATCCATGTAGCCTTCCACTAACACTTTCGACCGTGCCGTGATGCGGGAATTGAGCGCCTTCAGCGTGATTGCTTGCGTCTGGGCAACAGAACTTTTTGTGGCATCGAAGAGAATCAAATTATATTTTTCAATAAGCAGATTCTCACAATACTCTTCGTCGGCAACACGGAAGAGGCGGGGCTGCACGGGCAGTGACCGAACGGGTGCGGAGAGCAGCGTTCCTGCTTTCTCTTGTGCCGTAAGCAAAAGTTGTAAAGGCACATTCACACGCAGAAGAGCATATTCTTTCTCGTCTGCCCGCCAGTCCAGCGACGGCGGCAGTGCCCCTTCGCCGCGCAGTTCCTTAATCAGGCGGTCTTCTTGGCGGATGGCAAGATTCCACGACGAAATTGCCGCCGCAGTCTCGCTTGTTCCCTTTGCCGTCGGCGTAAATCGTACTCGCACCGGAGCACTGCGCTGCACGGTATCAAAAAGTTGGATAGGTTCCAAAAGCGCAACCGTATCGCTTGAAAGCTCCACGCGGCGGTTCTCAGCCTGACGGTCTTGTTCGTTGAATATGCGTCCCGATTTTGCCGTAAGACGCGCCTCACCCATCACCAATCGCGCCGAATCTACGCCCCAGACCGTACGCAAATAGGTAGCCACTGCCAAAGCTCGCTGCCGAGCCACTCTCAGGTTGTCCCGCTCGCCGCTAGCGCCGTCAATACCGCCCAGAATGTTCAATTTCGCTTCGGGGAACCGTTTCATGCGCTGCCCGACGATGTTCAGCAGGTGATAATATGGATGCTCTCCCGCAGCGAGAGTCGTCGAAACGCGGAGTTTTTCGGCTGCAAATTGCGCCGTTGCTTCCGTCGTAAGCCGTGCATAACGCTGTGGAATAGCTGCCGAACGGTCACCATCAAAAAAGATATACGGCAAAAGAGAGTAATTATGTCGTACAATCACCTCTTGTTTTGGCAGAATAACACTTTGTTCCTGCTTTTCAACGACTTGTTCTTTTTCGCCTCGCTCCTTGAGACTGCGCTGCGCCGTTCGCACGATGCCAAACGCCTGCACATCAAGCGTTGTTCGTGCTGCTGGCAACGACGAGCGCTCAGTCTTACCCGAATTTGAGCCATCGCTCTTTACGTCATTTTTCGGAACGTCACTTTTGGGAGTCGTATTCCTATCAGGCTTTGTATTGCTGGCAAGGATGGTTGTATCTTGGTTTGCAGAACGAGACGGGGTGCGGCTTTCGAGAATCTCATCGAACGAATCGCCAGACATTTGCAGTACACCGCTTGCTAATGGTTGAAAGGTAAAAAGCGCCGAAATTCCGGCTCGTATTTGGTCAATTCGCCATGCAGTGCCACCCGCGAGAATACTCGTCAGTCCCATCATATAGCCAAGTTCCGGTGCAAGGCGCATGAAACCAAGAGGGATTTCATACCCCAGCGCAGCGTGAGCAAAAAACTGTATGGGAGCGGATGACGGAAGTACGCCTTCTTGCTCATTTCGTACCCGTGAGAACGTTTGCTTATCGAAACCACCCGTGAGAGAAGTGCCGGAACCACTTGCAACCAAACGTTCCTCTTGGGAAAACGTACTCTGCATCATCCATGCCCCCCGAAGCCCGCCTGCAATGTACAAACCACCCAGAGGAGTCCATTTTGCGCCAATATCAGCACCAATGCTTGCCAGATGCGCATTGATTCGATATTCGTGGAGGGCATCTATCACGTTCCCTTGCACGTCTCCCAAAAGCGTTTTATCGCTCGTCGTCAGCAAGCCGTCATGCGCTGTATAGCTCAGTCGCGCTGTGAATGCGAGGCTTTGAGCAAGCGGAAGTTCGTAGAGCGCTCCAAGACTTAATCCCATGCCAGCGCCTGTGCGAAAATTTGCCGGACCCTGATTTACACCTGTTCGTGGCGTAAAGATTGGATAACCGCTCAATTCGGGAAAGTCTGTGGTGTGCGCATTCATGCCATATCCGCCCCATAGACCTAAACGGAAAGGACGACCGCCGCCGGAGGGCGCATCATTGCTTTGCCCGTAAAGGCGATGTTGACCACCGACTATGCCGAAAGCAATAGCAAACAACGCTGCCAAAGCCCAAGCGATACGCGCATTTGCCCGTCCTACAAAAATAATTTTCTGTTGATATGTGTTCAGTGTATTCATGCTTTTCAGTTCCTTAACGCACGATGTGTATGCGCGTATTGCTGCGTTCCAAGGGAAGCGCAGGATTGACAAGGCTTTGGGAGCGCAATTCAAGCAAATATGCGCCCGTGGGGAACGGGGAGAGGTCAAAGCGAAAATCCCGCTCGCCCGCATCAACGCTACCCGTCAAGATTTCCGTCGTTTGCCCCAGTACGTTCACTATTCGCAGAGAAATGCTTGACGATTCAAGAGCGGATAATCGCACCAAAAGCTCATCCGATGCGGGATTGGGGGCAACAAGCGTAATCAGTGGCGTAAAGTACAAGCGGGGTTTACCGCCGGAATAATTCAGCCCTATCGTCTGGAAGCGGCTTTGCGAGCCACGCACGGGCGTACCACCTGCGAAAGCACTATCAAGCGTCAGAGTCGTAAGGGAATCATTTCCCAACAGCCCGCGTAAGCGTAGCGTTACAATCGGTTCAGATTCATTGATGGAGGCAACATTGACACTGAAGCGCATAATGCGAGCGCCGTTTTCGACGCGGTTTTGAAGGACACCTTGTGCTGCTTGCGTGGGCGAGAGCACTTGCAAAAGCGATGTATTGGCAATACGCAGTCGAAACGTTGCTGTCGTGCCAACAGCAATACCAGAGCGGCGGCGCAGAAGAATCGGCACATCCACCTCGCCAAGTGGTGCAAGTTTGATGGAATCAGGTAGCGCAAATTCGCCATCCGTCAAACGAGCGTTCACCGTAAAAATGCTTTCGCGGGCGCATGAATCGCGCAACATGAGGCTTCCCGTCAAGATTCCGCCAACAGCAGCACTGGTAACAGGTGTAAAGCGAATTTGTGCTGTCGCACGTCCGCCGGGCGGTATGGGATTGGGTGCAAGCGCCTCCATGACGAGATTGCCCACTTGCAACGGCACAGCCACTCGCTGCTCAATCGTACCATTATTTTCTATCGTGATACTTCGTGTCAAAGGCGTTCCATCGCTGATATTACCGAAATCTATGCTCGTTGGCTGTAAACGCAAGGCACTGGAGTCTTTTATGAGCAGTATCCGCAATTCTGTTCGGGGGCTAAGTGGGTCGTTCGTGGTAATTTGAAGCCGGAGAGTGCGTGTGCCCACACTTTGTGAGGTAAGAAGAACTATGATACTGTCGCGCTGCCCCACACCAAGCGCAGTCGGAGCACGGGAAACAGTTGCTTCACGGAGTGTGTCATTAAGGAAGCGAGGCTGCTCAGGAAACGAGAGCGTGGCTGTACCGACATTTTCGAGCGGAATTGCGATACGACGCTCATTGCCACACAGAAGACGTACTGCCACATCACGAAGCGCTCCGAGCGTACCTTGTGCTGCTGTGCCTGCTGCGAAGCGAACAGTTTGCGAAGCATTGCAGAGAGCATTCGTGAGCGTGAATTCTCGAAGAATGTTATCGTTTCGACTGATACCGACAAAACGGATAAATGCCTTCGAGCTTCCGCCGGGCAGAGTTGTGGAAGGTTCTATTCGTTCAAGGGTAAAAAGGCTATCCAGAATACGCGGAAAACCCTGCCATACAAAAGGCTTTGTTCCGGTATTCAAAATAAGCACACTGTCTCGCACGGGCGTAAAATCTGTCACGGTAGAAAAGCGGAGGAGAGACGGCGAAAGTGTAAAACTCGCTGTTTCGCTTACCCCCGAAAGCCGCACCCGCACTATACCGTCGGGACTTGATGTTGTGTCGTTGGAGTACAACACAAGCCAGTTATCGCGCAAGCCCGTAGCTCGTGGTCGGAAGCTAATAGAAAACTGTAATGGCACACTCACACTATCTACTCCGGCAACGGTTGCCGGGAATGCTGGTGCACTCTCGGCACGGATAACAAAATCTGTTGCCGGGCTGCGTCCCGCTCCTACTCTTGGCTCAATGAATGCCGAATCAATGCGCAAAGCCCGCCTACCCGCGTTCAAAACCTGTACTGGCTGTGTGCGCTCGGTTTCGCAGAGAAGCGTATCGAAAAGGATAGTGTTGCGAACAATTACCTTTGGAGCAGGCTGTATGGTAATCGCCTCCAAGGCAAGCTGTGTTGTTGTGTTACAAATATCACGCAAATTAAAACTTGCTGTCGTACTAATAAGACCACTCGCGGGACTACCATTAAAACGGATAGTAACTCTTGATGTAGCACCATTGGGCGTGGGATTAGGTTGCACGGCAAGAATAGTAAAATCAGAGGTCATCCGGCGCGGAAGAGAATCCCAAAAAAGCGGGGTCTGAGCACTATTGGCAAATTCGACGATTTGCTCACTCACTGCACCAATATCAACGCGCTCGAACCGTAGAGCGCTTGGTGTCCAGTGATAGCTTGGAGCAAGCCTCTGTACGCGCAGTGTAGATTCAACCACCTGCCGAAGAGGATCGTTGGAACGAATAAGAATACGTGATTCGCGCACACCGCTTATTGCTTGTGCTGTAAGCCTAATCTGCAATACCAGTGAATCAAACGGAAGTAATGTGAATGGGAGCTGTGGTGCATTAAGGATGCTAAAATTTTCATCCTCGACACCCATAGTGGTTATGGTAAGCGGCTTACCACCGATATTCTGAATGCGCAGTGGGCGGTCTATGCTTGTTTCACACGTTAAGATGCCGCCATCCACAAGTGGAGAGGCATCTATTTGCTGAAACTCAGGCAGTACACGAGCCTGCACAAAGGCTGTGGACGTGCTGCTTCCGCAGAAATATATAGGTAGGGTTTCTTGAAAAATACCTAGTGAATTTATTGGCTGCACACGCACGGTTACTTGCGCGGACGCACCAGCAGGGGTTGGATTGGGGGTGAGAGTGGTGATGAAGACATTACCCAATGTGCTGCGTGTCGCCGTCGTGGACCACTGAAGTGGAGTATTACCGGTATTGCGAATAGTAATAGTGGTCGTAAGAATTGTTTTTGCTGGTACCAGACCCAGATTAATAGTTGGGGCAGGTGGCTCGAAAGCCAGAGAATCTCTCCGAGCTATGACAACAGTGCGGGCAACAACTTCATTTTTTTCATTGGTAAAGACCATTTGCGCAGATGCGTCACCAAATTTCTGCGGTGAGTAGCGAAGAATGACTGTTTCCATAGCTCTTGCAGGCATAAGACGCGATATTGATTGTACAACAGAGAAATCAGAAGAGGAGCCGGAAAGTGTTTGCAGCGATGACTCCAAAATAAGTGCCGCATTCGTTAGATTCGTCACTGTAAAACGTGCGGTAGCAGTGGTCTCGCACACTAGGGTTGGAAAGGTCAGCGTTTCCTGAGCTACTATAACGTTTGGCAAACGGATAGACCACAAGCCATCAGACATTGACGCTTGGCAAGAAGAGGATGGTGCTTGCACGGTGAGCACTAAAGCGGTATCACTTTGGTTATTGGTCACAATATACTGTCGTTCGGTACCATTGGCAATAAAAGCACCAACCATGCTCAATGAATAACGTAGCGGTTGCGCCATACCGGGTAAACGCGGGAGAGCAAATCGCTCGGTCTGACAGCCACTTATGGCATCCCAAAAGCCTATTGTTTGA
The DNA here is from genome assembly GCA_937899715.1 of uncultured bacterium. Classification (GTDB taxonomy): domain Bacteria; phylum Bacteroidota; class Ignavibacteria; order Kapaibacteriales; family UBA4661; genus PH2015. The sequence continues at coordinate 31,165 of CALCNX010000092.1, read as the reverse complement.
GCTGTTGTAGAAGGTTGTCCGAATTGCGGTGGTGCTTCATAACCAAGAAAGCGCCGCCCATCGTTATTCCAGCGAACTTGTTCGCTTCCACTTTGAACTTCTCCGATAATATTACCCATACTCAACGACCGCTCAAACGCTGTTACAAAGAGGTTTTGTAATATGGCTGTAACCGTAAAAGTGCTAATATCAAATATTTCCGGCTGCTTGCCGCTATCTTCCAGCAAAATTAAACTGCGGCTGTCAGAGCTCCACGACACAGGACGTGCCGCAGCACGTGTGCGCTGAACGCCGGTAAAAAGATTGACTAGCGCCAGAAGATTAGGCAGGTTCTGCTGTGGATTTATCGGAATTGCCACAAGCGCCATCACCGAATCGTTTGGCGCTACCATGATTGTTTCCGGCTTCCACGAGTAATTTGCTGGTACAATAAAACGACGCGCCGAATCCATGCCGGACGTGTACAGAAGAATCTCTTGTACTTGAGGAGAAGAATTTTCTGCGATACTACTACTACGTCTCATTGCAAGCCATTGCCGCCGATTATTAAGAAGTCCGAGATAAGTACTGCCCCATCGGTCAAATTCAATTTTGGAGAACTGCGAACCAACAGGGCGGTCTGACTGATCGCTAACACTAAATCGAATAAATTTATCCGATAGCAGCGTTCCCGAAGCGCCTGTACCCTGCTCCCGAACCAACACGCGCGCAATCATTTCTTGTCCATCATTGCTCCAGCCAACATTTTGGAGAGCCATTGCAAAGCCCTCTCGTGGTATGCGAATAGTGCGTTGTGAACGCCCGGAGGAAGCATCAAAAACACCAAAAGTTGTATCACTCAAAATATTCAGTAACAGCGTACCACTGGGACTAAACTGCGTTTGAATTGTGCCCGGGGTGATGCCGCTCGGAGCAAAGCGTAAGGTCGTGTCGGCAAGGCGATCAGGCAACGTGTAGAGGCGTTTTCCGGTTGCCGCCTCCCAAACTTCTGTGCGATACGTCTGGCGTGTAGAATCGTCAAAGGGTCGAGAGCTGATTGTCAAAATTTTTGAGCCGTCGAATGAAAACCCCGACCAACGATTAAGCCATCGCGGCGAGGAACGAGCCTGACCATAGCTGAGACCATATGCACTGGATTGGATGGAAGTGGTGTTGTCGCGTGGCTTGGTACTAACTGATAGCAAACATGACTCGCTTACGGTGAAAGGAATGGGCGACCAGCGGTAAGCAAGTCCAGTAGCATTAGCAGTGATGAGTTGCCAAGTTTTACCGGAATCAATGCTGAAGGAAAGCTGTACCGTATCCAGCGGCGAAATGCCTGTCCAGATGAGGAGATACTCACCACCGGGCGTGAGACGCTCGCCTTTATTAGGCTGGAGTAGTCGCAAGAGAGGCGATTGCTCCTGTGCGTGTGCAACGCGGGAAAGACAGATACTACCCCAGAGGACAGAGACAAAAAGCATCAAACGAAACAATCGCAAGGAACAAGCATCACGGCTACAAGCAGTCCTGCTACTATCGGTATTGTTTGAAAACATCGAATATAATGAGCGTCGAGTCATAGTTTTGCGTGAGAGGTTGCTCTTGACTATCAAAAAAAGATAGTGCCAAAATAAGTGTCAAATATCGGCAGTCTGATTGGGTAATTCCTGCGCTGCTTGCTCTGCCATAATCACCTGCTTTGTCCCTTCAACAATACGTTTCAAAAGCAAAATAGCACTCTCCAGCGAACCTACCGCACTTTGAATGAGAACTTTTTTGCCTTTGGGAATTATCTGCACTTCGCGCATTTGCGCCACTGTGTGCATCATAGCCGGAAAGACAGTAGCGTAGAATACGACATGGTCTTCGGGCGGAAACTCGCAGACGAGTTTGCCGCTTTTCAGCGAGACGTGGGCGAAACTGCACGGAAGAGCGGCAATGCGCAAATGGACTGCATCCACAAGGCGCAACGCCTCCGGCGGCAACGCCCCGAATCTATCGCGCATCTCGCTCACAATAATTTCTGTTTCTTCGATACTCACCGAACGGAAAAGTTTTTTGTAGAGTTCATACCGCTCAACCTCGCTGGCGATGTAGGTTTTGGGCAGCATTGCGTCGCCGTCAGTTTCGACGGTCATTTCGTCGTTGGTAGGTAAATCAATATCGTCAATGACCTCGCCGTGCTCAGTAACAACGTGTTTACGCCCGCGCTGGCGCTGCTCGTGGGCAAAAATTTCTGCAAACTCGCCTTCTTTCAGTTCTTGCACCGCCTCGTCGAGAATTTTTTGGTATAACTCAAATCCAATATCATCAATAAAACCGCTTTGTTCTGCTCCCAAAAGATTGCCAGCTCCACGAATTTCAAGGTCACGCATGGCAAGTTTGAAGCCGCTTCCGAGGTCGCTGAACTCTTCCATTGCCTGCAAGCGCCGAAGCGCCATGCGTGAGAGCGCTTGCGGCGGCGGAATGAGCAGATAGCAATACGCCTGAGCATTGGAGCGCCCAACGCGCCCACGTAGTTGGTAGAGTTCGGCAAGACCAAAATTGTCAGAATTGTGAATAATCATCGTGTTCGCGTTGGGAATATCAATACCGGATTCGATGATTTTTGTTGCCAAAAGCACGTCAGCTTTGCGCTCCATGAAACGCTCCATGCGGTTTTCCAGTTCCTCAGGCGACATTTGTCCATGCGCAATCACTACCCGCAAACTTGGCACAAGCTCCTTCAAGCGCTCTGCCAGCACGTCGAGGTCTCCGATGCGGTCATTAACCATAAATATCTGCCCCCCGCGCTGCAACTCGCGTTCAAGAGCCATTTTTAATTTTGCGTCGTTCCAAATAGTAATTTCGGTCTTGACGGGCAGACGATTGCGCGGCGGCGTGTTGATGACGCTCACGTCGCGTGCGCCCATGAGCGAAAAATTGAGTGTGCGCGGAATCGGCGTGGCTGTCAGCGTGATAGTATCTATCGAAACGCGCATCTGCCGCAATTTCTCTTTTGCCGAAACGCCGAAACGGTGTTCTTCGTCCACCACAAGCAAGCCCAAATCTTTGAATTTTACATCCTTGCTCAAAATGCGGTGCGTACCAATCAAAATATCCACCGAACCTGATTCTACGCGCTTCAGAATATCTTTTTGTTCCGCCGGTGAGCGAAAGCGTGATAAACAGGCATTACTGACTGCATAGCGCTCCAAACGGTCACGGAATGAGGAAAGATGCTGCTCGGCAAGAATCGTCGTAGGCACAAGCACTGCTACTTGTTTTCCGGCTTGTACCGCCTTGAATGCGGCGCGAATAGCCACTTCCGTCTTGCCAAAGCCCACATCGCCGCAAATAAGCCTGTCCATCGGGGTTGCGGATTCCATGTCTTCCTTGACGGCGCGAGTGGCGGAGGCTTGGTCGGGCGTGTCTTCGTACATGAAGGAGGCTTCCAATTCTTTCTGCCAAAGCGAATCCGGTGCGAACTCCACACCGCGCTGCATCTTGCGTTGGGCATAGAGCGTGATAAGGTCGCGGGCAATATCTTTCAAGCGTTTTTTGGTGCGCTCTTTTTTGCGTTGCCATTCGCTTGTACCGAGTTTGGTCAGCGATGGCTTGGCACTTTCTTCGGCGGAGTATTTTTGAAGACGATTGATGTAGTTCAAATGCACATACATTTTATCGCCACCCGCAAAGAGTAGTCGAACCGATTCCTGCTGCGCCCCCCCGACGGTGATAGTTTCCAAGCCGTCGAACTGTGCCACACCTTTATCGGTGTGAACCACATAGTCGCCGCGCCGAAGCTGCTGCAACTCTTTCAGCGAAATACCGCGATTGAGCGATTTTACGCCATGTGCGTGCTTTTCCTTCGCAATAATGTTAGCGCGGCGGCGCATAAACACTTGATGTTCGGTAAAAAGCACCATTGATGCTTCCGGCAGGACAAAGCCCTCCGAAAGAGAAACTGCGGTCAGAAATGTTTTAGCCGAAGTGTCGTCAATACTTGCTTGAGCGCTATTGGGGTCGCTGTCGTGCAGCGTGGGGGCAGCTTTCGCAGAATCGGCTTTTGCAGAGCTACCTTTCTTAGCGCCAGCGTGTGAACCGTCCGGATTGCCCTCAAAGGCGCTTTCTATCAAGTCGCGGAGACGTTTGATCTGCTCTTGCCCATCCGAAGCGCAATAAATTGAGTAGCCCAGCGCTACAAAACGCCGCATTTCGGTTGTCAGAGCCGTTATGGAGGCGTTTAGGTTCGGGTGAGCGCTTGCGGTGAGCGTAATGGTGCTATCGTCGGCGGCATAGAGAGGATTGACATTGAGAGTACGAAAGGCTTGAAGTTGCTGCATAAAATCAAGCGTGAGCTTTTCGACGAAAGCAGCATCTACTGGAAGGCTTTCGGGTTCGGGCTGATAATTCTTATTCCCTTTGCTTGTGCTCGGAAGTTTGCTTTGGGCGCTATTTTGCGCGTCTTTCAGTGCTTTATGGTGTGCTTCGTGGAGCGCGGAGGTAATTTGTTCGGGAAAAATTTGCACCAAAAGCGTGTCAGCAGAAAGATAGTTCAGCAGCGTAGCATTGACAGTATGTTCGTCATTGTGAAAGAGGTGAGTAATAAGCGATGCGCTAGCGAGTTCTTTAATACTGCGCTGAGAAAGAGGGTCAAACTCTCGAATAGAATCAACTTCATCGCCGAAAAACTCAATACGGATGGGGTTCTCCATGCCGGGGGCAAACACGTCTACAAGCCCGCCCCGTACGGCAACATCACCTTGCATTTCAACAAAATCTTTGCGATCAAAGCCGCTTGTGGTCAGCGTTGTAACAAATTCATCGAACTTCAACAGTTCACCGCGTCGCACTTCCAGCAGGTTTTGCGAAAGCGCAGTGGGCTGCGGCACAGGAAAAATGAGAGCGTGTGCCGGAGCGATAATACAAGTACGCTCCATGGCAACAAGTTCGGTGAGTGCCCCCGTTACGCCGACGAGTTGAGTATTGAGTTGTTCAGCATCAAGCGCTAATTTCTTGTCACTTTCGGCATACCAAAGCACGGAATCTTCGCCAATGAGCGTTTCAAGGTCGGAGCGAATGGCTTCGGCGGTATCGTCGTCTGGAGCGATAACGACGATATGCCCCGGAGAATGTTTCCACGTTAGCGCTGCAACGACAGATTTTAAGCTCCCAACGGCATTTTTGACGGTTATGCCCTGAGAGGTCTTTTCGCCAAGCTGCGTAGCAAGTGCTCTCATGGAAGGTGCGTCCTCAAGAGCTTTGAAGATTGATTGAAAAGAAGAAAGAGTTTTCACAATGACTCAGACAGTGAATTCGTATAGTAAGTTCGAGAAATCTACACGGAGAAAGCGTGACCAAAAAAAATGCCGCCGTACAACGCAATAGAGCAACGTATAGTGACAGTACAAAATACAAAAAAATGTGCGAATGGCGACGAAGTAGCCCAAAAGGTTTAGGGTAATCGCATGAAAAAGCAATTTCTAAGGCTAAAGTTTTATCTTAGGGCAATCGCATAAAAATTTCCGCCCCGCATAAACACTTGCTGGACATAACAAGGAAGTATGCGGCTTGGTGAGATGGTCGGATTTTTGTAGGTTTGAAACCTTTATTCACCGCTCTTCCAGCTAATGACAGCGTCACCATGACATTTTCCAGAACAATTCTTTCTTTCTTCAAAGCAATAATTTTTCCGATTGCTGTTCGGCTTTTATCCTTAATCGTATTCATTTGTACTATTCCCGTCGCAGCCCAGCAAAACGGCACAGTTAGTGGCATCATAGCCGACAAAATCGCTTCGGTGCGTTTTGCGAATGTGCTCATATTTTCTACTCCCGGCGGAAAGTTTGTGAAAGGCTCACTAACGGACTCTTTGGGTACGTTCACTATCTCAAATCTTTCTTTTGGGCAGTATTCGCTGCGCGTGCGGCGAATTGGCTACAAAGAGCGGCGCATGGAAATTTCGCTCAGTGCGGCGACTTCAACGCTCAATCTGCGCACCATCACGCTCCAAAGCGACGAAACCATTTTGGAGGGCGTAGAAGTAACCGCCGACAAAGACGTTATCAAAAAGACGACACAAGGTTTTATCCTCAACGCAGACGCAGCGCTTTCGCAGCAAGGCGGCACTGCAACTGATGTGCTGCGGAATATGCCCACAGTGGCGGTGGATGCTGAGGGCAGCGTTACCATTCGCGGCAAAGCTCCGCTTATTCTCATCAACGGCAGAAACTCCGGCATTACCAATTTGGAAAGCATTCCGGCGGAAAGCATTGAAAGTATCGAAATTATCAATAATCCCGGAGCACAATATGATGCGGATGCCGAAGGTGGTATCATCAATATCAAACTCAAAAAAAGTGATTTGGAAAACCTGAACGTGGCTCTGGGATTAGGCGGTGGCTATGGTGCGCACGGACGATTTAACGGTTCGGCTCTCGTCAATTACAAAACCGACAAATGGAATCTTGGATTAGGAATTGACTCTCGCTATGCCGGACGTCAGCGCTTTGTGAACACAGACCGCGTGAACACGAGCATTCCGGCAGAATATTACATTACCCAACGCCGTAACGACGAGCGTATTGACCAAGCCCACAATTTGCGGTTCACGGCAGATTTTACGCCGGATGAGAATAACTCCTTCACTGTAGAATTACTCGGCGCACTGTCGGGGCAAGATAATGATGAAGCGCTGAATAATACCATTCAATCCTCTGCCCGCGACTTCAAAAGCAAGTATTCACGACGCTCGTTAGAGATTGCACGAGATTGGGTGGCAGAAGCCGCTCTGAGCTATGCACACAATTTTCCGACCAAAGGACAAAAACTTTCCTTCACATTTTCAACAGCTCAAAATTTTGACCGCGAGAATACCGACATCAAGAACCAAAGTTTTGATGCGAATAACAATACGCTTGGCAACCCTTTTTTGCAGCGAACACATAATTACGTCAACTTTGCTATTACGACCTTCAAAGCAGACTATACGCATCCTTTGGGCGAGAAGCAAACGCTGGAAACCGGTTACAAAGGTATTATTCGGAATGTCGGCACAGATTTTCAAAGTTTCAATCAGGTAAGTGGTGTATATGTAGTGGTGCCGATTCAAAGCAATTTTTTCAATTTTTTTGAGCAGATTCATTCCCTTTACGGACAGTATAACCTGAATATCGGTGAGAACAATGCGCCACATTGGAAACTTAGTGTAGGCTTGCGGGCTGAATATGGCACCAATGCAGGCAGTACGCCTGACGGAACGGTATCGTTTACCAACGTGTATCCGAATTTGTTTCCTTCAGCGACAGTTGCCTTTTTTCCTGCACAAGGAGAGTTATGGAAATTTAATTACAGCCGCAGAATCAACCGCCCCTCGCAACTCAATCCTTTTACCGATATTACCGATTCTCTCAATCAAAACAGCGGGAACCCGCGCTTGCAACCTGAATTTATACAATCGTTGGAACTTGGATATAATCATGATTGGGAAGTGTTATCCTTTGCAGCGTCGGCATTTTACCGCTATGCAATCAACACTATTCGAGGTTTTACACAACTTCGGAGTGATGGAGTTGCAATTTCTCGCCCCGAAAATATCGGTGTAGCAACAACATACGGTGCAGAAGCAATTGTGACAGCATATCCGGCGAAGTCCTGGACACTGAACGGGAGTTTTTCGATATATGAGCAAACCTTCGATGCAGGTAATATCCAAGTCGGTGCCGGAAACAGCTTGCTCACATGGTATGCTAAGGTAGTAAACACGAATAACCTCTGGGATGATGCCAGTTTCCAGCTTATCGGCAATTATTATGCCCCGACAGCAGTACCGCAGGGCTATCGCGTAGCACAATTCAATATTGATGCTGCCTTACAGCAAAAAGTCTTGGATGGCAAAGGGCGTATCCGACTCGTCGCAACAGATATTTTGAATACACTGCAAGGCGGCTTGGTGATTGCCGGAGATGGATTCACCTCTAGCCGTATCGGGAAAGTAGATACACGCGCTATACTGTTGACCTTCGGTTACACCTTCGGAGCAACATTCAAAGAAAAGCTCATGGAAAACACATTCACGAATGATTAGGTTTCTTGAGGTTTGTCAGCGGACGATTTCACCAACAAGGGTTTATATCTCTGTTACAAATACCGCAGCAGTTTGTTGTCTCTATGGGTTTCTTTATACCGACCGTACCATTTACACAAGGGATAGAGTGAGGCGACAACACAAAACCATATAAGGTAAATCATTGGCAGTTCCACGCCTGTACCCGTGCGAGGTCTGCCGAAATTAAATGCTCCAAACTGCAAATCTTGTATGCCGAACCCTTGTAAAAATACCATCGCAAACATTAACCCATGCACGACGTACCAGTGGATGAGGTAATAAAAAAGTGGAACTTTGCCATAGACAGAAATAATGCCAGTGAACCGATTCTTTACGCCGTCCATAAAAGAAAGCACGAGAAAGGTGATGCCCAGCGTGACCAAAACGAAAAGCAACGACGGTGGATATTTAGTAACATTGATAAACGAGAGGAAGGTGAACAAACCTGTTTGCTGAACCGTCCATTTTACGGGGTCGCCGTATAGATTTGAAAACCGCAGGAGGCTGAATAGAAACAACGAAGCCAAGCCAATACGCAAAAATAGTTTTTTTCGTTGCTCATCCGGCATTTCAAACAATTTCCCACACGCAAACCCTGCCAAAAGAATTGCTGCCCACGGCACAATCGGGTAGCTCACCAAAAACTGAAGATTAGACGTAACAGGGAATAACCGAGGGCGGAATAAGACAAAAAAAGCCTTTTCCAAGAGCGGGGATGTGGATAATTGCAGCCCGTCCAGAAGATTATGTCCGACAATAATAACGAGACCGATTACACCGATAGTTCTGGCAGGGAGCGTGAGGAGCAAAGCCAGAATAATTAAGCCCCCACCGATGGCACAAATAACCTGCTGCATGAGCAAATCAAAATGGATATTGAACCAAATACCAAAGTTTATGATAGTAAACTCAAGCACAATAAGCCAAAGTCCTCTTGTGAGCAGAAATTTTCGGCTTTCGGCAACACTTTGGCTGTTCTTCAAAGAAAAGTATGCTGAAGTCCCTGATAAAAGCACAAACGTCGGTGCGCAAAGGTGAGTAATCCATCGTGTAAAGAACAAAATTGGTGTGGTCGTGGCAAGGTTTGTCGGGTCTTCGATAAGAGAGGTCGTGTGCATTAGGTCGCGTATGTGATCCAATGCCATAATGACCATGACCAGACCCCTCACAAAATCAATGCTGTTAATGCGTTTCATGGTTTTTTCTTGGGTAATGATGAAGAAGTTGCTGCTGCAAGTTCGTCTAAAAGATGCCGGATGTCTGCAACGATGCTATCGCGCGCACGGTTATAATCCTCGCTGACTGGCGGCACATTCTGCCAACGCTCTGTATTGGTGTTTCTCTGGTATGAAGGAGGTATTGGACAGAAGAATACGCTCCGAAGAGCCGTATTGCAATCTGCTTGGGAAAGTTTAGGGGCTGGCTTTTGGGATGCGGCAAGATGCTCATTGTGTAAGCCTTTCACAACACTCATCATCAAGGAATCCTGTGGTTCTGTACCACGCGCAATGGCAATATATGGAAGGTTTCTTTCCTGCACGAGCTTATTGAAATGGGCAGCAGCCACGACGCTTTTTGCCACACCATGCTCACAAACAAAAACAATAACCTTTTTTGGCTTTTCCTTTGCTGAAATTGTGCTGACTATGAGGTTACAGGCGGCAATTATTGCGAGGATACGCGTAGGGTAATAAAATGTCTTCATTTGGTTTTGAGAGTTGCTGTCTGTGAAAACAAGTGATTGTATGATAAAATTTAACGCAGCTCCGAAACAAATTTCTGAACCGTGCTTTGAATCCGCTCCGGCGGCGCACCCGACAATGCTTTGACAAAAGCACTCCCGATAATTGCCCCATCAGCATACTCGCAAGCTGCATTAAAACTTGCTTTGTCGTGAATACCGAAGCCAATCATCATGTGATTAGCGATTCTTTTCTCGCGTCTGAGGCGCTGCAAACGCTCAAAATATGCGGTTCGTGTATCGTCCATCGAAAGCGCACCACCGGTTGTTCCCGCCGATGAAACAGCGTACAGAAAACCGCTTGAGACCTCATCAAGCATTGCAATACGCGCGTCCGATGTTTGTGGCGTGACGAGCAAGATATGGTGCAGACTATATCGTTGAAATATCGGCTGCCATTCCTTCGCAAAGACTTCTATCGGCAAATCCGGCAATATCACACCGTCAATACTCACTTCCGCACACGACGCTGCAAAGCGCTCTATACCGTACTGCAAGACAGGGTTCACATAGCCCATGAGCACAAGCGGCATCTGCACACGGGAGCGCACATCGCGGAGTTGAGCAAAGAGCAATTCCGTTGTCATGCCATTCAGAAGCGCACGGGTACTGCTCTCTTGAATAATTTGTCCGTCTGCAATGGGGTCAGAAAAAGGCATACCTATTTCGACCATATCAACACCGCTTTCTTGCAGGGCTTCCAGCACAGGCACAGTATCATCCAAATGCGGAAATCCGGCGGTGCAATACACCGATAAAACGGATGATTTTTTTTCAGCAAAGAGTGTATTGATGCGGTTATGAACGTGTGTTGTCGTCATGGAGCGGGGGATTGGAAGAAACAAAGAATTTGGAACTTAAATTCAAGGAAGGAATAAAGGAGTCAGTAGGAACAAAAAAGCCATGCTCGCCTTTGACAACAAACATGGCGTTCTGAAGCATTATCGTTACTTAAACAAGCCGCCCAAAAGAGAGCCTAAGCCTGCTTGGAGTGCGTCGCCCGCCGGAGCAGTGCCGTTCGGCGTAAGTTGGTCAATAACCATCGGAAGAATCTGAGTGAGCGCTGTGGTTGCCATTTCGGGCGGGATACCGACTTGCTGTGCGATAGCGGCAACTTGCTCACTACCCAAAACGCTCGTGAGCGCCTCCGGCGAGATGGGAAGATTTTGTCCCGTGCCTACCCATGATTGCATCAGGTCGCCTGCGCCGCCTTGTTGGAAGGCGTTCATCAAGCCTTCGATGCCACCTTGCTGGCTAATCATGCCGCCAACCGCACTAATAAGCGCTGACTGTCCGCCGCCTTCAGCGTTGCCGCCGAGTGCTGCATCGGCTACTTGCCCGACTAAATCAAATAAACTCATGGATGTTGTCCAAATAATTGAATAAAAAAAGGATTATCGTTTAATGCGGTCTTTCCTGAACGCCACCAATATACGTTTGCAAATCTTTATCACCGCGTCCGGAAAGATTCACGACAACAATTTCATCGGGCTTCGCGCCGAGTTTTTCCAAATACGCCAGTGCGTGTGCAGTTTCAAGCGCGGGAATGATGCCCTCGGTGCGAGCAAGAAATTTCCCCGCTTGCATGGATTCATCGTCAGTAACAGCATGAAATTCTGCTCGTCCCGCCGAAAAAAGGTGTGCATGAATAGGACCAATACCCGGATAATCCAGCCCTGCTGAAATAGAAAACGGCTCTACGACTTGTCCATCAGGGGTTTGCATGAGAAATGTTTTGCTGCCGTGAAGCACACCTGGCTTGCCGAGTGCCGTCGTTGCAGCAGAAAATCCAGTATCCACGCCTTTTCCGGCTGCTTCAAGTGCCACAAGACGCACACGTACATCATCCAAAAAGTGATAAAAAGCTCCTATGGCATTGGAACCACCGCCCACACACGCCAGCACGTAGTCGGGGTGCGCTCTACCTTCTTTTTCTTCCAACTGCCGCATAATTTCTTCGCTGATAACTGATTGAAACCGTGCCACCATGTCGGGGTATGGGTGTGGTCCCACCACCGAGCCGATAATGTAGTGTGTATTTTCGGGATTTGTAATCCAGTCGCGCATGGCTTCATTGGTTGCGTCTTTGAGCGTTTGGCTGCCGGATTTTGCAGCAACCACACTCGCACCCAAGAGTTTCATCCGCTCCACGTTTGGCTTCTGGCGCTCAATATCCACCGCCCCCATATAGACAACGCATTCCAAGCCCATCAGAGCGCAGACGGTTGCCGTTGCCACGCCGTGCTGCCCAGCGCCGGTTTCGGCTAGAATGCGCTTTTTGCCGAGGCGCTTTGCCAAGAGAATTTGCCCAAGCGTGTTGTTGATTTTATGCGCTCCGGTGTGATTCAGATCTTCGCGCTTCAGGTAAATGCGGGTCTTGTAAAAATCGGACAGCCGATGCGCAAAGTAGAGCGGTGTCGGACGACCAACATAATCCCTGAGCAATGCAGCAAACTCAGCTTGGAAACTGCTTTCTCCTATAATATCCAGATAAACCGAGCGTAGGTGCTCCACATTTGGATATAGCATCTCAGGGATAAATGCACCACCGAAATCGCCGTAATAACCGCTTTCGGATACGCCATAATGAGTGGATGCTGTGGTGAGAGAAGGTGTTGTCATGGTGATCTGTGTTTTTGGCGAAGTTGTGCAATAGTTTCAATAGATAAGCCCGTCTTGAGGGCTATTGTTTTATCATCCAGCACATCAAAGAGATTTTGTGCGATTGCGGCGGCTTTGCGCAATTCACCTTCTTCAATGCCCTTTTGTAATCCTTGTTGTAATCCTTGTTCTATTCCCTTTTGTAATCCTTGTTCTATTCCCTTTTGTAATCCCTGTTCCAATCCCTTTTGTAATCCTTGTTCCAATCCCTTTTGTAATCCTTGTTCCAATCCCTTTTGTAATCCGTCTTTCAAAGCCTTTGAAACTATACCACGCTGGTCATGTATCCACATTTCTTTGCGCTCCAAGTCGTCTAACTCCATACGGCTTAAGTTCATTCTATTGGCAAGCGCGAAAGCCTGCTCTAAATCAGGGCGTAAAATGTCCGGTACCGTTTCCAATCGTGGTGCATATCGTAAGAAATAGAGCCATTTCTCAAGCATAGTCAAATCATCGTCCAGCGTTTTGGTAAATTTCGGCAATTCCAAAAATACCAGTTCAATATCGTTTACCGGGTAGTCTATCAATTCATGCTTTTCCTTCAGAATGAAGCGCGTTTCTAGGCGCTCAATCTGTGGAAACATGAGAAAATCTGTTATTGTCAACGCAATGATAGGCTTCAAAAGATGGTAGTTCTCGCCTTCACCAAGCTGAATTGAGTATTTCTTCGCAGCATTGTAAAGAATACGTTTCTCGAAACTTTCCACACTCAGAACTTGCATCTCAATAATTACCGTTGTCTCGTCGCTTAGTCGTGCCTGTACATCCACGAACGTATCTTTCATGCCTTTCAGGCGTGGAACAAGATAGGGATCAAGTATTTCCAAATCCTGAATTGTCGTCTCCCCTTGATATAAAGCGGCATTCAGGAAACTCATCAGAATTTCTTTACTGGCTTCGGAACCAAATATTCGCTTAAATGCGAGGTCGGTTTTAGGGTCAATAAAGCGCATTATAATCAGGGATTGTGAGAAAGGCGTTCTAAAAACCCATGCACAGCGGCCACGTCTTTCAGCGCCGGAGCCACTTCAAAACGGCTGTTAATATCGACTCCGTACAAATATGGGTGCTGAATTTTTTTGATTTCAGATATGTGCTCAGGCGCAATACCACCGCTCAAAAAAAATGGTACTTGCGAGGAATATTCTTCCAATAATGACCAGTCAAAGCGAGTTCCATTGCCGCCGTGCGCCGCTCCTTTGGTGTCGAGCAGTACCTTATCAATTATGCCTTCATATTGTACAATCGCCCGAAGGTCTTCCGATGTGGCAATGCTAAAGGCTTTCCAAATTTGCACAGCAGGAAACGTAAGTTTTATGCGCTCTTTGAGGCTTATACAAAAATCCGATGTTTCCGTGCCGTGAAGCTGCACGGCAGAAAAGCCGAAACTCTCAATTGTGTGCAAAATCGTATCAGGCGAAGCATTGACAAAAACGCCAACGGTACAAATACGTTGCCCCAGAGAGCGCATAAAATCAGGATGAAGAGACTCTCTAACATAACGCGGTGATTTCGGGTAGAAAATAAACCCAAGAGCATCGGGCGGAAAAGGAGTTGCCAGAAGTGCTTGAATATTGGCTTCTTCGCGGAGTCCGCAAACCTTTATCCTGAGCGTACGTGACGAATGACCGTGTATGCCGTGTGTCTGCGGAGAGATTACGGACTGAAAAGCAGTCGTCTGCACACGATGATTAGAAGTCATCATCCTCGTCGTCAAAAACTGAGAGGTCTTTATCGTCAAATTCTTCAACTTCTATTTCATCCTCATCGAAATCTTCATCTTCTTCATCGTCCTCCTCATCATCTTCTTCATCCTCATCGGGGTCGAATTCTTCGAGGTCTTCAAGGTCTTCGTCTCCGTAGGCATCTTCATCCTCGTCTTCGGAATCATCCTCTTCAAAGTCATCTTCGTCAAATTCATCATCATCATTGTCGAATTCGTCGTCGTCTTCATCTTCGTCCTCATCAGCACTCATCACAAGTGTACTTGTGGGGCTTCCCAATTCTGCATCGAAGGCTTCAATACTATCATCCAGTCCACCAAAAACGAACTCGGCAAGCTCTTCTGCGCTTGATTGCTCAATTGCTTCCAGAGCAGACTGCTTCAGGAACGCAGTAAACTCAGGGTTTTTTAGATAATGGTTGATGCCAAGCATCTCTTCAAAATGTGCCGTTTTGGGCATACTTCCTCCAAAAAATTACGGGTTGCTAATAAATGATATTTGTTCTGTACTTATATGCTTAGAACCGAACATTCGGTTGCTCAAGCCTTTGTCTCGGCAAATTTACGAAGGGAGTTCCGTAAATCCCAATGCTTTCACCGTAGATGTATAGGAACGTAATTCCCGTATGAAGTTAGCGCACGCCTCTTCGGGGCGGCTATGCCGCATAAACTGCTCACCAATCAAAAAACCTTGAAATCCGGCACTGCGAAGACGATGCACATCTTCCGCCGTTCTTATGCCGCTTTCGGATATTTTGACAAAAGCGCTCGGAATCTCGCTTGCAAGACGTTCTGAGGTTTCCAGCGAGACGGAGAAGGTCTGCAAATCTCGATTATTCACGCCGACCACATCCACATCGTCGCAGAGGCTTCGCGCAAGTTCTTCGCCGGAATGTACTTCCAGCAGCACTTCCAAGCCAAGCGAATGGGCAGAGGCAGCAAGACACTTGATTTCATCGGGCGTAAGCACTGCGGCGATAAGTAAAATCGCATCGGCACCGATTGATTTTGCCTCAAGAATTTGGTATTCGTCCACCGTAAAATCTTTCCGCAAAATCGGGCAGTAATTGAACTTTCGCGCCGCTTTCAGATCGTCATTCGAGCCTTGGAAGAATTTTGTATCCGTCAGAACCGACAGCGCTGATGCGCCTGCTTGCATATAACCGATGGACGTTCGCTCAATCGAAACGTACTTATTGATAACACCTTTCGAGGGTGATGCACGCTTGATTTCAGCGATAATACCGCTTTTGTCCGCACGAAGCAGATATTTTTTCAGCGACACCGCCGGAGACGAGAAATAGAGCGACTTTTCGAGGAGTTTTGCGGGGTATAGTTCTTTCCGCTCCTGAACTTCGGTTCGCTTGTATGAAATAATTTCGTCGAGTATGTTCATGGCTTTAACTGAGATAAAATGAAAATGTAGCGTTTACGGTAATCTCTTCACGATTTATTATGCGATGGTAACGTGCCTCGTAACACCCACACAAAACGTGATGTGTATTTTTGAATGAGTACAAATATACTTCATCAATACCTGAATACGAATATGTACACCATTGAAAAACGCAGTTACGGCTTACAAATCACGGTTGACCGCGTCCTTGCGCCGGATGAAATTGAGGTCTTGGGTGCGGAACTCAAGCGCAGTCTCAAAAACGGTAAAAAACCGTATGAACCGCTCGGAATACTCGTGCGCCCTAGTGCTAATGCGCCTAAGACACTCAGACCGCGCGTTTATGTGGTCGAGTAAGTCATTGGGACTTATTGCATGAATGACTTGAAAGCAGCAAGTGCTTTGCCGGAAACAAGAGATTCCTTTGCCAATCGCACGGCATCGGGCTTGGCGATATGCGGCTGCACACAATGAATTGCCATGCCTGCATTAGCGCACACGACCGCTTGTTGCGCCGTAGTGCCGCCGCCTTCCAAGATACGCAAAAAAATCTGAGTGTTTTCTTCCGGTGTTGTTCCACCGCGCAAATCTTCCGCTCTTACTCTCTCCAGCCCTAGCGCAGAAGGCTCTAAAAGCTCTTCCTGCCCACGAGAAATGAGCTTAAAAGCACCCGTAAGGGAAATTTCATCGTAGCCGTCAAGAGCGCGAAGGACTATATAACCTTGTTTTGCGGGGTCGTTCTGCAATAAATACCCATACATACGGGCAAGTTCCATGCTAAAAACTCCTGTGAGTTGAAAGGGCGGAAACGCAGGATTGACAAGTGGTCCGAGCATATTGAAAAACGTCCGCATACCGAGTGCCTGACGAATCGGCGCAACGGCTTTCATAGCGGGGTGAAACATCGGCGCGTGCATGAAGCAAACGCCAGAGCGGTCGAGCGAGCGCCGAAGAGCATCCACATCATTCGTGAATGTGTACCCCAAGCACTGAAGCACATTTGACGACCCCGACACCGACGAAACGCCATAATTGCCATGTTTTGCGACCTTTACGCCCGCGCCCGCAGCCACAAACATCGCAGTCGTCGAGATATTAAAGGTGTCTTTGCTGTCGCCGCCTGTGCCGCACATATCAATCGTCGGTAGCCCTCCTAAGTCCACGCGGTGACAGAGTTCCAAAAGCACCTCCCGGAAGCCGCTCAATTCCTCAACCGTGATGCTCCGCATCATAAAAACAGTGAGAAAAGCCGTGATGTGCGCATCACTACACGCACCGGAAGCAATTTCAGTCAGTACCTTTTTTGCTTCTGCTTTTGTAAGCGTTTTGTGGTCAAAGAGATGTTGTAAGATATCTTTCATAGTTGGTCATTTTTGTTGTAAGGTTGATTGGTACTAGGCTGCGAGTACATTCACTATTCTTAATTTTTCATGACTAATTTTGCAAAATGAAGTTGCTCATTGCTTTTGCCCAACCATCCTCTTCATGGCTTGCTGTCAGGTGCGTGGCGGCATTGCGCACGGTCTCCGATGCGTGCCCCATTGCAACGCTCATGCCGGAAACACGAAACATTTCAACGTCATTGTCGCCATCGCCAATAGTGCATATTTCTTCACTTTTTACGCCAAGTATTTCTGCCAAACGCATGACAGCCGTGCCTTTGTGAACACCCGGTGCAGTTATATCAATAAATTTGGGGTTTGCGGGACTGGAAGCAGAAATTTTTCCTTCAAAGAGCGCATCGAGACGACGTTTTGCTTCGGCACTGTGTTCGGGCTTGCCCAGAAGCGTGATTTTACTTACGGGTGATTTCATGCGTTCGTGCAAGCCGCTCAGAATCGGCTCAAACCGAAGCGAAGCTGCCTCACGCTGCACTAGCTCGTCATTGCCGGAACTCCACCAACCTTTTTCGTCTAGCAGCATAAAGTTTACGCCCGTATCCATGACCGTCTCGTACACCGCCTGCACCAGTGAAGGTTCTAGCGTTGCACTATGCAGAGTTTTGCCGCTTGTGTTTGCGATGACAGCGCCATTCATACCGATAAACGGCGTTGGAGTTGATGTAAAACCCGCATCGTCAAGAATGTGGCGCATACCGAGCGGTGGACGCGAACTCGCTAAGACGACCGATATTTCACGCTCTGCCAGTTCTGCTAAAACCTTGCGTGTAGCTTCAGTAATAGTGCGGCTTTTAGGAAGAAATGTACCGTCAACGTCGGAAACGATGAGTTTGATATTGTGCAATTTTTTTTTGAGCATTTGTACAGATAAAATGTACGGTAAAAACTTACCAAATTGACGGTATAAGTGGTGATGTATTTAAGTTCTCGTCTGCCGTAACGAGAGGTGCTTTATAGGTGATTGCTGTCGCTGCAATAATCCTATCTGCTGGGTCTTTGTTGATGGAATTCGGCAAATAGTTTGACAGCTCGGCAATAGTTGGCGTAATCTGAGCTATAACATATTTGTTGGCATTGAGCAATGTATCAATAAACATTTCGTAGTCACAAGCCGGATTAAAGCGTCCTTTTTTGATAAGCATTGAAATCTCCCAAAATGAAATATCGCAAATGTACATTCCGGTTGTACGGTTTGCTTTCTTTATAGCAGATTGGGCTTTTACACTTATCTTTTCAGGAGCAAGTGCATTCCAAATAACTGCGCAAGTGTCCATCACGATCATTGCTCACTCCATTCGTCGCCAGCCACGGCAGGTGTGACAACATCTCCAATATATGCGTACTTTTGGAGTTCAGCCAATTTTTGACGTGCTTGTTTTTGTGCTTGCTTCGGGGGTACAATACGCGCAATTTCTTTTCCGCGTGAAGTTAAAACAAGCGTTTCACCTGACTCAACAGTACTTAAAAAATCAACAAGGTGTGCCCGAAATTCGCTGACAGCAACAGTTTTCATAGAAACAGAGAAATATTATTGTACAAAACAATTGTACAAAATTATTACTTAAATTTTCATTTTGCCAATTATTTCTTTACGGTATTGACGATACAATCAGGCACGACTAGCTTTCCAGCCAGTTTTTCATCATCCGTGCGCCATGCTCGGTCAGCACAGATTCAGGGTGGAACTGCACTCCGCGCACATTGTATGTCCGATGCCGTAGCGCC
Organism: uncultured bacterium; assembly: GCA_937899715.1. Taxonomy (GTDB): domain Bacteria; phylum Bacteroidota; class Ignavibacteria; order Kapaibacteriales; family UBA4661; genus PH2015. Next base: position 12,448 of record CALCNX010000092.1, on the reverse strand, counting down.
ATGATTTGTCCGTCGTCGTCGGTCGCCGTTACTTCCAGTTCTGCGGGAAACTCATGTGCATCCACTACCCATGAGTGATAGCGCCCGACGGCGAACTCTTCTGGCAGTTCTTGAAAAAGCACATCCGGTGTGGTAACGTGCGCCTTTGTTGCAACACCATGCACCACACGAGGCAGATTCTGAAGCCGTGCGCCGAATGCCTCCCCAATTGCCTGATGCCCCAGACACACGCCTAGAATCGGCTTTTGGGCGGCATAACGCTTGATGAGTTCGGGCATGATTCCTGCTTCTTCAGGAATACCTGGACCGGGCGAGAGAACTATTTTGTCGTACTGCTCAGCTTCGTCCAGCGTGATTTTATCGTTACGAATCACATCCACAGCATAACCACACTCGCGTATAAGGTGGGCAACATTATATGTGAAGGAATCGTAATTGTCAAGAAGAAGAATGGTCATAATTGATCTGTTACTTGGTACCTTGTTGAATGATTGATTAAAGATTCTGCGCAAAAGCGATTGCCTTCCGTAGCGCGCCCAGTTTATTATGAACTTCCTGCAACTCACTTTCGGGAATGGAATCCGCCACAAAGCCCATACCTGCTTGATAGGTGAGCGTATTATTCTTGCTCATCATAGAACGAATCATAATTGCTTGATTCACATCACCATTAAAATCAATAAATCCCACCGCGCCGCCATAGAAGCCACGTGCGCCGCGCTCGTAGCGGTCAATGAGCGTCATTGCCATATATTTCGGCGCACCCGAAAGCGTTCCTGCCGGAAAAGTATCGGCTACAATGCTGACAGAATCTTGTGTCCCATCATTTGCTGCTTGAAGCGTACCGCTCACTTTGGAGACCAAGTGAATGACGTGGGAGTAATACTGCACTTCTTTGTACACATCTACGGTCACATTGGTGCAATGGCGGCTAAGGTCATTACGCGCGAGGTCAACAAGCATCACGTGTTCAGCATTTTCTTTCGGGTCTTTTTGAAGTTCTGCTGCCCGCTCCGCATCGGTTGCATCATGCCCTGTGCGGCGGAACGTGCCTGCTATCGGGTGAATTTCTGCCCGACCGCTCTTGATGATGATTTGTGCTTCCGGCGATGACCCCATAAGGCGCATAGAACCGTAATCGAAATAAAACAAGTACGGCGACGGATTCACGCTGCGGAGCGCCCTGTACACATTAAAATCATCACCCTTGAACCCGCGCTGGTAGCGGCGCGACGGCACAATCTGGAATACATCGCCCCGATAAATGTGTGGTTTGATGCGCCCCAGCGTTTCTAAAAATTCCTCATCCGTAAAGTTCGATGTTTCTTCCGTCTCCGCCTCGAAGCGGTAGCTTGCAAATGTTTTCTTGCCGATAAGCGAGGTAATCGTCTCAATGGAATCTCCCGAATCAGCATGAATACTGCTCTCCGGCACGTGCTCAATAACCGAAAGCTCATTGGTGAAGTGATTGAGCGCTATGACGTACTGGTAAAGGTGGTACTGCATGAGTGGAATACGACGCTCCGGCTCACATTCGGCATGGAGCGCGATGTCCTCACAATACTGCACGGCATCGTAGCTCATATACCCAAACACGCCATTATATGCGAAATGTGGGAAATGCGAACCGCCATGCTCGCTCGTGAAGCCACGCAGAAATGCACTCAATGCAGGCAAAACTTCGGCATTACTCTTTACCACGTGCGTTGTATGCTCACCATTCGGCAAGCGGCACGAAATCTCGCTTTTGTGTCCGTCGTGGTTGACGATAAAGCTCGCAATAGGTTTGCAGCAGATGTACGAGCAGCTATTTTCATTACCGTGATAGTCCGAGCTTTCCAGCAAAATGCTGTTCGGGAACACGTCGCGCACTTGCAGATAGATGCTCACCGGTGTATAGGTATCCGCAAGAACAGTCTTGAAGCGGGTTGTGAGGTGTGTTTTGTGTTGCATAGTATTTCAAATTCATAAAAAAAGCCTACTGCTTGTGGGCAGTAGGCTTTGCTAATCATTTTATCAAAATTCTTGAAAATGTGATAGCTGCACGGGGAAAGCGCTACGCCGCCAAATCGGAATGCGAGTAGTTCCACCACCAGAGCCAGCTATTTGTTTGCATTATCATCGTTGTTGTTTGGAGTCGAAATTAAAGTAGTAATTGACTCTGCGAAGATGCGAATTTTTTTGTAGCAAAGCAAATTTTTCTGAGCCGAAAACCTCTGTACAACGAAAACCAAACACCTACGCAGCCCTTAAAACCTTGTTCCACAGCACTGCGTAAAAACTACATAACAAATCAAACCATGAAGCAGCATTAAAACTCAACGCGCACACCGCCGATAAAAAAGCGACCTAACTGCGCCGTTCCGACAACTTCATCACGAGCGGTGCTGTACGAATATCCCAAGAGATTCTGGCGATTGAGCAAGTTTTCTATCGAAACATAGCTGATAAGCGCCCAGCCATTGAAGTTGTTGCGAAAATCAATCCGTGCATCAATGCGCTCATAATCGGGAAGGCGAAGTGAATATGCGTCTTCCGAATTGCGCACAGTCGTCTGGTAACGACGCGAAAGCTCAGTGTTAATAGGCGTTGTGGGAGCACCGCCTGCACGGGCATATCGCCCCGAAAATTCAATCGAAAAGCTATCCGTTATTTTCCAATCGTAACCCGCCAGAACCGTCACAATATAACCATTGTCGAACGCCCCGCTTCGCCACACATTGTCGGAGCCTCGGTATTCCTGCCGCACAAGAGAGAGGGAAGCAAGCGCATACCACGAACTTGAAAAATGCTTTGAGAACGAAAACTCCGCACCGTAACTACGTCCGATGCCGTTATTCGCTAGATTGCCCAGACCACTGATACTACCGAAGTTTGTGCCAAGATTGAGCGCTGAAAAAGAATTTGTGGTGCTTGCCGAAATTGGAATATGGGAATAATCCTTGTAGTAGGCTTCAGCCTTGAACAGTATATCGGCTGCGGCGGCAAAACTATATCCCGCAACGTAGTGAACAGCCTGCGAGAAATCAAGTGAGCGATTATCCACTTTTGGTGATGTATCCAGATACACCGCAAGAGGCTGTGATTGGCGGTAGATGCCCGTGCCAAGCGTCAAGGTGTGCTGCGGAGCAACATTCCATGCAAAAGATGCTCGCGGCTCAAGGGTGGCACGGTTGCTCACTCCGAGATACTGCGAATGTAAACCCACATTCAGCGTCATATCATCGGTGAAACGATAATTCCAATTAACAAAACTCAAGGTTTGAAGGGCAGTGCCACTGGCTTTGACCGAAAAGAGCGTGTTACTAAAAAGACTTGTTGTGGTGCGGTATTCGTCAAGGTTGTAGGTGCGAAGCCTCGTTTCGACTGCTCCCGTGAGTACACTGCGGGTGTCCGGCGAGTACGAAACGGCATATTTAGCCGTCCAATAACCTTCCGAAGCACGATTGCGATACCACGCCGACACATCGCGCAGCCCGCCCTCGCTCGTCGCCGTGATGGAATCAACATCTGTGCGGAAACGGCTTGAAACCATGCCAAGCGTAAGAGTCCCAAAGGCGCGTTCTGAGAAAAACGCTCGCCAATGAAGACCAATCGCAGTGAGATCGGTACCATTTTTTGTGTCTTGGTCACCGGTGCGAAGATTTTTCCCACTAGAGTTTTGCATAAAAATATCGCTTGTTCCTAAAAGACCCGTAAGCCAGATTTTATGCGACTTCCCCACATTCAGGTTTATCTTCAGTGATAAATCTTCATAACGCGGAACGCCAGCGCCCGTAAAATTCGTGCCAAGCGCAGAGAGCAGCTCCAAAAATGATTTTCTGTAGCCGATGAGAAAACTCCCCTTCACGTCACTGTTTGTGCCGAAAGGAAGTGGTCCTTCCGCCATTGCTTCAACGCCATTAAAGCCGAATTGCCCCACGAACTCATACTTTTCGTCATTGCCGTTTCTTGTGCGGAGGTCGAAGACACCGGACATACGGTCGCCATACTCGGCAGGAAATGCGCCTGTAAGGAAATCGCTGTTCGCCAGCATATTCGAGTTAATTGCTCCCACTGGACCGCCCGTTGCACCTTGTGTGGCGAAGTGATTCGGGTTTGGAATGTCCATACCGTCCAGCCGCCAGAGTAATTCTGTCGGCGCACCACCGCGAATCACGATGTCATTGCGCGTATCGTTCGCACTGAGCACACCCGCAAAGCCTGATGCCATGCGAGCTACATCGCCCCGCGCTCCTGCAAAACGGTATGCGTCGTCCAGCGTAAAGACGTTTGCCGAAATAAGCGAAGCCTCGTTAATGGGAACAAAACTTTCTTTTCGTGCCGATACCATTGCTGCTTCGCTCCGAATAATTTTCTCGACAAGCGGCAAGTTCACAATGACTTCCTTTCCCGTCGTGACAACAATCGGTATCGAAAAAGCCTCATAACCAAGCGCCGTAACGCGCAACGTGTAACGCCCCGCCGTAACGTCCGCTATTTTGAATTGTCCTTCCGAAAGAGTAATTGCGCCCTTGCCAAGTTCAAGAATGCGGACTGTTGCGCCTTGTAGGGGAGCTTGTGTGGTAGAATTAACCACTGTTCCGCGCACTGTCTGGACTGACGTGTGGGGTGATGCTTGCGGGGAGGATTGCGCAAGAAGGCTGATGCCTGAAAGAAGCATCATTGCAAGCGAGAGAAGATGATTTTTGACCATATTGACGTTTGTTGTAAAATATAAACTCATGCAGAATAAGACTTGATTCACCGATGCGTTACACAAGCTCTTTTTTCAAGGCTTAAAGACCATCACCGCCACAATAGCTAATCCCAGTGCTGTCAGTGACCAACCAAGCGGGTTTGCACGACGTTCCAAACGCCGAAATTCTTCTGAATCTATGCCTTGCATTTCACCTACGGCAATTTGCTTTTTGATAAGTGGCGTATAAAAGGGTAATGCCAGCAAACCTTGTAGAATGAAAAGCCCATTGGCAAGCCATACCCAGGTTGTTGTGAAGGGAATATCGGCAACAACAATCATTATATGTCCGGTAATGAGTGCCCCAAAATATGCGGGGTTCGCCACCCAATCATCGACACGTTTAATGCCGCGTAGCGCGAAAACAGTTGCTTCAGGTTGTTTTTTTGCCAGAGCAAGCCATACACCATATGTCATATTTGCTCCAAGAGCAATGATTGCGCACAGGATATGCGCCAACTTGAGATAGAGATAGTATTCCATAGTACGAATTGAATATTTGAAAGTGAAAAAATCACGCTCGTTGAAATTTTTGACGATAATAACGTGTCCAAATCAGAACGCCGATAGTGCCAATGACCGTTGGTGCAAGCCAGCGCACAAGCGGTGGTAAGAATGTGCCATTCACTACCAGCACTGCTGTTACGGTGGCGATATATGCGCCCAACATTCCGCCTAAATGCGCAAACCACCATTCCATGCGTTCCGGCTTGCCACCACGCTTGATATTCTGAAAAAGACGAATATCGCTGACTGCTCGAACAACTCCAATCACACCAAAGACAGCACTCACAATGCCCATCGTGCCGCCCTGCATCCAGCGCCAAACGCCAAGTCCGACAAAAATTACTCCGGCAACCAAAGCAGTAACAACAATAATCCAATCCAAGAGCGGTATGCGATATTGGCTGTTCGGGCGAATTTTTTTTCGTTCCAACGCCCGCCATCCGCCGAGTGTGAGTTGAAGCGTAAAAAATGAAAGTGGCACAAAAAACGTAAGAAGCTCCGTTTTGACAAGTGACATCAGCACAGCCGTCAGCGCCACGATGAGCATTGAGCAAACATAGACCAAGCCGACTTTTTTGTGCAGCATTTTGCCTTTGGGCGCAACGATTGCTACAAATCCGCCCACAAACGCAAGTGTTCCAGCAGCTATGTGGACAATACGCGAGAGAACATAGAGTGTTTCCATTGCTTACGAAGAAAATGTGAAGAAATGTTGCTTTCATTTCCTACAAATCTACGCGATGGACTAAAGCAAGTTTTGGTAATGGGACAAACGTCATGCTCTTTGTGGTGAATGACAAAGCGTGCTGCAATTTGGGACAAAACACACTACTTGTTATTCGCCACAAATCATTGATGATAAGAGTCTTATGGAAAAATCCAAATCAATACTCAAGCGCTTGTAAAACGCGGTCTTGGTAGGAGCGGGAAACGGGAACAGGAAAATCAAGAGCGGGAATGTGGAGTTTGTACCCCTGCGCATTACCCGAAATATCGCGCACGTGGTCGAGATTGACAATGTAGGATTTGTGGCAACGGATAATACGTGCACAAGGACTAGTACGCTCTTCGGCAGATTTGAGCGTCATGCGCAGCATCGCTGTTTGTAGCTCGCCGCCCATGAGCGCCAGAATCGTCACATAATTGTCACTTGATTGTAAGCAAACAATAGCATCAGACGGTGCTTCAAAGCGCTCTTTTACGCTGGCACCCTCAAAAACAATGGTGTCTGTGGGCTGTGAAAGTGAGGAACCATTTAGGGTGTCTTTTTGAATTGAACGTTCGGGCTGTTTTTCTCCATTGTCTGCTATGATGTTTGGCACGGAAGCCTCGCCGCCGTAAGGCGCTGGGTGGTGCAAATGAGCAGAAATGCGATTCGCTGCGTCAATATTCCGCCGAAGTAATCGCCGCTCTTGTAACAACGTCAGGACTGTGGCAGGAAAAAGCCCGATAAGTAGCGTCGTCCCTAAAAACGTTATTACGGTTGAGAAGGAGGCTTGAAAATGAAACTGCCAGACGGAATACACGACATTACCAAGGGCGACCGTCAAAACAGTCCAAAGACTGAAACCGATATGTTTACCAACATTCCAACGCTCTGCTTCAAAAGCACGGGGAAACAAACGGGGCAGAACCAGAGAATTTGAGAACATAATCGCGCTACAAAGCACACCATAGACGAGCGCATGAACATATAGCATTGGCACTGGAACTTCGTTCAGTCCAATGGGAGTAAAGAGCGATAAAAAGAGCGTTACAAAAACGCCGAAACTGCTCGCCGTGATAAGGAACGAGCGGAGGGAGTCGCCGGGCTGAGGGAAAGGACGCGCCAGCAGCCCCGTCAAGAAAGAGAAAAATTGAGCCATTATGTCAAGTACAGTTGCGTCGCACCATTCTGAGGTGTCGGTGAATTCATACTTCTACCCGCATCGTCAATTTCAAACTGTCGAAGCAACGTTTGTAAATCCCGCACCAAGCCGGAAAGGGATTCGAGTGAAAATTCGATATGGTGCGTCATGTCCACTGTTGCCTCAATACTTCCAACAGTAGATTGGACTGTCTCCAAAACACTCGTGAAGGCTGCGGCACGGGTTTCTATGCCGGATGCGATACTCTCATATGCAGCAGCACCTTTGGCAGCGTTATCGCGAGTAATCATAAATGCTTGCCCTGCTTCTTCAACAAGAAGCGTACCGCGTTCCACCTCGCCCGTACCACGCCCGATGGTGGCAACGGCTTGCTGGGTATCGTTCTGGATGCGCTTTATCATCGTCGCAATTTCCTTCGTTGCTTGCGTGGTGCGTTCGGCAAGTTTTCGGACTTCGTCGGCAACGACCGCAAAGCCGCGCCCTTGGTCGCCTGCACGGGCTGCTTCAATAGCTGCGTTCAGAGCCAGAAGATTCGTTTGGTCGGCAATTTCGTTAATCACCTGCACAATTTCACCAATTTGATTGCTGCTTTCGCCCAATGTGCGGATGGTCTCGGCAGACTGCGCCACAACAAACGCAATCGAACCCATGCCCGCCATTGCCTCCTGTATGCGCTGGCTACCTTCTTGCGAGCTTTTCACCGTTCCTTGTGCCATGTTTGCAAAGCTCCGTGCGGAACTTGCTCCGTGCTGCATCTGCTCAGTCAGCTCTACAATACGCTCCGTCGCCGCAGAGGCTTTGCGGGCTTGCTCGGCTGCGGTATGTGCCATTTTTTCGGTCGCCGACAAAATTTCATTGCTTGATTGAGCAGTAGAATCGGCAGTTTCGCGAACTTTGCGCATGATAGTTCGGACATTCGCAATCGCCCGATTCAAGCCCTCGGTCAGCCGTGCAATCTCGTCGCGCTTGTCCGACTCTAGGTTCTGCAAACGCACGGTCAAATTGCCCCGCGAAAACTGCTCCACACCTTGCAGAATCTGGGAAACACTGGACTCAAGATAGCGTTGCTGCTCCTGAGAAGTTTCCAACATTTTTTGGTCTTTCACATGAGCCACTGCCTGCTCACGCTGTAATTCCTCGCGGGCTTCGCGGATTTTTTCTTTGATACTGGCTTGCTCTTGCTGCAAAAGTCGGAGTACCTGTTCTTTGCCCGACTCGAACACACTGACAAACGCAAAGAGAATCAAGCAAAAGGAAAATAACGAGGTTATCCAAAGAGTTGATTCTTTGTCTTTCGGCACAACGCTTGCGGAAGTCATACCATTGAGTTCAAAAAATACCAAAACACCACAAATGAGAAAGACCACACCCAACCAAAAACGACCCTGTTTTTGTCCCATAATTAGCATGGCAAGCAGGATAATAAAAACGAACCATGGAGACGTTGGCGAACGCAGTCCACCGTAAGCAACAGCGCTCACACCAATTACAGTAGCTCCAATAAGGCATACTAAATGTCCGACAACGTTAATTGATCCTATGGCACGAAAAATCGGAGCCAGCGACACAAGGGCAATACATCCAGCTAGTGCAAACATTGCTGCCAAGGTAGCAGAATAAAATAAATGAATAGGCACATAGCAGCCACAGGCAAGAGCACAAATAAACGACAACTGCACCACTAAACGTGCCCTGCGCTGTGTATCAAAATCAGCATTGCTCAATGCTTCCGGGATAAATCGCTCAATCATTGCATTCATAAAGAGTACTCCGCACACAGAATTGAGAAAGAAAAAAATAATTGTCTTGGAAATGACCGTTGAAAAGCCTGATGACAAAACACAATCTAATAGGCTTCGCCTTGTTCAGCAAGAGTTTTTCGTTTTTCTTCAATCCGAACAAGTTTTGCCCGCACCACTTCACCCAAATTGATACCCCGCGCATTGGCATAATTCATCAGCGCAATCAGCACATCCGCCGCTTCGTCGCTGAGGGCTTCCTGCGCAACGGCTTTGCCCTTCCACCGCTTTTTTTCCAGATTGGCAAGCTCACCCGCTTCACCACAGAGCTCCAACGCAAAAAATTCTGATGGGCGCTCCACAAAAGCGGCACGCTGATACTCATCAAAATGCCCCTGCACACGGCGCAACTGCTCCTCTATGGGCACATAAAAATCATTGTCCGTAAGCTGGAACATTGCACAACTCCTACCTTGAGAGAATACTGTCCTTAATAAAAAACCGTGCGGCGGTGAAACGACCACCGCACGGTAAGGGCTACTGCTCTATCGGAACAAAAAAACTTATTCCACCGTAACGCTCTTTGCCAGATTGCGCGGCATATCAACGTTGCAGCCACGCTCGACAGCTATGTAGTACGCCAAAAGCTGAAGCGGAATCACCGACAAAACAGGCGTGAGCATGGGATGGGTGTTCGGAATGTAAATCACGTGTTCGGCAAATTCGGCAATACGAGAATCACCTTCGTTCGCAATCGCAATAATCCGACCGTTCCGAGCGCGTACTTCCTGAATGTTCGAGAGGACTTTATCGTAAATTTCATCCTGCGTGGCAAGGCACACGACGGGCATATTTTCGTCAATGAGCGCAATAGGACCGTGCTTCATCTCAGCAGCCGGATAGCCTTCTGCATGAATGTACGAAATTTCTTTCAGCTTTAATGCGCCTTCCAGCGCAACAGGAAAATTCGAGCCACGCCCCAAGTACAGGAAATTCTTGGAATCCGCATATTCAAGCGCAATTTTTTTGATAGTTTCTGCGCGGTCGAGAATATACTGAATTTGCTCCGGGATGCGCTCTATTGCTTGCGCTATCTCCATACCCTCGCGCTGCGAAAGTCTGCGTGTCCGTCCCAAATAGAGCGCCACGAGCATAATCGCCGCAAGCTGAGATGTAAACGCCTTTGTGGAGGCAACACCAATTTCAGGTCCGGCGTGAAGATAAATCCCCGCATCAGTTTCTCTCGCAATAGAAGAGCCAACAACATTCACCAAACCGATTGCTGTTGCGCCTTTCAAGCGGGCTTCACGAATGGCGGCAAGCGTATCGGCGGTCTCACCGCTTTGGGAAATAGCAATCACGACATCATCAGGCGTAATGACAGGATTCCGATAACGAAACTCCGATGCGTACTCGACTTCCACCGGTATTCCTGCTAATTGCTCAATCATGTATTCGCCCACAAGCGCTGAGTGCCACGACGTTCCGCAAGCGGTGAAGATAATACGTTTTGCACGGCGGAGCTTGTCCAGCACAGGCGTTAAGCCGCCCAGACGCACCATGCCGTCATTCGGCAGCAAGCGCCCTCGGAAACAATCCTTGAAGGTGCGTGGCTGCTCGTGAATTTCTTTCAGCATGAAGTGGTCGAAGCCACCTTTTTCAATGCTTTCAAGGTCAAATTCTACTTCGTGAATGATGCTGTCGGTGGTTTCGTTATCAATCGTTTTGGTGCTGTAACCGTCTTTGGTCAAAATCACCATTTCGTCTTCTTGCAGGTAAATCACGTGGCGCGTGTGCTGAATTATTGCCGATGCGTCCGACGCAAGAAAATTCTCGTTTTCACCAATGCCCACCAGAAGCGGGCTTCCGCGTCGTGCGCCAATGAGTTTGTCCGGCTCCAACGTAGAAACAACAGCAATACCAAACGTCCCCTCCACCTCGCAGAGAGCCAAGCGCACGGCTTCGGTGAGGTCTTTGGTTTTTTGATACAAGGAGTGAATAAACATCGTCAGCACTTCGGTATCGGTCTCGGAACGAAAGACGTATCCTTGCTTTTGGAGACGCTGCTTGATAGCGGAATAATTTTCGATGATACCGTTGTGGACAAGGGCAATAGTGTTGTCGGTGTCCGTATGCGGGTGTGCGTTCACGTCGTTGGGAGCGCCGTGCGTAGCCCAGCGTGTGTGACCAATACCAAGCGAACCACGTGATTGCTGTGCTTTTACCACTTTTTCCAATTCGGAAACTCTGCCTGCTTTTTTCACAATGTCCGCGTGAGTGCTGGCGTTCGTATCATTTATCAGTGCTATCCCTGCCGAATCATATCCGCGATATTCCAAGCGTTTCAGTCCGGTGAGGATAATGGGCGTTGCATTTTTTGAACCGATATAACCGACGATTCCACACATGAGCGATACCTCGTTGATGGTGCTGAAAGTGAATTATTACAATAGTCTCCGCCATCAAGCGCAAATTTGCGCTGCAAAGATTATCAATTTACTGCTTTTTTACAGAATAGCATGGGTGTTTTTCAAGGAGTATCTTCTCCATTTTTTCTGTCACTTTTCTCTTCTTGGGCTTATATTTCACTCATAAATCGTTGCGTGTTTGCTTCCATGATTGTATTTTACGGACGAATATACTGCCCACGACGACCTTCCAGTCTTTATGATACCTTATCTTTCTATCATTATTCCTGCTTACAATGAGCAAAAGCGCATCGCCGATACGCTCTTTGCCGTCAAAGCCTACCTTGCAAAACAGCCCTACACCAGCGAGGTGATTGTCGTGGACGACGGCAGCACGGACTATACTACCGAAGTCATTAAGACGGTAGATATTTATGGTAGCGAAATAATGGATCAAACTGTAAGTGTGGTCATGGAAAATGTCAAAAATGTTGGTAAGGGATTTTCCGTCGCCCGAGGAATGCTCAAGGCTCAGGGAAGCATCATCCTTTTTACTGATGCCGACCTCTCGACGCCGATTGATGAAGTTGAAAAGTTTCTCCCGTATTTTGACGAAGGATACGATGTTGTCATTGGTTCTCGTCGCATGGAAGAATCGCAGGTGGAGAAAAAACCGTTCTACCGCGATTTAATGAGTATCGGCTTCAATGCTCTTGTGCAACTTCTCGCCGTGCGTGGCATACACGATACCCAATGCGGCTTCAAGGCATTTCGGCGCGATGTGGCACACGATATTGCCCGCCTGCAACGCACATATCGGTTTGGATTTGATGTAGAGCAGTTGTACATTGCTTCAAAGCGTGGCTACCGCATCCACGAAGTACCGGTGCGCTGGGTGCATCAGGACGGTTCGACTGTTAGCCCCGTACGCGATTCGCTGGCTATGATTGCCGATGTCGTTCGCATACGCAGCCTTCATGCGGGATTGAAGGCGTTACCAGCTCCGTAAATTCAGCAGTAGTACAATTCTTTAACGTGAAGTTATGTTTTCTGAAATTCCCCTTCACTACGTGAAGGGGTGTCAGTCCAGCGAAGCGAAGACTGACGGGGTAGTCCGGCGGCAATGCACGAAGCAACACCCCGTCCTCGCTGCCGCTCGTACACCCCTCTTTGTTCCAAAGAGGGGAA
>CALCNX010000091.1 GCA_937899715.1 uncultured bacterium | reverse complement strand
GTAAATATGGAAGTTGGATATAATTTCCATTTACACAAAACAATTTACACACTCGATACTCAACTGTATAAGTCCTGATATTCTAGCGCTTTAACGCCAAATTAAATACTAGAAAATGCTCAATACTGCTTCACGAGAAAAAATGTATCTAAGCAGTTGACCGCACTAATCAATCCAGCTATTTCATGCTTTCTTGTTAAATTATTGCAAAAGAAATTCTACGCTCGCTTTAAACAAAATATATGACAAGAATATCAATGAGAATACTCCTCCTAACAGACGGGCTTATCGGCTCGCTTTTCGGGGTATTTTCATACCTTTTCCCAGAGCAAACATTCGGTACGCTTTTCCGTATTGATGTAGTCTCCAAGCCACTGACACTTGTATTGCTGGAATATACGTCTGTTTTCTATATTCTATTGGGAATAATTTGCTTTGCCGGTATGGTAATGAATGAGCAATCGCAAGCAATACTTTCCATTATCATGATTGTTCGCCATAGTATTTTTTGTTTATTGGGCATTATGCAGATAGGCAAGGATTGGCTCATAGGCAATCCGTATTATGATGTTGTTATCCAGTTTACTTTTATTTCGCTGTATGTATTGGCGCTGCTGTGGTGGAAAGTAAATAGGAAGACGGCGCTGTGGTGAAGTAATAAATAATCTCTACTCAGCGACTTTATACCTTTCCAAATTCATCTTCATTTCTGAAGCAGTATCAGCTCAATAAATTTTCATGCTGTTATCACATTTCGTTATGAGCGTCCTTCCCTACTTCAGCGTTTTTCTCTTCCACGTCTGCATTATTGCGGGTTATATGCTCGGCGGTGCGTGGAATTTCCTTACGCCACTGGTGGTGTTTGTGTTTGTGCCGCTTCTGGATGTTGCCTTCGGGCGCGACAGTCGCAATTATTCCCCCGAAGACTACGAAGAACTCGATCACCGCGTCAGCTTTCGCCTCGTAACGGTAATGTACGCGGTGGTGCAGCTTTCCATCGTAGTCTGGGGCGCGTGGTGCATTGGTTTGGGTACTATGCAGTGGTGGGAAATGCTGGGATTGGCACTATCTATCGGCATCGTGAACGGGAACGGCATTAACTTCGCACACGAACTCTTGCACAAGCCCACAAAGTTCGAGCAGTTTTGCGGCAAAGCACTGCTGATGAGCGTTTCCTATATGCACTTTTTCATTGAGCATATTCGCGGGCATCACGTCCGCATCGCTACCCCCGAAGACCCTGCTTCGGCACGGCGGAACGAGTCGTTTTATGCGTTTTTCCCACGCACCGTTATTGGGAGTTGGAAAAGCGCATGGCAACTGGAGACTTCACGCCTGCACAAGCGGAACATCCCCACACTGCACTGGCGGAATCAAATGCTGTGGTTTGTCTTGTTGCCCGTTGCCTTTGCTGCCGCATTGGGGATTGCGTTCGGATGGTTGGCAGTAGCATTTTTCGCCTTCCAAAGTGCAATCGCCATTCAAGAACTGGAAATGATAAATTACGTGGAGCATTACGGCTTGATGCGACGCAAACTCCCGAACGGGCGCTACGAAAACGTTACCGCAGCACATTCGTGGGAGGCACGCGAAGCACTAACGAATATGCTTCTCATCAAACTGCAACGCCACGCCGACCACCACATCAACCCCATTCGCCGCTACCAGTCCCTGCGCGTCTTCGATGAATCCCCGCAAATGCCGACGGGTTATCCGGGCATGATGCTGATGTCGCTTGTGCCGCCGCTCTTTTTTCGCATCATGAATCCGCGTGTGGACGAGCACGAGCGGCGTTTGGCACAAAGCGACTAAAAATTAAAAATAATTTTATGCTTCCCCTTTCATGCCGCGATGAATACCGAGTTTTTTCATACGATATTCCAGTGTTGTGGCTTTCATATTCAAAATAGCTGCCGCACCATTTTCACCGCTCACACGCCAGTTCGTTTGCGCGAGAACACGCAGAATATGCTCTCGCTCGGCATCATCCAGCGTTGCCAAAGGCTGCATTTGCGTTTCTGCTTTCTGCTGACGGACATTCTTGGCTTCGGGCACGGCTGCAAGCAATCCTTCCACACGCAGCACAGGCGGTTCGGAGAGAATCGCTGCCCGCTCCAATGTGTTTTCCAGCTCGCGGATGTTACCTTGCCACACATTGTTCGTCAATGCTCGCATAGATGCTGCTTCTACGCTGCCGAACTGTTTCCCCAGACGCTCCCCAAAGCGTTTCACAAAATGCTGCACAAGAAGCGGAATATCGTCTCGTCGCTCTCTGAGCGGCGCAATAACTATCGGGAAAACATTTAGCCGATAGTACAAATCCGCCCTGAAGCGCCCCTGCGAGGATTCCACCGCAAGACTGCGATTTGTTGCCGCGATAACACGCACATCCAACCGGATGGTTTCTTTTCCGCCAACCCGCTCCAATTCACGTTCTTGAAGCGTCCTAAGCAATTTCGCTTGCACGTCCGGCGGAAGCTCGCCGATTTCATCCAGAAAAATTGTACCGCCCGATGCTGCCTCAAATTTGCCAATGCGCCGCTCTGTTGCGCCCGTGAATGCTCCTTTTTCATGCCCGAATAGTTCCGATTCCACCAGATTTGCCGGAAGCGCAGCACAGTTCAGAGCCACAAAAGGCTTTAAGGCGCGTGGAGAAAGCGCATGGATTGCCCGCGCAATGCGCTCTTTGCCAGTACCGGTCTCACCTTCCAAGAGAACAGTGGCGCTTGTGGGTGCAACTTGCCGAACGGCAAGCGCCGTATTCCGAAGCGCCGAACTTGTGCCGATAACGCCCGGCAAAAGTTCCTGCAATGCCACTTCAGAACTTGAAGTAGGAAAGAGAATTGCAGCAGGAGCAGTAGGCGCGTCCACAGCATTGGCAAAAGAAACCTGTGTCGAAATGCGTCCTAGCTCCAAACGCGCCTTCACGCTCATCCAAGCAAGCGCAATGTGTGGTTGGAGGCGTTCCAGTAACTCCTCGTCTTGTTCGGAAAAACCGTAGGGCTGTCGCTCGGCAAGCCTTACCAAACCTTGTTCGCCATCAGGCAACGCAAGGGAAATTTCCACAAATGACTCTAACCCGAAGGTGTCACGCATCCGACGAGCAAGGCTGTTCCTCTGACAAAAGGCAGTAAATTCTTCTCCCAATTGCAAATTACTTTTTCTCGAACGCCAGTCTGTATCGAGGTTTTCTAATTCATCGTCATTACCGCCATCACTTGCATTGTGCAGAAGTGTGACCTTCTGCCATGCGCCGCCAGTGTCTTTACTGAGCATCACGGTTAATTGTTCACTTTGCAGGGAACGCATTTCAAGATGCACAAAGGAGCACGGAATGGCTGTTTCGAGGGTTTGCGCAAGGGCGGCAGCAAATTCTTCGGCAGAAGCAGCAGTCAACAATGCAGCTTGAAGAGCGCGTTGGAGCGATAGTTCACGCTCTCCCGTTCGTAGTTTTTCATTCGCAAAGACTGCTCGGACGGCAAGAGCAGCGTGATCGGTGAATGCTTTGAACAGTGCAGCATCACGCGCTTGAAAGTTCTGTTCGTTTCTGGAAGCAAGATTCAGAAAGCCTACTGCCTCACGCCCGCACCAGAGCGGAGCTGCCATGACGTGTCGAATCCCGCCAACTGCACGCAGCATCTTGAAGGGGCGAAAATTGTAATACTGCTCCACAAATTCGGGCGTGGTCAGGAAAGGTTCGCGGAAGCTCAAGAGCGCCTCGAATGGCGTATCTGCTACCTTCACCGTGCGACGAAGGAAACGTTGAAAAAAATCATCGCCCAGCATCTCCGGCAGAAAAACATGCGCAAAGAGGCGAATACGCTCGCCATCCGGCTCCAGCATTCCCAAGAGCGCCACATCAAAGCGAAAGATTGGTTTCAGATGTTTCACGAGCACCGTAATCAACTCCTCGCGCGTCGTTACCGATGAAAAAGCGATATTCAGCGACGCAAGCACTTGCGCCTCTTCCGACATAATTGTCGTGGTGGTCATGGTCGTTTCGAAAGTGTGGTCATAGTTGTTTGATTGTTGCTGCAAAGTTTTCCCAAAATACTGGGAATTTATCGTAATTCCCGAATGTTTGGGAAAAATTTCTTGGGAAAATGGACTGCCGTGCAAAGCATAATGCCCTTGTACACCGCTTACAATCGAGATTTCTTTCCTGCATTACTTTTTGGCATCGTATTTGGCTTTTCTTTCTGCAATCGCACTTCTTCACATCATTTTTCCACGTTTCAAGGATTATTGCCATGACTACTTCATCTCACACAGACGTTCTGATTGTCGGCGCAGGTCCGACCGGGCTAACGATGGCTTCGGAGCTGATTCGCTACGGCGTTTCGTGCAGAATTATTGACAAGCTGCCTTCGCCCTCGCCCTTCTCTAAAGCGCTTGGAATACACGTCAGGACGCTGGAAACATTCGAGGATATGGGCGTACTGGAGCCGTTTTTGGCAGAAGGTGTGCGCTTGCTGGGAATGAACCTCTACGGCGATGGCAAGCAACTGGCACATATTCGTTTCGACAAAATTGACCTTTCCGACTTGCCCTATCCCTTTGGCATTCTTCTCCCACAAAGCCACACCGAGCGTATTTTGATGGCACATCTGGCGAAGCAGGGAGGTGCAGTAGAGCGCCCGAAAGAGCTTCTGAATTTTACTCAGAACAAGGAAGGCATTGAAGCCGTGCTGCAATGCGCAGACGGAACGCAGGAAACGCTAAGTGCCTCATATCTTATCGCCTGCGACGGCGCAAGCAGCAGCATTCGTCAATCGCTTGGTTTATCATACAACGGCGACACCTACAAAGAAGCATTCTGGGCGGCGGACGTAACACTGGAAAATGAGCTGCCTACAACTGAGGTCAATTCGATATTCCATCCCGACGGAATTATGATGATTTTCCCGCTTTACCCTGAACGCCGTATCTATCGGCTTGCTATGAATGTTGATACCGGAGAACCGATCGATAAACGACCCGCTTCACCGACTTTGGAGCAGGTGCAGGAAGTCATTACCAAACGTTCACCTTATCCGCTCACTATCACTGAAACGCACTGGTTATCAGCGTTCCGTATCCATCATCGTAAAATTGACCAATACCAAAAAGGGCGCGTCTTTCTCTGCGGCGATGCTGCGCACATCCACAGTCCTATGGGCGGTCAGGGCATGAACACGGGCATACAAGACGCATATAATCTTGCATGGAAGATTGCTTCGGTACAAAAAGGCTTGGCTACTGAGAAATTGCTCGAAAGCTATCACGAAGAGCGCGAACCTATCGCCGCTGAGCTTCTCAAAGCCACAGACCGCATGACCAAAGGCGCGACGATTCGCAATCCAATTTTGCAAAAGATTCGCAATCGCATTGTGCCGCTTGTGGCTGGTACGGAGATGGTTCAAGAAAAAATGATTCGCACGATGTCGGAGGTAAACATCAACTACCGCGACACGCGCTTTGTGGCGCAAGATTGGCACGTGCGCGGCGGAGACCTGGAAGCTGGCGACCGCGCTCCCGATGCGGTACTCGTCCATCACGCAAGCGGCAGAGAAGAGCGTCTTTTCGAGGTATTCAAGGATATTCGCTATATCGCGCTGCTCTTCACGGGTGCAAATCCGAGCGAAACCGATCTGCGCAATCTCCGCCGCATCGCTCACGAACTGCGAGAAGATTACGATGCAATGCTGGATACGCGCTTTATTGCATACGACGATAACGCCTCTTCGGTACTTGTGGGCGACGAAACACCACTTCTTTTGGACACTACTCACAAAGCACACGAGCGCTATGAGACCGCCAGTGGAGCTAGTTTATACCTGATTCGTCCTGATGGGTATATTGCCTATCGCTCTATGCCTGCGGATGTGGAAGGAGTGATTGAATATATGAACCGTGCGCTTGGGATAACGCGGGAGATGCTGAAAAAATCCTTCTCGGAACTGATAGCATAACCTCCATTAGCCGATACAAAAAAACCACCCCTTCGGTAGTACCGAAGGGGTGGTTTTTTATCCTACAATCTGAAATACAGATTATTGCTTCACAAAGCGCTTGGTAAGTCGTTCTGCACCTATGCGAAGTTCTGTGATATAGAACCCGGAAGGCAAGTTCGACAATTCAATTTGACGCTCAAAAGCACCAGCCTGAACAGGCACTTCTGCCGTCCAAACTGTTGCCCCAAGAGCATTCAAAAGGCTCAGTCGTACAAGTCCCGATGTGGTCAGAGTAGTTTGTACGGTAATCGCTGACTGCGCCGGATTCGGGAATACGGTCATTCCTGTTACAGGAGCATTTTCAACACCAGCAAACACCGACTTTTGCGATTCGTTGCTTGTTAGGTTGCTACCCTTATCGAAAGCAAAGAGAGCAAGCACGGTGTAATCTGTTGCCGACTGAGCAATAAGTGTATTCGTCGGAGAAACTACATCTTTGTAGATGATAATTTTACCCGTTGTTGCACCTGCCGGAACTGTTGCCGTAATTGAACCATTCGCATTGACAACAAATGATGTTACGAGTGCGCCACCAATAGTTATTCTTGATGTACTAGCCAGATAGTTCCCGACAATTATTACCGGATCGCCTTCGTAGCCATATTGGTTGCCGGAGGTATTAAAGCTGGTAATCGTCGGAATCGGATGCGGTAAATACGTGAAATTCACACCAAGTGCTGCATTGGAATTAGCACTACCGCTTGGTGTTGTTACAACGATATTACCGGAGTTCCCTGCGCCGACAGCTACCTGAATTTGTGTTCCCGATGTTGATATAATCGTACCTGCAACGCCACCAAAGGTGACATTTGTTACACCACGTGCGAAGTTCGTTCCCGTTATCACTACCACGGTTCCGGTCGTACCAATATCCGTCGAAACATTGGTCATGGTCGGAGCCGGTGGTGGTGTGGTATAGGTAAAGTTTGTTGCACTAAAGACTGTACCGCCCGGAGCAATAATGCGAACCTGTCCTGTGGAGCCTGCCGCAACCGTTGCTGTGATTTGTGTGTCAGAATTCACCGTATAGCTGGCAGCATTGGTTGCACCAAAGCGAACACTTGCTGCACCTGATACACCAGTGAAACCTGTACCGGTGATCGTCACCACGGTTCCCGTTCCACCGCTTGTCGGTGTAAAGCTCGTAATTGTTGGGAGCGGAAGAATGGTTACTACAGGCGTTGTTACCGTACCACCTTGTGTGTATAGCGTTAATGCACCACCTGTTGCACCGACTGGGATACGCACCTTAACGGTTGTTGCACTTGGTGTTGCAGTAAAGTATAGCGGTACACCATTCAAGAGAACACCGGTGGTTGTTGAGAGGTTCGTTCCCGTAATGGTCAAGACAGAATCTTGCTGTGAAACCGGATTAGGTGAAATGCTTGTTACCGTCGGTGCAGCCGTTGGTGCGCCGATGAGAAACGTGCGTGTACCGCCTGTACCGGAAAAACCATTGCCTGCCGGTGTCTGGACGTAGATGCGGCGAGCGCCCGATGCCGTTCCGGATTGGATGATGGCGGTGATTTGGGTTGGGCTAACGCTCAAAATGGTTCCAATCTGACCATCATTTGAATTGGTTGCACCAAATTTTACAGCCGTTGCACCTGTGAAATTGCGACCATAGATAGTAACAGTATCACCAATCGCGCCACGTGCGGAATAGAAACCATCCACAAACGGTGGCGGGGTGAAGGTAAAGGTACTTGCCGAACCATTACCGTTACTGTTTGTGACGGTAATGCTGCCAGTTAAAGCTGTTGTCGCTGCCGGATAAGCGGTAATTTGTGTATCGGAATCAACGGTGTAGGATGCTGCGTTCACGCCGTTAATTTTAACACCCGCAGCACCACTGGTGCCGGAAAAGTTCTGTCCGGTAATCACCACTGCCGTGCCCGTCGTACCGCTTGTCGGAGTGAAGCTAATCGGGCGCGGTGCGTTGAAGAGGAATCCTGTGCGGGTTGCATTGCTGTTGTCGGTACGAATAAGTTGTACCGTGCCGCTTGAAGCATTCGCGGGTACAACGACGCTGAGCTGGGTCGGGGAAACAATCGTGATATTGCCCGGCGGTACAAGATTACCACCCAAGTACAAATTTTGTACAGTCTCACCACAACCGGGAGCCGTAAAGTTTGTACCGTTAATGATAAGTGTTTGCCCTGCATCAGGATTATTGGGCGTAAAGCCGGAAATTGTCGGCAATGGATTGTAGGTAAAGCCCGGAAGCGAGTGCGTGCCGGAGAGCGAAGTGACAGTCACAGAACCCGAAGCACCAGATTTGACGGTAGCAAGAATTTGGAGGTCATTCACAATCGTGAATGTTGCCGGAGTGCCGCCAAACTTAACGGATTTTGCACCGGAGAAGCCCGTGCCATCAATGGTTACGACTGTGCCCGTTGTACCGCACACAGGGCTAAAGCTCGTGATATTCGGAATTGGTGGAACGTTGGAATAGACGAAACCATTTAACGATGCTGTGCCATCAGGCTTAGTAACAGCAACAACAATCGGCGTGGAAGAAACCGTACCAACGCCAAGGGTTGCAACAATTTTGGTATCGGTAACCGACACAATCGTTGCCGGAACACCGCCGAAGGTAACTTGGGTGGTGCCGAGAAAGTTTGTGCCGCTAATGGTGACATTTTGCGGATTTACACCAAAGGCAGGATTGAAGCTGGAAATAATTGGCGGCGTGGGAATGTACGTGAACATTGCGCAGGAGGCAGTGCCTGCTGGATTTGTTACAGCATAAGTACCGCTTGTGGAGCCGAAAGCAACAGTTGCAGTAATTTGTGTTGCTGACATGATGGTAAATGACAAAGCATTCACACCGCCAAACTTTACTGATACCACACCTGTAAGATTGCTACCATTTATGGTAACAACATTACCACCTGTCGAAGATAAGGCCGTGCACGCAAGAACAGGTAAGTCATTAGTGAAAGTAAAGCCTGGAAGCGTTGCTGCACCGCATAGAGTCTGGACACTCACATTTCCCGATGTACCGAAACCAACAACAGCTGATATTTGATTATCGTTAAGAATAGTAAAGGAACTTGCCGGAACACCGCCAAATGCTATTGAAGTGGCATTAGTAAAACCGGATCCCGAAATTGTTACTGTTGAGCCTGAAAAAGCTGTGCTGGGGCTAAAACCTGAGATGATCGCCGAGGGAAGAAATGTAAACCCGGGTAACGTCGCTGTACCGCTTGGTGTAGTAACGGCAACATTGCCAGATGCACCCGCAGCAAGAATTGCAGTAATAACCGTTCCCGTGCCGTTTACTGTATAAGAAACTGCGGGAACACCACCAAAGCTAACAGATGTCGTGCCGATAAAGTTCGCCCCCGTTATTGTTATGGTTCCTCCAGAGCACGATGAAATTGGCGTAAAACCTGTTATTGTGGGTGGAAATACCGATGGAAGACCGTCAAACTTTGCAATAAATAAATCAGTGACCCCTTTCTTTGTTGACTGGACAACCCCGGGTGTTACCGGTAAAGCATCTGAGAATGTATAACCCATAACATATACCGCACCGCTATCATCAATTTTTATACGTCCGAGACCGTCATTTGCGCTGCCACCAAGATACGAAAGATAATCTGTATCACCCATAGGATTTAGCTTCGCAAAAAAGACATCTTTAGAACCCCCAAACACCGATTGAAATGCCCCCGAAGTTACAGGAAGAGCGTCATAACTTGTTTCGCCCGCAACATAGGCTGCACCTGATGCATCAGCAGCAATACCGTATACGTACCCTGTAATTCCTAGATTATTTTTTTCATAAATTAGCCCAGTGCCCGAGGAATTAATCTTCGTTACCAGATTACCGGCAGCACAGGCATTACCGCTACTGTCAACCGCTAAACAAGATATATTGGGTTTTATCATTACCGAATAGGCTAAATTCGCACCGTCAGAACTGAGTTTAGTGACCAATGAGCCGGGAACGGAAGTAAGTTGTTGTTGTGGAAGAGTAGTAATATAACCCCATGTACCTACATATGAGCCTAAATATATTGCTCCTTGTTGGTCAACAGCAATTGACGGGACCCACCCAGCATTTACCTTTGATACAAATATGGGAGCACTTCCGGCAGCGTTAAGTTTAATGACATTTTTTACATCTCCGACAGTAAGAATATTTGTTGCGTCATATGCCCCTGATGTTACCGGAAGGGCAGCCCTTCCTTCTACAAAATACAGACAACCATTCTTGTCAACTGTAGCATTGAAAATATTATATGACCCTATCGGTAGAAAAGTTGAGTAGATCAGTCCGTTACCCGCAGGATTGATTTTTGTGATAAATGCAAGGTATGGATAGGACGAGGTATTACTCCACGCGCCCGCAGTTATCGGATATGTACTGCCAGAACCATAGCTCGTACCGGTTATATAGGCATTACCACCTCCATCAACACTGAGAGTCGTTGCCTCATCAGATTGATTACCACCAATATAAGTTGAATAGACAAGTGCGCCAATTGAATTCAATTTTGTCACAACAGCATCACTGTAATCGGATTTGGTTGTTTGGTATGCTCCTACTGTTATCGGATAGTCTGTCATTACCGATGATCCGGAGATATAGGTATAGCCTTGGTTATCAGTAGCGTGTTTGAACTCACCGCTTACCCCTTCCTCTGTGCCGCCGCTAGCTCCCAAATATGTTAAATAAACCAGTGGATCTATAACTAAAGGCTTAGAACGGTCGTATTTGCCCAAAGTAAACTGTATCACCCCGGATTTCACACCTCTTTGTGTTTGTGATGACAATCCGTTATTTACATTGTTTTTTGTAAATGAACACTCTATTTGTTGCTTTTTACCATTTTGTTCCTGGTAGGCAAAGAGTTTTCCTTGAACAACATCACCAAGAGATGTTGTGAGAATTAAATCACCTTTTGGATTAATTTTGATATCGTCTGTTCCATCAAAAGCAATAGCAATTTGACCGGGATCCTTCCCGGCAGCAATAACTAAATCATAGCGGATATTACTACCGTCATAGTATAACTTGGCATCAATTCCGGAATAAATCTGTTGTAGCGTTACATCACTGTAGGATGCGACATCCATAGCCCATTTACTGCGATCATTACCGTGCAAATAATTAAAATATCCGGGCTGTTGATTAAATCCAACAGCGCGCGCCGATTCTGTTGACGAGAGATTAGTTGTTTGTTGAGAGGGCTCACTGATATTTACAAACCGCATTGCAACGACATGACCCGATTGTTTCATCGGTACCGGGGGTTTAGGGCTGCCAAAAGGCTCTTTGTTTAGTAATGGCAGCGTACTTGTTTTGGCATCATCAATATTCTCACGCTTATAGAAGTCATATGTAATTCCCTGATTAGTAACCCAAGCATTCATGCCATTAGTATGAGCAAGAAAACGAGCTTGATCATCCCATTGCCCTTTATTTTCTATAAAAACAAGCGTACGAGCTTTTACATTAACAGTCTCCAAAACCTTCGAGCTTGCTGTTTGTTTCTTTTGCGCCAACAGATTATGCCCGAAGTCTAGCAAAGCAAAAACGATAATAAACACTGGCAACCGACGTTTCCATTGTTTGGCTTTCTCAAAATATTGTAACATAAAAAATAAAAAAAACAGATAAGAAAATCCCCGCATTTGCGCGGAGCATGGTTTGATGCAAAATCATAGCTAAGACCCACACAATGAAACCCTTACAACAAATTCCACCCCTCCCCGTCTCTACGGAAAGTACGGCTTTGTATATGCAGAGAATCACGCTTAAAAGAAGAATATCACGGAGAAGCAGCAAACTTCTCCGTGCATTGTCCTTTTGGCGGTATTGATGTGTAGGAATAAGCTCTACAATCAGTCTGCCGGAGGATTCATTGGCGTGAGGAATCCGGCAGGCTTTTTTTATTAAATCTATTTTGTGCTTTTTACGCTGGCATAAAATTATAGGGTTTTCATCAAGAAAAAAATTTCGAGGGGCAAAAAGCGCTGAACGGTACACTTACGGTGCGAAACGGTACATTTTCTCCATTTTTGGAGAAAATTCGTGTGCTTTGAAAGGAAGTACTTCCAAAACAAACAATCGTATCAGTTACCACACAGAACCAATAGCCTGTAGCGGTATAAAATGTAGGGAAAAAAGAGAATTAGACGCATTGTGTAGTCAATACAATAACTTTCTTGCTCCTTAAAAAGAGAAAGAGAAAGAGAAAGAGAAAGAGAAAGAGAAAGAAACTAGATGCACTAATTGTTGTAGCTGTTTAGACCAAGGGATTTTATAGAGGGTAAAAAGAATAAGGAAACTGGCATCGGGCGGAAACCCAACCATGGCAAAACTACTACTATTTCCAGTAGGGGCAAAGTTATTTTTTTGTAACACGAAGTCGGTGACGGCTTAAAACGCTATGAATTCAAGGCTTCCGGCATTATCACAAAATGAATATGTGCGACGATAAGCTCTAATCCCTCACGAGCGGCGGCAAATTCGGATTATTGTTAATCTCCGGCTGCACAATCGGCATATACCGCCACGTATCGGGACGCAAATGCCACGTATTAGAACGGCGCTGGTCAATCAGCCGCAAGCCTGTGAGAAAGAGTTCTTTGTCGCGCTCCGCATTAATGAGATCAAGTGTGGCAGCTATTCCGGCAGGCAATGCACGAAGCCCCGTGTAAGAGGTGCGCACAGCATTGATGCGAGCAAGCGCAGAAGAAGCGTTATTGGCAAGACGCAATTCACATTCTGCCAGCATCAGTTCATTTTCCTGCCATGTCAAAAACTGCATCGGTGAATCTTGGGCGGCATATTTGGTCTGCGTGTAAAACGTAAAGCCGGAGCGCGTGGTGGGACCACGTAACTTAATGCGCACCGTATCAAACGGGTCTTGGCGGAGATAGAGCGTATCAAATCTCCGTGCCGGAATATAAACATTTCGCCCCAACCCTGCATTGAGCCAAAGTTGATTGGATGAAACCAAATTAAAGAGCGCTTGAAAAGCCGCATCTCCTTTGCGAAGACCATTTTGCGCCGCTTGCTGCGCTTCCGCAAAACGCCCTTCCATAAGGTGAATACGGGCGGCAAGCGTCTGCACGAGCCGCGCTTCGTATGGAGAGGTGACGTTTTGCAAAGCAAGGGCAAGTTTTGCCAGTGCAGAATCATTCATCGCAGTCGAGGGGATAAATGCGCCATTGTCAATCACTCCGCCGCCTTGCTGCTTATTGATGCCAACGTATGCGGCGTAAAAATACCGCGCCACCGCACCATGAAAATAGCCCTGAAATGCCATACGGCGGCGCGAGGAATCCTGAGCAAACAAGATTTTACGAGTCCGCCCCACAAGGTCGTCCGCATGAAATCGGTAGCGCCCCAAGCGATTCTGCACCGCAACGAGCGTCGTATTAGAGCGGTCTATCGTGAGTGCATTATCCACTTCTTCATACACCACCAATCCTCCCGCGCCCGTGCGTGCATCGAAAAACAATTCGTCTGAAAGTCCGCCTGCATAGAGCGCTGCATCCGAATACGATTCCGAAAACTGTGCCTGTAAGCCACGAATAAGAAAATCCGTTTGTGACTCGTCATTCAGCACATCATCCGAAATGAGATCAATAGGGCGGTGAATGTCCTGCACAAAACTGGAACAGGACACTGAGAAAAATGCGACAATGAAAAAAAGTATAAAACGTTGCATGATTATTCCTTGTGATTGCAAATTTAGAATCCGACCGAAAGAGAAAAATTGAAGACACGCGGTTGCTCAAGCGTATAATTGTCTAACCCACGTGATATGCTCCGCGAACCGTCCCGTGAGACTTCTACATCTACACCGGAATAGCGCGTCCAAAGTGCTACGTTCCTCGCTGCTGCAGTGAGTATCAGGCTTTTGAGCACTTCATTTCCCATGAGACTGCGCAAGAAATTTGTTGCATTATAGCTCAAACTCACCTCGCGCAACCGCACCCAATCGGCAGGCTCTACGCCGTTGTAGAACTGGCGGTGGTCGAGGAACGCAAATTTTTGTGCCGCAGCGCGGTACTCCGGCGTATTCGGTGTAAGACGCTGTACGCCTTCTACCGCAGGCAATGCTCGAATGGATGCTGGCTGCGCGGTATTGCCCGGAAGCCCCAACTGCGTCGCAAGTGTGTTGTACTCAAGGTTATTGCCCCGCGCCGGATTGGTCGAAAGCATTCGTGTATTGTTGTAGAGTGAGTGTCCAAGCGCTGTTTCAGCCATTGCGTAGAGTGTAAAATCATTCAAAAAGCGAAACGAGACGGTAAGCGATCCCGTTACGATGGGCACAGGCGTTCCGGCGTACGAGCGCACAGAATCTATCACCGGACCTTGTGCGTAATCATAACTTCCATTTGCCAAGTAACGCGGCTCCAGAACGCGGAACAAGTAAAACGCTGAGCGGCGTTGCCCCGGAGTAATCACATTTCGCCCCACGCCCGCAAAAAGTGGTGCTACGCCGCCGATGTCTTCCACCACATTGTCGGCATAATTGATAATGGCATTCAAACGAAGTTCCGTGCTGCCTGTGCGAATGGGAGTCGCATACAAGCTAGACTCCAAGCCCCATCCGCGAATACGCCCCACGTTGCGCGGAAAACTCGATACTGTCAGCCCTGTGGAAGGCGAATTGAAGAAATCAACAATCGAATTGCTCGCATTTTGCTGATAATAGGTAATATCAAAGCCGTAGCTGTTTTCCCACTCCATTTCGGCTCCAAATTCCAGTTCGGCAATGCGTTCCGGCTGAATGGCTGGATTGCCAATGCGCTGCACAAGAGCACCTACGCCATATCCTGACTGAATGCTTCCCCAATACCGCGCCACACCATCCAGCGCCGATGGCAACTGCCCGGACTGCCCGTAGGCAATGCGCACTTTTGCCAGATTGATTGCTTCGGGCAAAAAGCCTAATTTATCCAACCGCGCAGCAGCACTGGCACGTGGGTAAAAAATTGTCGGCGCTTCGGGTCCCACTGAGCTGGCGTAATCATTGCGAACGCCAAACGATAGGAAATACGTGCTTTTGTAGTTCAATTCCTCCTGTACATACACGCCCGCCTCGCGGTCTTCACGGAAGGACTCGTTTGCAGAGATAAGATTTCGTGCGGCTTCTGCGTCTTCGATGAGGTTGGAAGCAAAGTCTTGTGCCGCGAAATCAAACCCTGTGCTTGTGCGGGCAAAAAGCTGTGTCCCCACAATCGTCGTGGATTGAATATCCTCCGTGATTGCGGTGTTATATGCGGCGTTCAGGTCAACGGTAAATTGCTCCAAGCGGCGTTGTTCCAGCGAGCGTCGCCCATTGGTAATACGGATGTAGGGGTACGAACTTGGCAGCACCTCACGAAGTTGATTGTTTGCGCCGTCATAGCCCACCACACCGCGCAGTGTCAAGCCTGCAAACGGCTTCAGGAGAATTTCTGCCGACGCAATAAAGCGCTGCGTTTGGGTTGAATTTTCGATGCTCTCCACGGCGCGTTGCGCATTTGCCGGGCGAGTGCTACCGAAGGCATTGGAATAGACATTTTCAGGACGAAACCCCAGCGTGTTATTGAGCAGACCATAGACGTTATCATCGTTTTGCGGAGTCAGGATAGAGCTGCTCACAAAATTCGTATTGAGCTTGACGGATAATATTTCGCTCGGAAAGGCTTCGATATTTGCCCTAAACGATGTGCGCTCAAGCCCATTCTGAGCGATAATGCCTTGCTCGGCTCGGCGGTCAACCGAAGCATAATAATTCACAAAGCCCGCATTACCACTCATTCCCACGCTGTACTGTGCGAGATTGCCGCGCCGCAGCAGTGCGTTTGCCTCACGGTAGGAAAGCGCTTGCTGCTCAGTGTAAAGACGTGACGGCTCATTCCAACCCACAATGACTTTGGCTTCGACGGTAAATTTATTCAAAGCGGCTTTGCGCGAACCGAGTTTGGTTTTGATAAGCACCACGCCATTCGAGCCACTTGTGCCGTAGAGCGCCGACGAAGCCGGACCTTTCAAAATTTCAATACTTTGGATGTCTTCGGGGTTAAGGTCGGCAAGCGTGGAAGCACGCTGCCCACCTGCAAAGTACCCAAGTTCGATGTTGTCAATGCGGACTCCGTCCACAAAAATCACCGGTTGTCCCGTGCCATACAGCCCACCGCCAGAGCGCACATTAAAACGCACGCCACCGCCGACATTGCCCGAAGCAGGCGCAACGCTTACTCCGGCGACTTTGCCTGTTAAAAGTTGTGTGAGGTCTTGATAGGTATTCGCTTCGGTAAGCGCAGCAGCATCCACGCGGGATACAGCAATTTCGGCAATGCTTTTTTGCGTCCGCGAAGCAACGCCCGTTACGACGACTTCCTCCAAGCCGCGAACATCCTGCACCAGTGCAAAAACGGTCGGTTCCGGCTCAACCGAAGTCATGGTCTCGCCGATAGATTCTGTGCGGGAAAGTGTCTTGTAAAGCGGTGCGGAGATGGTAATGCGGTATTGAGCAGGCTTGACCTCCGAAAATTCAAACGAACCGTCTCGAAGCGAGATTTTACCTATCGCCTCGCGGGTTGTGCTCTCCGGCATCAGCACCACGCGAGCGCCGGAAATAGCTTCGCCCGTGCGTTTATCCACAATTTTACCTCGAAAAGAGGCTTGCTGTGCATTCAGGGAAAATGTAGAAAAGAGCGTTGTAAGAAATAAAGCACAATAAAGAAAAAGTGTACGAAAAAGTGTCATAAAATCGTCCCTGAAGAGAGGATGAAGGAAAAATGACGCAATAATGTTGATAAATTCTCTACGAATACATCAAAGGATTTGATAGCAAGGCACAAAACTACGACATTTCCTTCAAATGCAAAAGGCAACTGTCTTCATGCGAGAAAACAGTTGCCTTTTCCATTTTTTGCCATCAATCTAATTGTTATTTCTTGAACGCCGTTTTAAGCTCGCCGCCGAGTTTTTCCAGCAAACTTCCTGCGGTTTCGGCTGCCACTGCTGCGCCTGTTTGCAAGCGGTCTATGCCACTTTGCAGCATCGGATTACCGCTCAGAAAGCCATTGCCGCTTTTGTTGATATGCGGCAATTCAGAAGTGAGTGGGAAGCCAGCGCAAAGCGCTTTTACGTCATTTTTGACGGCTTTCAGGTTTGCTTCGTCGCTTGTGGCAACGATAACGCGGTCAATCAGTCCGGCAATCGTCTCCATATCGCTTTGCGTCATGCCGCGCGTGGTAATGGCAGCCGTGCCCAAGCGAATACCGGATGTAACAAGCGCCGGCTGGTCGTCGTAGGGAACCATGTTTTTGTTACAGGTAATTCCTGCTGCGTCCAGTGCGATTTCCGCTTGCTTGCCCGTTACGCTTTTGTTGCGCAAGTCCACGAGCATACAATGATTATCCGTACCGCCGGAAATGATTTTGTAGCCGCGTGAGGTGAGCGCAGTAGCGAGCGCTTGCGAATTGCGGATGATTTGTGCGGTGTATTCTTTGAAATCGTCGGTCAATGCTTCTTTGAAGGCAACAGCTTTCGCCGCGATGACGTGCATAAGCGGTCCGCCCTGAATGCCGGGCATTACCCACGAGTCAATCACTTCGCTCATCATCTTGGTTCTGCCGGATTTTGGCGCAGTCAATCCGAATGGGTTTTCAAAGTCTTTACCGAGAAAAATCACACCAGAGCGCGGTCCGCGCAAAGTTTTATGCGTCGTGGAAGCCACCACGTGCGCATATGGAATTGGCGTATCCAAATGCCCTTTCGCAATCAAACCTGCCGGATGCGCAATATCGGCAAATAAGAATGCGCCGACCGAATCAGCAATCTCACGAAACGCCTTGTAATCAATGTTGCGCGAGTACGCCGATGCACCAACGGTAATCATCTTCGGCTTGTTCTTTTTTGCAAGGTCAGCCACAACGTTGTAATCAATCTGCTCGGTTTCTTTGTTGAGTCCGTAGGGAACAAAATTATAGAATTTACCCGAAAAGTTCACAGCAGAGCCATGCGTTAGGTGTCCGCCGTGCGACAAATCCATGCCGAGGACGGTATCACCAAACTTGATGAAGCTGTAATACACAGCCATATTTGCCGTTGAGCCGCTATTGGGCTGCACGTTGGCATACTCCGCTCCAAAAAGCGCTTTCGCGCGATCAATCGCAAGATTTTCTGCTACGTCCACCCACTCGCAACCACCATAGTAACGCTTGCCGGGATAACCTTCGGCGTATTTGTTGGTCATAAGCGAGCCTTGCGCTTCCAGCACGGCGGGAGAAGTATAATTTTCGCTGGCGATAAGTTCCAGTTTGTCGCTTTGGCGTTCGTACTCGCCTTCCAAAGCGCGAAAAAGCTCGGGGTCTTGGGTTTTGATGTGATTGTACATGATAAATACTCTGACAGTGAAACAAGAATTGATATTGCTTTGACCGCAAAGTTACGGATTTTTTTGGGAAGTGTTGTACTTTTTACCGCCATGCTTTCCACCGTGCAAGTGAGCACCATTCTGGAATTGGCTTCCTCTCTTCCAAAAAATCAATCAGCACCTCAGCGCAAAAAGGCGTGTATGCAGCGCCCTTCGAGCCAAAACCATTCATTATAGCTGAAAGTGCCTCGCGTGGATGAACGCCTACGATTGGCTTACTGTCTTGGGCGGCGGGTCGCACTCCGGCATCATGACGAAGAATAGTCATTGGCACAGGCAAAATTTCTTGTGCCTTGTGGATAAGTATTTGTGCAGTCTCTGGCGTTGGAGTCTCGTCTAAATGTTCCCATGAATAACTTGCTCCGATGCGCATAATAGTGCCTTCCAAAGCATGATTCTCAAGCGGCAACAAAAACACGCTCTTCACGATAAGTTCTTGTAACAGCGGAGCATCGGCACGAACAATGAGTAATTCACCTTTAGCGGGAGTAAGCGGCAAATCCTTCCAAAGCCCCGTGCGGAGCGTCCTCCAGCCATTGCACATAATGATTCGTTTTGCGCGGATATGCTGGTCCTTCGCCTTGTATAGCACATCGCTATTCGTAAAACTCAGACGGGCATCGTCAAATTCTTCTTCCACAAGGCAGGCTTCATCACGAAGCCACGCACGAAGCCGCAGAACAACGGCTTCTACGTCCACGTGCCACGCCCTGTAACGGATGCCGCCCCAGTCTTGCACGAGGTGCGGTGCAATCTCTGACGGCATAAGAAGCTCCGCGAACTTGAGTGTTTCTGAGCGCTTGGTGAGCCATATATCTCGCTCGTCCGCATCGGTAAAAAGCCGCAACGCAGGAATTTCTCGGAGAAACGACTGCCCGAAGTGTACTTCTAATTCTCTGTATGTTTGCTGGGCTGCGCTCGTGGTAAGGTCTGGTTCCCACAAGGGAGAAAAACGCTTGCCGGAAATGGGGTTGATGATGCCCGCACTAATACGGGAAGCATTGCTCAAAAGCGGCGTATCCATAAGCTGACATTCTAAGCCGCGCCGCCGCAGTGTCCATGCAAGAATACAGCCCGCCAGACCGCCGCCGATAATAAGATAATCTGTGGTGTTCGAGGGGAAATTTTTCATGGCAGGAAATTACGACGTTTGTGCGTATATTGTGCAGGAAATTTGCAGCATTTCAAACTCGGTTTTAACCTCGTCAGTTTCAACATCGTCGGTTCCAGCCCCGCTCCCGTCAACGGCTTTTACGCTATGAACGATTTTCAACGAATTCTCACTACTCTTGAAAAGCGCAATGAACCGTGCGTTTTGGCGACAGTTGTTCATACCGAAGGCTCAACGTATCGCCGCGCTGGCGCACGATTGCTCGTTTTTGCTGATAATACTTCCGTTGGCGCAATAAGCGGTGGATGCTTGGAAAGCGATGTAGTGGAGCGCTCTCAGCGTGTTTTGCAGACCGGCACACCCGCAATGGTCGTCTATGACGGCTCTTCCGACGACCCTATTTTTGGCTTAGGAATGGGTTGCAATGGCATAACAACCGTTTTTCTGGAACGCCTCGCGGGCGCAGACGACCCATTTTGCACTTTTCTTCGGCACTGCTTTCGGGAACGCGAGCGCGGCGCAATAGCAACGGTGTATGAGATTGAGAGAACGAAACCGCACGAAACCGTACTTGAAGGGCATCGTTTTTTTCTCTACACGAATGAGGAAGCGAGCGATAATTTCGGTGAAAGCGCTTTTGCAACTCAGCTTCGTGATGCCATCTGGAATCATGCCACGGAAGCGCTCACAGCAGAACGTACATACGAGCATAGAATGTTTGACCATGCCGAGGCGAAAGTACATATTCTCATTGAATGCCTTCAACCGATACGGGAATTAGTTATTGCCGGAGCGGGTTACGATGCTTTGCCACTGGTGGAATACGCAACACTACTTGGCTGGCGAACAACTGTTCTCGACCATCGCCCGGCACTTTTGAGTACGGAACGGTTTCCTAAAGCCTCCATGCTCACGCGCATAACACGAGAAAATATTGCCGAGACAGCGCGGCATCTTGCTTTTTCTGCCCAAACTGCACTTGTAGTTATGACGCATAATCTTGCCTTCGACGCTGCACTGCTTCGTGAAGCATTTGCTTCAAAAGCGCGTTATATCGGGCTTCTGGGACCCAAACCACGCTTAGAGAAAATTTTTGCTTTGCTCGAAGAACAAGGCTTCACGCCGACCGACGACGACAGAGCGCGGCTGCATAATCCGATTGGGCTGGATATTGGCACTGAGACGGCGGAAGAGGTTGCACTTTCCATTATCGCCGAGATTCAAGCCGTGATGAGCGCACGTTCCGGCGGCTTTTTGAAAAAACGCAAGCAGAAAAAAATACATTAAACTTAAAAACACAGTATTTATCACCCCTTCACACTACAATCATGGTAGAAGTTCTTGATATTCGCGGCGACAACGACTTTGTCGAACTCCCGCTCTATATGTACAGCGTTCGTGCTGGAAAGCCCGTCAATGCTGACGATTCGGTTGAAAAAACCTTGCGCGTTCCTGCTGATATTGTACCGCACCCGAAAAACTGCTATTTGCTGCGCGTGGTGGGCGATTCGATGCAGAAAGCGCATATTCTGGACGGCGACCTCATCATCGTTGACCATGCCGCCGAAGCGCGTCATAACAATATCGTTGTGGCAAGTTTGAATGGCGACATGACCGTAAAGCGCCTTTTTGCTGTTGGCAAACGCATTATGCTCCTGCCGGAAAACCCAAATTACAAGCCGATGGTCGTCGGTGAGTTCGACCATTTTGTGATTCATGGAGTCGTTACAGGCGTATTCCGCAACGTTCAGTAGTATGACCGGCAAAAAGCGTTTACCACCTCTGATATTGTCGTGTGCAATCATGTTCATATTTGGTTGCGCACTGCAAAAGGGTGCTTTTGCCCAGCCGATTCGCGTAGCCGCCGCCGCCGACCTGCAACAAGCATTGCCGGACTTAGTGCAAGCATTTCGCGCAAAGCACCCAAGTGCTCGTATTGATGTGGTCTATGGTTCGTCGGGAAATTTTGTGGCGCAAATCGAAGGCGGTGCTCCCTTTGATATGTTCTTCTCTGCCGATATGCGCTATCCCGAAAGCCTCTTCACAAAAGGGCTGACCACCAGCAAGCCTCGCCGATATGCGCTTGGAAAGCTGGTTTTGTGGGTAGGGAAAAACTCACAGACGAACCTTGATGCCAATGTGCAGCGTGAAGGGTTGGCTCTTCTGAACTCACCGCTCGTGCTTCGTGTGGCAATCGCCAATCCTGCCCACGCGCCCTACGGAGAGCGTGCCAGAGAAGCACTGCAAGCAAGCAACCTCTGGAGCGCAATAGAGAAGCGGCTCGTCTTAGCGGACAACGTGGCACAAGCGGCACAGTTTGCCCAAACACTGAACGTGGATGCGGCGATAATTTCGCTCTCTTTAGCACTCTCCCCTGCCATGCAGAAAGCAGGAAGCTATACACTTATTGACACAAAACTCCACAAACCTCTTGAGCAGTGCGCTGTTGTGATGAAGCGTTCTGCACACATTGCTCTGGCTGACGAATTTCTTCAGTATATTTGTTCGCCAGAGGGAGCATCTATTCTAGCTCGGTACGGTTTTTCTCAATAGGTTATTGAGTATAAAACTCACCGCAAATATTTCACCTTAAATTTTCCGCACGATTTACTTTATGAACATTCTCGTCCTGAATTGCGGTAGCTCGTCGGTCAAATTTCAACTTATTGCCACCGACCAACAACTGATTGAGCAGAATACTGATAAACGCCTTGCCTACGGCGTTATTGAGCGTATTGGGGGACCTGCGCTGGTGAATTTTTCGGTAGTGAATCCCGACGGAACATCGCGCTCGCAACGAGAAGCCGTGCCGCTTCGAGACCATTCCGCCGCCATTGAAAAAATCGTTCAGTGGATTATTTCTTCTGAGGCAAATATTCCGGGAATTACGTCGTACACAGACATTACGGCTGTAGGACATCGGGTCGTGCATGGGGGCGAAGAACTGACGAAATCTATGCTGATTGACGACGAGGTTATCAAGCAAATTGAGGATTGCATTGACCTTGCGCCTCTGCACAATCCGCAGAATCTGAAGGGGATTTATGCAATAAAAAAAGTATTCGGCGGCACGGCAAAGCAAGTTGCCGTCTTCGATACGGCATTTCACCACACCTTGCCCGATTATGCGTATCTTTATGCGATTCCCTACCAGTTCTACCGTCGTCACAAAATTCGGCGCTATGGTTTTCACGGTATATCGCATCGGTACGTGCAGTTTCGGTATCGAACACTTTTAGGTTTAGAACGCGAAAATGTAAATGTTATTTCGATTCATCTTGGTAACGGATGCTCCATTTGCGCTATCAAGGGCGGGCGCTCACTTGATACATCAATGGGCATGACACCGCTTGAGGGCTTGGTGATGGGAACTCGTTCCGGTGATATTGACCCTGCAATTTTGGAGCATTTGGCGCACAAAGAAGGCTATTCAATGGCAGAAGTGGAATCGGTACTGAACAAGCAATCGGGACTGCTTGGCATTTCGGGCTTGACCAACGATATGCGTGAACTTGTCGCTGAAGCTGTTGAAAACGACGACCGTCGCGCAAAACTGGCAATTGAGGTCTTTGCGTATCGCATCAAAAAATATATCGGCTCGTATCTGGCTGCCATGAACGGCGCTGCAGCAATCATTTTTACCGGCGGCATCGGTGAAAATTCGGACTACGTGCGAAGCAAGATTACAAGCGACCTTGAGTGGATGGGTGTACAACTGAGCGAAGAACGCAACAAAACAACCACACGGGGAAAAGAAGGGAAAATTTCTCACGACGGAAGCCGCTTAGAAGCGTGGGTTATTCCCACGAATGAAGAGTTGATGATTGCCCGCGACACATTCCGCTGCGTCATGGGGCTGGAGTCACCGCGATAGTTTCACTACACCATACATTTTATGAACACCATCGAACAAGAATACATTTTCGTTTACGGGACACTTGGGCGTACGACATACCCACACGCCACACCACACCACATGCACGGGGTTTTGACATCATTCGCCACATTTTTCAGCAAAGCAGTTTTGAAGGGACAGATGTATTTCATATCCCAATATCCGGGCGTGATTGCTTCCGATTCAAGCGAGGATGAAGTCTTTGGCGAAGTTTATGCACTCACCACCAACCCACATCGCAACAGCCTTCTCTGGAAAATTATTGATGAATATGAGTCCGCCGACGGCACGCCCGACGCGCTCTACATCCGCAAAAAAACAAGCGTTGTCCTCCTTGAAGAAGGAACAACGCTTGAAGTATGGGTCTATTTTTACAATCACACGGTTGACAATCTGGAACGTATTATCACGGGCGACTACTCGAATCCGTTGACCGCCTGATTCGATGGGCATTCATCTATCCGTTTCTTCAACCTATTGCTTTTTGAGTTTGTCTTTGAAGACCGATTCAAATTTTTCTACTTTAGGACGAATGACAAACGCGCAGTAGCCTTGCCCGGGGTTGTCGTTGAAATAATTTTGGTGATAATCCTCCGCCGGATAAAACGTTGTACTTGCCGTAATCTCTGTTACAAGCGGCTTGTCCCATGCGCCGGAAGCATCTAACTCTTTTTTGTACTTCTCGGCTGTTGCTTTTTGCTGCTCATTGTGGTAGAAAATAACCGAGCGGTACTGCGTACCGACGTCATTTCCTTGACGGTTAAGCGTGGTGGGGTCGTGCGTCTTCCAGAAAATCTTGAGAAGCTCATCATAACTAACTTTTGCAGGGTCGTAGGTAATTTGCGTACATTCAGCGTGTCCGGTCGTGCCTTCGCAGACCTGCTTGTAGGTCGGATTTTTAACTGTACCGCCTTCATAGCCCGACACAACTTTGATTACGCCATCCACACGTTGAAAAATCGCCTCCGTGCACCAGAAGCAGCCCGAACCGAAGGTTGCTACTTCTGTTTTGCCCGATGGCGGCGGCGGTGTGGGATCATTGACTGTTGCCACAGGAATTGTCCTTTCTGCTGGTGGTGAAGATTGCTTGTCTGCATTGTTCCGTGCTTCCGTTTTTGCGGCGCAAGAGGTTGTGCCGAATGTCAGAAACGCAGTGCTGATGCCGAGTGCAAGAAGTGATTTCATGGTGCTTCTATTTGGTGAAAAAGATTCCAATTACCGAATGGAGTAATACGTTAGACGAATGGCGGCAGAGAATAGATTATTTTTTTGAAGAATACACACTTTCCACTTCCATTCGCCACATCCAAACGAGCGCTCCGAAAGCTGTGCTATTGCGTGATGCCAAGCGTCTTGAGGAAAAAAGCGTACTCAAACGCACGGTCTTTGAGCGCATCGTAGCGACCCGAAGCGCCACCGTGTCCTACGCCCATATCAATTTTGAAGATGAGCATATTATTGTCAGTCTTCATAGCGCGAAGTTTCGCACAGAATTTTGCAGGTTCCCAAAAAGGAACTTGCGAATCGTTCAAGCCTGTTGTCAAAAGCAAGGTCGGATATGCCTTTGCGGCAACATTATCGTAGGGCGAATACGACTTCATGTAGTCGTAGAACTTTTTCTCGTGCGGATTGCCCCATTCCTCGTACTCAGAGGTCGTGAGCGGTATCGTCTCGTCGAGCATCGTATTAATGACATCCACAAATGGTACAGCTGCGTGAACGGCTTTGAAGAGGTCGGGACGCATATTCATCACCGCACCCATGAGCAAGCCGCCCGCAGAGCCACCATTAGCAACCAATTTTTGCGGATTAGTATATTTTTGCGCAATCAAGTGCTCGGCTGAGGCAATAAAATCCGTAAAGGTATTTTTCTTCTTGAGCAGTTTTCCGTCTTCGTACCACTGCTTGCCCATTTCGCCGCCGCCACGAATATGTGCAATCGCATAAATAAAGCCTCTATCAAGAAGGCTCACGCGACCAGAGCTAAAGGTGGGGTCCATCGAAATACCGTACGAGCCGTAGCCGTACAGAAAAGTCGGATTGGAACCATCTTTCCTTACACCTTTTTTGTACACAAGTGAAATTGGCACCAGTACGCCGTCTTTTGCTTTTGCGAAAATGCGCTCAACGGCGTAATCTTCCGGCTTATAGCCGCCCGGCACTTCTTGGCGCTTCAGCAATTCCGACTGACGCTTTGCCACATCGTAATCATAAATCGAATTCGGCGTAATGAGCGATGTATAGCCGTAGCGCAGCTTGGTGGATTTGTACTCAGGATTAGTGCTCGTGTACGACAAATAGGCAACTTCGGGGAACGGGATTCGGTGCGATTGCTTCGTGGCAACGTCATAAATTTCAATTGCCGTCAAACCATTTTCACGGACAGAAAACGCCCAATACTTCTCAAAGACATCTATATCGTCCAGTTTCACTTTCGGACGGTGCGCCACGACTTCTTTCCAATTTTTCATCGCGGGTTTGTCCACAGGCGTGGACATGAGACGAAAGTTCTTTGCTTTGTCATTGGTGAGAATAAGAAAGTTTCCTTCGTGGTGGTCAACCGAGTATTCATGCCCTGTCTTGCGCGGCTCTACGCAGCGAAAGGCATCTTTCGGGCGGTCGGCGTCAAGATACCAATTCTCACGAGTTATTTTGCTCGTGGTGCTGATGATAATGTACTTGTCGCTGCGCGTCTTACCCACGTAGCAATCAAATTTCTCATCTTTTTCGTGAAAAACTTCCACGTCTGATTTAGCATCAAATCCTAATTCGTGGCGTAAAATCTTGTACGAGCGTAAGGAAGAATCATAGACGTTGTAAAAAATCGTCTTGTTGTCATTGCCCCAGACAAATGCGCCTGCCGTCTCCGG
Organism: uncultured bacterium; assembly: GCA_937899715.1. Classification (GTDB taxonomy): domain Bacteria; phylum Bacteroidota; class Ignavibacteria; order Kapaibacteriales; family UBA4661; genus PH2015. Next base: position 66,641 of record CALCNX010000091.1, on the reverse strand, counting down.
CACTTGGTCTTTGAGTATCTCACCTGTTTCCAGATTTTTCACATAGAGCGTAAACTTGCGCGAACCCTCGAAATCCAGACCATAGCCCATCAACTTCGTATTGGGGCTAATGCTGTATGCTCCCAGACGAATGAATTTTTTTCCTTCGGCAAGTACATTAAGGTCTATCGTAATTTGCTCCGGCGCATCCATTGAACCTTTTTTACGGCAATAAATCGGATACTGCTTACCTTCGGCAGTGCGGGAGTAATAGAAATAACCGTTGTCCTGAGAAGGAACGCTTAAATCGGTTTCTTTGATGCGCGATTTCATTTCGTTGTAGAGCTTTTCCTGCAAGCCCTTTGTATCTTCCATCATGGCTTGGGTATAGGCGTTTTCTGCTTCGAGGTGCTTAATCACTTCCGGATTTTTCTTGTCGCGGAGCCAGAAGTAATTGTCCGTCCGCACGTCTTTGTGCGTGGTGTCGAGTTTCGGAATAATCTTCGCAACGGGAGGCTTTGGAGTGTCGCTCATAAGGGAAAATGGAAAAAGTGTCATACTGCCGACAACCGTCAGAAGCAGCGTCAAGACAGGAATTGTAGAAAAAATGCGCTTCATACAACGCGGAGAAATGGATGTTGGGGAATATTGAATTTCACGAGCCGCTTGAATTTAATCAGTGCTTATTGTTCTGGGCTTTCTATTGCATCATCAATCAATGTGCCGTCAGCATTGTAAAAGCCGTTTGGGCGGAAACCTTGCATACGCATTGCTTGTGCATACACTTCGCGCAAGTGCAAGGTGCAATCAATGGAGGCAAGATATAACGACCCTTCCAGACCGCTTGCTGACGTATAAATCCATTCGCCTTTATCATTCCGATAAAATGTCTCTACAAAAGGCTCTTGCTGGGCAAGAAGGACATACTCACGCAAGCTCTCCAAACCTTTGTACATCTGGAATTTCGTCGTGCGGTCGTAACGCTCGGTAGATTCGGAGAGCACTTCGACGATAAGAAGCGGGTTTGTCAGCGTGTCGTTCTGATTGTCGGAAAACGTTGACTCACCACAAACAACGGTAATATCAGGATAGGTGTAGAGGCTTTTCCCACGAAAGGGTGTTGCGCCAACATAGACGCGCATATCGCTTCCGTACACATCGCAGCCGCGCGGCAAACAATGCTTACAGAGTGCATAAAAAATGCCCGATGTTGCCGAGTTATGATACCGCGAAGCCCCTGCCATTGCGAAGACTTCACCGTCATAATACTCGGACTTGTACGGTGCAAGGCGTTCTTGCGCCAAATATTGTGCCTCCGATAGATAACGTTTTGGTAATGCGCTCATAGCTGTTGTGTATTCAACTATACAACAATCGTTTTTTAGTGTTCTTACGAAATTTTAGTGCCCTTGCGATTCCAACCATCGCTCGGCATCAATCGCAGCCATACAACCGCTTCCTGCTGCCGTAATTGCTTGACGATAGACGGTATCTTGCAAATCGCCACAGGCAAAAATGCCCGGAACATTGGTATAACTGGATTTCCCCTGCGTGAGAATATAACCATTATCATCCATTTCCACCAAGCCGCGCACAAGTTTGCTGTTTGGCTCGTGCCCGATAGCCACGAAAGCCCCATCAATCGGTACTTCGCGCGTTTCGTTTGTCTTGGTATCGCGCAGAACCACGCCCGTCATTTTCTTCATGCCCGTTTCAAGCGTTTCGCCCTTAAATTCATCAATGGTAGTATTAAGTGCAAATGAAATTTTCTCGTTTTTGCGCACACGGTCAAGCATAATTTTCGAGGCACGAAACTCCTCGCGGCGGTGAACAATCATCACCGATTTGCAGAAGCGCGTCAGATAATTTGCCTCTTCCATAGCCGTATCGCCACCACCGACAACGATAACATCTTGGTTGCGAAAGAAAAAGCCGTCGCACGTAGCACACGCGGAAACGCCGTAGCCCATGTACTCGCTTTCGCCCTTTGTTCCCAAGAGTTTTGCCGATGCGCCCATTGCCAAAATCACTACGTCGGCGTGATGCGTCACTCCTCGGTCAGTCGTCAGCGTAAAGGAACGCTGCCCAGCATCAAGCGTTGTAACGGTTTCATAGACAGATTTTGCGCCAAAGCGTTGTATTTGCTTGCGCATAATGTCCATGAGTTCGGGACCTTGAATACCATGCTCAAAGCCCGGATAATTTTCTACCTCGGTCGTAATCGTCAACTGCCCGCCCGGCTGGTGTCCCTCGAAAATAGTAACGTCTAAGTTTGCGCGTGAAGCATAGAGCGCGGCTGTGAATCCCGCCGGACCGGAGCCGATAATAGCTACTTTATGATGCGACATAATAAAAAGTATTGGTGGATGGTAATTTTGCCAGTGATAGAGACGAAAAATCCCCGCTTGTGTTGCATCATTCGTGCGGTACAGCGGGGATTTTATGCTTTACATGAGAGCGAAAGGCTTAATCACGGAAATACTTATTGCGATTGTCTTCAATGTCCGCACGGTCGCGGAGTTCATTGCGCCATTTGAAGTAGAGTGTGCTTTGTGCTTTTCCTTTTTCGCCTTGTGCAAGCGTTTGGCGAGCAGCAGCGAAGCCATTCGGGTCAGCATCTTTTTTAGCTTTGATTTGCGCGATATAGTAACCGCGCTCGCCACGAATAGGAGCAAGAATTTTGCCCATCGAAGCAGATGTTTGGCTAAAGAGTGAGGAAGTAAGCGCCACGTCGGAACCAAACGACGGTACACGACCGTTGTCGGTAACGCCTTTTGCCATAACGACATTCAGCGTAGAATCAAGTGTTTTTGCTTTTGAGAGCGAGTCCAAACCTGATACTTTTGCAAAAAGTTCTTGTGCTTTATTTTTCAAAGCGTCAAGTTTTTTTGCCATCATCAGTTTCATCTTGATTTCATCTTTTGCATCTTCAAGCGGCTTAATACCCATCAGACGGCTTTGTGCTAACTGAGCAACAACGATGCCGGTGTTTTTGAGTTCAATCGGCTCAGAAACATCGCCGACATTGCTGTCGAATGCAAAGTTCGTGAGCTGGCGTGAACCCAGGATCGTAGCCACACGGCGGAAGTATGCGGTCTCGCTGGCAACAATCCCCAGCTGCTTTGCGGCAGTGTCGAATTGTACGCCACCTTTGAGCGTTTCCTTGAGCGCGGCAGCAGTGCGGAAGAGCTGGCTGCGTGTAGCTTGGCTGATGGTCGGGTTAAGCGTAATCTCGCTATATTTAATTTCGTCGGTCTTTTTGTCGGTTACTTTAATAACGTGCCAGCCGAATTGTGTTTCCACCGGACCGATGATAGAGCCGACTGCTGCTGCCGAAGCCGCTTCTTCAAAGGGCTTGACCATCATGCCTTTGCCGAAGAAACCCAAATCGCCGCCATTTTGGGCAACGCTTTGGTCTTGCGAATTTTTCTTTGCCAATTCAGTAAAATCTTTACCCGATTTTGCTTCCTCCAAAAGTCCTTGCGCAATAGCTTTGGCGCTGTCTTTGGAAGCAGGATTATTCGCTGCGAAACGAATCAAGATGTGGCTTGCTTTGGTCATAACGTTTGTGCCGGAACGGCGGTCGTCAAGACGAACAAAAGTCATACCTTGTTGGGTTTGAATAGGACCAACAACGCCGCGCACGGGAAGGTTGTTGAGCATGATAAGCGTTTGCGGTGCAACGTCTTGAATGAACTTGTAATCATTCGTTACTCCACCAAAATCACCAACAAAACGGTCGAATACTGTATCGCGTTGACCGGGGGTCTGGGCTGCATTAAGGTCGCTCACAATGCGCTCAAGACGCTTCTGCACACGCTGCGAGTCCGCCTGCGAAGGCACAACGGGCAACAGTGCATACTTGAGTTTACGTACGGGTTTTTGCTTGAACGAGGATTCATGCGTGTTGTAGTAGGTTGCAATATCTTGCTCGCTCACCGTAACGGCATTATCAGGGATAAGATTTGCGTTCAATGCGATAAAATCTGCGTCAAGCGTTGAGTTTTCGGCTTGGTAGCGGCGTTCCAGATAAAGAGGGTCAAGTGCGCCAAATGCAGTGCTGACGGCAGCACGCATATTATTTTGGAGCTTATCCTGACGGATAGCATCTTCAATGCGCACAAGATATTTTTTGAAGTCTGCAGTTTGTTTTGCTGCGTCTTGAGCTGCTTTTTGACCACCCTGCTGCTGCGCGCGTTGGGCAATAATGTCAGGATTGGTAACATAGTCAAGGTAAACATCGCGCAAGAAACGTCCTGTAGAATCGGTAAAGGGACGGCGCAGAACATCCGGCGGATTTTCGAGCAGCACGTCTAAAACCTCATCGTTACTAATGGTAATGCCGAGTTTTTCCGATTCTTGGCGGAGCAAAATTTCGTCCACCATTTCATTCCAAACCTGCTCGCGTACCGGTGCTTCATCAAAGTCATCGGCATTGGGCGATTGCGCACGAGCAGCTTCTGCTTGCTCTTTAACGCGGCGCTCAAATTCGGTGTACATAATTTTTTCGCCATTGACTGTTCCAACGGCAGAAGTAGCAAGATTTTGACCGCGCTTGGTCAGAACATCAATACTATCGTTACTGATGATCATAAACACAATAAAGAATATCGCTACCGTTACAAGAACGTAGGGCGATATAGAGCGCATTTTCGAGAGTGTACCCATTGTCAGGTTGCCCTTTCAATAAATCGTAATGAAGTGTGCGTAAAACGTGATTTTATTGACTTTTTAGCGTAAGCACTTGATTTCGCAAGCGTTACATAGAATTTTAATTTCTATGCAAAAAGGCATAGACTACAAATATACGGTTTTGTCTTGATTTTCCAATGGTTTTCGTACTTTTTTGTCGGCGAAACCTGATTCTGCCCTAATTATTACAGTGGCATAAGCACTCTTTACAAAAACATCATTCCTCGTAAGCACAAAACGCCGCTCCGAACTAAGCCCGAAGCGGCGTTTCCTTTTTTATTCCAATATCATTTCCGGCGAAAGTTTACTGTGCCGGTACCGTAAACCCGTTTGCTGTACTAAAAGCACGGCGTTTGAATAAACCGTTTTGGTTCACTACTTCCGCTACGATATTGACTGCCACGGTCGTACCCATAGGGCGAGCAATCGTCGGAACGGTGTACGTAATGAGCAACGTGTCTGCGCCTTTATCCTTCGAGTAACCGGACTTGTATTGAGGACCAAAAAAGAGTGTCGTATCGCGTGTTGTCGTACTACCTGTGGTGCGGTTAATAACCTGATAAGCATTAACTGCTTTTATCGCGGTATATGAATTGAACTGTAGTTCAAATTCAATAGCTTTACCCGGTGTTTGCGTTGTGCCAAACGCCCACGCATTCGATGTTTGAATGATGGGAAAAATATCCGCCGACACCACGCCCGGCGTAGTCGGGAACTGCCGCTCGCAAGCTGCAAGCAGAATAACCGCCACAAGAGCGCATGAAATAAGAGTTTTCATAAAAATTTGTTCAAATAATGATTCGTAATTCGTAATTGAAAATTCGTAATTCCTTACGGTTTGTCCCACCACATCGGCGTAACGATCCATGTTGCATCCGCCACGCCAGCCGGGTCAACCTCAGAGTACGCATTATTACGATTATAGAGCAGTTCTGCCGAGCCGGGTAGGAAACGGCGTGGGTACGCTCCCATAAGTTGCGAATTGGGATTTGTCGGTGGCGCGAAATTCGTATAGACCGTTGGGCTATAGTCCATACGGCGCATATCCACCCACGCTTCGTGGTGCAAGAACATAGCAATATATTTTTGCTGCATAATATTTGCCAGCGTCAGTGTTGCTGCCGATTGCGGAACAGCCACACTTGCTAAATACGCAGTGCGGTCAGCAGCCGGAACGCCCAATTTGTCCATATGGGCAGTGATGCCGGCACGGAACGCCGTATATGCGCGGTCGCGGTTGCCCGCACGGAAAGCCGCTTCTGCCTCCACAAAACGCATTTCTGCATTGGTCAGAATAAGTTGTACGCCGACTGTTCTGGCATACCAGCCTTCGATTGCCGGTGCAACGCTTGCCGCAGGCGCAGCAACAGTAGAAGTTATTGGCGTGGTGAGGTTATAGCGTCCGTAGAAATCCGACACACCCGCCGAGGTCATCCCTACGGGAGAGGTCGGCAAGCCTGAACCATTGACTGCACCCTTGGAACGGTTGGTGTCCGGTGCGATAATGACATAGCGTGGGTCGCGGAAACCAAGTGTTGTGCCGTCAATCATATTGATAAAATATCGCCCGAATGTCCGTGTGGGAGCATTGGCGCGTTGGTATGCCCAAAAATTCGTATGCCCTACTTGCGCAGAACTGAACGCTACTTGCGCATCATCAGCATTATTGTTGATTGCTTTATCAATCGCATCCAAAACGCGCTGCGCATTATAGGTAGATTTTTTGGTCAGGTGATTATACTGGCGAGCTTTCAAGCCGTTTGCAAAGCGAATCCAGCGTTGCGTATTGCCGCCAAACAAAATATCGGCACTGGCATTAAAAGCAACTGCCGAAGCGGGCTGAGTCTTGCCAAACTCTACAATAGCCTCATCCAAGAGTTTGTCCATTGCCGCATAAATAGACTCTTGCGAATCATATTTGGGCGTGAAGTTTTCTGCACCTCGGAAAGCATCGGTGTAAGGAACGTTGCCGTGAATATCGCTGACATGGAAAATCAGCGCTGCCATCAGCACTTTTCCGGCGCCAACATAATGCCATGCTTGCTCGCGTGTGGCACGCTCAATCATCGGCGGAATATTGCTTGCCCCCTGAAAATATGTGTTGTTAAATGGATTTGCCGGAGGCGAAAGGAAGAATTGGTCGTTTGCATTAGCCGCAGTGCGTCCTGCTATGTGCTGCGTAAAGTGTGCCGTTACAAGAACACTGAGCGCTGATTGCTGTTGTAAGCCGTTTGCAATGATGCTTGGCAACTTTGCCGACGGCGAGGCATCTTCGGGGTAGTTCGGGTTACGATTTACGTCCAAGAACGCATCGCAAGCGCTGATGAGGCTGGCGCTAATACTCAAAGCCACAAGGAGCGCAAGGGAAATTCGTGATTTCATAATATTCAAAAATTGTATGGTTTCAATGGAATGTTAGAATGATACTTTTAAGCCTGCCGTTACGCCCATTGTTGACGGAACGCCGCCGTAATCAAGCCCGTTGGAGCCTGCGCCACGCACACCGGCACCGGAGGCAGAAACCTCAGGATCCATGCCCGTATAGCGTGTAAAGAGTAGCAAATTACGCCCGGTTACAAAAAACTCTAACCCGCGAAGCGGGATATTGGCAGCATTCAGAACTTCTTTGGTGAAGCGATAGCTCAGATTGACCGTTCGCAAGCGCACCCACGAACCATCTTCGATGAAGTTCGAGCCGGCTGCGGCAAAAGTGAAGCGGTAGTAGTTTTCCGTCAACTCGACTGCACGAGTGTTCGGTACCCACGCATCGGGCGCGTTTGCGTCTGCCTGAGCGCGGTTACGCACTACGCCGTCCAGCACCGCACTTTTGTAGCGGTCAAGTGTGCGAAGGCTCATACCTGCGCGAACCATATCCCACTCAGTACCATTCACTACTTTGCCACCGATACGAATATCCCATAAGAACGAGAACGTTAAGCCACCGAACTGGAAGCTGTTGTTGATACCGATAATTGCATCGGGTTGCCTGTTGCCGCCATAATACCACACACCACTACTAAACGCAGTTGGCAAACCGGTCGCGCTGTCGATAATGATTTTTCCTTGCGGATTGCGATTGTAGTCATTCATAGCGATTGCTTGCAAAGGCTGACCGGGGAAAGAAGAACCACGCACGTTGTCAATAATCCACGCATCCGATTGGTTCAGTTCCGCCAATACTGACGGAAGCTCGGTTACTTTGCTTTGATTCGCCGTATAGTTTGCACTGAAATCCCAACGGAAATCACCTGCACGAACGGGAGTACCACTCAAAGCTATCTCCAAACCTCTATTCTCAACCGTACCACCATTCAGATAAGCAAAAATAAAGCCGGATGCCTGACTAACACGGGGAGCAATAAGCTGGTTAAAAGTATTTTGCTGATAAATGGCAGCATCAAGATTGAGCGCACCATCGAAGAAGCGCAAATCTACGCCAATCTCTGCTGCTTGCGTAATTTCCGGTTTCAAAATCGGATTGCCTGCCCAGAAATCATTGCGGAAGCCGCCCCCTAAATAGGTATTACTCGTAAGCGCTGTATTGGTGCGGTATGCAGTAGCATCTTTACCGACTTGTGCCACCGAAGCACGAATTTTGCCATAGCTCAGAATATCACCACGACCGAAGTCTTCCGTGAAGACATAGCCTACATCCACCGTAGGATAAAAGTACGAACGGTTGGCAATCGGCAGTGCAGACGACCAGTCGTTACGACCGCGAAGACTAAGGAAGAGTTTGTTCTGCCAGCTCAAGTTTGCTTGAGCAAATAAACCGATAAGACGCTTCTCGGTAATGCGCTCCACTACACGGTTTTCCGTGCTTGGCGTGTTGTTAATACTCACAAAGTCGGCATTGATAAATTGGTTGCTGGCGTAGTCCAGAGCGTAATTGCGAGTGGATTCTATCCAATTTCCAAGCAACAATTCGCCTTCCAAACCTTCCATCAGCTCTTTTTTGAACGTTACCAAAAGTTGGGAATTGAGAATACGATTCAAGTTCTGCGATTGCGAAAGACCACCCAAAACATAGCTAACACCCGTAGATGAATTGCGAAGCGATGTACCCGGATAGCGCACGGATTCTGTCAGTTCGTGGGTAATATCCGTCCCCGCGATATAGGTAATGTTCAGCCAATCCGTGGGGTCGTAAATAATTTTTGCATTGCCCAAGATACGATTCACATCGTCGGTAATCGTGTTGTACTTGAGCGTCCAATACGGATTATCAGCATCGGTGGCAAGATCAGTAATTAAGCGCCTGCGCGAACCATCGGGGTTCTCATACACTTTCATATCATCGTGACGGGGCCAGTAAATCGTACTTATCAAGATGCCACCGGAACTTCCGAATAATCCGGGACCCTGCAAGGCTTTATTGCCACCGGAGTTGGTGTAATTGATTGATGCCTGAACCTGCAATTTATCCGCCACTTTTGCTCCGGCGTTGACCCGAATGGATGTTCTACTCCAGTTGGTCATTGGCACGATACCATTTTGGTCGGTGCGATTAAGGGAAACAAGGAAGTTCGTGTTTTCATTAGCGCCGGAAGCGGTAATGTTATGCACCATGCTAAAAGCAGGAACGAAAAATGTACCCAGATTGTCATAGACGGTCTCGCCTGCTTGAAAGCGTGGTCCCCACGAACGGCGTGTGGTCGGGTCTGCAAAGCCGCTTGTTCCTTGCCTGTAAACCCCCTGCAACTGTGGAAGGCGGTTTACAACATCATAGGAAAATGAGTTATTATAGGTAACGTTGGTTGTACCTTCCTTGCCACGTTTGGTGGTAATAAGCACAACACCATTTGCTGCCCGCGAACCATAGAGCGCCGCAGCCGAAGGACCTTTCAAAACACTGATGTTTTCAATATCTTCCGGGTTAATGTCCATCGCACGGTTGGTATTGGAAACGCTTCGTGCAAGCTGCCCGTTGAGGGCGCTATTGCCCGCACCAGTCTCAGTGGTCGTGGAGTTATCCATCGGCACACCGTCAATGATGAACAGCGGCTGATTGTCGGAATCCACCGAGTTACCGCCACGAATGATGATGCTGGAATTACCGCCCGGAGCACCACCAGAATTGGTAATCTGTACGCCCGCAAGACGACCCTGCATCGCATTCACCAAGTTCACCTGTTGCGATTCGACAATCTCGCCTGCTTTTACGTCCTGGATGGCGTAGTTGACGGCACGCTTCTTCTGCTCAATGCCGAGCGCCGTTACAACTACGTCTTCAAGGCGAATTTCGTCGAGTTCCATTGCAACATCAATGGTTGTTTTCTCACCAATTTTAATTTCTTGGCTCACGTGCCCGATAATACTGAAGACCAATGTAGAGCCTTCGGGAGCCTCAATTTTATACTCGCCGTCGCGGTTAGCGATAGCGCCGATTTTACGCCCCTTGACGACGATTTTCGTCCCCGGAAGAGCCGTTTTGGTGTCCTTAAAGATCACCTTGCCCGTAACGGTGCGGTTTTGTGCGTAGAGATGAATCCCTGAAAACGCAGTCACCATCACACACAGAGCAGCACACAAAAGAAACAATCGTTTCATACACAACTACTTTATGAAAATTGAGAAAAACAAGAATTTGAGGTCAGGATGTAGAATAAGTGGTAAATCGAGGGATATGATTTGAAAGTAACGTTGAAAAATCGCCGATACTTAAAGCTAAGACTTGTAGTTGAGCAATTTTCCCCTGCAAACAGGACAAAGACAACAAACGAGAAATCAAGCCAGCCCCAAACTCAAATGAGAAGGTTTCTGCCAACTTTTAAGTTAGTCATTCTGAGAGCCAAAGTAAATACTGAATATTCAGTATTTTTTACCCTTAATACTTTTCCCGTATTCGTAATAGTTTGCTTAATGCGTTACCAAAAGTGAGCGGACATCCCGCTTTTTGGTGTCCAATTCCAGTATTCGCCTGAGAAGTGCCGATGTGCTGTCGCTATCATCTGTGTTCTCCGCATATTTGAGACTATCGTGTAGCGCGGCAAGTTCGAGGTCGAGCGTACGCATCATCACCCGATGAACGCAATCTCGCATCATACGTGCAAGGTCTTCCGAAATATCCACATTGAAGTCCCGCCATCTCTCGCTTGGTGTTTCACGGCGTATTGCCAACCCTGTAATTCCATGATGCAAATTTTCACCCTCAGCCGATGCACGAAGCAAGGTTTCAAGAGGCTTACCGCTCTCTGAAGCCTCATCAATAATCACAAACAATGCTTTTGCTTCGGCGCTCAGAAAAAAGTCTTCTGAAATCCCCATCTTCTGCTTCATGTACGCACATGCCCCCTCCACGGTGAGCGCAAGCCGCAACAATTCTTCTTCTTCGGGAAAAATTTGCTGTGAATGCTGTTGTGAAAAAGATTGTGATGCAGAAGACGTTTTCTCAAGAAAGCTATCACCGTCTCGCGTTAATGCTGTTGACACCGAAGTATCTGCGCGGTCTCCAGAATGTTCTTCTCCTAAACGCAAGAGCTGCCCTTGTTCACTTGCTTTCCCTGTTTCTGCTGCCGGAAGGACATCGTTCGCCTCACGGCTCTGTGGTTTTGCGCGTTCTTTCGCCTCGCTTAACTGGTTGCGACGCAGGATTTTTGTCAATTCTTCGTACAAATCTTCTTCGCGGAGCGCAAAGCGCATGGCAACGGATTGTATCATAAAGTCCCGTTTGATACGGTCGGGGACTTTGGCAATCGTTTCCATCATAGAGCGCACGGCTTCTGCTTTGCCCGCAGGAGTAGCAAGCAAGCCCTGTTCACGAAAAATTTCTCCTTTGAAATCCACAAGCGACAGCGCCGAGGTGAGACAGTGCTGAAATGCTTCTTTGCCGTCGCGCTGAATAATGCTGTCGGGGTCGTCGCCATCGGGAAGCCGCACAATCTCTACATCAAAGCCCTCTTCCACTGCCAAATCCAGCCCACGCAAAGCCGCATTGACTCCGGCTTTATCCGAATCGTAAACAATTTTTAGCCTTTTACAAAATCTTGACAAAAGCCGAAGTTGCTCTTTCGTCAGCGCCGTGCCGCTCGAAGCCACAACATTGTGAAAGCCCGCTTCCGAAACACTCAGCAAATCGGCGTACCCTTCCACCAGAATACCGTACTCAAGCCGCCGGAGTGCATCTTTTGCTTGAAAAATCCCATAGAGCACTTCGCTTTTGTTATAGACCAGTGATTGCGGCGAGTTCAGATACTTTGCCGACGTTTTATCATCGTCATTCATTCGCCGCCCGCCAAAGCCAATGACGCGCCCGGTGGGGTTCTGAATCGGGAACATCAGTCGCCCGCGAAAACGGTCATAGATGCGTCCTGATTCTTCTTTTTTGCCCACCAAACCCGCATCCACAAGCGCTTCTTCGCTCACACCCAATGCCCTCAGTTCATTCATTGTGGCATTGAAGCTATCCGGCGCATAGCCAAGGGCAAATTTTTTCACGGTTTCTTCGCTAAAACCCCGCATTCGCACGTATTCCAGTGCTTCCGAGCCAAGTTCGCCGTAGAGGTTTTTGTAGAAAAAATTACCGGCAAAACGGAGAGCGTTATACGCATTCTCGTAGCGGTTATTTTCGCCGTGCGCTTGTTCGCCTGTGTCGTCGGGAAGCGTGATGCCAAGACGTTCGGCAAGCAACTTCACTGCTTCCACATAGCTCATTTTCTGGTGTTCGCGTATGAACGTTATCGCGTCGCCGCCTTTGCCGCAGCCAAAGCATTTGAAGATACCTTTTTCGGGCAACACATTGAAAGATGGTGTTTTTTCGCTGTGAAAAGGACACAACCCTAAGTAATTGCGTCCCCGCTTTTTAAGCATAACAAAATCGCTAATAACCTCGACAATATCAGTGTCGCGGCGGATTTGTTCGATAAGATGTTCGGGAATACGCATAAATACTTGCTTGTTTGCCAAATTGATCGTCCACTTACAGTTTCATACTGACGTACTACTCAACTACCAAATCGCGGGTAATTTCCGCCACACTTCGGCAACCACAGAGCGCCATGGAAAGGTCAAGTTCATCACGAAGAATCTCCAGAACCTGCCTTGCGCCATGCTCGCCGCCGCAGGCAAGTCCCCAGAGAATCGGGCGCCCCAGAAAGACTGCTTTTGCGCCTAATGCCAACGCCTTGATAACATCAGTTCCGCGTCGCACACCGCCATCAAGCATAATGTCCAAACGGTTTTCGACTGCCTCCGCAATGGCAGGCAACGCACGAATTGTCGCCAGTGCTGTATCTACCTGCCTCCCGCCGTGATTAGAAACGATAATGCCCGCCGCGCCATGCTCCACAGCCATCCGTGCGTCATCGCTTCGCAGAATACCTTTGACAACTATCGGCAAATTCGTGACCGAGCGCAGCCATTCTACATCGTTCCACGTAAGCGCGGGGTCAATATTTTCCGTAAAATGCCTTGCCAGCCCTGATTCTTGCTTGCCTTCTTGCACGGTGGTCGTTCCCAAAGCACGATAATTCGGCAATTCCATCCCCGGCGGTAGATGAAATCCCACCTTAATTTCACGCTCCCGCTTTCCGAGATATGGCGTATCTACGGTCAGAACAAGTGCTTTACAGCCACTTTCCGCTGCCCGCTGCGCTACTTCTCGTGTGGCTTCGCGGTCTTTATAAACATACACCTGAAACCACAGAGCCACATCCGGCACACGCGCCACATCTTCGACCGCAACGGTAGAAGTCGTGCTCAGAATCATGGGAACGCGCATTGCCGCAGCAGCGCGGGCTGTGGCAAGTTCGCCGTCAGCGTGGGCAAGACATTGCATTGCCGTGGGGGCAATGCCAATCGGCATAGAGAACGATTGCCCCAGAAGCGTGGTCTCCAGCGACCGCACGGACACATCACGCATCACACGCGGCAAAAGCGACAACGACCGAAATGAACAGACATTTTCGGCAATACTTATTTCGTCTGCTGCGCCACCGATGTAGTATTCGTGGGCATTATGGCTCATCTGTTCGGCAGCTTTTCGCTCAATATCGGCAAGGTTAATTACGGGTGTCATCGTGGTAGATTCTCTGCTATGGTTACAATGAAGGTAATCAGTCAAACGATAATTTACCAAAAAACGCGGGAATATTGTAGTTTTGCTCCATGAAAACTCGCCTTTTCCCTTTTCTCTTGCTTCTGTGTCTCGCTTACAAAGCCGATACTACAGCCTTATATGGGCAATCACGCAAGGAAATCGCCGACACCGTGCGCACAAAGCACTTTGCTCCGGTGGACATCACCGCACAGCGCATCGGAACAAGTTCTGCTCGGCTTTCGGCTTCCACGACTGCTTTGTCGGCTGAAGCTATCAAGACGCTGGGCGCACGGCAGGTTGCTGATGCGCTTAGTTTTATGCCCGGAGTATTTGTGCGAAATTACGGCGGTCTGAGCGGCTTAAAAACGGTCTCTCTGCGCGGCGCGAGCGCTTCGCAGACGGCAGTACTGCTGGATGGGGTGCGCTTGCAATCTACACAAAGCGGACAATTTGATTTTTCAACACTGCCCGCATCCATGCTGGAAGAAATTGAGGTCGTGCGTGGCGGCGGTGCTGCCGTTTTTGGCGGCAATGCCATGGGCGGAGCGGTCAATATCCGCACAAAATCAAGCGTTGCAAGAGCAGAAGCTCAAGCAGAAGCAGAAGCGGCATCCTTTCAAGAATTTCGCGGCGCACTATCGGGAGCGCTACCGTTTGACCTCTTTGGCAATGGCAAAGGCGGCATCTTTGCTGGTGCAGAATACCAATCTGCCCGTGGAAATTACCCTTTTCCATTCAATGACTTTGGGCAGAACGTTACTCTTGAGCGCATGAATGCCGACTTTCGTAATCTTGCCGCCAATGCTCTTATCGCGGCGCAGTCTTCGCGCTTCAGTTTGCAAGCGCGTTGCATGGCGCGTTCGGGTGAGCGTGGCACACCGGGAGCAGTCGTGCAAGGGAATGTCGAGATGGCGAGGGCGCGTCTGGGCGAGGGCGATGCGCTTGTCTCGCTCCGCATGGCGTATATTCCTGCGGAGCAAGTGCTATTTACCCTTCTGGCTTCCGGGAAGTGGAACACGCTGCATTACCTCGACCCCGATGCACGGCAGTTTGGCGTAAACGGCATAGATGAGCGCTTTCAGGCACAAGACTATTCGATAAACGGGCGTTTGCATTTCGACGAAAGCACCTCCACGCCTGATGTGCAGGTATCGCATGACTGGCTTGTGGAGTATAACACATCTACTCTTCGGGGCAATATGCTTCAGCGTGATGTCGGTACATTGGTGGAGCGCACCAATACTGCTTTTGCGGGCAAGGGCGATGTCGCGTGGAAGGCGTTCGGAACGCGCTTTGCGGCGAATGCTGCAGTACGTCTTGATTTCTATTCCGATGTCGGCACAGCAGTATCGCCTCTTCTGGGAAGCGCATGGGAACTTGATTCGGCATGGGCACTTCGGGCTGAGTGGAGCTATAATTTTCGCCCGCCATCGTTCAATGAATTGTATTATCTAAATTTCGGGAATAGCCACCTAAAGCCTGAACGCGCCAACTGCTTTAGTCTTGGCACAAGCTGGAAAACATGGCAAACCGTCTATGGTGAGGCTTTGTATGGACTTTTTCGACTGAATGTAAGCGTGGACGGCTTCTATCACCGTACCGAAAATCAAATTCTTGCCGTGCAAACCTCTCCCTTTACTGTATCGGCGCAGAATATCGCCGATGCACAAAGTTATGGCATAGAGACAAGCCTTCAAGCGGCATTGGAAGATGAGCAACAGCAAGGAGCAACGCTTACTCTCAACTACACCTACCAACGCGCCACCAACGAAACGCCGTCAAGTTTTGTGCACGGCAAACAGCTTATCTACACGCCGGAGCACTGTGCATCGGGCATATTGGCGCTCAAACGCAGTATTTCGCCGAATATTCGCTTGAACGCAGGGCTAACGGCACAATTTGCAGGCGAGCGATTCTACCTGCCTTCTAATACGCCCGAATCCATATTGCCCGCATTCGGCATAGTCGGTGCATTTGTAGAAGTGGCGTTTATGATTGGCAGCACGCAAGCAACAGCAAGGCTTCAAGGCGATAATTTGTTTGATGAACGGTATGCTGTCATTCGTAATTTCCCCATGCCGGGGCGCTCTGTTCGTGCGTCGCTCAGGGTTGTTTTGCAGTAAATTCGGGGTGAAATCTTGCTTGTTTGGCGAAAATCTTGTATGTTATATTCTCAATAGATGACAAAATCTCCACTCTTTCAGCGCTTACCATTCGCTTCCACCAAACTTTATGAAAAAATTTGCCCTCGTTTTACTCGGTATCGTCATTGGTACTCTTCTCGGCGTTATTCTTGCAAGCCGCTTTCTTCCTCGCTTTTCAGGAGGGAGTTCGGCGCGGGAGCAGGTCAAAAAATTTGAATCCATTCTGGAAAATGCCGAACGAAATTATGTGGATGATGTGCCGACACAAAAACTCACCGAAGCCGCTATCAAAGGGATGCTGAACGAACTCGACCCACATTCCGTCTATATTCCTGCATCGCTCAAACAGCGAGAGCATGAAGAACTCTTTGGTAGTTTTGAAGGCATCGGGATTCAATTTGAAATCATCAACGACACCATCACCGTCGTAACGCCGATTATTGGTGGTCCGAGTGAGAAATTAGGCATCCGGGCGGGCGACAAGATTGTGAAAATTGATGGCAAAAACGCCATTGGAATTGCTGACACATCAGTAATTAAGCGGCTTAAAGGCGAAAAAGGAACGCAAGTCGCGGTCAGCATCAAGCGTGGCGCAATGAAAGACCTCGTGGACTTTACCATCACCCGCGATAAAATCCCGATTTACAGCGTGAGCGCATCGTTCCTCATTCCCAGCACCGATATTGGCTACATTGCCGTCAATCAGTTCCGTGCCACCATGTTCGACGAGTTCGTGCAAGCCGCACGGAAACTACGCTCGGAAGGCATGAAACGGATGATTTTGGACTTGCGCGGCAATCCGGGCGGGCTTTTGGAGCAGGCATTTGAGATGGCTGACGCATTTATTCCCGACGGAAAAAAAATTGTTTATACCAAAGGGCGACAAACTTCATTCAATGATGACTACGTTGCCACAGGCGGCGGCGAGTTTGAGGATATTCCGCTTATTGTCCTCATTGATGCTGGTTCTGCGTCTGCCAGCGAGATTGTCTCCGGTGCAATTCAGGACTTAGACCGAGGCTTGATTGTGGGCGAGACCTCTTTCGGCAAGGGCTTGGTGCAACGCCCGTACGAGCTTGCAGACGGTTCGTCGTATCGCCTCACCATTTCCCGCTACTATACCCCGTCGGGACGCTCTATTCAGCGCGACTACAAGGATGTCCAGAAATATCGCGCTTTGCAAGGACGCACTGTTGCCGATGAAGGCGATAATTTCGACCACAAAGAAAAAGGTGATTCTGCGCGTCCTGCCTTCAAAACGCTTGGCGGGCGCACGGTTTATGGCGGTGGCGGTATCGTGCCGGATTACGTCGTGAAGTCGGACACGGTAACAAGACTCTTTATTGAGCTGGCAAGTAAGGTTTTGCGCGAGTTCTGTGACCGTTACATGAATGAAAATGGCGACGCGATTCGCAAGCAATACCAAAGTGAGTTTCCGCGCTTCCTGTCGGGCTTCACCGTTGGCGCAGATGCCGTGGTAATGCTTCGCTCTATGGCGGAGAAGCGTGGCGTAAAGTGGGACGAAGTGCAATTCAAAGCCGATGAACGCTCCATAAAAACCTACATCAAAGCACAAATTGCACGAAGCATCTGGAACATCAACGAAAAAACGATGGTGGACATTACCGCCGATAAACAAGCACAAAAAGCATTACAACTTTTCCCCGAAGTACAAAAATTAGCAAAAGTGAAATAGAGTTCTTGCACCGCTCCAAAACTTTTCGCAGATTCGCCCACATACCTCTCGTGTGTGGGCTTTTTTACGCTATTTTGGAGAATTCCGACATGATGTGTCAATCCCTGTTCACCTCGACAACAAAATTTTGCAACGTTGCCATCGCGTTCCTACTCACGGTGCTGTGCCTTATACCGCCAGCTTCTGCCCAGCAAGCGCCGCCCGCGCTTAATCCCGCTATGGCAATCACGCAGTACAACCACGATACATGGACACGCGACGAAGACTTGCCATCCAATTCTATTTTGACAATCCGTCAAATCTCCGACGGCTATATCTGGTTCGGCACATTTGACGGTTTGGTGCGCTTTGGAGGCGGTAAATTTACCATTTTCAGCAAAGCAGTGACGAAGGGAATCACTAATAACGGGATGTGGTGCATCGTCGAACAGATGACGGGCAACCAACAAACACTCTGGATAGGCACAAATGGCGGTGGGCTGATGCGCTACGAAAACGGCTCCTTTACAACATTCGGCACCAAAGCGGGCTTGCCGAGCGATGTCGTGCTGTCGCTCTGCCTTGGTGCGGAGGGAACGCTGTGGATCGGAACTCGCAAGGGGCTGTGCGTGATGAAAAACGGCGTTATCTCGGCAGCAAGCAAGGAGCAAGGCTATCCGACATCACCCATCAATGCGCTCCTTTCCGACAAACAAGGGCGAATCTGGATTGGCTCGGCACAAGGTTTGTTTATCGCCCACGATGGCAAGTGTTCGTCAGCATTTCAAGGCAATAATACTCAGGGCAACAACACCTCACTTGCTGATTCGTTGGCAAAAACCCCTATCAAAGCGCTCTTTGAAGACAAAGCCGGAACGCTCTGGATTGGGACGTTAGGAAAAGGCTTATTTGCTGCACGAAACGGGCTACTTGAACAAATCACCACACAAAACGGTCTGTCGGACAATCGCGTACAGGCGCTCTCGGAAGATGCTGCCGGAACGCTCTGGATAGGCACAACAGGCGGACTAACCCGCAAACGAGCAAACACGAGCATCAATGCGGCTTTTGACAATTTTTCCAAAAAAGATGGGCTGACCGACAATCAAGTGTGGTCGCTTATGACCGACCGCGAGGGGAGTTTGTGGGTTGGGACGTACAGAGGCGGCTTGAATAGGCTGAAAAATGGAAAATTCCTGACCTACACCACGCAAGAAGGTTTAGTGGATGATTACACCTACTCGGTGCATGAAACCTCGCGCGGCGACCTTTGGATAGCCACGGCAGAAGGCGTGAGCCGCTTTTCCCAAGGCACATTTACGAATTTTACCAAAGCAAACGGCTTGCCGGATAATATGGCGAGAAGCATTACCAGTAGCCCCGACGGTGGTACGGTTTGGATTGGGACATATCAAGGTTTATGCCGCTTCCGTGACGGAAAATTTACCGTTTTTTCAACGCAGCAGGGCTTGCCGGAAAATCGCGTTCGCTCTCTCTTTCTTGCACCCGATGGTGTGCTGTGGATAGGAACAAACGGCGGTTTTGCTCGGCTGGACGGCGAGACATTGACGGTGGTTGATGATGAGAAGGGATTACTTCGTGGAGCGTCCATTATTGGCATTGCCAAAGGAAGTAACGGCACACTGTTACTTTCGACTGAAGGCAAGGGCTGGTGCTGCTTTGCAGACGGCAGAGTAAAAGAGCAACTCACGGTCAAGAACGGTCTTGCCTCAGACGTGGTGATGCACTCCTACGAAGATGCCGACGGCACGGTATGGATAGCCACAAATGCAGGCTTCCATCGTTACAAGAACGGTGTTTTGACGGCACTCACGCTAAAAGACGGATTGCAAAGCGAATCGGTGTATAATATCCTCGAAGACGAGCGTGGAATGATGTGGATGGGTGGCAACGACGGCATACAACTCGTTTCTAAGCAGGATATGAATACATTTGCCGATACGAAAAAACCTTTTTCGGCAAGACTATTCGGACGCTGGGACGGTATGAATTCTAGTCAGGTAAGTGCTCCGTCTGTGTCGTGCAAAACGAAAAATGGAATGTTCTGGATACCAACACTGCGCGGGATTGTGGGGATAGAACCAACAAACATCCAATACAACACCCTCGCGCCGCCGATAAAAATTGAGCGCTTCACCACAGAGAGCGATACGGCAAATTTGTTTGAGCCGATAGCTTTTGCTGCCGGAACCCAGAGGTTTACCATTGAATACACGGCACTGAGTTATCTTGCGCCGTCACGGGTGCAGTTTCGGGTGAGATTAGACGGGGTGGATGCGGACTGGCGCGATGTGGGAACGCGTCGCGAGGAAATTTATATGAATCTGCCGCCCGGCTCTTACACGTTCCGCGTGCGGGCTGCCAACAATGACGGCATTTGGAATAATGACGATGCAACGGTAACTTTTGAACTCAAGCCATTTTTTTACCAAACGTGGTGGTTCCGAACTGTTGTGGTTTTATGCGTCATTGCGCTTGCCGCCGCAGCCTACAGGTGGCGTGAGCAGCGCATAAGAAGACGAGAGAGTGAACTGATGGAACTCGTGCAAGAGCGAACACAGTCCATCACGGAGGAAAAAGAAAAAACGGAACTTGCATTATCCGAAGCCCATCTCCTGCGCGATATTGCCGAAGTGGCACAGCGCTCGGTGGAAGAAAAGCGTATGTTTCTGGCGGAAAGCGTACAATACATTTTGCAGGCATTGGATGAAGTTGCGCAAGGTAATTTAGCGATTAGCCTTTCATCCGAAAATGAGGGAAACAACGCCAATGAAGACATTCACGACTTGTACGTCGGCATTAACCACACCATCACGATGATGCGTGAGATTGTTGGCGGCGTTATGGAGGCAGCCGAGTCTGTGGCACTATCAGGAGAGCATATTACGACTTCAGCGACCACGCTTGCTTCGTTTGCTCACGAGCAATATCGCAATGCTGGGGAGGTTTCGGAAACAATGCGTTTAGGTGCGAAGGAAATCGCAGAACACGCCTCCACTGTACAATCCTCGCTTCTCTTGGCACATGAGGAGCGGCGCATAGCAAAGTCCGGTGAGGAGATTGTGAATCGGACGGTGGAAAAGATTCACGATATTGCAAAACTGGTCGAAAAATCCTCGCGGAATGTTGCGGAACTGGCTTCGCTGAGCGACCGTATTAGCGAGATTACCGAGGTGATTCAATCCATTGCCGACCAAACAAATCTCCTTGCTCTCAATGCCGCCATCGAAGCCGCACGAGCGGGTGAGCAAGGTCGTGGATTTGCGGTTGTTGCCGATGAAGTACGCAAACTCGCCGAAAGCACAGCTCAGGCGACCAAACAGATTAGTTCAACGGTGCGAACAATTCAAGAGGAAATTAAAAGTGCTGTTACGTCGCTCTCGGAGGGTGCGAAGCAGATGGACGAAGGGGTGAGTCTGGCGGAACAAACACGCACTTCCCTGCAAAAAGTAGTCGCAAGTGCAAACGACAACGCACAGCAAATGGGACGCATCTCGCAAATGAGCGCCGCTCAAGCAGACAAAAGCGCTGAAAGCCTTCGGAGCATAGAGGCGATGCACAGCGCCACAGAGCAAGCGGCGGCGGGCGTGGAAGATATTGCTCACGCAGCACAGGATTTGCACCGACTCACCGAGGCGATGCAGCATCAAGTGGCGCGGTTTGTTCTGGAATAAACAGTGCAGACTGAATTAAGTAGTCTATTGTGCTGACTTACCATAGTAGGTCAGTTCTATCCGTGTGGGAATCCCCATAACCCCCGCACTATTTACGCCCGTAACAACAAGCGTATTTTTACCCTTTACCAAGTGCCACGCATAGACACTTGTTGATTGTTGTGTTGTGTGAGCATTTGCTTCTATAAGGTACTTCGCAAACCACGGCATAGAATTCTGTAAGTTGAGCACAAGAACGTTGGAAGGCTCTTGAAGACGTTCCTTCATTGTGCGCGGCGATGCTTGCTGTACATCAATCTGTACGCGGTTCTGTACGGCGTACATTTGCCCATTTCGCTGCGTGAAATGAATCGGTCGGATACCATCCTGATATGCCAGTTCCGGTGTTTGAAGTTGTGCTAAAAGGTTCGTCATGGGCAGCAATTCAGGAGATATGCGGTTGCTCCGGCTGTCGGTCTGATAAAACAAGTAGTGAAAATATGGAATCCATTCCTCGCTGCGAAAAGCCTGAGCGTTACGCCAGCGAGATTGTACTAACTCTGCTTGAAGGCGTGGTGATGTGCTATCGCGCGTGGACGAAAGCAAAAGTCGTATTTCCGAGGCATTCAGAGGAAATGTCGCTGAAGAAGAATGCCACAGAAGGTTGTTCTGCGGGTCAAGTAGTATCCATTTTCGTAAGTCATTATTCCACACTTCCACTACAAAATGGCTTTTGCCAATACCGAAAGAGATCCCTTCTCGCCCAAGTTCAACTATACGTGCAGGGAAACCAACAGCTTGGAGTGCTTCGGACAAAACAATTGAGTACTCCTGACAACGAAAAGCCTTTCCTTTTTTCACGCTCGCCAAAATTTCTGTTGCGCGGCAGTCCGTTGCGAAGCCGCTTGCCGAGTGCTCCCATAAATTATGTGTCCATGTCATCAAAGCACATTGCTGCTCAAGTTCACTCTTCTTTCCTTCGATAAGACTCGCAAGATGGTATTCAGAGCGGAGCTTCTGCGAGCCGGGACTTTGGTATTCCGCAAAACGAAGGAGGGAACCGCCTGCAATACTTGGATTTTCCCATGTTTGCACATCATACACCTTCAACACGGCAGCATTATGCTTTAGTGCAGCAAGAATTGACTTGGCTTCGGGGGTATCGGCATAGTGAAACGTCTTGAGCAAACGTTCACTCTCCTCCCACTCTGCGTATCCGGCATCTGCCGCCAGATGGAGCGCTTGAAAAGCTGCTGCGGAATCCTGCCGATAGCAGTGTACATTAGCGATCCATGAATAGGTATAGCCTCGCAAACCAGATTTGACGGGCGGCTGCATATCCAAAATACGCTGAAACTGTTGGAGTGCCTCGGCGTACTGCCCATGTGTGGAGGCTTGTATTCCGATATTGAGCCAAGATTGTACTCGCCGAGAATAATCTTCTTGAAAGGCAATGGTACGGGAATTATCTCCAAGAGTTGCTTTTAATGAAGGAGATATTATTGCGCTTTTCAGCGAAAAAAAATATAGCAAAAAAAATATAGCACTGTTCATGGATTGATTCTTTTCAAGATAAAACAAGAGACTTGGGGGGACGTTAGTCCGAAGAAGACAATCGGCAATTTTTTAATGCACAAAACAAAGCTACAAAAATAGATGATACCACGGCAACAAAAAGTATCTGATAGTGGGGTTGCTCATATTTCATAGTAATCTCAGAATTTCGGTTTAATCTGCTTTACATCTTTTCACCTTAATAACACGGCTATCCGATAAACGTTACAGTCACACATAAAAAAATGGAAATATTTTTTCGCAAATGTTTGACATTCTGTTTGACGCAAGTGCTCCGCAGCTTGAGCCTGCATCATCGCTGAATATGTACCAGATGCGTAAAGATAGAATGCCGTTGGGTTTGGACACGAAGAAAATATAGACCCGTCGGTAGTGCGAAGGTTTCAATCATGGCGGGTGACTCTTCCACACGCTGCGCCATGACTACTTGCCCCAGCGTATTTGTGAGCGCGAGAGTGTATGCGCCCTCTATGCCTTGAATAGAAATAAAATTTGATGCGGGATTTGGAGCAATGACGACGTTTGGTTCGCCCGGAAGCACTTGGACACTCGTTACGCGGTCAAGCGTTTCCCGAATAATTTGCTTCATGCGTAAATACGTCGGCTCAACCGTCCGAAGTTGGCTTTGTACTGAGAAAACGCCCACAAGATTGCGCCGCCAATCAATCCACGGCGAAAATCCGAATGCACCTTGCGATGATGATTCCAGTACGTCTCCGCTTGCAGCATCAACGACTTCCCGCCAGTGTCCAAGCGCATAGCGAGTGTTTTTGTCCACGCCGGGAACAAACAGCGCAAGCGATTGATACGGCGAGTACAAAATTGGTGCTCCGCCCGTCTGGTCGCGCTTCATTTCATTGATAATACTTTGCGAGAGAATACGTTTGCCATTCCACACGCCACCATTTAGCAACATTTGTAAATAAATTTTGTATTCATTCGCCGAAGTAACCGCACTTCCGGCCACGCCCGGATTCTTTGCATTGGCAAAAAACGTTAGCCGTAACCCCAATGGGCGCGATACATAGCGGGCAAAGAGGGTGTCCCACGCATCTCCTGTCGGCAGAGTGAGTTTGCTTGCCACTTCCGCACAGCGCCCTGCCACTTGCATCCCGCGTCCGCCATACGCCATGCTGCCACCAGGCGCAGTTGCAAGCGGGAGAGCGAGAATGGCACGTGCAGCAGAATCCATTGTGATAGCGGAATTGCGCAAAATATCATCCTCAACGCTGTTGCCGTCTTCTGCAATGCCGGAGGTCATAGAGAACATTTGCCTCACCGTCATGCGGGCTTTGTCGCCCGTGGCGTAGCTCAAGAATTTCCCTGCCGAGTCGTCAAGCCGCCATACTCCGTCATCTACCAGCCCCATCACCACGCCCGCCGAGAGCCATTTGCTTGCTGAGGCGATAGAAACAATGCGGTCGGCAGAGAAGTTTTTGCCCGGCGCAGTGAATGTTTTATTGTAAATCTCGCGCCCGTCTTTGACGAGAACAAGTGTGTAGCCGCCGCCCGTGCCGCTAATCTTGACAACAGAATCTTGCAAAAGGCGGTCAAGCGCCGAAAAATCGTAGGAAGATTGAGCAAACGCTACATTGCTAAGGGCAAGCCACAAGCAACACACCAACGCACCCGCCAAAGCAGAGCGAAAAAATGCACTCATAATGACAAAAAATTGTGGTGAAATAGAACAATGTTCAAACGTGAAAAGGCTTTCGCAAAAAAAAAATCGGAGTGCGTAATGAATTCCGCATCAAAAAGCCTTCAAGTCATGCGCGGCGGAATAAATTCCGCACTCCATGAGCGTTGATACCTCGCATTTGCGAAAGTCCCATTGTAGTTTACTTGCCTGCATTTCTCCGCTTTTCGCGGTTTTCTTTCATTTTGGCTTTTGCTGCTTCACGCTCCTCAGGAGTCATTGTGCTCCATCGTGTTTTTGCATTGTCTTTGAATTTTGCTTTTGCGGTTTCGCGCTCTTCGGGGGTCATGGCTTCCCATTTTTCTTTCGCTTTTTCCTTAAATTCCGCTTTTAGCGTTTCCTGCTGCGCTGGTGTGAGTGATTCCCATTTTGCCTTTGCTTGAGCGCCTTTGCTTGTTGTCTCTTGAGCAAACGCCGTGTATCCACCGAATATAGCAATTACAAACGCAGCAGCAATCATCGTTGTACGCATAACTATCCTTTTGAAAAGTGAGAAGGAGTGAACTTACAATCTTGCATTAGACAATATCATCGGAAAATATATTCAAATCGCGCACAATTTTTTTAAGAGCGTTTCAGGCGGAATAGTCGCATGAATGCTGCGTACCATCTGTACAAACGAGTCGTGTCCAGAAGTGGCAAATCCCGCGAAACACGCCACATAAGAAATAAACCAAACGTGCCGAGCACAATGTCTGCAAGCCACATGGAGAGCCACGGCGGCATGAATCCTCGGTCGGCAAGACGCTCGCCGGTCATCAGAAAAATCCAGTAAATTACATAGAACACCAGTGTAATTGCGCCGCTGATACCGAAATTCCCGCGCCGTGTCATTATTCCAAGCGGGCAGCCAATGAGTACAAACACCAGACACGCTGCGGGAATCACATACTTTTTGTGGATTTCGACCAGATATTTGTTTGCCGTCATTTGGCGGTCGCGGATTTGAAACATATCATTGTCCAAACTCGAAAATGTACCCGATATGCGGCTTTCCACGCGCCACGACGCTTCTTTCCGTGAGAGTGGCTTTGCAGCGAGCGCCTTTGCAATAGCGTTTGCAGCTGAATCCGTCGCAATGGCTATACCGTGCAATTCCGGTTGCGTACTATCCCGAATACCGTACAAATGCTTGGTTTGAACAGCCATCATTTTTGCTACGTTCTGCTGCGAAAGTGCCATGCTTTTTTCGCTTTCGCTCACAATATTCCGCATATCGGCTATGCGCATGGTGCGGTCGCCACGCGAATAAAAGCGTTCATCGGTGCGGCTAAAGGCAAAGCCATTTGCGTCCATGATAATACGGTGCTGCTCAAACTTAATGCGCCTGTAATCGCCCATATTCAACTGGTTCATCTGGTGAATCTCGCCATTGGTGAGCATCAGAACGATTTTGGTGTAATCGGTCGAAAAATTGATACGCCCCGTGTCGGCGGAAACAACGTTCATCATGTCCACCGACGTATTATCGTAAATCGTTACACCCAGCATACAACCTTGTGCGGTGTCAATGTTCCGCGACAAAATACTGTATCCGTCAATCTGTGTTGAGAACTGCCCCCTGTCCACCACAAAGGTTGGTTTCTTGCGCTGTATGTCCACCATCAGCATTTGTGCGCGGTAGTTTGCGTCTGGCAGCACCACGTCGTTGAACCAGTAAAGCCACATTGACAAAAGTACGCCTACAATCAGCATCGGGCGCATCATCGTTAGCAGACTGCCGCCGCCGGAGCGGATAATCGTGATTTCGTTGGTCGAACCCAAATTTCCAAAAGCCATCAGCGAGGCAACGAGAATACCCATCGGTACGGCCAGTGTGACCATCCAAGCCAAATTTAATGCAATAAGTTGGGTGATAATCCAAGCACCTAAGCCTTTGCCAACAAGTTGTGGCAAAAAGTTAATCAAAAATTGCAGTAAGAAAATGAACATCACCGTCAGCGCCCCGAAAAGAAAGGGTCCGACGTGTGCGCGAAGAATATAACGGCTAATGTGGCTCATAGTTTAATTGTTCAGGTCTTTCGTCAGGGAACGCGGATGGCGCGGATTGAGTTGATAAAAAGAGATTTGTTTCGGATAGAAGAGCGGATAGAAGAAGCATTCGTCGCCATCTTTTTCTTCAAAAATCTGCGCGTATCCGCCAAATCCGTGCCGTCCGCGTTCAATCTGCGCTGGAAGCTGAATAAATACTTTTTTCAAAATTTCAGCACGAGTTTAACGGGGCAATGGTCAGAACCCATAACATCGGACTGAATGGAAGCGCTTTCGAGGTATGGCAGAAGGTCTTTGCTCATGAAAAAATAATCAATACGCCAGCCGATGTTTCGCTCACGCGCCATTTGGCGATAGCTCCACCACGAGTAATGACCACTTTCTTGCTCAAATTCTCGAAAGGTGTCCACATATCCCATTTTCACAATTTCGTCCAATTTCTCGCGTTCAATGGTCATAAAACCTGATGTGTTCTCGTTTTCTTTTGGGCGGGCAAGGTCACGCTCGGAATGTGCGGTGTTGTAGTCGCCGCAAACGACCACTTTACGCCCTTCTTTGCGCAAGCGCTCGGTGTAAGCAAAGAGCGCATCGTAAAAATCTAATTTGTATTGCAATCGCCCCTTTTCCTCCATGGAACCATTCGGGAAATATACGTTCACAAGCACAAAATCACCAAAATCCGTAGCAATCATGCGCCCTTCACCGTCGAACTCGGATTTGCCCATTGTGCGCTCCACCGAGAGTGGTTTTTCACGAGAAAACGTCGCTACGCCGCTATATCCCTTGCGAATGCTGCATGAATGGTAGTTCGCATCGAAGTCGTCCGGCTTTCTAAGCGAATCGTCAAGCTGCTCCGGCAGAGCTTTAGTCTCTTGAAAGCAGATTGCATCTGGCTTCTCAAGGTCGAGATATTCAAACAGTCCTTTGTTTTGAATAGCCCGAATACCGTTGATATTCCATGAAATAAGATTGTAGTGCATAGAGTTTGGTAGTTGTTGGAGTGGATTTTGATTATGCCGAAATGCGATGGAAAGATAATCCTGCGCTTGCGCTCTGTTGCTCCTTGGCGTGAAATTCTTCTAAAGGGAGAGCGTCATTTTTTGAAAAAATTCGACAATTGTTTCTCCGAAGTGCCGCTCTGTCAGCTTTTGCCAGCCTATTGGCAGTAGAACGGTTTCGCGGACATCGTGCTCGGCAATAAAAATACAATCTTCTGAGCAAATACTTGATGCCGCAAGTGCTGCAAAAACAGAATTGATGAGCATTGCGACGTAGGGAGGGTCGCAGAAAATTAGGTCAAAATTTTGCCCTTGAAATGTTGTAATTGAATGTACGGCATCGTCACAGACAACCCGCACCACATCTTGAATGTTGAGCGTTTTTAATGATTCCATCAGATGAGTACAATTTTTACGACTTTTTTCAACCAAGACCGCCTGCGACGCACCACGACTTATTGCTTCGATGCCCAATGCGCCCGAACCGGCACACAAATCAAGTACCGAAACGCCATCCAGGTCACAGTGATTGAGGAGGATGTTATATATCGTTTCGCGTGCGCGGTCAGTCGTGGGGCGTATGCCTTGAAAGCCGCTTGTGTTCAACGTTCTGCTGCGAAGCCTGCCGCCTGTGATGCGCATACTTTGGATTGTTGTTAAAAGAGAGATTACATCAAAATCCCGGCAATCGTTGCCGAAAGGTAGGATGCTAACGTGCCGCAAATAAGAGCACGAACGCCGAGTTTAGCAAGGTCAGTACGGCGTGAGGGCGCAAGTTCGCCAATGCCGCCGATTTGAATAGCGATAGAACTCAAATTTGCAAAACCGCAAAGCGCAAAGCTCGCAATAACAAGCGCTTTGGGCGATAGTACACTTTTGGCAATCATACCGGACATATCAGAATAGGCAACAAATTCATTGATGACAAACTTGGTTCCTAAAAGTGCACCAACTCGCGTAATATCTTGCGATGGAACGCCCATCACAAAAGCAAAACCGGCAAAGATAATTCCCAAAATATCCTTGAGCGAAAGCGTAGCGAGATTGATGCCAATACCTGCAAGCGACCATCCGAAATTGTTCGCACAGAATCCGCCTACCGCGCCCAAAAACGCATCCACCATAGCGATGACGGCAATAAAACCGATAAGCATCGCAATCACATTGATTGAAACCCGCATTCCGTCAGATGCGCCGTGTGCAATGGCATCGACGAGATTAGCATTTTGTTTCTTGATTTCGAGTTTTACTTCACCTTTTGTTTCCGATTCCTCCGTTTCGGGGTACACAATTTTTGCAATCACGAGTGCTGCCGGAGCCGCCATGAGACTTGCTGCAATCAGGTACGGCGCTGGCACGCCCATAGAAATATACACCGCCATCACACCGCCCGCAATACACGCCATTGAGCCAGCCATTGAAGCTAAAAGCTCGCTGTTTGTCATTCCGGTAACATACGGTTTTATCATAATCTGGGCTTCGACTTGCCCCACAAAGGCACTTGCTACGTTAGACAGAGCTTCCGAACCACTGACACCCATAAGGTAATAAACACCTTTGGCAATAATCGCCACCACGCGCTGCATCAAGCCGATGTAGTATGCAATGCTCACCAGTACCGACACAAAAATAATGGTTGGTGTTACTTTCAGTGCGAAGATAAAGCCGCTTCCCGGACCAAAAATGGAATTGAGTGTTTCGGGCTTAACTAAAATGCCAAAAACAAATTCTGCACCCTTGTTGGAATAGTCCAGTAACTGCGCCACTCCTGCGCCCAGAGCGCTAAAAATCTGTTGCCCAAGCGGCACTTTCAAAATAAAGACTGCCAAGAGGAGTTGTAGCCCTAGACCTGTGAAAACAAGTCGTTTATTGATGGCTTTCCTGTTATTGGAAAGCGCAAAGGCAAGTCCTAAAATACAGATAACGCCAAATAGTCCCATGAATCGTTCCATACTGTTTCCTTTGCCACACACATTAAAAAATGATGATTGATTGTGATGCTAAATACTGCTTTGTGAATTTCTTCTTGCGAAGATGAGATATGTAATGCTATTTTGCAGCCGTTGGATTGTACTATGAAAGGCGCTACTCCTCTAAGGAGTTTCCTTAATGAATTTCTTTCGTGAATTTTTTAAGAATTTCGATTGCAAGTCAGAAATTTACACTTTCGTTGTGAATTTTACGCTACAAAATTTGCGATACAACAAAGTTATGCTGCGTTTACTATACGATAGCTTTTTAGGTATGCTTGCTCCTCGCAAGTGTCTTGCGTGTGAGTCTCTTATTCCCGAAAACTATTCCCACGGAAGCGGCGGGTTAGCGGAATACATCTGTGGACGCTGTTTTGACCGCCTGCCGCCTGCTCCGCATCCACACGACATTCTTTCCGGCGTGGCAAAGAATTTTCAAGGTGATACCTTGGCAATACATAGCCTTGCAGCTCGCTTCCAACGAGCAGAGAGGATTGGTAGTGATTCTTCCTCTATTACGCCGTTACTCTATGCGCTCAAATATCACGGTATGCAGCGTTTGGGGCGTTTGCTTGGGCAAGAGTTGGGGCACTTATTGCTCGTGCTTGGTGCAAATGCCTACGATGCCATTATTCCGGTGCCTATTCACTCAGCCAGAGAGCGAGAACGTGGTTACAACCAATCGAAACATATTGCCGATGGCATCGCAGACATTTTGTATTTGCCTGTCGAAACGCGCTGGATTCGCCGCCATACTTACACGCTTTCGCAAACAAATTTCTCCCGTGAAGAGCGAAAACAGAATGTTCACCGTGCTTTTATGATTGGCAAAGCAAAGGATGCAGGTGCACAGATAAAAGGCTCATCAGTGCTGCTTGTGGACGATATTCTCACCACCGGAGCAACGCTAAATGCGTGCGCCATGACGCTCTTGGAGCTGGGCGCAAGGCGCGTAGATGCGGCAACGGTGGCGAAAGCGTAAAGTTAATGTGCCGAAATTGTTCTGAAAATTTCACAGTGTGTGAATAATTTAACACTTTTCTTGGCAATTTTGTATAACTTTGTATAAAACATCATCTTCCACGTCGTACAAATCCAGAAGCGCTTGATACGGTTCCCCTGTGATACCGAAGTATTGCGCAAAAGCCGGTTCTGTCTTGATGCCCCGCGATTTCAGCCTACGAATCTGCACATTAGCCCCCTCGTGAGCCAGCCTCAAAAGCCGTGCTTCCACAACCAAATGCCGATACGCATTTTGTTCCTCCACCGGAAGCGATTGCCCGAAGATTTCGACCGTGAGCGCTTGTGATAGCTCATCGCACAAGACAAACTGGGCAAGTGTTACCTCTCGTTCCTGCGCTTTGAAATGGTGTATTGCAAATCCGTTCCAACAGCTAAAACACTCACGCAATACTCGCTCGAATGCTTCGTGATTCTTGACTTCGCAGATAATATCCGCGTCGCTTTCGGGTACGTCCACCTGAATCGGAATTGTTCCGGCAAGGCACGGCGAAAACTCACGGAGCGCAACGAACACACCTGCCGAAGAAAGTAGGCGATACACTTCTTGCTGTCGTGGCGTACCTGCCAGTAAATATGAGGGGTCAAGCCAATTTTGCGCGACATTCAACCGTTCTTGATTATCAATTTTCATGACTTCACCAATATAATTCTGAAGAAAGCGAGAAATTTGGCACAAAAAATGCTTGGTACAATATCAGTGTAATAAACACTTTATTTTTTGTCAAATTTCTAGTGATGAGACAGCATCATGATTAAGAAACTTGCTATCGAAGACGGACGCAAAGTCGTCCTCAAGCGCGAAGAAGGCGACCGCACATTCTTCACTCAGGGTGTTATTGCTTACGAGGGGCGGCTCTGGTATGCGATTCTGCTCGAAAACGAAGCGCTTGTCAAAATACGCAAAAATAGTGGTAAAGAATACCGTGTAAAATACGGTGGTTGGACACTCTGCGAAATTCATGCAAGGAATTGAGTTCGTGATATCCAGCGATACTCTTATCTCAAGCAATTCCGTGCAATCTGGTAAACTCCGCAAAAAGTTATTCCACATCTCAGAAAAAACGTGCATTTTAGTAGCTTGGTTTGTTTGATAGCGCTCTTTTTCGGCTGCGAGAAAAATCTGCACATAACGCCATTATGTGTAGTGTTGTTGCTTCTCGCAGTCTCACAAGCTCCCAAAATCGTATGCTCTTTTCTGCTGCATTGCGGCGTGTACTTCTTACGCTCTCGTTTACTATTCTTTTCGTATGGGTTGTTGTCGCTCCCACCTATCACCTCGCGGCACAACCGAAGAAAAAGCTCACTGCAAAAATGCTTCAGCTTCAGGGCATCACCGTCAGTAAAGTAGAAGCACTCTCCTCGCCCTTCAAAGAAGCAAGCATCACCCTTTCGCCCACAGGGCGATTTTTGTACTTTATGACCGAACGCGGCGGGCAGCCGTGGTCTCAGTTTGACGATAAGCTGAACAGTAACGACCGCGACATTTGGTACGCCGAGCGCAAAGACGGCGTTTGGCAGCGCCCCACACCGCTTCCCGAAACACTTAACTCTGCTTTTGGCGAAGACGAGCCGAACATTACTCCCGATGGGCAAAACGTTTTCTTTCAGAGTTTTCGGAATGGCTGGGAAGGCTTGGGCGGACCTTACTTCACGGCAGAACTTCATGGTAAAAAATGGGAAAATCTCACGGGCTTAGGTGGCACAATCACCGCTTTTTTCGTGGGGCAAAGCCGTGATAATAACGGCTCGGTCGCCACAGACGGCTCTTCAATGTCTCCGGCAGGTAATCTCCTTATTTTTACCTGCGGCAAAGACTTGAACCCTAAAACCCAGCACGACCTCTATTACGCAAAACGTTTTATTGACGGTTCATTTTCCCAAGTGGAAAAGCTGGAGGTAAGTACACCGAAAAATGAACGTTCCGTTTTTATCGGTGCCGATGGCAAGACGCTCTATTTCTCGTCCAACGGCTATGGTGGACTGGGTGGCTTAGATATTTTCAAAGCAACTCTGAACGACGACGGCACGGTGGGAGCGCTCTACAACCTCGGCGAACCCTTCAATACCAAAGGCGACGATTATGGCTTTGTGATGAGCGCCGACGGCAAAGAAGCGTATTTTGTGCGCGATGGCGACATCTACACAGCCGACCTCTCATCGGTGGAATCCCGTGAACTAAAGCCCGCACCAATCGTACTTATTTCCGGCAAAGTCCGCAGCAAAGCTATCGGCAGCCCGCTTGAATCCTCTCTCGACATTAGTGAAGTTCCGGCAACTGGCATGGAAGATGCTGTTCCTTCAAGCCAGATATATTCCCTCAGCGCTCGCAGCAATACGGTAACGGGCGAATATACCGCCGTCCTAAAACCCAATAAAAAATATATTCTCTCGGCTTCAGCAAGTAAGCACAAAGGCGTGAATAAAGAATTTACCCTGAACGCCGAAAATACGCAAGGTGGCATTTTTACACTGGATATCGAACTGGATGCCGTGCCACCGCGCCCGCCGAAAACGAAAATTGTTACCACCGCAACCGTTGCTGCAAAGACGGCAGGAAGCGGCATTGCGCCGAAAATCGGCACGATTTATTTTAACTCCGATGATTTTTCGATTGAAGAAAAGTTTCTGGACGAACTCGACAAGGCGTGGGAATTTTTGAAAGCAAATCCCGGTTATCAAGCTGAAATCTCAGGCTTCGCCGATGATAGAGGCTCCTACGAGTACAATTTGCGCCTGTCGCAGCGCCGTGTGAACGCCGTGGTGGATTATCTCTGGTCGCTTGGCTGTGAGCGCAAACGCCTTGCACTCAAGTTTTTTGGCGAAGAGGAACCTATTGCCAATAACCTTACCCCCGACGGGCGCTCACGCAATCGCCGTGCGGATATTTCCTTCTTCCGTAAAGCAGAAGATGTGCCGCCGCCAAGCCCTCCCAAAGCCGCCCCGACAGCAAAAGTTCCGCCACCATCGTCAGTAAAAACTACGCCCTCGCAAACACCCGTCTCATCAACTCCGGCAGGCACAAAACCTGCCACGCAGCCCGCAATACCGAACGCACAACCTTCGACAAAACAGCCTGCTTCTGCTCAACCAAGCATACCGGGCAAGGATTCTTCCAAAACAGCCCCAGCCACGACGCTGCCCGCCGTGAAGACTAAAACGCCGCCCGCTACATCGCAACCACAAAAGAATCAGTAATTATGCGTTCTTTGCTGCCTGCCATCGAACTTCGCGCAGAAAACCTGACGCAGCGCTTCAATCGTCGGCTCGTCTGGCAGAATGTTTCGTTGCAGGTGGCAAGTGGTGATATTGTGGGAATTACCGGCGACAACGGCTCCGGCAAAACCACGCTTTTACGCGCCTTGTGCGGCTTGCTTACGCCGACATCGGGAACAATGGCATTCAGCGTGGAAGGGAAAGCAGTCGAAACCGACGCAATGACGCAGTATATCGGCTTTGTGTCTCCTTATCTGACTCTCTACGAAGAATTTACGCCTCTTGAGCATTGCTCAATCATTGCCCAAATGCACGGCACTGCGCTTGAAATCTCATTTGCCAATGCACTCTTGGAGCAATTTCGTCTCTATGAACGCCGCAATGACGAGATTCGTAGCTTTTCCTCCGGCATGAAGCAACGGATGAAGTATGTGCTGGCGCTTCTTTTTCACGCTCCGCTTTTGGTGCTAGACGAACCCATGACCAATCTTGATGAAATCGGTACTAGTACTGTCGAAACACTTGTTCGCAGCCATCACGAGCGCGGCGGCGCTTGCATTATCGCTACTAACGATGCCCGCGACCTTGCGCTCTGCACGAAGCGTCTTGCTGTGACGGATTATCTCACACGATAATTTGCCTGATAATCCGCAAGCACTTCCGAAACAAAAAAACGCCATGCAGTCCAGTATTTACACTGACGGCATGGCGTTTTTCTATTAGAGCAGCTATCAATTTTTAACGCATAATCTGAATAAGTTGCGTTGCCACAATAGTGCCAGCCTGCACTCGAACAAGATATGCACCACTAGCAAGTCCGCTCACATTCGCCGAAACCAAATGCCGACCCAGCGATTGTGTAGCTTGTGCAATCGTCATCACGCGCCTTCCAAGCATATCGCTAATCTCGATTGTTACCGCCTCAGCGCTTGGCAATGAGTACAAAATGCGCACTTCGTCCGAAGCAGGGTTGGGATAGACCTCGCAGCGCATAATGGAGCCATCCACCAGCGATTGACCATCTTTCACGGAGGTAACAGTGCCATTTTTGCGCAAGAAATAGCTCGTGTCAATTTTATTACGCAGTCCTCTGTCCATCTGCACCATTACGTCGCAGGAGCCGATTTGGTCCCAGTCTTCAATCACAAGTGTCTGTGCCGATTTCGCAGGAATCGAAACGCGGCGGAAGAGTGTTGTGTCGTAACGCTCCATGTAGAGAGCGTAGGTGCGGGCTGCGCCGTAGTTCGTGACAACAAACGATGCGCCGTCGTTCAGCATCTGTACGTCGAGGCTATCATTTGTAGCAAGGCTCAAATCGCGTAGCTGAATGGTGTTTTGCCAAATGGAATCCGTCGGGTCAGACTTGTAGAGCGAGATATTCGTAACGCTACTATTTGCGCCCGCTACGGTGCGGAAAAGGTCTTTGTCGAAGTCCAATATAAATCTCTGTGGCTGATTAAGTGCAAGCGTTTTCCATTGGGTGGACATAACTGTCCGTTTCGCAGCGCTTTCGACCGTATTGACCAGTTTTGTGCTTTTAGGCGTATAGACAAGAGTTTGTACGCTTTTGGACTGAATCGGCACACGGAAGCCTTCTACCGTCACGTTAGCACCGGTCGCAATCGGCGCGATTGCTCTTGCCTTCGCAATTTGCGGACGAATAAGCGTCGCACCGGTACTGGAAATCGTGTTGCCATAAACATTAGACAAACTCACCGATGGCGTACTTGCTGCTGTTGCCGTTGTTTTGGCAGTTCTTTTGCCTTCTTCCTCGTCCGTCGCCTCAAAGTACGTCTCAATAGCATTGTCCTCTTCGCCGTCCGGCTCATCGGCAGTAGTGCTTGGGGATTTGTCATTCCGCGCAATCAATATTCCCTGAGCAGTTTTCTGCGTAAATGCCGTGTTGACCGTTCCCCACGCATAGAAACTTTGCGTGGCAGTATCGCCTTTCCACGGAATCGGGTTGGAAGTGGCGAGGTCGGTATTGAGCAAGCCATAGTATTCCCATGTATTGCGAGTGCGATTGACCGTAATGGCGGTATCGGTTGCACCCGGAAAGTTCATGTCATAGACGAAAATTTTATCCAGAATATCACCATTGGGTGCGGACTGCGTTGTGATTTTGTACGGCACAACGGCATGACCACCATTGTTTTTGCCATCTTGAATATTAAAAATTGCAATCACAATTTGTTCTTCTCTGGGGAGCGTGAAGCTGCGCCGGATGATGTTGACGGTGTTATTGGGAGTACGGTCGTCGGTATTGAGCGCTCCGACTTCACCACCGGGTTGGAAAAGCTGGTTGCGGTTAATGAGTGTGCGAAGAGCATCACTGACGGGCAACTGAAAAGCAGGTGCGGAAAATGTATATTTGCCGCTGTACGCCATGAGTGCCGAAATTGCAAAGCCATAACATGAACCGCCCCAATCTTTTTTTGTACCGCGCCACTGCTTTAATGCCGTTTCGTCGGGCTGGCGCTGCCCACCTTTGCTGACGTATGCACTCTCGCCTGTACGCCGCTCGTACGCTGGCACAAAGTCGTCCCAACTTGGGAAATCTTTCGAGTTTGCAAACGTGCGGAATTCTTCCGGGTAGGCGGAGCTTGAATAGTTAATGCGGCTGTACACTGATTCGGGCCACATATTTTCGCCGCAATTACAGAAATTGAAGCCGTTAGTACGGACTTGAAATTCATTCTGCACAGGAGCAGGATTGGTGCTGGTGACAGTCACGCCGCCTACGCGAGTAAGAGTGTCACTTCCTACAACGACCACAAGGTTATACAAGCCTTCCGGTGCATTGGCAGGAACAGCGCAAATAGCACTTACTTGTGTTGCATTCACGGACTGTACACTTGTGCCGACCACTCTCGTTGAGCCATTCACGAGCGTTACAGACGGTGGATTTGCCACGTCGGCATTTTGAAGATTAATGGTCATGGTAACTGTCTGTCCTTGAAGCAAAGTGCTTGGCGCAAACGTGGTCATGGTGGGTTGAGCACGAATAGTAAAGGGAACATAACTTGCGAAACGACCCGTTTGATTATTTGCACCGACCGATTGAACGCTCCAATAGTAGGTGCTGCCGGGCGTGAAGCGAATATCGGACGGAAAAAGTGCAAAAGCATTTTCGTTGACGGTGCGGAATATCGGCACAGTCGTAGCGGTTGTATCAGGGGTAACGATAATGCGATATTGCGTTACGCCATTGACAGGATTCCAGCGAAATATTCCGGGAACACTAAAGGTAGAGCCGCTGCGTGGTGTAGTGAGCGTGGGGGGCACAAGCTGTGCTCCGGCTGTCCACGACCACACCAAGCCACTTGGCGGAACGCCGCCCGTGAGTAATTGCATCGAAGCACCTCGCACCAATGCCACGCGGGCACGGTCTGTGGACGCATTCCCTGTCTGAGCACTCACCCACGCAGTAGGGGCTTCGTCCGTTGGGGCAGGTACGATGCGTGTTGCAAATTCACCATCAAAGCGACCGCGTAAGCCTACTTCGCAATCATAACCATTGTTTTCGGCGAGACGGAACGCGCCGTAGCTTATGGAAACATTATTTGTTCCCTCTTCCAAGCGAACTTGAAAACTGGCAGAATCCGCAAGGTTGCCGCCGTTATTAAATCCCATTGTTTGCCATTGCACGATAAACACACGATTCGGTGCGCTGCCCGTGAGTTGCGTCAGAATCTGCGATTCCGATCGTCCACGTAAATCCACGCCAAGCGGCGCAATTGCTCCCTCGCCCCAAAAATACGACATCGGCCCCAAGAAGCCCGGTACTTGTGGAGGCGTACCGCCAAAAGTGACATAGCCATTCTCGCTGATAGTCAGCGTGGAATACTGACTGTTATTGAACGAAAACGAAAATCCGATAGGAACGTTCGTAAAAAAGCGGTCGTCAATCTGGGTGCCGGATGCAACAACCGTACCGTTCACAAGCGGCGTGTACGCGCTTGCTCCACCAGTGGAGGTCTGTAGAGTATAGGAAGTTACTTGCGCTTCCGAGCGAAGATGTACGAAGCCTATCGCACAAGCTAAAACTGCAATACAACGTAACCATTGCATAGTGTTTATCCTTCAAAAACGTGAAAAATAGGAATTTATCGCAGTAGCCTTGATTGGAGAGGGTACACTCAAAGACCGCATGAATACTAACTATTCATTGGCGTACAAATTAACGACATTCGCAGTAAATTCCTATTAAGTATATTAGAAAACTAAATCAATAAGCATAATCGTTGCAAGGTGCTGGGAATTCTATCTAGTTTGTGACTGCATTTGTCTGTTTTATACTATTTACTATTTGTTCCTTTTGCACTTCCAACCTATAATTCTGCAATCGTAATAAATGGTAAATGCAGAGGCTATCAGTACAATATTTTTTAGTATGTATTGACCTGAAAGCGAAAGCACCAAGATATTATTCCATGTTTCCTTCGGTAACAAGACAAGAGGTAGAAAAGTAGTTAGCATTTGCACAAGAAAAATTATCACCGTGTATCTAGTCAATTTGGGTATGAGCCATAATCCTCCAATTATACACTCAGCTATTCCTAATAGGAAAAGAAAGTCCCTGATGCCGATAAGATGCTGAATAGTAAGTTGATGCAGATGATTTATTAGAGCCTCAGCAGGACTTATTTGCACTACCTTTAACATTCCGAACCAAAAGAAAACGATGAACAGCGCTGTTCGATTCAGCCAGATTACAGTTGATGGTAAACAAGGATGCTTTGTCGTTTTATCAGCTGTTATTATTACTTCCATAATTTTATTCTCCTAGATATAAGTTTATGGGAAGTAGTCTGAAACTACCTAATTTTTTAGAAGATTTTGTGAGTTATCGCACCTAAAGTATTTAGGTATTTCGGTTGGCATTAAGTTTATAATCATTTCTCTAAAAAAGCTCGGATAATCTGAGTCTAACCTAATCAGAATTTTAAGGTTTCTGAATATGGATTATTTCTGCAATACTAGCGATTTTGCTTGCCATTCCGTTTTAGCATTACGTAAATCCTGCGCAAATTTTTTGTTTTTCATAAAGAGTGTTATCATCTTGTAGGAGAGTATTCGAGCAGTTTCGTTATCGCTGGGGTAATGAATGCCCATGATTTCACGCGACTGACGGATTTCCTCGGCAAATTCAAGAAATGCTGCCCGTTTTGTGGGAACAATTTCACTCCAAAGATATGCCTGCAAGAATGCCCACAACGTGTGACCGCTGGCAAACGATGGCGACTGCATTCGCGCCATTGGCTGCAAACGAGGTTCGAGATGATAGGGTCGGGGTCGTAAGTGTGTGTACTTTACTGAGAATTCAATGACACGCATATCTAGCATAGCATTTTTTAACAGCAAGCCAAGACGTGGAAAGTTCTCAACTGAACACCAATATCCAAGTATAGTACGTCCTTCAAAAAAAAGGTCTTTCAACTGGTCATTATGCTGAGGATGGTTCGTTAATAGATTGAGATGCGGTAGATAGCCAATATCCGCCAGAAGCAACACTCTTTTTTCTTGCTCTGGTGTGCGTTGTGCCTGAAGTTTCAGCAAATAATCAAGTTCAGCACGCGTTTGAACAGAACTATTGGATGGATAGGTAACAGCCTCTTTTAAAGTGTTTACTTGCTGTTTACTCAAATAATAAGTCTGACATAGTGTATATGTTAAACCAGTCTCATTAGCTTCATGTAAAGGAAATTTGAGAGTGTCTAATGCTGACCTATTTTGTGGAAGTGAACTGTATTGTTGAAGTTCTTTATAGTGCAACGAAGTAGGTTCTTGAGGATGAAAAACTTGTCCGAAGCAAAGTGTTGAGCTTACTATATATGATGCACATACAAGCACTATATAGATGATACTGGTGCGGATAATAGATATTTTCATTTTGGTTAGAAGAAATATTTTGAGGACAAAATTTATGTAAATCACCGTCATTGGGCGATAATGCTAACTATCTTTTTGTAGGAAACTGATTCTGAAACGGGCTTTAGAATGATTTGTGAGGAATATATGAAGAGGCAACTTCAACAAATCTGACGTGCAGAGTGCTGAAAAAGACCTTATACCACTTCTATGAATACAAATTAGAAAATGAGAATTTTTGACGCAGATTGAAAAACATTACTCAGATTACACGGATATTGAAGAGCATAAAAAAAATACAGATGGTTTACTCTTCAGGGGTATCCGTGTAATCTGTGAAAGCGACTATGATACTAGCACATCAAAGTAACTCAATATGTCTTTGTCAAGCACTGCTATTCAAGAATCACACCTCCAAATCATTGACGCGCAATAAATTTTGAGAATATCAGTGAGATTGATTTTGTTATTTTCGCTATTTCTCTCCATAGACCGTTATGCTCAAAATTCGTGCACCGGAAGCACGGTAATCCTTCAACTCTGCCGGAGTGAGATATTGCAGCAGAAGTTCGTCGGGAAGATGGATTTCACGCTCTTTGGGTACCGATACATTCGCAAAACCTGTTTTCTCAATAATCTCTAAATACTCTGCTTTTGCTATTGCTCCCGAAACGCACCCCGCATACATCTCCGCCGCTTGTTGAATCCCTGAGGGCAGCGTACCGCTCACGACAATATCCGATACCGCAAAATGCGCTCCGCTCTTCATAATACGATGCACCTCGCCGAAAGCAGCGTGTTTGTTTGGCACCAGATTCAAAACGCAATTACTCACGACCACATCCGCCACGTCGCTTGGAAGCGGCATATTTTCAATATCACCCTGCACAAATTCGACATTCGCGAATCCCATTTTCGCATTGTTTGCTCGTGCTTTCGCAATCATTGCTTCTGTGAAATCCACACCAATCACACGCCCACTATTGCCCACAAGCGCCCGTGCGACAAAAGCATCATTGCCCGCACCGGAGCCTAAATCAACGACCGTATTGCCAGAGCGAATTTGCGCAAATTGCGTTGGGATGCCGCAACCAAGCGCCAAATCAGCATCGGGTACATATCCCGCAAGCTGGGTATAATCCTCATTCATCACTGTTGGTATGCTGCCATCGGTGGCAGTATCGCTGCAACACGTAGGGGCGCAGCAACTCGCTTCAGCAGATTCTTCATTCTTTACTGTCGGCAAACTGACATCCGATGCGATGCTGCAGCACGTGGGGCCACAGCCGCAGCCTTCGCCAGTTTCGGCAATAGCACTGTATTTTTCTTGTACAAGCGCTTTGAGCGCTTCAGGGGTGGTTGCAAGAGTTGTATTCATGGCAGTATTCCTTCAAAAATGGTAATAGAAATTCCTCGCGCAAACGCAGAATTAATGGTTCGCTTGCGCTGAAAACAATGTGGAATCGAATTGTAAACGTTAATTTATGGTTACCTGTGTGCCGAAGATTGTTATGTCAGGCATTATCAGCCATTCTCACTCACGGTTGTGTGGTTGCCGCAGCATTGCTGAAGTCTGTGAAACATTTGTTGAAATGGTGTAAGCATCACAGCCACGTGGATAATTGCCAATCCTATGCTTCCCGGTAAAGTTTGCTTCACTAACTCAAAAAAGATATTGTGAAAAATTCCACTTGGTACTGTCGGTATGATAACCAGTGCCGACGATGTTACCGAGGTTTTCACGACCAAAAACAGTATAATTGTAGCAAAATGAAAGCCGTTAGCAAATAAATGAAGAATATATTCCCAACGCGGCAAACCGCCCATAAATGCTCTGCTATCCTTTTCAAGGTAAGCATCTGCTGCCAAGACCAAAATATCAAGTCCGACTAAAATCAACCCTACCGTAAATGCTGTATTATTATTGGATTGCAAAAAGAAGAAGTAAACAATCCCCGGAAAAATAATTGCCCGAACTGTGTGCATAAAGTGTTCAATCTCACTTTCTTTATGTAGATAGAGCCGATATTTCCAAATGTGCAAATAGAAGCCGTCAATCATCGCAAGCGCAGCAAAAGAAATGAGACAGAATAGTGCTGCCAAATAAAGTGTTTCCATAGCGATATTAAAAGATGCTGAATAAAAATAGTTATCGGGTGTTGGCTCAGTCACGAACACACATACAAATTCGGTGCATTTTCCGCCGGAACACGTAAAACCTTACGCAAAACAACTGCGGAAGCGGGACACAATCCCGTAAATTCTGCTGTGGAGCGCACATCATCGGGAACCTCGCTCCGCTCAACGCGCTCAAAGTCTAAGCGCACAAGCCATTCTTCAATCGTTGTGGTTAGCGCATAAACCTCACGCAGCCCTATTGAGCAAGCGTGATTTTCGATTGCAGCGTAAAGCTGAGACGCAATGCGATTTCCACGATGTGCGGGCGAGACGGCAAGGGAACGAATGAGTCCTCTATGCAAGCCGAGCCGCTCCACACCTGCCACACCGAGAACCGCCTCACCTTCTTTCATCACCAAGAAATGCTGTAAGTGCTCCGGCGTAAGATCGTTCACGGGCAATCCCGATTCCTGTAAGAGCGTGTAAATACTCGCTGCGTCGTTTGGTTGTACAAATCCGAGTGTCATTGTTTTCTCCGTAAAATTATTGAGTAGTACTCGAAAAATGATGTTCTAGTGGTCATGAACGATTTTTTTTACCAACAATTTATTTAGCAACATTTTGCCATCACGTTTGCTTCCAGAGCAGACCAGAGCAAGCGTAATTCCTTAATGCCGTCTTCATTCAGACAATAGCATACTTTGGGTCCATCAATCTCGCCTTTGATAAGCCCCACATTCTTGAGTTCTTTTAAGTGTTGCGAGACTGTTGCTTGTGCAAGCGGAAGTTCATCCACAATTTCTCCGCAGATGCAGGAATTTTTTGTGGCAAGCATCTTCAGTATCGCAATACGCGCCGGATGCGCAAGCGCTTTAGCGAGTTCGGCAAGACGGGTTTCGTCCGACGTAAAAAGGTCTGTTTTTGTGCGTGTCATGGTATTGAGAAAAAGTTTCTAAATCGTTTATCGTAGCTTTACGATTAAACTATCACAAAAGTTTCAACCGTGCAAGAAAAAAGTGCGATACATCAATAAATTGATATATCGCACTTCATGTATAATTGCTTCGAGCGAGTCAAACTCCTCATCAGAGCGTATTCTTATTTCGTGCCACCGCTTGGAAGCATCGCTGGCGACGATTGTGGTGTTGCTGCTGGAGCAGGCTTGTTTTCGCCGTAAGCACGAATTTCAAGCAGTTTGTACTGTTGGTCGGGGTGGTCAGTTTTAACAAGAACCTGACCATAGAACGGACCGGGCTGTGCAGGACCAACGACTTTCACCGGAATTTCAATTTCCGTATTCGCAGGGACGGTTATAGGTGCTTTTTTGGCAATAGTTAAACCGTTGTTGCCAGTAAATTCCAGCAACTTCACTGGAGATGCACCATTATTCTTGATTTTTGCTACACCAGTCGCCTCTTTACCGACATACATTGGATAAAATGACACAAATTGATCAACTTGCATGAGGCGCATAATGTTTGCTTTCAAAAACAGCACTTTGACGGAATCTGGTGCTGCATTGCTGCTGATAGTGATGGATTTCATGAGCTGTCCGCTTGCCGAGCCGACGTTCACCGTGAATTTAAGCGTTGTTGACTCGCCCGGCTTGATATTACTGCGTTCCAGAGCCTCGCTAGTGCAACCACACGCCGGTTTTGCTTGCGTAATC
Source organism: uncultured bacterium (assembly GCA_937899715.1). Taxonomy (GTDB): domain Bacteria; phylum Bacteroidota; class Ignavibacteria; order Kapaibacteriales; family UBA4661; genus PH2015. The sequence goes on along the minus strand of CALCNX010000091.1, from coordinate 23,315 downwards.
ACCAAATCTTTATCGCCGGTGTTCTTGATTTCTACTTGCCCTGCAAGCGGCTTCGATACGTCGGTCACGTTGCCCCAGTCATATGTGTCCCCGCCTTTGATTTCAATTTTGGGTTGTGCGTAGGCGGTTGCTGCCATAAGGAGGGCAACAGCAGATGTAGTCAGTGTTTTTGTGAATGTATTCATAGCGCTTCGTAAATGAAAAGAAAAAAATATTATCAAAACTCTTGGTTAGACGAAATGAAATATGGAAAGGTTGACAAAAAAATTAGTTCTCGAACGAGTACCACAAAGATACAACGAATTGTAGTGAAAACAGTATTCTTCGTCAAATGCGTCACGGTGAACGTGTTGTTGCTAATGCTGCGGAAACCTCGCAAAGCGCATCATCTGTGTGCGATTGCAATTTCCGAATCATGGAGGCATTAACCGCCGCAGGCTGCGTTCCGGCAAGCTCGGCAAGAGCAAATTCAACCTGAACAATCACGTGTGCCAGGCGCTGCCGTTCCTCAGGAGAGAGTGTTCGGCGCAGTTCCTGCGCTTGTGCCATCAGTACAATACACTGTTCACGCTGCGCGACAAGCGTTTTTGGGTTCGCCACACCACACTCAGCGTTCATAGACATTACACCCAGCATGAGCAAATGTGCGTCGTTGAGAAAATGCTCTGCATCAGTCTCTTGTGCTTCGCCTTGTGATAAAATACGATGTTCAAAGGCAGTGTTTTGAGCAAGTGTTACCCTATCCTGCTTGCCCGATGCTTCGCCGCTCACAGACCATCTTCCAAGAAAAATCCCGCCAAGAAAAATCGCCGCAACAGCCGCAACTCGTGTAATAGCAAGCGAAATTGGGTACAGGGCAAATATGGCGGAGGTTCGCTGCGGTATCGAATCAGATGATACAGCATCTGTCGGTGCTTCTGCGCCGACACGAGCAAGAATACGCCGTTCCAGCACTGACCATTCCTCATTACTGCGCGACGGAGGCATGGAAGAAGATTGCATCACGCCAAGTGTCATCTCTATTTCTTCGTACTCTTTTTTCAAGTCGGGAAAGAGAGTGAAAAGCTCTGCAAGGCGCTCTTGTGCGCTTTCGGGTAGTCTATCAGCATCATTCCGCCCCAAAGCGTCCATCATACGTGCCTGACATTCGGTGCGGAGATGTCTGTTTTGCTGGTCGTCTTGCAAATTTTTACTTGTCTTCATTGCTTATCCGGGAAAATGATGTCGTGGAAAATTCTCGTTCGTAGATGCGCAGAGCTTTGCGCAAGCCCCGCACAGCACGAAATATCAGTGTTTTAACCGTTCCCAAGGTTACGCCAAGTTCTTCTGCAATTTCTTCCAGTGAATATTCTTGCAGATAGCGCAGCACAACAACGGTGCGCTGTTGCGCAGGAAGCATACCAAGCGCTTTCTCAAAATGAGCTTGCCGAAAAGCACCGTCCGTGCTTGCGTCGGGGAGTGGCGCGGCACTCGTGGTAAGTGTGTGCGTCGCATCGTTGTCGCGTGCATCGTCCCACGCCGCCGCGTAGCGATACCGACCGCTTCGGGTGAAATCAATATGCAAGTTCACGGTGATACGATGCAACCACGTCGCCAATGCCGAAGCGCCCTGAAAACGAGGCAGTGCTTCCAGCGCCCGCACAAATACTTCTTGCGTGAGGTCGTCTGCATCGTCGCTGTTGCCGGAGAGTTGGTATGCCTGTGCGTACACACGTCGCATATTCAAGCGCACAAACTCGCGGAAAGCGGCATTGCGCACGACTGCATCACTGCTTTTCATGCGTTCTATTAAATTGGATTCATCGGAAAGCGTGTGCAGTTGTGCCATGAAAACGTCGTGAATACGCGAATCGGGAACAATATGGTTTAGACGAACTAAATGGTGGGAAGGTTGACAAGAGAAAGCAGGCAAACAAAGAAAGACTCTCAAGCCAAATAATAGCGCCACGTGTACGCCCAGCGCAAGGCGTGTCCACGGATTTGAATCCATAGCGCGAAATTGCCATGTTGCAAACAGCGCCGGCGTGGCATACAAGCCTTTTGCAAGCGATACATCCGCACCCAAGCGTACTGTTGCTGCCACACTGAGCGGATTCAATCGAACAAAATTGGAATTGAGCGTTACTGGGTAATTGTAACTTGGATTCGTAGCCACTTCAATTAGTCCGAGATGTGTCTGCACAATGTATGCCCCGCTTATGCCTAACGCTACAAAGAGCGGAAGCGGGTAGAACTTATATTTCACTCCCCCCTCCAAACCGACTTGCCAAAGAGTATCAGAAAATTGATATCGAGTGGTAAATGTACCCTTGTTGTTCACGCTCGGATTGACGACCCCTTTAGTAGTGTCGCCATCCCTAAAAAATGATTCTAGTTGGTTCTGCACGGTTAATGCACCGTATAGTGCGATATTCCCCGTTTCAAGCCACTTCTCTGCCATAATACCCGCACGCCATTCCTGCCCCAAAGCAGTCGTAAACTCCGCACAATTGCACGTTCCGCCGCTTGCCAAAGGCTCTCGGTAGGGTAATTTCGCGTTATTGAGTGCGTATGGCGAATAACCGCCAAAGACGCCAACAAAAAGCGTCGGATACTCAGTGGGAAACCGTGATGAATACTGCCAGTTAAATCCCTGCGCCGATGCACCTTGCGGGCTATAAAGCCATAGTGTAACCAACGACAGAAGCATCGTCAAGAAAGTACAACGATGTACTGTGTGCATTGCGCAAAGCGGGCTGGTCGAATGAGAGACAGAGCGCATAGTTCGGACAATGAAAATGAATTATGTTGGCAGAAGAAGTTCCGCCGCCGCCGCACCAAGAGCTGGCTCAGAGGATGAAAACGTGGATAAAAATGCCGTTGCAGGAAAAGTTTCTCTCAGATATGGATTGCCAAAGAGCACAGCCACCGACGGCTTGCCCATCGACAAACGCCGCGCCATTGCCTCAAATCGATCCGGCAGCCGTATGGAACTTTTATCGGCTTGTGCTCTCGCGAAGACAGCAAACACAACCGCTTCAGCATCGCTTGTTCCCGATATGAGTTCATCAATATCACTTTCTTCAGCATCAACATCCAGAAAGGCGAAATCGCAGTCCGCGCGATAGGTTTGCGCCAGATAACGAAAGAAATTTGTTGCCGACGGAATGTCACGGTCTTCTACAAACGCAAATCCTGCAATTTGCTGAAATTTGTCTAACGGCTTCAAGGCTGTTTTATCACCAAACCAGCGCAACGCAGGCTTCATTGCATCTAGTGCCAGAAGGCTTTGGTCTTGCTTGCTGATTTCCGGCACATCGTCTGCGCGACGGCGAATACGTTGGATTTGCGTGGTCTCTAGCCGTTCTATCGTCCAAGCATTACCATCAGTAGGGGCTTCAATCGTCAGCAAGCCGCACCATTCCTTCGCTTCCAGTATTCTTCGAGCGGAGGCGTGAAGTTTTTCTTTAGAAATATGCCCTTCGTTGGCAGCGGCTTCGAGCGCATCTAAGGCACGAAGCGGGTCGGGCGGCAGCAGCACAACGTCTGCCCCGCCGGAAAACGCCAAAACCACTGAATCTTCAGCGCTAAAGTTGTCGGTTATTGCCTTCATATCCAGAGCATCCGTCACAATCAGCCCTTCAAATCCCAGTTCCTCTCGCAAGAGTCGTGTCATCACGTTCTTCGACAGCGACGCTGGACAATCTGTATCCGGCTCCAATGCTGGCACTGCAAGATGCCCAACCATCACCGAGCGCACACCATCAGCGATAGCAGCACGAAACGGTGCAAGCTCAAGCGCCAACAAGCGCTCGCGGTCGAAGGAAAGACGGGGCATTTCGAGGTGAGAATCCGCGATAGTATCGCCATGACCGGGAAAATGCTTTACTGAAGCCAGAACGCGCTCCGCCTGTGTGCCGCGCACATACGCGTTCGCATGGCGCGTGACCACATCGGGCGTTTCACCAAAAGAACGAATGTTGATGATAGGATTGTTTTTATTGGAGTTCACATCAGCAACGGGCGCAAAGTTCCAATGAACACCAAGCGCCTTTGCTTCAAGTGCAATGGCACGTGCGACCTTTTCCGTCATTTCCGGATTATCCGCCATTCCGAGCGCCATTGCGTGTGGGAACGCCGTACCGCCCGAAAGCCGCATGGCGATACCATACTCGAAGTCGGCGCTGATAAGAAGCGGCGGATGCTGTGCTCGTGCGGCAACTTGCTGAAGTTCTTGCAGCATTTGTGCGGTTTCGAGCGCATCACCTGCAAAAACGCACACACCACCAATGCCTTCCGATTGAATCAAGGAGTGGAGGGCTTTACGAACAGCGTCGCCCTTCACAGGATCGTAGTATTCATCCGCCGAAATGCGTGGCATGATACATTGTGCACAAAGTCGGCGTATGGTGAAATGCGGCATAATACCTCGTGTTTTGGGGCAAAATTTTCCGTAAACAGCAACTGTGCTCTTCGCGGTGAAGGGTTAATCGACAAATGACAGTAATTGAAATGGCATCGTAAAATCAACCGAAAATGCCTTGCCAATTTCAAGCATATCGTCATCATCTTCTTCGTAATACCATTCGACGGTAATCATTTTATCGTCGCCATGATATTTTTGCAGAAGCGTCATAAAATTCAGCATACATTTTGCCGAACTGGTATTGAAGTAATTCAATCGGAACACAGCACGAATGCGGTCTGCCCCTTGCGCAAAGTACGCATCAATCCAGTCAAAAATTTGCTGATAAAATTCAAACGCATTTTCGGGATACGAATTGCCTTCAAGTTCGATAAATCCACCTTGCACATCCATTCGTACACTCGGCGTTTCGGTGGTTTTCTCCAGAAATACAGATTCCATTATAAGCCTTTGGGAAATAGTAAAAATGAAACGTTTAATTGATTTGAATCCTGATTTTACGCGCTTTTCGCGTCTTCTTCTGCAATTTTACTTTTGGCAATATACGCCGTGATAGTAAAAAATGTAAAGTCATCATTGACGGGATGAAACTCGTATTCCCAGTTTCCTCCGGCTTTGATGGCAATGTCCAAGAACCCCACACCCGCACCCTTGCTTGTACTTTCCTGTTTCAACCTAATGCGCTCGTTGAAATGTGACCGCAATTCGGCAGTGGGGATGTGCTTCACGGCGGCGCATTTTGCCTCTATGCGACTCTCGTCATCCTTGCGTATGCAGTTTCCTGCCGTGACGGTGTAGCACAGGCTTTCCTCGCTCACACGAATAATGCCCACGCCACATTCTGTGCCATTTTGAGCCAGCACTGTCTCAGCAGAATAGTTTTTGATATTTTGAATAAGTTCGATAAAAACACCGAACACTTTCTTGAACCGCACACCAGTGCTTGCCGCAAGAAGATGTTCCAGTTCTTGACCAATCTGAACGACGACCTCATGCGAGCAAACGCCTTCATACGTTACAATCGTTATGCCAACATCCATCGCTAAAAATCGTTTGTACGAATTATCGTGTGCTTTTTCCTGTATCATCATAAAAAAACTCCGTGCGCAACGGCGCAAAAAACAGATTCAATAATTACAATTTGACCACTCCCGGTATTTTTAGACGCGAACACCAATTACCAGCATATCATCAATTTGCTTCTGCTCGCCCATCCACTCTTTCATCGTGTCGTCCAGCTTTTGACGCTGTTCCGCGGCAGGCAATGTGTAGATTTGCTGAAGCACTTCCACAAAACGCTTCGAGGAAAATTTCTTGCCTTTCTCGCCACCGAACTGGTCTTTGTAACCGTCGGATGTGAGATAGAGCATTGTTTTTCCGGGTGGTGTATCGTCCAGCGAGATACTGTGATTCGTGAATATCCGCTCGTCGGTTTCTGTGCCGCCAATCGGCTTTTTATCTGCTTTCAATTCTACAAATTCACCATTTTTCATAATGTATAGCGAGTTCATTGCGCCCGCAAATTCCACCACACGACGCTTTTTGTCAATCATACACAAGGTTATATCCATTCCATCGCGGTTATTGGTCTCAGTCTGGCGCAGCGAGCGCTGTACGCCTTTGTGCAATTCCGAAAGCAGCGTGCCTGGTCCCGGAGTGCCATGGACGTTCACCGCTTCATTGAGCAAAGAATTACCGATGAGACTCATAAATGCGCCCGGAACGCCGTGTCCCGTGCAATCCACAGCAGCAATGTATATTTGCTCGCCTTTGTCGCAATACCAGTAGAAATCACCGCTCACTACGTCGCGTGGTTTGAAGTGAATAAAGTAATCCGAAAGTGCCTGCCCGATATGGTCTGCATCCGGCAGCATGGCTGTTTGGATACGCTTTGCGTAGTTGATACTATCGGTGATGTGCTTGTTAAACTCCGTGATAATATTTTGCTTGCGTTGTAGTTCCTCGAACTGCTCGGCGTTGCTGATGGCAATAGCCACGTAGTTTGCCAGCATCCGCACGATTTCGACGTGGTTCTGAGAGTACGAATTTTTTTTGTAACTCTGCACCGAAAGTGTGCCAATCGTCTCGCCCCGCACGATAAGCGGCATATAAATCAGTGATTTCGCATAGTCACCGTCAAGTTCCGGCGTTAAACCCTCAAGCGGGTTGATGGTCTTGCGGAAATCAGGAATAAAGTTACGTGCTTCTTTATCAGTATCCTGAATCACGATTTCTTTCCCGTTTTCGACTGACCAGACTGGAAACTGGTTCTTGTTGTTTATATCACATTCGTAGAAAGGCAGGCGCATTCCTTTGTCTATCGCCATTGGATAATCAATTTTTTCTTTCCAGGAGCGGTACAGTCCAATGTTGAAAATCGTCGCGTCCATCACCTCGTAGAGCCGTTGATAGACAGTAGTAGTAATCGTTTCGGTCGTAAGCGACGACGTGAGTTCGCGCCCAATTCGGCTCACCACCGATAAACGCTCATTCGTCTCTTTCAATTCACCGTTTGCACGCTCAATTTCTTTCGCTTGACGGCGTACTTCCTCAGTTCGCTCTTGCACGATGCGCTCCAGTTCTTCATTGCGCTTACGAATTTGTTGCATACGGAAGCGGTAGAATCCGAACGCCGCCGCCGCAACAGCCAAAGCGCATAAACCCACAAACCACGGCGTTTCGTAGAAATAAGGCTTTAGGTAAAATGCTGTCGAAACGCCCGTCTCATTCCAAACGCCGTCGTTATTGGATGCCATCACCTTAAAGCGATATTCCTTTCCGCGTGGAAGGCTCGTGTAATAAGCGCTGCGGCGTGTTCCGGCATCCACCCAATCGTCATCGAACCCTTCCAGCATATACCTAAATCGCACTCGTTCCGGCATGAGCATACTCGTGGCAGTGTACTGAAATTCATATTTCTCAATTCCCGGTGGCAGTTCGGTAACGCGATTGCCGTCTGCGTTCACCGCTATCGCCGATGAGTCCGCCACAAATGTGTCCTTCGTGGAAGCATCGGTGTACTGGAACTGAGCCACTCCCGGCAAACGCAAAAGGCTGCCATCGGCAATAATCCGTTCCAAAATGACCGTCGGCGGAAGCGGGTTGTACGGTATTGTGAGCGGCTCTACCACTGCCACGCCCTTAATTGTCGGGTACCAAAAGCGCCCGTCTCGTGCTTTCCAGACCGAGGGCTGTGTTCCACCGTTGCACTCCGCCGACTTCATGCCGTCAATTACGCCGTAAGCAATACACGCCACGCGTTTCTCACGGCGCTCCAGAACGTCGTTCACCGCTTGTTTTCGCATCCGAAAAATACCCTTGTTACAACTTATCCACATCCAACCGGCATCATCTTCTTGGATAGAGTAAATCACATCGCTGAACAAGCCCTGACGGACTGTCAACGTCAAGAATTTACCATCTTTCAGCCGCGCCAAGCCGCCGCCCGTACCCACCCACAGCACACCATCGCGGTCTTCATAGAGCGACCAGATGAAATTACTTGCTAAACCGTCGCGTATCATGTACTTGGCAATACTTCCATTTTTTAATGATGCCAAGCCGCCGCCATGCGTACCGAACCACATCGTCCCACGTGAATCTTGCAAAATCGTGTAAATGTTATTGCTGCCAAGTCCGTTTTTCATGGTGTAGGTCACAACCGATGCGGAGGTGGAGGTTCCCGCCAGAGCGCCCAGAGACGTACCTAATGACGCGCCTTGGAGCATCATTTTGGCGGCACCGCTTTCCGTGCCAACCCACACAGCGCCGTCGGAATCCTCATACACCGATTGAATCCGATTGCTAGGCAAGCCTTCATTGGTGGTATAGGTCGTAAATATGCCGTTTTTCATGCTTTGCAAGCCATTGGCTGTGCCAATCCACAATTTGCCCAATCGGTCGCTCCAGAGCGCCGTTACAGCGTTATTCACCAGCCCTTGTTGCGTGGTTATCGTTGACCACGAACCTGCTGAAAATTTATTCAAACCACCGTTCGTGCCGAAGTACATGGAGCCGTCTCCACCTTCGACCACAACATTGACGTTATTATTAGAAAGCCCATCCTTAGCAGTGTATGCGCTGAAGCGGCGGTCTTTGAATCGCCCAATGCCACCGCCGTCTGTACCCATCCAGAGCGCCCCTTCGCGGTCTTCCAAGAGCGCAAACACCTCATCCGAGCCTAAGCCCTGCTGCGACGTGAAGGATGTAAGCTCTGCGGCACTGGTCAGCCGGCAAACGCCACCGCCGTTTGTGCCTATCCACAGCGTTCCTTCGCGGTCGAGAGAAAGAGAACGCACGTCGTTCTTTGTCAAGCCCTTTGTCGTGTTGTAGAAGGATACCGCAGCATTATTTTGTACCTTGGAAAGCCCGTCGTCGCTGCCTATCCATAACGTTCCGTTCCTATCGGCAAGAAGCGCATGAACGCCATCGCCGACCAAGCCTTCATCAAGGGTGTAGGGGCGAAATTGCCCTTCAATCGCTATAAATGGCGTAAAACGCCCCGCTTCAAAATGATTGACCCCGCCACCGCTTGTACCTGCCCAAATACCGCCTTTGAGGTCGGATGTAAGCGACAAAATAGTCGTACTCGTCAAACCGTTATCAGTTGTAAACTTTGTGAATCGCCCGCCTTGAAACATTGCTAGCCCGTTTTCCGTCCCAATCCAGACATTCCCTTGGGTGTCTTCGGTCAGGGCAAAAATCACATTATCCGGCAAGCCTTCTTTTGTGGTGTAGAGCGTAAACTTGCCCTCGCGTATGCAAAGCAAACCCTGCTCGGTGCCAATCCAGAACGCGCCGGATTTGTCTTCCAAGAGCGAGAGAATTGCACTGCTTTTGAGTGGTAAATTGGATTTATCGAAGGTCACGAATCGCGCGCCGTCAAAGCGCACTAAGCCTTCGGCAGCACCTATCCACAAATAGCCATCACTCGTCTGGTAGAGCGCCCGAACGCCACTTTGCTGAAAGCCGTTGTCATTGCGCCACGCCTCAAAAACGTACTGCGAGAGCGGCTTCGTGGGGTTGAGACCGCGAACACGCTCTGTGACTTGAGCATCGGGACTTTTTTGCGCAGAGGTGATAACCAAACCGCTCAGAAATGCGCAAGAGAGAGCGAGAAAAGAAAATGCTACGCGGCGAATCATCAGCGTTTCCAATACTAGAGGGTGATAAAATCAAAGTCAGAGCATCAAATACCGTCCTAAAACTCGCTCAAAATAGTATTCTTTCGGGAATTTTGGATATTTTTTGTTATGATTTTTTTCGGCTGTAACGAAGTGTATGCCTTTGCTGTTCTTTGCAGTATGCACTTTTGGCGACACATTCACTTGAGTTTTTACAATAAAAATCTGAACAGGAACTCTTTTAATGCGGTTTTTTGTTGTATATCCGTGAGGTTTTTCCAAATTTGGTGGTGAGCGATACAGATTTTTAATGCCAATTAAACGGTAGTTTCAAGAGCAGTTTTTTTATTTCGTCTTGTACTTCTTCCTTTCCTCTCCAGTCTATGAACACTCGCAGGATAGTATATTTTTTTCTGGTTTTCTTCAGCATGATTTTATTCACCGCATTTGAAAACCTAGCCCAGACCATGCCGTCGGGGAATCGTTCCAGTCGTGGACGCGATTTCTACATGACATTTCTGCCGAATGTTCACGACAGACGGCAAGGCGGTGTTACCGATACGCTCTACATCTACATCACATCGGAAACAGCCACAAGCGGTGTCATTCAATACCGCAACCGCGCTGGACGAGTTGTGTCAGCTCCTTTCAGCATCACCAACCCGAATCAGGTATATACACATCGCTTATACTATCTTGATATTGAACTGCAAGGGTATTTTTCGGGAAGCGGGGATGTTATTGCCTTTGCCAATTCTCAATCCGAGCGTGTAGCACAGCAATACGTTCGCGTTACCGCCAACGATGACGTTACGGTTTATGGCTTAAATCAAGGGTTTTACACAAGTGATGCGTTTCTAGCACTCCCCACAAAGGCACTTGGTCGCGAATATCTCGTCATGGCGTATAAAAGCGATGCTCGTGGGCAAAATTTCACCTCAAGTAACCGCGACGAAACGAGTACACCATCGGAATTTGCTATTGTTGCTACACAAAACGGTACCGATGTTGTGATTCGCCCCACAGATCCTGTGCTTTTTGGCGGAACAATCGCCACGCTCCGTGTGCGGCTGAACGAAGGAGAATCATACCTTGTGCAAGCAGACCCACGTACACGCGAAGGACTGGCAGACTTGACCGGTTCCCGTATCATCGCCACCAAGCCTATCGCTGTCTTTGGAGGGCATCAGCGCACCGCTCTACCGGTCGAATTGAAGCCAACCCTTGCCTCGCGCGACCACCTTGTCGAGCAGATGCCCGGACTGGAAACGTGGGGAAAAAGGGCGTTCTTAACGCCGTTGCAGCGCAGTAGCAACGAGATTGAAACAGGAACAAATCTTTATCGCGTCCTTGCCGCTTACGACACCACGCGTGTTTTCTTGAACGGGCAGCCTTTGGCGACGCTGAATGCAGGACAATTTTACGAAGGACAGCTTACCGCATCAGGTCTTATCACAGCCAGCGATGTTGTACTGGTCGCACAATTCAAAAAAACATCCGGTGGCGGTAATCTTATCGGTGACCCGTTTATGCTGCTCGTGCCAACGGTGGAGCAGTATGACCGCTCCTATCGTTTTGTCAACGCAGAGGTTTTTGACCGTAATCTGGGCGGACAGGTCTTTAGCGAGCATTATGTTACCATCGTAGCCCCCACAAACTCGCTTGCCAGCTTGCGTTTAGACGAGCAACCTGTTGCGATAGGTAATTTCCAAGCTATTCAGGGCAGCACCTATTCCTTTGCTAACGTTTCTGTACCGGGCGGTGTTCACACAGCACGCGGCGACAGCGCATTTGCTATTTATGTCTATGGTTATGGTGAGATGAACTCGTATGGTTATGTGGGTGGAGGACGTTTGCGGATTATTGCTCCCGACCGCGACGCACCCCTACTTGTGTCGCGCGATACATGCTTCGGTGTGAGCGGCACTGTCTATGATACGCTTTTAACGGACTCTCGCCTTGCAACCGTTCAAGCGCTCACACCGCGTAATGTAAACGTAACGATTGAGCCTTTTACACCCTTTGCTGACAGCGTACGTTTCCGCGCTACGCTTCAGAACACTCTGCAAGATGGTGAGTTCACGCTCGAAGCAAAAGATTCTGCGGGCTTTGTAACGCGCAGACGCTTTCTCATACCCGGATTCACGATTGCTTTGGAGGGGCAAAATGCCAGCGCAACCGCACAGCAACTTCGCTTCACGATGGAATCCGGCAGAAGCCGCACTTTCCGCCTGCCTATTGTGAATTACGGCACAACGACGCAAACAATCACTTCCATTCTCCTGCAAAATAATCCCGCGAACTCCGCACTGATGCGCCTGCTTGCGCCCGCGCTTCCGCTCACGCTTCCCCCGCAAGGACGCGATACGGTGATCATTGCCTTAGATGCTTCACAGAACGGTCAGTATAGCGCTACACTAACCTTTGGAAATACCTGTGCTGTGCGGCAGGTGGCACAAATTCTCGTGGAAGCAGGTAAAGATACAACCGCACCGACCGTTTCAACTGAGCGTGATGTGTGTGCACGGCGCGTGGTAATTCGTGCGCAAGATGCAGAGCCATTCCCATCGGGTATAGCCAATATCGAAATCATTGGCTCACCCGTTAATTGCACACTCACCATCTCACCGCAAAGCGCAACTTCGGGCATTACATTCACTCGTGAAATTCTTATCACCATTCTCAATCCCCGCCGTGATGCCGTCTATGAGATTGCTCTCACGGACTCCGCAGGGAACCGCAGAGTTGTCCGCGATATTGTGCAAGGCTTCACGCTGGAAATTGTGCGTGCCATGAATGAACGCGGCGGTACGGGAAACTGGGGTAATGTTCCGATTACAAGCCTTGATTGCCAGAGCGTTGAAATTCGTAACGTGGGAATACTGCCGTACCGATTGGAGCGCTTCGTACCACGTGGAAACAGATGGTTTAGCATTAGTGAAAGCCAATTCCCCCTCACTATTCCTGCAGGTGGGAGTTCGTTCCTGCGCGTGTGCTTCGCACCGTTGGAAGAGGCGAATTACACCGACTCACTCGTGGTGGAAGGCTATTGTTTGCAGGAAGTGCTAACGCTTTCGGGACGCGGAACGCCGCTTATCCGCACCGATACAAGCAGATGCAATGCGACCGTACAGCTCCGCACTGCCCGCGCACCGCTCAATTACTTCATGGAGCAAAACTATCCGAATCCTGCTTTTAACGGGCAAACAACGCTCAAAATCGGCATGGCATCTGAATCTTCGGTCGTTTTATCAATCTTTACGATGCTTGGATTAGAAATTGACCGCCTTTCCCTTGGTACGCTTCAAGCAGGTGAGCATGAAATTGTGCTGGACGTATCCAGTCTGAAACCGGGCATTTATTGGTATCAAGTGCAAACCGCTCAAACCAGAATGACTCGCCAGTTTTCTGTGTCGTATTAAATGCGAAGACGTTCACAATTTTTTTCCACGAATACCTCTCTCATGGTTACATTGTTGAAATCTTCCCTCATTATATCGTCGGTATTGTTGCTACTATGCGGCGTAAGCAACAGCGCACTGGCGCAAAACAACGCTGCTTCGCAAAATCGCACCAGTCGCGGTCGTGAGTTTTATCTCACCTTTATGCCCAACGTCCACGACGGTGGTCGTAGTACTTCGTTCCTCAACGATTCGCTTTATGTGTATGTAACGTGCGATGTTCCCACGAGCGGCAATATTCGCTATCGCAACCGTTCCGGCGGTGAGGTAAATGTTCCCTTTGCCATCACGAATCCCAACCAAATTTATACCCTTCGCGTTCATTATCAAGGCGTTGAGTTGCAAGGATATTACACGGGCGACCGCTTTGATTCTGCCGGAGCGCAGTCGGAGCGGATTGCGCGGCAGTCCTTTCGCATAACGGCGAATGACGAGGTAACGGTCTATGGGCTGAACCAAGCACTCTACACCAGTGATGCTTTTTTGGCGCTCCCCGTTAGTTCGCTTGGCGTGGAGTATATGGTCTTGGCGTACAAAAGCGACGCACGCGGATTGCTTTTCATGCCGAATAGCCGCGATGAAGTCAGTACGCCATCTCAATTTGCCATCGTCGCTACGCAAAATGGCACCGAAGTACGCATAGTGCCGTCTGTGCCGACGCTTGTTGCCGGAACAACAAACCCGCAGGTTATTCGCCTGAATGAGGGAGAATCGTATCTTGTCCAAGCCGATCCACGTGCTGCGGGTGGGATAGCAGACCTTTCGGGAACACGCATTTCTGCCACAAAACCCATTGCGGTCTTTGCCGGACACCAACGCACGACGCTCCCGGTCGAACTTCGCCCAAGCCTCTGGACACGCGACCACCTTGTGGAGCAGCTTCCGGGCTTGGAAACGTGGGGCAAAAGTGCTTTTATCACGCCATTTCTCCGCGCACGGGACGAAATCGGCGTTGGGACAGATTTATTCCGCGTTATCGCTGCGTACAACAATACTCAAGTGTTCATCAATGGTCAACCGCTTACCACGCTGAGTGCCGGACAGGTCTATGAAGCGTCGCTCATGAGTAGCGCATGGATAACGGCAAGTGATCAAATTCTTGTGGCGCAGTACAAAAAAACCTCCTCAACTCTGGAAGCAAAGTTTGTTGGCGACCCCTTTATGCTGCTGATACCGCAGGTTGAGCAATACGACCGCTCGTACAGGTTTATCAATGTTGAGGCGTTTGACCCTCAGAACCTTGGCGTTGCCAGCCCCTCCAGTCGCGGTCGGGTCTTTGAAGACCATTTTATCACCATCATCGCGCCCAATCGCGGTTCGGGGCTAACGTCACTCATGGTGGATAATATCCCGCTTGATGCCTCACGCTTCACACCAATCGTCAATTCCGGTTATTCGTTTGCGAATTTTAGCGTTGGTCCCGGAGTCCACACAGCACGCGGCGACAGCGCTTTCGCTCTATACGTCTATGGCTATGGTATTCTTAATTCTTACGGTTACATCGGCGGCGGACGCTTGCGCATTATTGCTCCCGACCGCGATGCACCACGCTTGGCATGGCGCGATACCTGTTTCGGTGGAAGCGGTGTCGTTTATGACACGCTGCTGACCGATTCCCGCATCGCCTCTGTGCAAGCGCTTACCCCGCGCAATGTCAATGTGAACATTGCTGCATTTACGCCCTATGCAGACAGCGTACACTTCAGCGCCGCTTTGCAGAACCAATTCCAAGACGGTGAATTTACACTTGAAGCACGTGATTCTATTGGCTTTGTAACGCGCAGACGCTTCTTTATACCGGGATTCACCGTCGCATTAGAAGGACAAAATGCAAGCTCGACCGTGGAAGAACGGCGCTTCACTATGCCCACAGGAACAAGCCGCACCTTCCGCTTGCCGATTACGAATTACGGTACAACCACACAAACCATCACAGGTTTTAATCTTGTGAACAGCGCAAGCAATCGCGCTCAGTTTCGTATTCTTACGCCCGCCTTACCACTTGTGTTGCCTGCGCTTGGAAGGGATACAATCGTTGTAGCACTGGACGCACCCGATGACGGTACGTATAGCGGCACAATTGCTCTTATTTCCACGTGCGCAAGCCGCACTGTTACTCGTCTCATTGTGGAAGCGGGTCAAGATCGCACTGCACCTACGGTTACAAGCCTACGTGATGCTTGTACTCGAACAGTTACCCTGAATGTTCAGGACATAGAGCCATTTCCCTCCGGTGTGGCGCGAGTGGAGCCGATTGGTGAACTGGTCAACTGCACAACACGCCTAGAGCAGGTGGGCACGACTACGCTTAATATGCGCGTGATTATCAGCATCCCAAATCCTCGTCGTGATGCGGTGTATGCGCTTGCCATTATTGATTCGGCAGGAAATAGAACTGTCGTGCGCGATACTGTGCAGGGATTCACGCTGGAAATTGTGCGAACCAAAAACGAGCGTGGCGCAACGGGCGAATGGGGCGGCGTGGCAATTACTGCACTGGACTGCCGCGAAATTGAAATCCGCAATGTTGGCATCAAGCCCTACACGCTGGAGCGCTTTGTGCCACGAGGGAACAGGTGGTTTAGCACGAGCGAGAGTCAGTTCCCGATGATGATTGCCCCTGACGGCGGTGGCGGAAGCAAAAGTATTCTTCGCGTCTGCTTTGCGCCATTGGAAGAGCGCAGTTACGTTGACACACTCGTCTTGGAAGGCTACTGTCAGCAGGAGGCGTTACTTCTCACGGGTCAGGGTGAGCCACTTGTGCGGGTGGAAAGTACACGCTGCGATGCAGAAGTACGCCTCAAAACAGCCCGTGCGCCGCTTCATTACTTCATGGAACAAAATTATCCCAATCCCGCATTAAGTGGGCAAACACAATTTGCCATTGGTCTTCCCAAGCAAGAAAATGTGAGTGTAAGTATTTTCACGATGCTTGGCGATGAAATAGACCGACTTGATATGGGCGTACTGCCCGCCGGAGAGCACAATCTCACGCTGGATGTGACGAAATTACCGGCAGGAATGTACATCTACGTCGTCCAAACCCCAAGTTTCCGTCTTGCGCGGCAGATGAGTATTGTGCCATAGCCCTCGAAGCCTCATTCACCGCCTTGCGTCTTTGAGAGGAGAGAATATGCGCCTTTCACGACTATTTTCGCGTTTGCTGTGTCAAAGGACGCGGGCAGTACAACCTCCGTCCAACCGCCGACGGACGCGCCGCGCTTGACTTCTATCATATGAAAATGCTTCGCTGCGGAACCTTCAGCACGACTTTTCCCGTCGGCAGTCTTGCTTTTATCGGACGATTCATCCGCCATAGTAAAAATATATTCTTTGCCGCCGGCGCTTACCAGCGCAGCATCCGGCACAGAGGGAACTGGCTGTTCGCCAAGTTCGACCAATGCCGACAAGGCTGTATTTGGCAGAAGCCGTGTGTCTTCTTTGTCCAAATGGGCATCCACACGGACTGTACGGTCTTTGCTAATTTCTCTGCCAATCATAAAGACCGTTGCTGTACGCTCTTCCTGCTCATTCACAAGCGTAAAGCGGACGCGCTGCCCTTCCCGAATCTTAGCAATATCGCGCTCAAATACCGTCAACTCGGCGTGCAGGTGTGCGTTGTTGATAATGCGGCACACCACATCATTGGGAGAAACAAACTTACCAAGCGTGATGTTGACCTCCGCTACATAGCCGTCTATGGGCGAGGTGATGGTGTACGTGCCTGTGATGCCGCTTTCTTGAAGCGCATCGGCATTGATACCGATAAGCAACAGACGCTGCTTGAGCGCATACAATCGTGCTTTGAGGCTTTTGAAGTCGGTAGTGGTCTGCTGAAACGTTTTTACGGCGTTGATATTTTCCTTTTGCAACGCCTCTTGCCTCTTAAATTCTGTTTCGGCAAATTCCAGTCGGCTGCGCGTTTCGAGAAATTCTTGCTGAAGCGTTATCACGTCCTGATGCTCCAGTACAGCGAGAGTCTGCCCTTTGCGAACACGAAGCCCTTGCAAAAGCGTTGTAGAGCGGATATACCCCCCAATACGCGGCGAAACAGAAACCTCGTTCTGAGGCGGTGTACTGAGCATTCCGTTCAATGCCAGAACGCTGCCCAGATTTTTGGTTTCTACTCTGCCAAGTTCTATGCCTGCCATTGTGTATTGGTCGCTTGTTAGTTCGACCATTGTTGTTGTCTCTTCTTGCGGAGCGGTTTTTTCGGCAACCGCCGGAGCATCTTTTTTGCCACACGCAAAAAGCATTGTCAAAGCAAATATGCCCGGGAGCATGATATAAAGCGGGTGTTTGTGGTATGAGTTCATGGTATGAATGAGAATAATTGTTGATGGTTATTTGGTTGGCACAACATCATTTCCGGCAAGAAATTCGAGTGTGAGAACGGCTTGGTTGTACTGTGCCAACGCTTCTATGTAGTTTGTTTTGACCGTGATGACACGGGCGAGGCTTTGAGAGTATTCCATGTAGCCGACTTCGCCGCGCTCGTACGATTTTTGTGCTGTGGCTTGTACTAAAGCGGCTTGGGACAGAGCGTTTTGTTCGTAATACGCCACGCTGGACTGAAATTTCAAAAATTGCTGTACTGCTTTGGCAAAAATGCCCGATAGTTGCAATCGGTACACCTCCGCATTGGTGTGGGCAATGTCGGCGGCAAGCGATGCGGCTTCAACCTTTGCAAGCTGCGGCACAATCCAGAGCGGTACAGCAACCCCAAGTTGAATGCCCGAAAAACGGTCATTCGCTCCGAAAACACGCCCGCCATCTTGTGTGCCAATCAAGGTTTGCGAAAAATAGCCAATGCTGAGGTCGGGCAGGATTCGTGCGGCTTCTACGGATTTAGCGGCGAGTGCAACCTCAACGTGCTGCTTCATAAAAGCGTAGAGCGGGTTTCGTGCAAAGGCTACAGTATCACTTGGTATTTGCAGCACCCGCTTGAGTAGTGCAGGCTGAACAATGCTGGGCGGCGAGTCGCTTGCTAAGAGCGTTTGTAGCTGCCGCTCCGCTGTGTGAATATCGGCGCGGGTTTGAAGAAGCGCGACGCTCACTTCAGAGGCTTGCAGGGCAGCGCTCGAAGCCTCTAGCTGCGTCGTTTCGCCCGCTTGATACCGCTTGTCGGCTGCTTTCACAAAAGCAGCAATGATGCTGTCTTGCTCATGCAAAAGCCGTTCACGCTCGCGCAGTACCGCAATTTGATAAAACGCTGATTTCACGGCATACACGAGGTCGTTCTGTGTGGTAGTACGCTTCAGTTCTGCACCGCGAGTTTGTGCCTCGCCCAGCACATCTTGGCTTGTGAATACAGTCGGAAAGGGAATGGTTTGCGTGAGGGTAATGTTATTGTCTTGTGCAAAACTGTTGTACTGACCCAGCATGAGGGTAACATTTGTTTTACCGATATCCGTTGCAGTGCGTCGTAGAGCGCGTTGGAGGTCAATTTCCGTGTTTGCTGATTGCAGAGCGGGATTGTGCTTGATTGCCCGTTCAACGGCTTGTTCCAGTGTTAGGCTGTAAGGTGCTTCACTACTTGGCACTTGTGCAAAAACGGGGCGAGATGCCGCAGTGCCGCACAAAAACAGCACAGCAAGAACAAGAGCGGTTGCAGAATTATCCGCTTGCCCTGCATTTTCACGATTTGCCTCGGTACGGTACGCCTTGCGGATAATTCGCCGCTCCGACCACGTTTCGACGAGGATATAAAGCACCGGCAGAACAATGAGCGTCAGCAGCGTTGCCGAAACCAAGCCGCCGATAACGACCGTTGCAAGCGGCTTCTGGACTTCTGCGCCGGACGAGGTGGAAATTGCCATCGGTAAAAAGCCGAGTGAAGCCACGGCAGCCGTCATCAGCACCGGACGCAAGCGCATTGCTGTACCGTGCAGGACAATTTCGCGGAGTTCGGTCATGCCTTCTTCTTTCAAGCGATTGAAATAACCGATCAACACAATACCATTCAGCACAGCCACGCCGAAAAGCGCGATAAACCCGATACCTGCCGAAATCGAAAACGGCATTCCGCGCAGCCATAGTGCCACAACCCCGCCGATTGCCGAAAGCGGAATAGCGCTAAAAATAAGCAGCCCGTACTTGACCGAGCGAAAAGTGAAATACAAGAGCGTGAAAATGAGCAACAACGCTATCGGCACGGCAACGGACAAGCGTTTTTTCGCTTCAACCAAATTTTCAAAACTGCCGCCGTAAGTGATGTAATACCCTACGGGCAATTTCACCTGCGCTTGAATTTTGCTGCGGAGTTCATTGACGATGCTCTCCACATCACGATTGCGGACGTTAAAACCGACCATAATACGACGCTTGGTATCCTCACGCTGGATTTGATTCGGTCCAAGTTCTAAGCGCACAAAAGCAAGCTGCCGTAAGGGAACATGATTACCGCTTGGTGTGGTGATCAGAAGATTTTGCACGTCCTCAAGCGTTTTTCTGTTCGCGGTGTCCAAGCGCACAACAAGGTCGTATCGGCGCTCGTTCTCGAACATTTGCCCCGCTGTTTCACCTGCAAATGCGGTACGAACTGCCTGATTGATGTCGTCCACCGCCACGCCGAAGCGTGCCAATTCCTCACGCTGAAGCCGCACAACGATTTGTGACAAGCCCGTAACGCGCTCAACGTACAAATCTGTCGCGCCTTGTATTCCAGCCGTTATTTTTCCTACTTTTGCAGCTTGTTCGGCAAGTACGTCCAAGTCTTCACCGTAAATTTTCAGCACCACGTCTTGCTTTGCACCCGTGATGAGTTCATTGAAGCGCATTTGAATTGGCTGCTGGAAGCCAAACTCCACGCCGGGTATCACTTCAAGGGCGTGCTGCATTTTTTCGGCAAGCTCATCGCGCGAGTGAGCGCTTGTCCATTCGCCATGTGGCTTCAAAATAATCATCAGATCGGCAGCTTCGATGGGCATGGGGTCGGTGGGAATTTCGCTGGAGCCAATTTTGCCAACAACCTGCGTAACTTCAGGAAATTGCTTCGTCAAAATTCTACCCGCTTGCAAGGTCGTTTCTACCGTATGCGAAAGCGATGAACCTGTCATGGTGCGGGTTTCAACGGCAAAATCCCCTTCGTCGAGCGTCGGGATAAATTCTCCGCCCATCGAAAGGAAAAGCGCCACTGCGCCGACGAAGAGCACCAGCGACACTCCCACGACAATAATTTTGCGGTCAAGCGCCCAGAGAAGCACTGGCAAATACACGCGCCGGAAAAATGCCATCATTCGGTCGGCAACATTCTGCTTTGTGGAAAGCGTTTTGTTCAAAAGAAGCGATGACATCATTGGGATATAGGTGAGCGATAAGATAAACGCGCCCAGAATCGCAAATGCTACTGTTTGTGCCATCGGGCGAAACATTTTTCCTTCCACGCCCACCAGTGCAAGAATGGGCAGATAGACAATCAGGATAATCACTTCTCCAAAAGCCGCAGAGGAACGAATCTTTGATGCTGAATGATAGACTTCGTCGTCCATTTCAGCTTGGGTGAGGCGCTTTTTTAAGCGGTCAAATGTTTTTGGTTCGTGAAGATGGTGCAGCGTAGCTTCCACAATAATCACCGCCCCATCCACGATAATACCAAAATCAATAGCTCCAAGCGACATGAGATTACCCGACACACCAAAGAGGTTCATTAGCGAAATGGCGAAAAGAAGCGAAAGCGGAATGGCAGAAGCTACCACCAAGCCCGCACGAACATTGCCTAAAAAAAGCACAAGAACGCAGACCACAATCAAAGCGCCTTCAGCAAGATTCGTTGCCACAGTTGCAATGGCGCTCTTTACCAGCTTTGTTCTATCAAGAAACGGGATGATTTCGAGACCTTCGGGCAGCGAGGCGTTAATTTCTGTGATACGTTCCTTCACATTTGCAATCACTTTCGAGGAATTTTCACCTTTGAGCATCATCACAATACCGCCCACTGCCTCGCCATTCTTCGTCTCGTTTGCTACTGTCCGCGTCATTGCGCCATAGCGAATTGCGTTACCGAATTGCACCGTCGCCACGTCTCGAATGAGAATGGGAATGCCATCTGCACGGGTCTTGACGGCAATTTTACTGAGGTCGTCGGTGGTTCGCGCCATGCCTTCCGTGCGAATCAAATACGCCTGCGGGTTTTTGTCAATGTACGCTCCGCCTGTGTTTTGGTTGTTCCGCTCTAATGCAGTAAATACATCGCCTGTGCTGACATTCAAAGCGCGGAGGCGGTCGGGATTGAGCGCAATTTCATATTGTTTCAAGCGCCCGCCAAAGCTACTAATGTCCGCCACGCCTTCGGTACCGAGCAGCCTACGGCGAACAATCCAGTCTTGGATAGAACGCAAATCCATCAAGGAAAATGTATCTTCAAATCCATGCTTTGGCTGCAGGACGTATTGATAAATTTCCCCCAGCCCTGTTGTAACGGGCGCTATCTCCGGCGAGCCTATCCCTTTCGGAATCTGCAAAGCGGCTTCTTTGATGCGCTCGGAGGCTTGCTGCCGCGCCCAATAAATATCAATGTGTTCTTTGAAAACAATCGTAACAACCGACAAGCCAAAGCGCGAGAAGGAGCGTATTTCCTCACGTCCGGGGATAGTTGCCAATGAATTTTCTACCGGAAACGTGATAAGCCGCTCAATTTCCTGCGCCGCCAGCGACGGACTGCGAGTGATGATTTGTACTTGGTTATTCGTTACATCCGGCACAGCATCTATCGGCAGTTGTATCACCGAATACAAGCCCCACGCCACAAGCGCAAGCGTGAGCATCGCAATAATGAGCTTATTGCGAATAGAAAAAGAAATAATGCGGTCAAGCATAGAAAAAATTCAATGGTAAAAGGATACGTGGCAACGCTCAGAATAGCCGCAAAGAGTTGTAAATACTTGCTTTGCAGAGTAAGTGTATTCTGAAAAAATCACAGAGCCATGTTCACAAAGAAATACCTCAAGCAGAGTGTATTCATAGTGAGCAGAGCAAAAAATGTAGCACGGAGAGAGGATTACGAAACTTTAGGTGGCTGGAAGATGGAGGTATAGAGCAGAAACGCATGGGAGCGTGGCGCGACGGGAAGAAATGTTTGGAATGTCTGAACAGCAATAATGAGCGTACAACTCGCTATTACAGGGAAATACGAGCTAATAGCGCTATGCGCAGAAGAGAGCGGTGCATGAAACGGCAACGAATGGTGTTCGTCGGTCGAAGAAGCTAAATGTTTAGAAAAAGGACTGTAATGCAAAAACAGAAAATTGACAAAACTTATCGTTTCTCGCTGCTGATGCTCTTGAAAATGCTCAACAAGGCGCGAAAACCGCTCAATTTCCGTACCGTCGGAAAACGGAGCAAGAGTGTTTGCGCTAAGACACAAACAAAGCAATATGGAAGCAAAGCGGTGAGGCATTCCGCCAATATAGGAAAAAAATCACAGCTTACAAAGCATTCGACTTTTCAAATCCAAGTTTCCATACCCAATGTAGGCGTATTCCGCAAACAAAAAGGGCTGCCTTTGAGAAACAAAGACAGCCATAGAAACAACGTTTTGATAATGCTTTCTACTCCTATTGGTGAACCAAGCTCTTTCGCAAAATACCTGTGGAAGTAGTAAGCTGGTAATGATACACGCCAATAGGTAATCCTTGTAGGTCAACATTGAGCAGATGCGCTCCTGCTTGCATAACTTCATTCTCAAGAATATTTTTCACCGTGCGTCCAAGTGCATCAACGATGACAAGACGAATTGTTTCCGACTTCTGGAGGCTGAGAGGAATAGTTGTTGCCCCGCCGTGAGTAGGATTTGGATAATTTTGCCCTAAGACTACAGTTGAAGTATTTTTTGAGTCTTTGACGCTGGTGGTAGTAAATGAATATGCCCATACGCCATTGGCAGCTGAAAGTGAAGCAAGTAATTGGTTATTATGAACAAACAATGCAGAAACGAAATCTCCGCTTGCCGGTAAATTATCGGTTAATGAAAGCCACCAATAGCCGGAATCACTCATAAATACACCTTCACCGTCCACGGAGGCGCACACTAGACCATTGACCATTGTGACAGCGTCAACGTATTTTCCTTGTAATCCGAACTTATCCCACTTTTCTCCAAGCGTTGTTGAGATATACACACCATTGCTGGTTCCGGCAAAAATGGTATTCCCGACAATTTCAAGCGAGGACACATTTTGTGCATCGGCAATGCGTCTGTCTTGCCATGTTTTACCTAAGTCCGTACTTACATAGATATTGCCACGTCGTGTACCGCTATTAGTAGAGGAAATCTAAGTACACGACAAAAGGCTTAAAAACAAGACCAAATCTGGATGTTGGTCGTCT